>NZ_JBVJHT010000005.1:224844-240503 GCF_055586685.1 Micromonospora sp. NPDC049529
GGGGGAAGGGGCCGGGGGCTGGGGGTTGTTTCGTCACGCCTGCGACCGCTCTCGGTGTGCCGTTTTTCTTGCCCCTTCTTTCCCCCCCGGCGGTGGGGCCCCCCTCCCCCCCCCCCCCCGTGCGCCACGCCGACCGCTGTGTGGCGATCCGATCGCAGCGGCGTCTCAGTGGATCCGTACGCGTGCTATTCGACGCCCTCCAGCACCGGTGCCCGCTGCGCACTCTGGTCGGGCACCGGAGCCTTGCGCTGCCGTTCCGGTGAGAAGGTCGCGGTGATCGCGCCGATGATGGAGGCGATGCCACCCAGGATCAGGGCTGCCTCGAATCCCTCGATCGAGGTGGCGGGCGAGTCGTAGCTGCCGTAGGCGATGAACGCGGCGCTGAGACCGACGACACCGAAGACGGCGCCCACCTCCCGTACGGCGCTGTTGGTGCCCGAGGCGACGCCGATGTCGTTCTGCGGCACCGATCCGAACACCGCGTTGATCACGGTCGGGATGGACATGGTGATGCCCACACCACCGATGATCAACGGTACGACCAGGCTGCCGTACGCCACGCCGGGCGCCGCGATCAGGGCGATCACGATGAGGGAGATGCCCTGGAGCAGTAGGCCGATGGTCATGAACGGCCAGTTGCCGTACTTGTCGGCGAGGCGCCCGACGATCGGGGCCACCAGCAGCGGCATGAGGGTCCAGGGCAGCATGTGCAGGCCGGCGGCCATCGGCCCGTCGCCCAGGCCGACCTGGAAGAGCTGGGCCAGCATGAACAGGGAGCCGATCAGGGCGAAGTGCTGGAAGAACGCCACGATGTTGGCGACCGTGAATCCCCGGTTGCGGAAGTAGCTCAGCGGCAGCATCGGCTGTGGTGTGTGGCGCTCCCAGGCGATGAACGCCACCAGCAGCAGCACGCCACCGATCGCCGTGACGAGGACCTCCGAACTGCCCCAACCCGCGTTGGGTCCGCGCACGAGCGCCCAGGTCAGGCCGAACAGGCCCACGGTGACCAGGGTGAGGCCGATCAGGTCGAGTTTGGGGCGGGGGCCGTAGCTCTCGCGTAGCAGCAGTGCGGTGAGCAGGGCGGCGCCGAGGCCGAGCGGCACGTTGATCCAGAAGATCCACGGCCAGGACAGGACCTCGGTGATGAGGCCCCCGACGACCGGTCCGGCGGCCACGGCCAGGCCGGAGACGCTGCCCCAGACGCCCATCGCCATGCCCCGCTTGTGCGGCGGGAACGCGTCGGTGAGCAGCGTCAGGCTGACCGGCATGCTCAGTGCGGCGCCGACGCCGAGCAGGATGCGTCCGACGATGAGCACCTCGATCGTCGTGGACAGGGCGGCCACGATGGATGCCACGGAGAAGACGACCAGCCCGATCACGTACATCCGTCGGCGGCCGAACCGGTCACCCAGGGCCGCGCCGGTGAGGAGTAGACAGGCGAACGCCAACGTGTACGCGTTGATCGTCCACTCCAGGTCGGCCAGGCTGGCGCCCATCTCGGTACGGATGGTCGGCAGCGCCGTCACCACGACCATCACGTCCAGCGCCGTCAGGAACGCGCAGATCGAGACCAGGGCAAGCGCCCAGCCCGACCGCATCGGTCGTGTGGAGCCATCGACTTGCGTGCTCACAGTTGTCTCCCAAGAGTTGGTCCCTTTAGGAGACTCAAGGTACAGCAAGATGGTCTCCTGAGAGAACCGACATGCTAGGCTGAATTTTATGCAGCGAACCCGCTTCGGAGACATGGCCTGCTCCATCGCGCGCACGCTGGAGGTGGCGGGTGAGCCGTGGTCTCCGTTGATCATTCGTGACGTGTGGGCGGGCGTTCACCGCTTCGACGAGCTTCGCAACAACCTGGGCATTTCCCGCAAGGTCCTGACCGAGCGGCTCAAGTGGCTCGTGGATCAAGGGGTTCTGGAGCAACGCGCCTATTCCGAGCGACCGTTGCGTTACGACTACGTGCTCACCCAGAAGGGCGCGGAGTTCTGCGACGTACTGTTGGCGATCAACTCCTGGGGTGACCGCTGGACCGCAGGCGAGGCCGGACCGCCCAACCAACTGCGACACCGCGCGTGCGGTCAGCACGTCCGGGTCGAGTTGCACTGTGTCGAGTGCGGTGAGCCGGTGCACGGCGAGGACATCGACATCGAACGCCGGGCGGAGCAGCCGGCCTGATCGCCCTCACACCAGGTGGATGCGATCCCGCGAGCCGTCCGCCTGCACGAGCGTGAAGTGTCCCTCGGGTGCCAGGTCGAGCATCAGTGCGGCCACCCGTAGTGCCCGGTTGAGGGCGTCGGTGCGGGTCATCCGCTGTCTGTCGCTGAGGGTGACCAACGCGGCCTCCGCCGAGGGGGTCAGGTTGACGGTGATCTTGGTTAGGTCGCTCATCGGGCCCCGCGTCGGGGTACCCAGCCGAGGAAACGGCTGTGGATGAGGTCCGGCTCCACCACCGTCTCGACCGACGGGTTGATGGTGCTGAGGTCGGCCAGGGCGTGCACGAACTGGGCGCCCAGGTAGAGGTACAGCTCGATCCGCCGGTCCCGGAAGCCGTGCATCAGGTCGAGTTTGGCGTCGGGGCAGGGCCACGGGTGGGCGTCGGTCCGGCAGATCCAGAACGGACGCAGCGGCGTGTGGGCCGCCAACTCCGGCGGGTCAGGCATCGCCGGTCCGCTCGACCGGAGGGGGTACGGCCGACAGCGGCGGCGGAACGTATCCCGGCAGCGCCCGGCGGTGTACGACGAACGGCATCTCGGGCCGGGGCGGCTTGCCCCACGGAATCTCGACCCCGCGCAGGGGCAGCCAGTCGCCGCCCCACACGGCGGCGTTCCTCGGCAGGTACGTGACCCGCAGGTGCAGGTCGCCCTCGCCCGGCTGGAGATGAGGGTAGCTCCCCCGGTGGTACTCGTCGTGCTCCGCGTTCACGAGGTCGCCGACCTTGACGAGCGGTCTGCCGCGCGTGACGGCGGTCGTCGGACGCGAAGTGGGAAATCGCGAGTTGGGAAAGGGTGCGGAACGTTCGGGCATCGGCGTGTCTCCATTCCTTTGGCAGAAGGGGCCGCCCCGTTCGCACATATGGGCGGGGAAAGGGCGCGGGGCGGCCCCCCGTACCTTCGAGCCGAACCTGATTCCCGGTCTCCTCCAGACCGAGGACTGCAATTGGGTCGGGCACATGGAGAACCAGCTCGGCGGTACGGTGGTGCACCGGACCGAGCAGGTGGCTAGTCTGCTGGCGCGGTGGGAGAGCGTCCGCAACGAGGCGCTGCCGACGCGTCAGTCCCTCGACCTGATCAAGGAAGTGGTGAAGCCATGGATCTGACCGACGCCAGCTGGCGTAAGTCCTCGCGCAGCGGCTCCGGTGGCGGCAACTGCGTGGAGGTCGCCGACAACCTTCCCGGTCGGGTGCTGGTCCGCGACACCAAGAACCGCGACGGCGGCACCCTGACCTTCGCCCCGGACGCCTGGCGCGCCTTCGTCGACCTGGCCAAGCGCCGCTGACCCCTCGACGTCGACCGCCGCCCCTGTTGCCCGTACCGGCAACAGGGGTGGTGTCATGTTCCGGGACGGGAGAGGGGTCAGGCGCTCGTCAGGATGACGAGTTGCCGGGTCGCTCGGGTCATCGCGACATAGCGGTCCACCGCTCCCTCGATGCCCTTGCCGAACGCCTCCGGGTCGACCAGGACAACCAGGTCGAACTCCAGCCCCTTGGACAGCTCCGGGGTCAGCGACCGGACGCGCGACGTCGCCCGGAACGTGGGATCACCGATGACGCAGGCGATCCCGTCGGCGTGCGCCGCGAGCCACGCGTCGAGGACCGAACCCAGATCAAGAACACTTCCGTGTACGACGGGAACGTTCGTGCTCCGGATCGAGGTCGGCACGTTGGCGTCCGGGAGCACGGCCCGGATCACCGGCTCGGCCTGCGCCATGACCTCCTCCGGGGTGCGGTAGTTGATGCTCAGCGACGCCAGGGTGACCCGGTCGAGCCCGATCCGCCCGAGCCGTTCCTGCCACGACTCGGTGAACCCGTGTCGGGCCTGGGCCCGGTCCCCGACGATGGTGAAGCTCCGGGACGGGCAGCGGAGCAGCAACATCTGCCACTGCGCGTCGGTCAGTTCCTGAGCCTCGTCGACGACGATGTGCGCGAACGGGCCGGCCAGCAGATCCGGGTCGGCGCCCGGTAGGGCGACATCGTCCACCAGGGCATCGCGCAGGTCCTGCCCGTGCAGCATGATCATCGCGCCTTCGTTGTCGTCCTCGGCCTCCAGCAACTCCTCGACGACCCGGTCCATCTGCTCGCGTTTGGCGGTCACGGCGGCGGTGTGCCGGCGTCGACGTCGGGACGCCTCCGGGTCGCCGAGCCGATGACGTGCCGTGTCCAGCCACGGCAGGTCGGAGACCGTCCACGCCCGAGCGTCCGCCCGCTGAAGTCTCCGGATGTCGTCCACGGTGAGCCAGGGCGCGCACCTGCGCAGGTACGCGGGGACCGACCACAGGTCCCCGACCAGGTCCGCCGCATCGAGCAGCGGCCACGCCCGGTTGAAGGTGTCCAGCAGTTCCCGATTCTGCCCCAGTGAGCGGCGAAGCAGGTCCTCCGGCTCGTCACCCTCGTACGCGTCGACCAGGATCTCCAGCAGGCTCTGCCAGATCTGGTCCCGCGCCTCGTTGTGCGGGGTGCCGGGATCCGGGGTCTCGAACGCCTCGGCCCAGTCGTCGGCGCCCAACCGGATCTCGGACCACTCGGTCGTGACCGTCATCGGCGTGGTCGGCGGCTCCTCGTAGAACCGGACCGCCGCCTCGATCGTCTCGACCAGGTTCGCCGACGACTTCAGCCGGGCCACGTCGGGGTCGGTCTCGACCGTCGCCGAGGCGCCCTCGGTGACGAGATCCCGCAGGGTGCAGGTCTGCACGTCGTCCTCGCCGAGGCTGGGCAGGACGTCGGCGACGTAGGCCAGGTAGGGCTGGTGCGGGCCGACGAACAGCACCCCACCGCTGCGGTGACCGAGGCGGGGATCGGAGTAGAGCAGGTACGCGGTGCGGTGCAGGGCGACGACGGTCTTTCCCGTACCCGGACCGCCGTCGACGACGAGAGCGCCGCGCGATCCCGCGCGGATGATGGCGTCCTGGTCGGCCTGGATGGTGCCGAGCACGTCCCGCATCCGGGCCGAACGGTTGCTACCCAGGCTGGCGATGAAGGCGGACTGGTCGTCGAGGGCGGCGTGCCCCTCCCAGCCGTCCGGGGTGAACACCTCGTCCCAGTAGTCGGTGATCCGGCCCCGGGTCCAGCGGTACCGGCGGCGGCTGGTCAGACCCATCGGGTTGGCGTGGGTCGCACCGAAGAACGGCTCGGCGGCCGGGGACCGCCAGTCGAGCAGCAGCCGCCGGCCCGCGCTGTCGGTGAGGGCGAGGCGTCCGACGTACACGGGCTCGGGGCTGTCCGCGCCCACCATGTGTCCGAGGCACAGGTCGGCGCCGTAGCGGCCCAGGGTGCGCAGGCGGGCGCTCAGCCGGTGGATCTCCTGGTCCCGGTCCAGCGCCGCCTGACCGACGCCACCGGGTGCCCTGCGCTCGGCGGCCAGGCGCTCGGTCAGGTCGGCGATCGTCTCTTCGAGGCTCTGCGTGATCGCCGCGAAGTGCCGCTCGTCGTCGGCGATCAGCGCCGGGTCGGCCTTGGGGGAGAGGTGCTCGGGAAAATCAAACACGCCGGGCATTTCGTAACTCTCCCATTTCCGCAGGTACTGGCCTCAGCCAGCGATTCTGCGGCACCACCCGGGTCTTGCCGCAAGCCCCCCGGTGCGGTATACGTTAAGAGTGGCGGGGAGTGATTCTTCCTCCCTTCGCTCGATCGTCCGCTGTGCCGGACAACCATCCCCGAAGCGGCGCCGGGCCGCGTGCGGCGGTGCCGCCGCCCCGGCCATGAATCCGCGCAATCAACCCGGTGTACGCGGCGAGCGCGCGATCCCATCGGGTCGCAGCGTTGTCGGAGCGGGCCTCCTCTCTTTGAGAATCGTTGAGCGCAGGCAGGAGAAGAAGACTTTTTCTTTCGGTCATTGATCGCCAGAATCCTCGGTATGACGCGTACACAATCCCCATTTCTCGTGGACCTTGCGCACCGGCTCCGCCACGTTCGCTGGATCGCCGGAGGCACCGGGGCGGGCAAGAGCAGCGTCAGCCGGGCCCTGGCCGACCGCTACGACGTGCTGATCTACGACGGTGATCGCGCGGAACGCGACTATGCATCCCGATGCTCACCACGCGATCAGCCACGGCTGTGGGAACTGGTGCACGCGCCACCGAGGCGGACGTGGAATGGTCGCACCGCGCAGGAGACCTTCGAATCGATGCCGAGCCTGCACGGCGAAACGTTCGGATTCGTCGTCGACGATCTGCTCGCGTTACCCACGCGGCGAACCATCCTGGTCGACGATTTCCGGACCTTACCGCGCGACATCGCCCCGCTGCTCACCTGGCGCGAACAGGCAGCGTTCCTGCTGCCCACCGCCCAGTTCCGGCGCGACGTGCTGGGCCGTCGTTTCGCCGATCCGGCGCGCACCCGCGCCAACTGGGGCGACGGCGACCACGACGAGGCGTTCGCCCTGCGTCTCGCCCGCGACGAGTTCTGGGACACCGAGGTCCGACGCCAGGCCCTAGAAATGGATCTTCCCATCGTGGCCGTCGACGGAACTCGCGACACCGACAACCTTGCGGATGATCTCGCGAACCGGTTCCGCCTGACCGGGCACACGATCGCGGTCGACGGCCGGCCGTGAGGCGGCGAAGTCGACAAACACCCCGGAGCGCCATTGCGCGGCCCTGGAACGCCCGGGACATCGACACGTCCAACAGCCGGCACCACGAGGCCGAGGCGCGACTTCTTCAGGGCGTTCCCGGATCAGCGGCTGGGCAACCGGCCGTACAAGGTCCTGTTTCGCCTCGGGAGACTGGACCTGCTCGATCGCCCGCTTCACCGGCACGATGACCGGCCCCATGACCGGCCCGGACGGTAACGCGATCCCGCCAATCGGTAGGTCGTTCGATGTCGACTTCTGCACCGCGGCCCGATGGGCCGACGGAAAGATCGCCGAAGAGAACCTCTTCTACGACCTCACCACGTTCACGAATCAGATCGGGCTTACATAGCCACAGGGGACGTTTCGGACTCGCACGATGATCCGGTCGCCGTCCACGTCCGCGGACAGGCCACCGGAGGAGTCCGGATCGCCCTGCTGGCCACCGGCTCCGGGCGGGTTCGACGGCTCCCGGTCCGGCTGCCCGCCTCCTCGATCGGTGAGCGGGGGCAACGGGTACCGAACGTGCGGTGGCGTCGCGGTGGTCGGCTGGTGGTACGCCGTCCACACCGTCAACGCTGCCAGCAGTGGCACCACGGCAAGGACGATCACATGAGCCTTCACCTGGTCACCTCCGGTGCCAGGAGCCCCCTGGCGGGGACACCGTTCGTATGCACAACGAGTGGACCCCGGATCGGTGTCACCGCCGGCACGGGGTGGCTGTTTGAGTCGCCGGCACCGGGGTAGGAACTTCAGGGATCGATGATCTCGAAACTCCCGAGGAGGAACGATGAGCCGCACCGAGTACCACGTCGTACCGGACGGAGGTCGCTGGAAGGTGGAGCAGGGCTCGAACGGGTTCGGCAGCTTCGCCACCAAGCAGGAGGCCGTCGACAAGGGCCGCGAAACCGCACGGGCGAACCAGCCGAGCCAGCTGGTGCTGCACACCACCGACGGGAAGATCGAAACCGAGTACACCTACCAGGACGACCCGTACCCGCCGAAGGGCTGACCCCGCGCCCGGCCGGGCAAGGCACCGGAAGGGGCCCCAATCTCGTACGAGAATGGGGCCCCTCGGTGTTCGTGTTCTCAGGTGGGCCAGCTGCCGGTGACCCGGCGGACGCCGACGGCGCCGCCCCGGTCGACGGCCGCCTTCACCACCGCGAAGATCGCCCCCTGGATAGCGGCGGCGGCGAGGATCTCGCCCCAGCCGCGGTCCTCGTCGGTGGCGTTCGGCGCGTCGTCGTCACCGGCCGCCGTCTTCCAGACCTGCTTGAACACCATGCCGGCGAGTGCACCGGCCGCGACACCGAGCAGAATCCCCACCGGCTTGTACGCCAGCTTGTTGACCTTCTGGCCCATGGTTGCCCATCCTCCCTCGTGGTCGGTCAGCGCCGCTGGTCGCGCAGCGCCGGCAGCACGTGCTCGGCGTACAGGTCGAACAGACCCTGGTAGTGCGGACCGGTGTTGGCGACGTAGATCTCGTCGAAACCCGCCTTGGCGTACAGGTCGATCTGCTCCAGGTGGGCCTCGGGATCACTGCCGCAGACGAACGCCTTGCGCACCATCTCCTCCGTCACCAGCTCCGAGGCCTGCTCGAAGTGCCGGGGCGAGGGCAGCACCTGGGACAACTCGCCCGGCAGCCCGGAGTTCGGCCAGCGCTCGTACGCGATCCGCGCGCCCTCGTCCTCGGTCGCCGCGTACGCGGCCTTGAAGCCGGCCTGGCACGGCTTGTCGCCGCCACCACCGTCGCGGAACCGCTTGACCAGCTCGCCATCGGGCGACGTGCTCATGTAGCCGTCGCCGATCCGGGCCGCCAGGTCGACCGACTTCGGACCGAAACCGGAAACGTAGATCGCCGGCGGCTCCTCCGGGAGGGTGTAGATCCGGGCGTTCTGCACCTGGTAGTGCTTGCCGTGGTAGTCGGTGAACCCGCCCTTCCACAGCTCGCGGATCACCTCCACGGACTCCTCCAGCATCTCCAGCCGTACGTCCGCGCTGGGCCAGACGTCGCCGAAGATGTGCTCGTTGAGCGCCTCGCCGCTACCGATACCGAGCACGAACCGGCCCTCGTGCATCACCGCGCTCGTCGCCGCCGCCTGGGCGATCACCGCCGGGTGGATGCGCACGGTCGGGCAGGTCACGGCGGTGGTGACGGGAAGCTTGCACACCTGGCTCAGCGCGCCGATGGTCGACCAGACGAACGGACTCTGCCCCTGGGCGTCCACCCACGGGTGGTAGTGGTCGGAGATCCACAGTGCCTCGAAGCCCGCCCGTTCGGCGCCCCGTGCCTGCTCCAGCAGCTCGGCGGGGGTGTACTCCTCGCTGGAAAGGAAATACCCGATGCGCATCGTCCACTCCTTCGCGTCGCGAAACCGTACGGAACTCAGGCGGTGACCGCGTCCACGGCCTTCTTCGTCGCCTTCGGGTCGGTCGGCTTCCGGGGCGCCGTCTTCTTCATCTCCAGCATCCGTTCGCCGATCTCCTGGAGCTTCTTGCGGCCCAACCCGTCACGTACCTTGGGGAACCACTCCTGCTCCTCCTCCTCGATGTGGTGCTTCACGTTCTCGATGAGCACCGTCGTCTTGGCGTCGAAGCGTTCGTCGTCCGGCTCCATCGCGGCGAGTTCGAGGCAGAGCACGTCCGCCACGTGGTGTTCCTCGTACGACTCCAGCACGTCGTCCTCGAGATCCGGCAGCAGTTCGCGGGTCTCCGGGTACATGCACTCGTTCTCGATGTAGGTGTGCACGGTCAGCGCCTCAAGAATGCGCCCGACGATGTCACCCTTCTTCTTGGTGGCATTCTCGCCGGCCTGCTCGAATTCGTTGAACAATGCTTTGATCTCTTTGTGATCCTGCTTCAGCAGAACAATCGCGTCGGTCGACATTCACGCCTCCTGTGGCTGGTCGAGGAACCTGCTACCCTCGGGCCTCCGTACGGAAACCTCGCCCGACTCCGGCGCACCGACGCACAAAGAGATCCGCCACCGGAACGTTCCGGTGGCAGATCGAGGATGACCGTGGGTGTACGGGTCGAGGGGGCGGACCCGACCGTTCGACCGTGGTGCGTCAGCCGGCGGCGGTGGCCGGCTTGAGCGACCGGAGCCGGTCGGCCAGGTCACGTTCGAAGAAGTCGAGGAATCCGTCCGGGTCCGGTCCGGCGTTCAGCAGCACCAGGCGGTCGAAGCCGGCGTCGAGGTAGGTCTGCACCGCCCGTACGTGGGTCTCCGGGTCCGGGCCGACGGCGAACACCCGGCGGATGTCGTCCTCGTCCACCCATCTGCTGGCGGCGTCGAAGTTGACCGGGTTGGGCAACTCGCTCATCACCTTCCAGCCGGTGACCGCCCACCGGCTGGTGGTCAACGCCGCCTGCGCCGCCTGTTTCTCATCCGTCGCCCAGGCGAGGTTGATCTCCGCGTAGCGGGGGCCGTCGCCGCCCGCCCGCCGATAGTGCTCGACGATGTCGGACCGTGCCTCGATCGCGAACAGGGCGGTGCCGAGTTCGCCGGCAATCCGGGCCGAGGACGGGCCGCTGGCCGCGACGGCGATCAGCGGCAGCGTCTCCGGCAGGTCGAACACCCGCGCGTCCTCCAGTTGCAGGTGTTTGCCCTCGTACGAGTGGTAACCGCCCGACCAGAGCAGGTGGATGATCTCCAATGCCTCGCGCAGCCGCTCATGGCGACCGCGCACGCTCGGGAAGCCCTGCCCGACCACGTGTTCGTTCAGCCGTTCGCCGGCACCGACGCCGAGGGTGAAACGGTCACCGGAGACCAGCGCCAGCGTCGCCGCCGCCTGCGCGATGATCGCCGGGTGGTAACGCATCGTCGGGCAGGTCACGCCGGTGACCAGACCGACGGTCCGGGTACGGGCGGCGATCGCGCCGAGCACCGTCCAGGTGAACGACGAATGCCCCTGGAGGTCCAGCCACGGATGGTAGTGGTCGCTCATCTCCACGAAGTCGAACCCGACCTGCTCGGCGCGGATCGCCTGCCGGATGATTTCCTCCGGTCCGAACGCCTCCGCAGCGAGTTTGTAGCCGATCTGCATGCCCGGTCTCCCTATCCGACGAAACTGCCCCGGCGGATACCGCCTACCCCGACGGGTGGGGGACAAACACGCAGGTCATCTTGTCGAGAGGGAATCGAGAGCCGGTCGATAGACGAGGTGGGATAAGGTGTCGAGCCTTGCCTCTGGCAAGTTACTCGACGCTCACCAACCCAAGGGATACCTTCTCGTGTCACGTTCGAAAAGCTCCGCAATGCTGGCCGCCGCCGCGGTCGCGATGCTCGGTCTCACCGCCTGCGGCCCGCAGGACACCGCAGCGGAGACCAAGAAGGAACCGACCGTCCTGGAACTGCTGACCAGCGACGCCAAGGGCTCGATCCAGAAAGCGTCGGACGCCGTCGGCGCGGCCGCCACCGTTGCCTTCACGATGGACGGCAAGGGCGAGGGAGAGCCGGTCAAGGGAAGCGGCGTCGTGATCCTGGGTGCCGAACGCAAGGCGGAGGTGACGTTGGAGGACCCGAAGGAGGGGCCGACCACCGTCCGGTTCATCGGCACCGCCCTCTACATCACTCTCAGCAGCGATCAGCAGGCGGAGTTCGAGGGCAAGAAGTGGCTGAAGATGGACCTCGGTATGGCCGGTGAGGCCGGTACCGAGGCGATGGCCGGTGTGCTGGACAACATCGACCCGGTCCAGTCGCTGAAGCCGCTGCTCACGGCCGAGACAATCACCGTGGTCGGTGAGGAGACGGTGAACGGGGCGAAGACCGTCCACTACACCGCCAGCATCCCGAGCACGGCCTACCTGGCCGCCCAGATTGACCCGAAGGCCCGTGAGGTACTGGAGAAGGAATTCACCAAGCTGGGCGTCACGGAGGTCAAGGCCGACCTCTGGCTGGACGAGCAGTACCAGCTCCGACGCTTCCGGGGCTTCATCAACGAGGCGAACGACATCACCGCCGACTACACCGAATACAACAAGGCCCTGACCGTGGACCTGCCGCCGGCTGCGGAGACCGCCGACTTCGCCGAGATGATGAAGGGCCTCGCGGACGCCCTCAAGGACCTTGAGGGCTGACCGACCCGAGCCCGACCCGAGCCCGACCCGCGTACGGCTCCCGGTCCGCTCGGAGCCGTACGCGGGTCTCGTCAGGCGAGTTCCCCGCTGTCGTGCAGCCGGTCGAAGATGATCTGGTCGACCGGGGAGACGCGGTGGCGGTCGGCGTAACGGAGCCAGGCCACCTCGGCGATCTCGGCACTGGCCGTGGGCACACCCCGGTAGTCGGCCGCGTAGCAGGTCATCCGGACGGTCGTACCGTTGGCGTGGCCGTGGGCCTGGGCCTCGAAGGTGCCGACCGGGGTGGCACTTTCCGGCGTGATCGAGACCCGCAGTTCCTCGTCGATCTCGCGGACCAGGGTGGCCAGGTCGCTCTCACCGGGCTCGCGTTTGCCACCGGGCAGGTAGTAGACGTCCCTGCCGTGGCTGCGGGTACTGAGGATCGCGCCGTTCTCGATCCGGATCCAGGCGATCTTGTCAATGACGTTCACGCTCGGCATCGTAGGCATGAGTCGGCGTACGCGGGCCGTCCCGGCCGGGTCCGGCAGCCGTGCCGTGCCCTCGGCCGTCGCGGCGCCGGTGACGATCCGGCCGCTCATGTCGTAGGGGGTCACCGTGACGGAGGGATTGTCGCGGATCCGTTCGACCTTCCCGCTGTCCCGCTCGGTGAGCACGAACACCTCACCGTCGTCCACGACCACGCCGACCGGCGTCGGCACCGGCCTCCCGTCCCGGCGGAACGTGGTCACGTTGACGTAGCGGGCGCGGGCGATCTGGTCGAGCGTGTGGTTCATGCCCGCCTCGTACCGGCTCTGTGGTCGGTCCACGAAACCACCCGACGTTTGGCATGATCGTCTGGGGTCTCGAAGTTCCCCGATCCGGCAACGGGTTGCGGTCAGGGGGCCGGAATGTGGATCCGGGTCCCCTCGGGTAATCGGGGCGGGCGTTCCGCTTATCAGCGTACGGAACCCACGCCCCGATTACCGGGTTGGTTTGCGGGCCACGCGCCGTGAGACGGTCGTGGAGGAGACCGTGGCCCGGTTCGCCGACGCCGGGGCGACCGAGTTGATCATTTTCCCGGTCGGCCTACCCGAGGACCGGGACCGGACCGTCGCGCTCTTCGCCGATCTCGCGCGAAGGCACCGCGACCGGTTCACCCCGCGGCAGCCGCGACTCCTTCCGGCGACAGTGGCGAGGCCCCGAGGGCAACCTCGGGGGCTCGCCCGCCGCTGCCTCTTCCCGGTCGGGTGATCGGACCTACGCACTTGATCGATGTCGGGACGCAGGTCACAGCGGGGGGAGAAATAACCGGGGAGGTTCTCCCCGTTTGACTCTTCGGGTGAAGCGGGGAAGATCTCCCCGGTTTCAGTGAGGAGCGTCGTCGTGGCTGGTACTGCCGTACAACAGCGGTTGCCCCGGCAGCGAGCCGACGCGTCCCGGAACTTCGACCGGATCGTGGCCGCCGCGAGCGAGCTTTTCGTCGAATGGGGTGCGGAGGTGCCGCTGGACGAGATCGCCCAGCGGGCGGGGGTGGGTAACGCCACCCTCTACCGGCACTTCGCCAACCGGCGGGAGCTGATCCGGGTTGTGGTTCTGACCCTGATGTCCGGTCTGACCGAGCAGGCGGAGCGGGCCTTGGCCGAGGAGCCGGATGCCTTCGAGGCGTTGCGACGGTTCGTGCACGTATCGGCCGAACACTTGATCGGGGGGCTCTGCCCGATCTTCTCCAACTGGTTGGACCATGCCGATCCCGAGCTGAACGTCCAGCGGGAGCGGATGGAAGAGGTGTTGGAGTCCATCCTGCGGCGGGCGCGGGAATCAGGCCAACTCCGCCCGGATGTCGCCATCGGCGACGTGATCGTCCCGATTGTCCAGCTTACCCGACCGATGCCCGGTACGGGGCGGGCGACGCTCGACCGGTTCGCACACCGCCACCTGGAGATCCTGCTCGACGGGCTGCGCGCACCGCAGCGGTCCGTACTGCCGGGGTGCACGGTCACCCTGGCCGACCTACGACTGGCGGCGTGCGGCCCGCTCGTCGAGGAATCGACCCTCTCGACGAGCGGGGAGCGCGCTGACTGACCGGCGCTGACCACTGGCGCCGACCAAGCAAACCACCACCGCCATGTACGGGTGACCTGCGTCCACAGGCTGCCGTTTCCATCCATATTTGCGAAAATTGCGGGGACCCTCATGTCCACAGAAGTAGAAGCGAATCCGAGGCGCTGGACAGCGCTGATATTCATCTCGTTGGCGCAGTTGATGGTCGTACTGGATGCGACCGTGGTGAACATCGCCCTGCCGGCGGCCCAGCACGACCTGGGCATCTCCGACGGCAACCGGCAGTGGGTCATCACCGCCTACACGCTGGCCTTCGGCGGTCTGCTGCTTTTCGGCGGCCGGCTAGCCGACATCGCCGGGCGAAAGCGGATCTTCACGATCGGCCTGCTCGGTTTCGCCGCGGCGTCGGCCATCGGCGGGATCGCGGCCAACACCGGCATGCTGCTCGGTGCCCGCGCCCTCCAGGGTGTCTTCGGCGCCATGCTGGCCCCGGCCGCGTTGTCGCTGCTGGCGGTCACCTTCACCGAGGCCAAGGAACGGGCCAAGGCCTTCGGCGTGTTCGGCGCGATCGCCGGTGGTGGCGGTGCCCTCGGCCTGATCCTCGGCGGTGTGCTCACCGAGTACCTGAACTGGCGCTGGGCGTTGTTCGTCAACATCCCGATCGCCCTGATCGCCGCCGCCGGGGCGTACCTGGTGATCCGTGACGTGCCGGGTGCCCGCAACCGCAACCGGCTCGACATCCCGGGTGTGCTGCTCTCCACCACCGGCCTGGTCTCCCTGGTCTACGGCTTCACCCGGGCCGAGACCGACGGCTGGACCGCGAGCTGGACCCTGGGCTCGTTCGTCGTGGCGGCCGTGCTGCTGGCGGCGTTCGTGCTGGTCGAGTCGAGGGTCGCGCACCCGCTGCTGCCCCTGCGGGTGCTGACCGAGCGCAACCGGGCCGGCGTGTACTCGGCGCTGGGCATCGCGGTGATCGGCATGTTCGGCCTGTTCCTCTTCCTCACCTACTACCTGCAGGTGGTCAAGGGATGGTCCCCGGTGGTCACCGGTGTCGCCTTCCTGCCGATGATCGTCGGCATGATCACCGGTTCGACCCAGATCGGCGCCCGCCTGATGAACCGGGTCGCACCCCGGCTGCTGATGGGACCGGGCTTCCTGGTCGCCGGAATCGGCCTGCTGATCCTGACCCAGATGCAGGTGGACAGCTCGTACACCGGGTTGATCCTGCCGGGTCTGGTCCTGCTCGGCCTGGGCATGGGTACCGCGTTCATGCCGGCGATGAGCCTGGCCACCTACGGTGTCGAACCGCGTGACGCCGGAGTCGCCTCCGCGATGATCAACACGTCGCAGCAGGTCGGCGGCTCGATCGGCACCGCGTTGCTGAACACCGTGGCGGCCAGCGCCACCGCGGCCTGGCTGCTCGACCGAGGCGGCAACCCGGCACTGATCAACGAGGCGGCGGTGCACGGCTACGCCACCGCGATCTGGTGGGCGGTCGGGCTCATGGGCCTCGCGGCGCTGATCGCGTTCACGTTCGTCAACACCGGCCGTCAGGACGGCGGAGCGGTGGCCGGCGGGTCCGGCGCCACCGACGACGAGAACGCGGGGGATGTCCCCGTACCGGTGATGATGCACTGACCGACCGAGGGCGCCCGGCGGCGCCCGACCGACTGGCGGGGGGGGGGGGGGGGGGGGGGGGAGGGGGCGGGGGGGGGGGGGGGGGGGGGGGGGGGGGGGGGGGGGGGGGGGGGGGGG
>NZ_JBVJHT010000005.1:240513-308903 GCF_055586685.1 Micromonospora sp. NPDC049529
AGGGACCAACGACCAACCAGGGGCCCTCACCCGCCCCCAACCCCCCCCCCCCCCCCACCACCCCCCCCCCCCCCCAGTTCTGTCACGTACGGGAGAACTGCGATCAGATCGGTACCGACACCCGTGGTGATCAGGTCCTGGACCTGTCCGGCCGTCAAGGTTCCGGTGTCGCCGAGGATGTCGACGGGCCGCCCTCGGCGCCGTACGCCGCACGGGCTTCGAGCAGTTCGGGCAGGTGCTGCCGACTCCAGGCACGGGCGGCGTCGACCAGCGTCAACAGGGTGCGACCGAGCGGGGTGAGCTCGTACTCGACCCGGGGCGGATTCTCGTCGTACGCGGTGCGGGTCACCAGGCCGTCGCGTTCCATCGCCCGCAGGGTCTGGGTGAGCACCTTCGGGGTGATCGCGCGCAGGGGCAGCCTGATCTCCCCGAACCGCCGTCGGCCGTGCTCCAGGCAGAGCAGCACCATCCCGGTCCACTTGTCGCCGATCTGGAACGGCAGAGCACTGCTCGGACACATCGGGTCGAACATGTCCGGGTCCAACGGCTGGGCCATGGGCCGGAACCCTATCCCAGTACCTTTGAGGTAACCAGTATCCCGTGGATAGCGTCTCCGAACATGGCACCGACAACCAGAGACGGGGCGGGATCATGAGCGACATCGTCATCTTCGGCGCCGGTGGCCGAGCCGGCCGGGCGGTCACCGCCGAGGCACGGCGGCGTGGGCACCGGGTGACCGCGGCCGTGCGGGATCCGCAGCGGTACCGACACCTGCCGGCCGAGGGAGTCCGGGTGGTACGCGGCGACGTCACCGACGTACGCGATGTTTCCCTGATCTCGCGCGACCACGACGCCGTGGTCCACGCGGTCTCCCCGGCGTCCGGCCCGGCGGCACTCGCCGCCCTCGACCACTTCGACGCGGAGTTCTTCGTCCGGGCCGCCGACGCCCTACGACAGGGGATGACCGAGGCCGGCGTGCCCCGGCTCGTGGTCGTCGGTCTGTTCGCGAACCTCGACGACGGCGCCGGACGCCCCATCATGGACGATCCCTCGCTCTTTCCCGCCGCTCTCCGGCCGTTCGCCCGAGCCCACGGGGCCGGCCTGGACCGGCTGCGGGCGACGGCCGGTGCGCTCGACTGGGTGATGCTCACCCCACCGGCGATGCTGGACGCCAACGGCCCCCGCACCGGTCACTACCGGATCGGTGGCGACACCCTGCCACCCACCGAGCCCGTGCGGCTCTCCTACGCCGACCTCGCCGTGGCGGTGCTCGACGAGATCGAGGCGGCCCGCCACCACCGCACCCGCGTCTGCGTCTACCACTGACTCGGTCCACGGTGACGCGCGTCGGGTCGGGATCGGCCCGGAACCCGTCGGGGTGGACGCGGGGGCTTGGTCACCTACGGGTCGCTCTCCGGGCCCCAGACCGGCTCCGAACCGTCCGGGCGCGGGTTCACCGCCCACCAGTCGACCCAGCGCCGAGGCGCCCGGCGGGTCCAGACCAACGGCTCCCGGGCGGCGGGCAGCAGCGCCGCACCGGCCGGGGTGAGGCTGACCTCGCGGGTACTGCGCTCGAACAGGGGGCCGCGCAGGTCCTCCTCCAGGCGCCGGATCTGTCGACTCAGCGACGGCTGGGAGACGAAGAGCCGTTCGGCGGCGCGAGTGAAGCCGAGTTCCTCGGCGACCGCGACGAAGTAGCGCAGCAACCGGGTGTCGATGTCCACGTCACCGTCTCCAGGTGGCGCCCGAGAGGGCGTTCGATTGATGCCCCGAGGCTATAACCGTGGGTCTTGGACGACGCCGGACCGCCCGGTGTGTGATGGGTGGGCGGACGGACCACCACCGCCGGCAGCCGCCACGGTGCCGCCGAGCACGGTGAACGAAAGGCTGGGAAGTTGACCACTGAAGCGGGCCGATTCGTACTCATTGCCTGGCTGATCCTGTCGCTGACCGCCTGTACCCACTCGGGGGAAGCCGAGGCACCGCCGGCACCGATCCCGGCCACGACAACTCCGGGCGGCACCCCGGCAACCGGCGGGCCCTCCGGCCCGGCCCCGGCCGCCGCGGACCGGGCGGAGGTGGAGGGGGTGGTGCGGCGATTCGAGGCCGCGGCCAACGCCGGTGACGAGAACGGGGTACGGGCGGTGTTCGCCGAAAGCGCCCGGTTCGACAGTGTGGGCCGGATCTACCCGTCCCGGGCGGACATCATGGACCGTTTCCTCGTACCCGAGGTGCTCCGGGCCGGCGGCCGTTACCAGGTGGTCGACAGCGGCTGGAACGGTGAGCGTTACCGGGTCGACTACGAGTTCGTCACCCGGTCCGGCGGTCGGGAAAGCTTCTTCTACGACTATCTGGTCCGTGACGGTGTGATCCACGACGTCGTCGGTCGGTACAACTGACACCCATCACGATGACGGTCGGGCCCCGGAGCCTGCCCGAACGCGCACCCGGCCCGGCGAAGCCCCTCAACCGGCGTCGACTGCCCTGGCGAGGGCGTCGGCCGTGGCGGCGCGGGCCGGATCCGGATCGGCCCAGGACCAGTTGGGGTGCGCCCGGTTGGTGAGCAGGGCGAGGACGAGTTTGCGGTGCGGGTCGACCACGAGGGACGGGCCGGCGAAACCGGTGTGGCCGAAGGCGCGGGCACTGGCCAGGCGGCCCATGAACCACGGCTGGTTGAGGACGACACCGAGGCCGTGCGCGGAGGTACGGTTCGGGCGCTCGGGGTCGACGGCGGGTTTGCCCGCGTTGGCGTTCTCCAGCATGCGGCGCACGGTGGCCTCGGCGAGGATGCGTTTTCCCCGGTAGGTGCCGCCGTCGAGGAGGAGCTGTCCGATCGCGGCGAGATCGGCGGCGGAGGCGAAGATGCCGGCGTGTCCGGCGATCCCGCCGAGGTGGTTGGCGACATCGTCGTGGACGGTGCCACGGAGCAGACCTCGGGAGGAGCGGGCGTCGGTGGCGACGAGACGGGTCGATCTCGCGGTGGCGGGCAGCCAGGTGTTCGGGGTGAAACCGGTGTCGCGCAGGCCGAGCGGGCCGGTGAGGTTGCTCCTGAGGGCCTGGTCGAGGCGCTGACCGGTGACCTTCTCGACGATCTTCCCGGCGAGCATGAGGCCGACGCTGGAGTAGCGGAACGTGTCGCCGGGGGTGGCACCGGAGACCAGCGGGGTGGTCATGACGGCCTTCCACCGGGCGGCGTTGTCGGGCAACCCGGTGACCTTGGCGCCGACGGGTAGCCCGCCGGTGTGGGTGAGCAGCATGGCGACGGTGACCGCCGGTTTGCCGGTGCCGGTGAACTCGGGCAGGTAGTCGACGACCGGGGCGTCGAGGTCGACCCTGCCCCTGTCGACCTGTTGCAGGAGCAGGATCGCGGTGTAGACCTTGGTGACCGAGGCGAGATCGAAAATCGAGTCGGGGCGCATGGGCACCCGCTGGGCGGCCGGGAGGAGTTTCGGGCCGGCGCCGTAGCGCAGGGCTTCGCCGACGGCGGTGTGGACGGTCGTCCTGCCGTTGACCAGGACGAGGGCCACCGCGCCGGGGAAGCCGGAGTGTTGCACGGTCTGCGGGGTCGCCGGAAGGTGACGCTGGAGGACCCTGGTCACCTCGGCCGCGTACGGCGCCTGGTTCGCGGCGCCGGCCGACGCACCCGCCGTGGCGCTGGCGCCCGGTGAGCCGCTCGGTGCCGAGCCCAGCTTCGCGGTGTCGCCGACGGTGCCGGTCGCGCCCGCCGCACCGGTCGGGTCGGACGATCCGGTCCAGGCCGACCCGCCACCGGCAACGTCGCCGCGACCGCAGCCGGTCACCGTGACAGCGGCGGTGGCCAGACCGGCTCCGAGCAGCGTACGACGGGCCAGCGTACGACGCGACACATGCATGACCGCGATGGTGGCACCACCCGTTCGAGTGCCGCGATCCGGGTCGCCCCGTGACCCGGAGGCGATCAGGCGAGCAGCCGGGTGGCGTCTTCGGGGCGCCCGTCGACGTACGCGGCGAGCACCTCGGCGAACAGGTCGGCGGGCACGATCCGTACGCCCAGTTCCTCGGCCTTGGTCGCCTTGGAGCCGGCGCCCTCGCCGACCACCACCAGATCGGTGCGTTTGGAGACCGAGCCCGACGACTTCCCACCGAGCCGCTCGACCGCCTCGTTGCCCTCGTTGCGGGACAGGCCGGGCACCGAGCCGGTGACGACCACCGTCATCGGGGTGCCGTCGGGGCGTCGCAGCGGCAGGACCGGTGCCGGCGCATCCACCCCGGTCGGGTCGGTGCCGGCACCGGAGTCGACCGGGGCGACCCGGCCGGAACTGCCGGGCTCGGTCATGTTGACGCCCCGGGCGACGAGCTTGTCGATGACCGGGGAGAGGTCGGCCAGCTCGGCGGCGATGGTGACCGCCCGTTCCGGGCCGACGCCCTCGACCTCCTGGAGCTGCTCGACGCTCGCCCGGCGCAGCGCCTCCATCTCGCCGAAGTGGCGGGCCAGCCGACGCGACATCGACCGGCCGGTCATCCGGACACCGAGTCCGGTCAGCACCCGCGACAGCGGTTGGGCCTTGGACCGTTCGAGGTTCGCGACGAGTTTCGTCGCCGAGGTCTCGCCCATCCGGTCCAGTTTCGCCAGGGTCGTGACGTCGAGGTCGTAGAGGTCGGCCGGGTCCGTCACCAGACCGGCCGCGACCACCGCGTTGATGATCTTGTCGCCGACACCCTCGATGTCCATCGAGTCGCGGGCCGCGAAATAGGACAGGGACTCGGCCGCTCCGCAGGCCCGGCCCAGCGTGCACCGCCACCGCTTCTGCGACCGGTCTATCTCGCCACCGCAGCGGGGGCAGTGCGTCGGCGCCTCGAACGGCACCGAATCCGCCGGCCGCTCGTCGAGTTTGGCCCCGGTGACCTCCGGGATCACCTCACCCGCCCGACGTACGAACACGGTGTCGCCGGCCCGCACGTTGCGCCGGACCAGGTCGTCGAAGTTGTGCAGCGTCGCCGAGGTGACCACCACCCCGCCGACCTGCACCGGTGCCAGAACCGCGACCGGGGTGATCAGACCCGTCCGGCCGACCTGCACCTCGATCCGCAGCAGGGTCGTGGTGCGGGTGTCGGCCGGGAACTTGTAGGCGATCCCCCAGCGGGGTGCCCGGCTCGAAAAGCCGGCCAGATCCCGGTCGGCCGCATGGTCGGCCTTGATCACCGCACCGTCGACCGCGAACCCGAGCTGGCCGCGTCGTTCGTTGAGCACCTCGACGGCGGCGAGCGCGTCGTCGATCGTGTCGCAGACCGGCATCCCGGCCGGTGAACCGGCGGTGGTGGCGACACCGAGGCCGCCCACGTACGCCATCTCGGCGGAGTGGCGCCGGTCGGCGTCGACCACGTCGCCCACCACGCCGTACGCGTAGAAGGACAACGGCACCTCGTACGCCCGGTCCTGGGCCCGCAGGCTGCCGGCGGCGGCGCTGCGCGGATTGGCGAACGCCGGCTCACCGTGCCCGGTGCGCAGCTCGTTGGCGCGCTCGAAGTCGGCGTCGGTCATGAAGACCTCGCCCCGGATCTCCACGGTGACCGGCTCGGCCAGCCGCTGCGGCAGGCCCACCACCAGCCGTGCCTGGGTGGTGACGTCCTCACCGGCCCGCCCGTCGCCCCGGGTGACCAGGAGGTTCAGCCGACCGTGCAGGTAACGGGCCGAGACCGCGAGACCGTCGATCTTCGGCTCGACGGTGAAACCACCGGCCGGTCGGCCGAGGAGCTTCTCCAGCCTGGCCCCCCAGGTGCGCAGTTCCTCGGCGCCGAAGACGTTGTCCAGACTCAGCATCGGCACGGTGTGCTCGACGTCGCCGTTGATCCCGACCCCGGCGGCCACCAACCCGGTCGGCGAGTCGTCCAGCCGCCACTGCGGCCGGGCCGCCTCGGTGGCGCTCACCCGGGCCATCAGCGCGTCGTAGCTCGCGTCGTCCATCGCCAGGTCGGTGCCGTTGTAGTAGCTGGCCGCCGCGGCGCGGATCGCGTCGATCGCCGCCCGGTAGTCGGCCTCCGTGTCCAACGGTGCGGCCTGGCTCGCGTCGACGACCGGATCGACGCTGTCGATCAGCTCGGCACTGTCGATCGGCGCGGTGGCGTCGATCGGCTCGGCCGTGTCCGTCGGCACGGCGGTGGCGATCGACTCGGTCACCTGACCGGCACCGGAACTCTCCATCGACGTGGACCTCTTCCCCGTGTCCGTCGACGCCGCAGGCCGGCGCCGACTCGCCCCACCACCGGCAACGCCCGACCGGGCATCGCGATGAATACCAGGCCAGCCTAGAGGCCGGGTACGACACGTACGCCGACCCGGCCGACACCCAGCTCAAGCGGGTACGCAACGGTCGATTCGAGGCGCGGCCGACCGACCGGTGACCCGCTCCTTCCGGCCGGCCGGCGGCACCCCACCCGGCGTCACGGAAAGTCTGCCGGACCGATCCGGCAAACCCGATGAACCGTCCCGACCCAGGTACGTAGTAGGGGAGACCTTCCCCGGTCGAGCGCCGGCTGCCGGCGCCCGCACGAGCCGGGCACGGGACGGCCGGTTCGACGAGGAGAGGTCCACGATGGTCGGTGGCGCCGGACGATGGCGCGGACGGTCGGCGTCGCTGGGTACGCGGGCCGTACTCGCCGGCCTGCTGCTGGTGGTGGTGCCGCTCGGCCAGGCGCGAAGTCCCGAGGCGTACGCGGCGGCAGCCGCGACCGAACCGATCCCCGCGACCGAACCGACGCCCACGACCGATCCGGCTACCGTGGCCGAGCCGAGCGAGCGCTACTACGTGGTCGGACCGGGGGTGGACGGGCAGCGGGAGTACCTGTACGCGATCACGGCGCAGACCCTCGGTGACGGCAACCGCTACCGGGAGATCTTCGAGCTGAACCGGGACCGGTTACAGCCGGACGGTGGGCGGATGACCGACACGCTCGAACTGCGGCCGGGGTGGGTCCTGCTGCTGCCACCCGATGCCAACGGACCCGGCGTCCGGGTGGGCAGCCCGCCGGCCGTACCGACGCCGGGCGGGGACGGCAGCGCCGAACCGGCGCCCGTACCGTCGCCGGAGGCCGCCACCGACGGGTCCCGGGACGGCTTCGTCGGCTACCTGTTCCGGCTCGGCGCGTTCGGGCTGATGGTGCTGCTCCTCGCCGTCGCGTTGGCCGTGATCCGGCACCTTCGCCGTCGCCCGGTGACCGTCGCGGCCCCGGATCCCGCCCCGGCCACAACCGAGCCTGCCCCGACCGAACGCGCCGCCGCCCCGGTGCCGGTCTCGACATCGGATGCCGATCCGGCCGACGTACTCGCGCAGCCGCAGCCGCAGCCGCAGCCGCAATCGCAATCGCAGCCGCCACTGCCGGGAACGGAGCCGGACCTGGACCCGGAGCCGGGAACGGAGTTGGAGACGGAGACGGCGGGTCCGGCGCGGGTGGGGGAGCCTGCGGAGTTGCGGGCGGAGCTGGGGCAGGGGGCGGACCGGGTCGAGGTCCGGCTGATCGGTGCCGGTCGCGCGGGCGATGTCGCGGCGTACGCCTGGTTGCCCGCCGGTGAGCGGTTGCCCGGCGCGATGCCGGTGATCCTGGGGCGGCGCGGACACCTCCGGCTCTGGGCGGATCTGGCCCGGACACCGGAGGTGCTGACCATCAGCGGAGCACCCGAGGACTGTGCGAGGCAGGCACTCGCCATCGTGCGGCAGTTGCGTGACGAGGGGGTCGGCGTCACCGTCGTCGGCGGGGTGCTCGGCGAGGCCGTACCGGACGGCTGCCGCCGGGTCGACGCCTTCCCGACGCTGCCGGCGCAGGAGGCCGGACCGGCCGGTCCGGCGGACGGGCCGGGCATCGTGGTCAGCGGCGGATTGCGGGGCGCCGACCTGCGGGTCGCGCGGGCGATGGCGGCGGCCAGCGGTGGGCGGATGGTGCCGGTGCTGGTCGGGAAGGTGCTCCGGGCCCGCTGGTCGCTGCTGGCCCTCGGCTCCGAGACGGCGCCGGTCCGGGACGAGTGAGATTGAACCGGAGTGCCCGCCGTGCCGTAGTGCGGGCGGGCGCCGGTCGGCGCACGGTGCGGACGATCGCGCCCGAGCGAAGGAGAGTGCCGGTGGCGGCGCAGCGGCGGTCCTCGACCCGGCGATGGTGGTTCCCGGTCCTTGCGGTCGCGGTGCTGCTGGCACTGCCCGCGCGGGCGATCGCCGCCCCGGTCGCACCGGGCGAGGGCTACCTCAAGTACTACGTGGTCACCTCGTCCTACCAGGGCGAACAGGAGACTCTCGACCGGATCTCGCTCCGGTTCCTCGGCACTGCCGAACGGGCCGACGACATCTTCGACCTCAACGTCGGGCGCCGGCAGGCCGACGGCGGCACACTGACCGAGCCCGGTCCACTTCCCGGCGGTTGGCTGATCGTGCTGCCCTGGGACGCGGTCGGCGAGGGAGTCCGGTACGGGCTGCTCTCCGCAGCCCAACTCGGCCCCGGACCCGGTTCCGGACCGGGAACCGGGTCGCCGCCGTCCACCGGTGCTCCGATCGCCCCGCCGGTGGCCACCGCGCCCGGTGCGGGCAGCCCGGCTGGACAGTGTGCCGCCGCCACCCCGGTCACCGGTCCGGCCCGTACCGAGCGGCGGTTGGATCCGGGACCGGCCTGGGCTCGTACCGAGGGCGAGGGCGTGATGGTCGCCGTGGTGGACTCCGGTGTGGACGGCGGCCGGGCGGGGTTGACCGGACGGCTGGCGGCCGGCGTCGACATCACCGAGGGCAGCGCGCGGGGCGACGCGGACTGCCTGGGCTCGGGAACCGTGCTGGCCGGGATCATCGCCGGACGCGACGGCGAGGGCGCGGGCGGCATGGCCCCGGCGGCCACCGTGCTGCCGGTCCGGGTGGTCGCCGGTACGCCGCCGGCCCGGTCGACCGATGTCGAGACCGGGATCCAGGTGGCGATCTCCGCCGGGGCGGGCGTGATCGCGCTCGGTGGCCACATCGCCCTCGACGACCCGGTGGTGACGGCGGCGGTCGAGTCCGCGCTCAGCCACGATGTCGTGGTGGTGGCCGGCGCGGCGGTCGGCGACGGCTCCACCACCGGGTCGTCGACCGAGCCGGCGACGGCGCTGTTACGGGTCGGCGGGATGCGTGCCGACGGCCAGCCGACCGAGGGCTACCGGCCCGGGGCGGTGCAGGTGCTCGTCCCCGGCGTCGACCCGCCCGCGCCGGACGCGGGTACGCCCGCCGCCAGCGGCACCCCGTACGCGGTCGCGTTCGTGGCCGGTACGGCCGCGCTGGTCCGGTCCGCGTTCCCGAACCTGAACGCCGAGCAGGTGGCCCACCGGATCAGGGCGACCGCCGACCCGGTGGCGGTGAAAGCACCGGATCCCGGCACCGGTTGGGGTGTGCTGGATCCGGCTGCCGCCGTCACCGCCGTACTGGTGGAGGAGGGGCGGCCGGCCGGGGCGGCACCCGACGACGGCGGACCGGGACCGGTCCGGGTGACGGTTGTCGTCGTGCTCGTGCTGCTGTTGGCCGGCGCCGCCGTCGTACTGGCCCGGCGAGCGCACCGCACCGCCGCAACCGCCGGGACTGTCGAGGTGCCGGCCGGCCCGGAGCACGTCGACCGTTCCGCTGATCCGGAGCAGGCCGGTCCGGAGCAGGTAGACGGTTCGGCCGGTGCGGAGCAGACAGGGCCGGCCGCCGGTGCCGTACCCGTCGACCTGACGGGCGGGTCCGGCGTGTCCGGATCCCGGCCGTAGGGCCCGGTCGAGCCGTAGGACCGGCCGCAGGGCCGGACAACCCCAAGGAGCTGTCATGGCGGTGCGTGTCCGTAACCGGGCGGTGGGACGGCTGCTCGGCTCGGCGACCTGCACGGTCCTGCTGGTGCTCGGCTCGTCGCCCGGACCCGGGTACGCCGCCGACGGTGAGCCGCCCGCCCTGCCCACGGTGACCAACAGTTGCCTCGGGCCGTCCCCGGTCCCGTTCGCCGGGGTCCCGTGGCCGGTGGCCCGGCTGGCGCCGCAGGCGGTCTGGCCGTTGAGCCGGGGCGCGGGTGTGACGGTGGCGGTGATCGACACCGGGGTCAGCGCGGCGGCGACCGGACTGGCCGGTGTGGTGCTGCCCGGCCGGGACGTGGTGGCCGGTGGCCGGGCCGACCGGGACTGCCGGGGCCGGGGCACCGCGCTCGCCGGCATCGTGGCCGCCCGTCCGGTCACCGGGACCGGTGTGGTCGGGCTGGCGCCGGCGGTGTCGGTGCTGCCCGTGCGGATCGTCGACGACCAGGGCCGGTTGCAGCCGAGGTACCTGGCCGACGGGATCCGGGCGGCGGTGGACCTGGGCGCCGAGGTGATCCTGGTGGGCACCGGGGTCGAGGTCGCCGACGCCGAACTGCGGGCCGCCGTCAACGAGGCGGTGGCCCGCGACATCGTCGTGGTGGCGGCCATCAGCGACCAGCGCGGGGCGAACCCGGCCGCCGGCGCCCCGGTGGTCTGGTACCCGGCCGGTTTCGAGCAGGTCGTCGCCGTCGGCGGGATCGACGCCGACGGCCAGCCCACCGAACCGGTCGTCGAGGAGTCCGGGTTGGACCTGGTCGCGCCGGGGGTGGCGGCGATCAGTGTCGGGCCGAGCGGTCCCGGGCACTACCGGATCGGCGGTGCCGCGGTGGCGGCCGCGTACGTGGCGGGTGCGGCGGCACTGGTCCGGTCGTACCGGCCGGCGATGAGCGCCGCCGACATCCGCGCCCGGCTGGAGTTGACCGCCGAACACCCGCCCGGAGCGGCGCGTACCCCGGCGCTCGGGGCGGGCGTGGTCGACCCGTACGGCGCGGTTTCCGTGCTCGACCCCGGTCAGGCGGCACGCCCGGTCGAGGCCCGGCCGGCCCCGGCGGTGTTGCCGGTCGTGGCCGCGCCGGACCCGGCGGTCGGCCGCGCCGCCGGAGTCGGCGCGGCCGTCGGCGTCGGTACGTTGCTCGCCCTCGCCGCCGCCGTCACGATCCGGGCCGGCCGGCGCCGTCGCTGGCGGGTACGCTGACCGCCCCCTGATCGGCCGGCGGGTCCACCCACGCGGTCTGGATCAGGCGACTGCCCCGCCGGGTGCAGAGCAGTGCCCGACCCGGCGGCAGGATGCGCGGCTTGGTGTTGCCGAGCAGCGGGCCCTCCGACGGTGGGCAGGAGAGCGCCACGTCCGGGCTGTTCGTCTCCTGCAACCGCCGGATCAGCGGGTCCATCGACATTCGCATCACCCCGGCCGCGCCCCGGGTCAGCACCAGGTGGAAACCGATGTCGGTGCCCTGCGGCAGGAACGGGATCAGCGGTTGCAGCGGGCTGTCGTGCCCGCTGAGCAGGTCGTAGTCGTCGACCAGCACGAACAGGCGCGGGCCGGCCCACCAGTCGCGGCGGCGCAGCCGCTCCGGGGTGATGTCCGCACCCGGCACCCGGCTGCGCAGGCCCTCGACGGCCTGCGCGACCGCCTCCTTGGTGGAGTCGGGGGAGACGGAGTAACCCAGCCGGTACTCCGCCGGCACCGACTCGAACAGCTGCCGGCGGAAGTCGACCACCATGATCCGCGCCTCCTTCGGCGTGAACCGTCGGGTCACCGCCGCCGCGAGGTGGCGCAGCAGCGCGGTCTTGCCGCTCTCGGTGTCACCGAGGGCGGTCAGGTGCGGCACCTCCTCGAAGTTGTGCCAGACCGGCCGCATCCGCTCCTCGTCCAGGCCCAGGGCCACCCGAAGGTCACCGTCGGGCGCCGGCAGTTCGGTCGCCGGCAACACCGCCGGCAGCGTACGCACCGACGGGGCGACCGGGCCGTCCCAGAAGTCGCCGACCATCGCCGACAGCCCACGGGCCCCGTCGGCGACCGTGTTCGGGTCGGCCAGCCCGTCGATCCGGGGCAACCCGCCGAGGAAGTGCGTCTTCTGCGCGGTCAGACCCCGGCCGGGAATGTGCGGCACCGTCGCCGCCAGGCGCAGGTCGATCGCGGAGTCGACCGGGTCACCGAGACGCAGTTCCAGCCGGGTGCCGATCTGGTCGCGCATCCCGTGGTGCACCTCCGACCAGCGGGCCGTGGTCAGCAGCAGGTGCACACCGAAGTTCAGGCCCCGGGCGACGACCTGCCGGATCGCCGCCTCGCCCGCCTCGAACTCCTGCCGCAACGTGAACCAGCCGTCCACCACCAGGAACACGTCGCCGTACGGGTCGTCGGTGATCGTGCCGTCGGCCCGGCGCTGCCGGTACGTCGCCATGCTGTCCACCCCGAGGGTGCTGAACCGTCGCTCCCGGTCGGCGATCAGGGCGGCGATCTCGGCCAGCGTCCGGCTCACCCGGTCGGTGTCCAGCCGGCTGGCGACACTGCCCACGTGCGGCAGGTCCGCGATCGACGCCAGCGCGCCGCCACCGAAGTCCAGGCAGTAGAACTGCACCTCGCGCGGGCTGTGGGTCAACGCCAGCGCGCAGATGACCGTACGCAGCAGGGTGCTCTTGCCGCTCTGCGGTCCACCGGCCACGCCGAGGTGCCCGCCGACCCCGGACAGGTCGATCGTCATCAGCTCCCGGACCTGCTCGAACGGCTTGTCGACGAACCCGACCGGCACCACCAGCCGGCCGTTGCCGGGCCAGTCCGGCGCCCGCAGGCCGTCCTCCGGGTCCGGGGCGAGCGCGGGCAGCAACTGGTCCAGGGTGGGTGCGGCACCCAGCGGCGGCAGCCACACCTGGTGCGCCGGCGGTCCCTGGTCGGTGAGCTGGTCCACCACGACCGCCAGCACGCTGGCCGTGTTCGCCTCCGGCTCGGCCCCGTCCGCCGCGTCCGGCGCCACCGGGGTCTCCTCCGGCACCCGGTACGGCACGTGGTCCAGCAGGTACGGCACCACCTGCTGCTGCACCACCTCCTGGCGCACCCGCGCGGTCTTCGGCCGGTACGCCCCGGAGACGTACGCGGCCTTGAACCGGATCAGGGTCGACACGTGCGTACGCAGGTAGCCGTTGCCGGGCTGGGACGGCAGTTCGTGCGCGTCCGGCACCCCGATCACCGACCGGGACTCCATCGCGGAGAAGGTCCGCAGGCCGATCCGGTACGACAGGTGCGATTCGAGCTGGGCGATCCGCCCGTCGTCGAGGCGCTGGCTGGCCAGGAGCAGGTGCACCGCCAGCGACCGGCCCAGCCGGCCGATCATCACGAACAGGTCGATGAACTCGCGGTGCGCGGCGAGCAGTTCGCTGAACTCGTCGACCACGACGAACAGGGTCGGCAGCGGGTCGAGCGGCGCGCCCTGGGCCCGCGCCCGTTCGTAGTCCAGGGCGGAACTGAAACCGCCCGCCTGGCGCAGCAGTTCCTGCCGCCGGACCAGCTCGCCGTGCAGCGCGTCACGCATCCGGCTGACCAGCGCCGCCTCGTCGGCCAGGTTCGTGATCACCGCCGAGGTGTGCGGCAGCCGGTCCAACCCGAGGAACGTCGCCCCGCCCTTGAAGTCGACCAGGATCAGGTTGAGCGTCTCCGAGGAGTGCGTCGTGGCCAGGGCCAGCACCAGCGTACGCAGCAACTCGCTCTTGCCCGACCCGGTGGCGCCGATGAGCATCCCGTGCGGGCCCATCCCGCCCAGCGCCGACTCCTTGATGTCCAACTCCACCGGCACCCCGTCGGAGTCGATCCCGATCGGCACCCGCAGCCGGTCGGCCGGTGCCCGGGTCGCCCACATCCGGGACACGTCCAGCCGGCTCAGGTCGCCGATGTCGAGCAGGGTCGCCAGGTCGAAGTCCGAGGTGAGCGCCTCGGCCGCCGGCTCGGTGGCGATGCTGAGCCGGTACGGCGCCAGGATCCGGGCCACCGCGCGGGCCTTGGCCACGCTCAACCCGTCCGCCTTCGCCAGGGGCGAGCGCGTCTCCCGCCCCACCGAGTCGTGCCGGACCATCTCCACCTGCCCGTCGGCGACGTCCAGCCAGAGCAACTCCCTCGGGGTGGCGCCGGGTGCGGTGCCGAGTTCGACCAGCAGCGCGTTGCGGTAGCCGCCGGAGGCCATCCGGGCGCCGGTCGGGATCCGCCCACCGTCGCAGATCACCAGCACGTACGGCTCGTCGCGGCTCGGGGTGGCGCCCTGCTCGTACCGGGGGCGGGCGGAGAAGGTCTCGCCGAGCAGCCGCTCGACCTCCTCGATGTTCTCCGCGACCAGGCGGGCCGAGCCGGCCGCGTCCTGGTCGACCGGGTGCTGCACGTGCGGCAGCCACTTGGCCCACTCCCAGGCGGTGGCGCCGTCGCCGCCGAGGCAGAGGGCGATCAGCACCTCCTCCGGGGCGTGGAAGGTGGCGAGCTGGGTGACCAGCGCCCGGAGCACCGAGCGGCGTTCGTCGTCGGCGCCGGTGATCCGGATCTGGGCGAAACCGCGCAGGAAGAGGGCGACCGGCTGGTCCTCGATGGTGCTGTACGCCTTGATGAACCGGCGCAGCGACTTGGCCGACAACGGCTCCAGGTCCTCGATCGGCTTGGTCTGCATCGGGGCGATCCGGGTCGCCAGCCGCTGCCGGCCGGTGCCGACCCGCAGTTCCAGGAAGTCGGGGTGGGTGCCGCGCCGTTCCCAGCGCCGGGTGGTCATCGCCACCGACCAGAGGGTGCCCGGCTCCGGGTGCCGCCAGGCGCTGGCGTCGCGCTGCTGCCCCACGTAGCGTCGGACCCGCCGCCGGTTCTGGGCCAGGTAGCGCAGGTAGTCGCGCCGGTCGCCGCCGAGGCGGCGCTTGCGGTCGCCGCCGCTCATCGCCATCTGGCCGACCATCATGCCGCCCATGGCGACGACCAGCAGCCCGGCCATCATCCAGGTCATCGGCCCGCCCCGGGACGGGCCGACGAACATCAGCATCATCACCCCGGACATCAGCATCATCGGCAGGAAGGTCATCGCCCCCCGCAGCCCGCCCGGCTGGATCTCGGGCAGCTCGGGCGGCTCCTGGAGGCTGATCTCACCGGACGGCATCTCCGGCCCGTTGCGTCGGGCCGGGCGCCGGAACACGACCGTGGTCACCGCTGGCTCACCTGTCCGGGGATCGGGCCCTGCGCGCGGGGCCGGCGCGCGGTACAACGGCCCGACACCGGTGTCGGGTCAACCGGTCGGCGAAAAACCTTGGTTGGGCAACGGGTCCGGCAAAAAACCTCGATCGGTGGTGAACCGACGCGCGGGCGGTCCGTAGTGAGGGCGTGACCATCGTCGCCAGTGGAGAGATGTGCCGGTTGGTGGTGTGTGGACCGGACCGGCAGGTCGAGGTTGCCGTACCGGCCCAGGTGCTGGTCGCCGACCTGATGCCGGCGCTGCTGCACCACCTCGGCGAGAACCTGGCCGACACCGGCCTGCTGCACGGCGGCTGGGTGTTGCAGCGGCTCGGGTCGCCGCCGTTCGACGAGGACGGCACCGTCGCCTCGCTCGGCCTGCGCGACGGTGAGGTGGTCCACCTGCGGCCGCGTTCGGAGCAGATCCCGCCGGTCGACTTCGACGACCTGATCGACGGCATCGCCACCGGGGTGCAGTCCCGCGCCGGCCGGTGGCGCCCGGAGATGGTCCGCTGGGCCGCGCACGGCCTGCTCGCGGTCCTGTTCGGGGTCGGGCTGACGGTCCTGGTGCTGGCCGGTCCACCGGGGCCCCGGGCACTGACCGCGGGTGGTCTCGCGCTCGCCTGCCTGGTGACCGCGTTCGCGGTCACCAGGGCCGGCGGAGACCGGGTGTTCGGCCTGATCTGCGCGTTCGCCTCGATCGGGTACGCCGGACTCGCCGGCGCCCTGGTACCGGACCTCGATGCCGCCAGCCTCGGGGTACGACTGGGCGGACCGGAGCTGTTCGCCGGTTCGGTGGCGGCGCTCGCGGCGGCCAGTATCGGCCTGGCCCTGGTCGGCTGGGCCGGTCCGCTCTTCGCCGGGATCCTCGGCACCGGCCTGTTCGCCGCCGGTGGTGCCGCGCTGACCGCGTTCGTACCGCTGCCCACCGACCGGGCCGCGGCGGTGGTCGCGGTCGCCGCGACCGTCGCCGGCACGGCGGCGCCGATGCTCGCGTTCCGCCTCGCCGGACTGCGCCTGGCCCCGCTGCCGACCGAGCCCGAGCACCTCCAGGAGGAGATCGACCCGGAGCCGAGCGAACCGCTGCTCGCCCGCACCGCCGTCGCCGACCGCTACATGACCGGGCTCTACGCCGGGCTGGCGCTCGTCGTCGGGATCGCCCTGGTGCTGGTCGGGTCGGCGGGCGGCTGGGCACCGGCCACCCTGGTCCTGCTCGTCGCGCTGGTCCGGGTGCTGGCCGCCCGGCCGATGAACAGCGGCTGGCACCGGCTGGCGATGGCCGCCCCGGCGGTGGCCGGACTGGTCGCGGTGACCCTGGAGGCGGCGGCCGGCGCCCAGCCGTGGCCCCGGCTGCTGGTGCCGGTCGCGCTGGTGCCGCTCGGCACCGTACTGCTGATGGTGGTGGCCCGGATCATGCCGGGGCGGCGGATGATGCCGTACTGGGGTCGGATCGGTGACCTGAGCCAGACCGTGGCCACGGTGGCGATGTTCCCCGTCCTGCTGGCGGTCCTCGACGTGTACCGCTACGCCCGGTCGCTGGGGGGCTGAGGGCGATGCAGTCGCGTCGGGACCAGGTGCAGGCCCAGTCGTACGTCCTGGGGCGGTTGACCTCCGCGCTGGTGGCGGCGGAGCCGGAGGCGGCGGAGAACCCGCACCGCCGGCTCCTGATCGGCACCGTCGCCGGGACACTGATCGCCGCGCTGGTGGTCGCCGGGTTCGCCGTCTACGGCTTCCTGCGGCCGGGCGGTGCGACCAGTTGGCGCAAGCCGGGCACGGTGGTGGTCGAGAAGGAGACCGGCAGCCGGTACGTCCTCGTCGACGGCCGGCTGCGCCCGGTGCTCAACTACAGCTCCGCGCTGCTCCTGTTCGGCAAGAAGCCGGCCGTCACCAGCGTCTCGGCGGCGTCGCTGCGGTCGGTGCCCCGGGGCCAGTCGGTCGGCATCGTCGGCGCCCCCGACGCGTTGCCCGCCCCGACCGCCCTCAACGGTGCGAGCTGGACGGTCTGCGCGGTCGCCGGTCGCGACGCCGCCGGCACCCTGGCCACGGCCACCACCCTGACCGTGGACCGGAACCCGGCCGGCCCGGCGCTCGGCCCGGATCAGGGCGTGGTCGCCCGAGCGCCCGGCGGGGAAACCTTCCTGGTGTGGCGGGGCCGGCGGTTCGCGCTGACCCAGACCTGGCTGACCCGGGTGTTCGGCTACGACGGCGCACCGGCACCGGTCGAGCCGGGTTGGCTGGACCAGTTGCCGGCCGGCTCCGACATCGGGCCGCTGGCGGTGCCCGGCCGGGGCGAGTCGGGTCCGGTGATCGACGGCGCCCAGACCCAGATCGGCCAGCTGTTCGTGGCCCGGATCGCCGGTACGGCCGAGCGTCACTACCTGCTCCAGCGGGACGGGTTGAGTCAGCTCACCCCGACCGGGGTGGCGGTGGTGTCGAGCGACCCGGAAACCGCGCGGGCGTACGGGGCGCGGCCGGTCGTACCGACCGAGCTGACCGCCGCCGCGCTGGCCGGACTGCCGGGGTCGAAGGAGGCCGTGCTCCCCGGTGACCTGCCGGAGACACCACCGGCGGTCGCACCGGCGGGCCCCGGCCGGGTGTGGTGCGTACGCGGGGGAGAGGCGGGCGGCGGAGTCCGGTTGACCGCCGAGGCGCCACTGCCGCCCGGTGCGGTCGCCGTCGGGGACGGTGTCGGGGTGACCCGTACCGCCCGGACCGCCACCGCGGTCGCGGTCGCGGCCGGTGTCGGCGGCCTGGTCCGGCTCGGTCGGCCCGGTCAGGCGCCCGGCACGAGCTACTTCGTGGTCACCGACGCGGGAATCAAGTATCCGCTCGCCGATCCGTCGGTGGCCCAGGCGCTGGGATATCCCACGTCGGTCGCGGCGACGGTGTCGCCGGCACTGCTGGAGCTGCTGCCCACCGGGCCGCTGCTCGACCCCCGACGGGCGCGGGGGTGACCGAGACGGCAAACCGGTCCGGCAGCACCGATTCCAGCAACAGCCAACCGAACGGTACGAGAGGACGTGTGTGATGACCCAGCCGAACGAGGTAGACGAGGCCAGCATCCGGCAGTTGCTGGCCGCCTTCGAGGTCGCGATGGCCGACTGCAACGCGGCCGACCGCAGTGTCGACGCGGTCTCCGGGTCGACGCCGTGGCACGGCGAGGCGGCGGTCCGCTACATGCAGGAGTTGCAGAACTGGCGCGGCGGCCTGGCCCAGGTGCGCAACGGCCTGGAGCAGCTGCGGGCGTCGATGACCCAGCACCTTCAGGTCTCCAGCAACGCCGAAATGGAATCGGCCGCGCACGCGAAGTGGTACCAGCCCTGATCCCACGGGTGTTCCCCGTGCCGGCGCCCGCCGGCATCCCGGTCGACGACGAGCAATTCCGACGAGTAGCGAGGAGTGACGCATGGCAACCTACGGCCTGAACCCGGACGGCCTGTTGGCCAGCGGTGAGGAACTGCGTGGGGTGACCCGGTCGATCGAGCAGGCGTTGGCCGACCTCGACCAGGTGGTCAACAAGTTCATCACCGCGAACGTGGGTAACACCGCGGCTTCGTACCAGACGGCGCAGAACACCTGGCACCTGGGCATGGGCCAGATGAACGCCGCCCTGAACTCGGGTGCCTCCGCGATCGACCAGATCCGGGACACCTACCAGGTCGCCGACACCCAGGGCGCGGCCCTGTTCGACGGCGCGATCTGAGTCCACCGGCCGGGTGGGTGGCCAGCGGGTCGCCCGCCCGGCGTGGTGCCGATGTTCCACTTCCTTGAGGACGGTGAATCGTGCCGATCAGTGTTGACGAGGCGTTCCTGCGGCGGGTCGCGGCAGAGAACCAGCTGCTCGGGGGCGAGGCCCCCGGTGCGGCGAACGGGCCGATCGACGCCTTGATCATCAAGCCCGGGCATCAGAACTTCGTGGTGGGGCAGAACCTCGCCGCCTCGATCAAGGCACAGGGTGGGGTCGTCAAACAGCGGCTCAACCAGCTCGGGCTGCTCTTCACCACCCGTGGTCAGCAACTGCGGGGATTCGTCGACACCACCGACGACGTCGAGTCGCTCAACGAGATGACGGTCGCCGAGTTCCAGGCGCGCATCCCCAACTTCTAGTCCGTACGCACCTGCCGGCACCGGGCCGGCCGGACCGGCCACCGTCGCCGGACCGGCCGTCCCGGCACCGGTGACCTCTGGAAAGGACGACCCATGACCCAGCCATCACCGGGTATGAACTGGGTGCCGGCGCTGAAGGACATCCTGGGTGCGGACGACGACGTCGACACCACCCGGATCACCAGCCCCGCATGGGTGCAACTGGACACCTCGTACTGGATCTCGGCGAGCACCCAGTACAACACCGAGGGGTCCCACCAGCGGCCGTGGGACCACTGGATGCCGGGCGACCCGGCGCACGCCGGCTGGAACCGGATCACCCTCTACCGCAAACGCAACACCGACACGATCGAGAACTTCCAGCTCATCCGTGGCTTCATCTCGTTCTACGAGGGCGGTGAGACCGGCCCGGCCCGGCAGGCGCAGATGTTCGTCGCGATGAGCGACGAGACCACCTCGCAGATCCTGAGCAACCCGTTCCTGGACCCGCAGAGTCTCTACGACGCCGCGCACCTGTTCTACGAGGTGACGAACTGGCTGATGAACACGGGCCAGCCCAGGGTGCAGTCACTGGTCAGCGAGATCGACCAGGAGTCCAACGGATTCGAGGGCTCGGCCGCGGACGCCTTCATGTTCGCCATGGAGGACATCAACCGGACGATGCTCTACCTGAAGGAGAACATCACCGAACCGGACGACTGGATCGAGTTCATCAACGGCAGCGGGGACGCGGTCGGCACCTTCAAGACCGCGATGGTCGACGCCTGGACCGCGTTCAAGACGTACGAGTTCTACGACCCCAACTGGCTGGTCGGGCAGATCGTCCAGTCGATGGAGCAGCAGGTCGACGCGTACGACCGCACGGTCAAGTTCCCCGGTTTCTTCACCGGCGGCACCACCACCGGCGGGTACGACGAGGTGTGGAACTTCAGCTTCCCGGACCAGAACCTGCCCGGACCGTACGACCTGATGCAGCCCTCGGAGTGGCAGCGGCTCGACGTCGACACCAGGACCCAGTGGAGCAACGAACTCGCCACCCTGAACGCGGCCTCGTTGACGGCCACCAAGGCGTTGATGGACAACTTCGCCACCACCACCGACAAGCTGCAACGGGTGATCCCCGACCTGTACCGGGGCACCTTCTACGTGCCGCCGCCGGACCCGTCGCAGATCCCTCCGCCGGGCGGCGGTGACGGGAACTTCGGCATCAACTCCGGTGGCAACAACGGTGGCATCGACACCTCGGGGTTGGGCAGCGGTGGCAACAGCGGCGGTGGCAACACCGGTGGTATCGACACCTCGGGTCTCGGCTCCGGTGGCAACAGCGGTGGCGGCGGTGGCGGCGGCAACACCGGCGGGATCGACACCTCGGGTCTCGGCGGCAACCAGTTCGCCTCCGGTTCGAACACCGGCGGCCCGGGCGGTATCGACACCTCCGGTCTCGGCGCCGGTGGCGGCAGCACGGGCGGGATCGACACCTCCGGCCTCGGCGGCGGGACGTCGATCGGTGGGATCAGCGGTGGCTCGAACTCCGGTGGCCTGAACCCCGGCGGCCTGGATCCGGGTGGCCTCAACCCCGGCGGTGGCGGGACGTCGATCGGTGGGATCGGCGGTGGCTCGAACTCCGGTGGGGCGGCCGGTGGGATCACCATTCCCGGCCTGGGCAGCGGTGGCTCGTTCACCGGCGGCACCGGCGGCGGTTCCGTCGGTGGCGGCGTCGGGCAGAAACCGCCCGGTCTCGGCTCGGGCCTGGGCTCGGGGATCGGATCCGGTTCGGGGTCCGGCGGCTCCGGCTCCAATTCCGGCTCGGGGATCGGGTCCGGCTCCGAGGAGGGCGGCGGGCTCGGCAGCGGTGGCTGGGCCGGCATTCCCGGCCTCGACGATCCGAGCCTGGGCGGCGGCTCGGTCCCGAGCAGCCAGTTCCCCTCCCAGATCGATCCGGGCAACCTCGGCTCGGGCACCTTCCCCTCGGCCGGCTCCGTGGTCGGCCCCCTCGGCACCCCACCCCCGGGCTATGCCGGCGCGGGCGCGCTCAACGGCCTCGCGATGGGCGGCGTGCCCGGTGGTGGCTTCAACGCCGGTGGTTACGGCCTGGAGAACCTGCCCGGCGCGATCGTCACCCCCGGTCCCGGTGCCAACGGCGCGATGGGCGGCATGGGTGGGATGCCGTTCATGCCACCGATGGGCGGCATGGGCGGGATGGGCAGCCCCGGCAACGGGGACAACAAGGAGCGCGAGCGAACCACCTGGCTGGCCGAGGAGGAGGAGGTCTGGGGCACCGACCCGGACTGCGCGCCGGCCGTCGTCGGGCGCGACGACAGCACCGAGTACGACCAGTCCGAGACCCAGACCCGGCAACCGGCCCCGACCCGTGGGCCACGGTCGCCGTACGGACCCTCGCGGGGCACCACCCGAGGCCGTTCCTGAGCGGAAGGAGTACCCGACCCATGTCCAGCCCGTTGCACAACCAGATCGAGCAGGCGTACGCCGAACTCGAACGCAGCCAGGCCGCGCTCGCCGGGGTGCAGGAGGAACTTGAGGGTGCCCAGACCACGGTGACGTCGAAGAACCGGGCGATCACCGTCACCGTGGACAGCCGTGGGGACCTGGTCGACATCAAGTTCCTCACCAGGTCGTACCGGACGATGCCGTCGGCCGAACTGGCCACCCTGCTGATCGAGACGATCGGCGAGGCGCGGACGAAGGCGCAGGCGGCGGTGGCGGCGACGTTCCAGTCCGTACTGCCGACCGGCATGTCCGCACTGGACATGATCAACGGCACGGTCGACTTCGAGGAGATGATGCGCGAGGCGATCCGGATCGCGAACGAGCCGTTCCCCGGTGACGAGCCGACCGGGCAGCCGAAGGCGGGAGGTGGCAGGTGACCGAGCCGATCATCTCCGCCGACACCGCCCGGCTGCGCGCCGAGGCGTTCGCCAGCTACCTGGAGCACATGAAGGGCGTGGTGGACGAGTTCGACGCGGAGCGGGCCGCGAACACCCCGGTGGTGCTCAGCGTCCGGGGTGAGGTGGACGAGGCGATCGTCAAGGACGTGGACCGGGACCTGCCCGAGACCCTGTTCGTCCTCGCCGGCCTGCGGGACCTGTCCCTCGGTGACGGTTCGCGCGTCGAGGAGCTGCGTCGGCTGCTGGAGACGTACGAGGCGGACAACGTCGACACCGCCGGTGGCTGGAGCGGCAGCGGCGACGGTCCGAGTCTGACGATCTGACCGACCTGCGGGGCACGGACGACGGACGGAGGTGAGCTGACCGAATGGCGATCGAGGCGTCGGACCAGCTTGCCGGTTTCCTCAAGTGGGTCTCCGGGGAGGACTTTCCGGGGGCCAACGAGGATCGGCTGTTCGCGATGTCGCGGGCCTACCAGGGGGCGGCCGACGGGGTCGAGGCGGCGATTCCGTTGCTGGTCAGTGCCGTCGAGTCGATCCGCGAGGGGGTCTCCGGGCAGGCTGACGAGGCGTTCGTCGAGTCGATGCGGGCGTACGTCGACGAGGAGCCCGGCTTCCTCGCCGCCGCCGGCCTGCACATGCGCAAGCTCAGCGCGAAGAGCCAGACCAGCGGCACCCAGGTGCAGTACGTCAAGATGACCCTGATCGGCGCGATTATCCTCCTGCTGATCGAGTTCGCGGTCGCGCTCGCCTTCTCGTTCTTCAACCCCGGCGCGGCGCTCAACTGGCTGGCCGCACGGGTGGCCATCTTCCGCTTCCTGGTCCGTACCCTGCTCGGACGCCTGCTCATGCACGTGGTGATGAACCAGATCATCGGCATCGGCCTTCAGGTGCTGCTGGACCTGATCGTGCAGCGGTTGCAGATGGCGATGGGTACCCGTGACCACATCGACACCTCGCTGACCCGCCAGGCGGCGATCGCCGGTGCCGTGGGTGGCGCCATCGCGACGGTCCTCGGCCCGGCCGCGAACCGGATCTTCCGCCGGTTCGGCGGCGAGGTCGCGGACGCGGTCGTGGACAACATCCCCACCCCGAAGCCGCCACCGAAGACCTTCCTCGACGCCCTCCTCACCCCGGCGCCGAAGCCGACGGCTAGGCAGGCGGTGGTCGAGGGGGCCGAGGAGCTGGTGGTCGAGGCGGGCACCGAGGTCCTCGCCGAGGGCACGGTCAACGCCATCAACGGCGAGGGCTTCAAGGTGACCGGTGCGGCGGCCACCTCCGGCATCCTCTCCGCCGGTGCCAGCATCGCCGGCACGAACGTGGGCAACGCGATTCGCCCCGGTCCGGACTCCGACCAGAACGGCGGCGCCGACCAGCCGACCAAGTCGACGCCGACGGACGTACCGGTGCCGGTGCTCACCCCCGGCGGCCCGCCGCCGGGTGGTCCGAAGGGCGGGCCCGACAATTCGGGTACGGCGACCGGCGGCGGCCCCGACGGTACGGCGGACACCGGCCCCCCCACCTCCACCCCGCCCACGTCGACCCCGACTCCGGTCGGCACCGTCGCCGGTACGGGTCCCACCAACGGCCCCGCCCCCGTGTCGTCCGCGTCGACGGCCGGGCCGGTGTCGAGCTCGAACGATCCGCGCACCCCGAACGACTCCGTTTCGGACGGCTCGGCCAACCCGGACGGTCCCGTTCTCAACGGCCCGCCCGCCAACGGTCCGGTGCCGGGCGGTCCGGCCTTCAACGGTCCGGTGCCGAGCCTTCCGGTCACCTCCGTCGACGGGGTCGGGCCGACAGTCGACGGCGGCGGGTCGGTCGGCGTGACCCCGACCACCACCGCTTCGTTCGACTCCCCGGTGTCCGCCTCGCCGACCATGTCGACGGGGCCAACGGTGACCGGCGCACCCGCCTCGGCCGGCGTCGGTACGGGTGCCACCCCGACCTCCCACACGTCGTCGACGGCGACTGCCAACGGCGTCGGCGGCTCCAGCGGACCGACAGCGGTCTCGCCGAGCGCCGTGTCGAGCAGCACGACGGCAGCCGCGACGAACAACACGCCGGCGAATCCCACCTCCACCTCCAGCGGCACCGCGTCGACCTCCACGACGACACCCTCCAGCGCCAGCACGGCCAGCAGCCCCAGTTCGACCAGCAGCCCCAGCACGGCGGGCAACACCAGTTCGACCAGCAGCGTCAATTCGGCCAGCAGCACGGCCGCGTCCAGCAGCACCACGGCCGCCGGGCCCGGCGGGCGGACGGGTCCGACGGCGATCAGTTCCGCCGCGATCAGTTCCAGCAGCACCGTTCCCGGCGCGATCAGCTCAGGTGCCCCCGTTCCCGGCACGGTCGGATCGACCGCGGCCGGACCCACCGCGGTCGATCCGGCCGGTACCCGCCCCGCGACCTCCCGCCCGGCGCCCACCGCCCCCACCCAGATCGCTCCCACCCAGACCACCCCCGCCCCGACGAGCCCGAGCCCAAACGCGAGCCCGAGCCCAAACGCGAGCCCGAGCCCAAACGCGATCGTGGCTCCGGATCCGACCACGTCGGGCAAGCCGAGCGAACCGACTCCGACTCCGACTCCGGAGAGCGGCCAACCGGCTTCCCGGACCGACCACCAACCGTCGTCCGTCAACGACCCGCCGACGCCTCCGGCCCCCGCACCACCGCCGGTCGCGTACGTGCCGAACCCGACCGGTGTGGACAATCGCCGTCGCCCCGTACGGCACCGGCCGGCGAACCCGCGCGACCGGCGAGCCTGGAACCGGCTGCACCCGCGTACCCGACGGGGGAACGTCTTTCCGTTCACGTCCCTGGTCCGGGGCGGGCCTACACCGGTCACGTCCCCGGTCAAGGCCGGGTTGACCGGCCCGGCCCGGGTGGCCGACCTGACCCGGGGCGCGGACGGCACCTGGTACGCCGACGGCGTACCCCTGATCGTGCGGCCGGTGCCCGGCCGGGCCGGTGTCGGGCTGCTCTCCGACGCCGACTGGGCCCTGGTCCGGGGCCGGCCACTGCCGGACGGCGCGGGAGCGGCGGTGCTGGTGCACGGCGCCGGCGACCGGGTCCGGGCGGCCGTCCGGCACGCCGACGGCACCTCCGCCGAGGTGCTGCTCGATCCCGACCAGGTGGCCCGGATCGTGGCGGAGGTGGCCCCGCCCGACGCGCCGCTGGCGCTGGTCTCGTGCGCACCGACCGCACTGGCCGGGGGGTTCGCGCAGCGGCTCGCCTCGGCCCGGGGGACGGACGTGCTGGCCGCGTCGGGCGACGTGATCGCGGGTACCGGAGGTCCCTCCGGTGGCCTCGTCTCGGTCGGCGGCGACCCGTGGCTGCTCTTCGTTCCCGACGGGCTCGGTGGCGAAGGCTGGGACGTGCTCAACGACGACGTCGACGGCCTGACGCGGCCGTTCGACGGGATCGTCGCGGTAGACGGTCCCGGCCGTGGACCGGGTCTGCGGCTCGGCCCCAACCCGCTGAGCAACCAGGGGGCGTCGACGTCGAGCACACCGCAGCCGAGAAAGCTCGCACCCTGGACCAGACTCAAGGCGACCGCCTCGTCGTCCTCGTCCGCCACCGCTACCCCGACGACGTCGAAGACGCCGGGGGAGACGGGAAAGACGGGGGAGACGGCGAAGACACCGGGCACGGCGGAGGACACCCCGCCGCCGTCGGTTCCGCTGCCGGATATCAGCGCCCTGCTCGGCGTGTACCAGCGGCGCCCGGAGTTGCTGTCCGAGGTCGACGGCGCCGCCGACGTCGACCGGTTGGTGGAGCAGATACGGCAGGGCGTCGAAGCGCGGGTACGGGCGAGGCTGTCCAACCGGCTGGCCCGGATCACGTACGGCGGGCGGCAGGCGCTCACCGTCGACACCACGGCGATCGAACACGCCCTGCGCAACGACCTCCAGTCGTTCTTCACCACCGGTGGGCGGACCTTCGACGTACGGGACGGGTGGCGGCGATGGCATTCCGTCACCATCGCCCCGACCCGGTTCACCGACACCCAGCAGTGGGTGGACCAGAGCGCGGACAAGGCGAAGTACGACACCAGGGGCGACGCCAACGTGGCGCTCAAGGACACCGCGACGGCGGGGGACAGTCTCGCACTCGCCCTGGGTGGCGCGATCGGTGGCAGGTTCGGGCCCGGCGGCGCGCTCTCCGGTGATCTCGCGTTCGCCCGCGCGGCGGAGACCGCCGAATCGAGCGGCACCCTGTCCGACTCACGCAACATCCGCAGCGGCGCCGGCTCCCACGTCGTGCTGGCGTCGGTCCAGTTCGCCATCACGGTGGACCGGGCGGGCCGGCCACCGACGTCGTCGCCCCCGATGCACGAGACCGACGCCGCCCACCAGTTGCGCATGGCCGCCCACCCGCCACCGCCGGGCGGACCGACGGCGACGATCGCCTTCCGCGCCCTGGACGACATCGCGAAGGCCCCGCAGGTCGCCCGGACCGTCCGGTCCAGGCAGGGTCGGTTCGACGTCTCGACGCTGGTGGAGAACCTGTTTCCGGTACGGATCGAGGACGCCCGGTTCGACCGTCAGGACCCGCACGGCAACCCGGTCCCGGCCACCGCCTGGAACGTGGTCGCCGAGGATGTCCTGCGACAGCTTCGGCCGACCGGCACGGTCGGCGAGGGCAGCATCGGTCGGGAGCAGGTCCGTTCGCTGTTGAGCGAGTCGAGCGTGCTGGGGCAGGTGCCGCTGGCCCTCGAAAGTACGGTCCACTCACCGCTGGTGCTCAGCTCGTCGCGCCGCCAGGCGGTGGCCCTGGAGATGACCTCCGAGGTCACCGCGATGGAGGTGATCGAGGACATCCCCAAGTCGTCGTTCCGGTGGCAGCCGGGCGTCACGTCCGTCGGGCGCCAGCAGCACGTCAGTTCCGTCGGTGGCGGCGGCAGCGGTGCGTTCCGGTGGGGCTTCGGGATCGCGTACATCCAGGCTCGGCTGAGTGCGGGTTTCCGCCGGAACACCACCACCAGTGTCAAACAGAGCAGCACCAGCCGGACCGGCACCGAGTTCAAGGACGTGAAGAACGTGCTCGCCCGGGTGAAGGTCCGGCTCACGATCGACGCGTCGACCCGGGTCAACGCGTTCCAGCAGCCGTTCCGCCGGTCCCCGCAGCCGATCGTGGTGGAGCTGACGATGCTGGCCCGGCTGCCGAAGGACAAGGCCGACCAACTGCTGGCCGGCCCACCACCGGACGACGTCGACGCCGACGACACGCCCGGTGTCGACACGTCCGCGCCGGGCGACCGCAAGGGCAAGGCCAGGAGGGTGCCCGACGATTCCGCTCTCGACACGATCTCCGAGGACGAGGGGAGCGCCGAGGGGACCAACGAGGACTCCGTGGGCACGAAACCAGTGCCCGAACCGGATCCGTTACCGCCGCCGTGGGCCAAGAGCGGCGGCAACTCCGTGCCGATCGGAATGGGCAGGTTCCGCGCGGTGCACGACCGTACGGCGGCGTTGGTGCGCGGCATCGGTGGCGGTTTCCTGCCCCGGTTCCGGACCGCCGGTGCGGTCAAGACCATGGGGTACGTGAGTTCGGCCAGCGAGCGACAGAAGAACCAGTCCGAGCTGGACCGGGTGCTCTCGGTACCGGCGTTGCGGCAGAACTACACCGCGCTGCTCAACGGCGGGGTGGCGGCGGTGCTGACCCGGACGAAGTTCTTCCACTCGCGACATGTGGTCATCCACGTCACCGCCCGGCACACCCGGGATCTGACCTACTCCGGGGTGGAAAAAGGCGTCGCCGTACGCAACTTCCAGTCCAACAGCGAACAGGACGGCTCGGCCGCCGGGGCGCAGTGGCGGGCGGCGTTGTCCGTCGAGGGCGCCTTCATCGGGCGTTTCCCGGGGCCGGACGCGAGCGCCGCGGTGATGCCCGGCGGCGCGGTGGAGGGACAGCGGCGCTGGGCCCAGCAGGGTGGCGTCGACACGACAGGGCAGGAGACCGCGCTGCACGGCGGTACGCCCGACTCCCAACGCTTCGACGGTGACCTGGAGCTGGTGGTCACGGTCTACACGTACAAGAATCGGTTGGGTCGCAATCCGCGGGCGCGGCTGGGGCTGGGCCACCGGGCCGGACCGCTGACCCCGACCACCGCGCCCACGGCAGCCTGGGTCGGCGGCGAGGTGGACGTCGGCGGCAGGCTGATCAACCAGTACACGCTCACCTCGAACAAACCGGTTAGCGTGCTGTTCGCGAAAAGCGCGATTCCGCGTCAGGATCTCGAAGAACTGCCGGTGACCCGGATCGACGCCGAGGACGACGCGGACAATGTGCCGCTGCGTCGGCGCACCAGGGCCGATCTGTCGACCCTGCGGGACTTCGTGGACCGGCCGGCACCGCAGCCCCCGCAGCCGCAGCCCCCGCTGCTCCAACCCCAGCCGCTACAGCCCCCGCAGCCGCCTGCTCAGCCACGGTTGGCGGTGACGGACTGGCGGTTCGTGGAGGCGATGCCGGGCAGCGGCGAACTGCTGCGGTTGGCGCAGGAGACGGCCCTGGAGACCCAGCGGTACGAGAACGGCTCGTCCCGACGCCAGCTCGGCGGGCTGCGCGGCGACGTGACCCTGGTCGAGGGGATGCCGGTCTGGGCCGAGTTGGTGGACCGCTTCTCCACCACGCAGCAGGTCGCGAACCTGGGACCGATGACCGAGCAGCAGTGGGACCTGGAACCGATCACCACCGAGGCGGACGGCGGGCGGCTGAACGTGTCGGTGGCCGCCCGGCTCACCCGACCGAGGCTGGCGCCGAACCTGTCCGAGGTCACCACCGAGAACGCGCCCGGTGGCGGGGTGCAGGTGTGGGGGACCCGGACCACGGAGAACCAGGTCCAGGCGCGGGCCCAGTTCGGCGTGTCGGGCCGGGAGACGAGCAACAAGGAGGACAGGTTCAGCGGTGGCGGTACCGCTTCCGGTGGCTACCAGCGGGTCATCTACTCCCGGATGACCCGGCACCGCAAGAAGGTCAGCGGGTTCATCGAACGCAACGTCAACAACCGGAAGGCCAAGACCCGCTCGTACCTGGTGGTGGCTGATCTGCGGGCCAGCGTCGTCGCCGAGGTCACGAATCCGGCCGACCTGCCCAAGTCGCTGCTGCCGGAGCCGCTCCAGCCGGCCAGTTGGGAGCACCACAAGACGGTGACCCGCAGCGCCGTGATCGAGAACGCGGTCTACCTCTGGGTCAGCGAGGACGAGGCGGTCAGGCTCGGTCTGATCGAGCAGCCGGCGAATCCGCCGTTGCCGAGGAGCATCGCGCGGGAGGTGAACGGCAGTGAGTTCGTGCTGCCGCCCGGGCGCTCACCCGGCCTGGGACTTCAGACGTTCCACCAGGTCCCCTCGCTGGTCGGGCCGGCCATCACCGCCCTGCGGGCGGTGGTCGCGGGGGCGAACCCGAATCCGGTGTTCGCCCGGATCCTGGCGACGCTGACCGGCATGGGGTTGTCCGATCCGATGCTCAACCGGCGGCGGCTGCTCAACGTACTGTCCCGGACCGGGCTGCCCCGGCACTGGGCGGCGCTCTTCGACGGCGGGGTGTCGCTGCTCTACCCGGAGACCGGGGTGGTCAGCCAACGGCTGTTCGACATCCGCCTGGTCGCCGCCGTCGACCAGCCACCCGAGGTGCTCCGTTTCGTGGCCGACCACAACGACATCGACGTACGGACGGTGGGCGTCGGGGGCAAGGGCAAGACCGTTCGCAGCGGGCGGGGTGACGCGGTCTTCGGGAACATCGCCGGCTCGGCGATCCTGAACCCGGACGGCAAGGCGGCGGCCCTCGGCGCCGGGCACCAGTACGGCTACGGCTCGCTCGTGCTCAGCTCGAACAGCTCCGAGTCGGAGATCCGGACCACCGACATCAGCTCCGGGCGTGGGGTGAAGGCGAGGACCCGGCTTGAGCCGCGGTTCGAAATCCGGATCTTCTACCGGGGCCGACCGGTACGCGACGCGGCGGTCTCCTTCCAGGCCCCGGTGACGATCGACCGGTGGGCCACCAACCTCCGGATCCGGCAGCCCGGTACGGAGGCCCGGCCGCCCGCCGAACCCGGCGACCCGGGCGCGTACCCGCTTCCGGCGAACCAGCTGCCCGCGCCGGACCAGCGGACCGGCCGGCTCCGGGCGCCCGGCTGGCGGGAGCGCAACCGGATCCTGGTGCCACCCCGGTTCGCGCCGGAGGACCTCGACGGTGCGAAGGTCATCCAGGACGCGGTGAACGCCATGCTCCAGGGGGTGTCGAAGCGGCTGGCCCGGGCCGGCTACGCCGGTGCCCACCAGGTGCACCAGGGGCTGACGCCGGAGCTTCTGCTGCCGAACGCCGGTGACCTGCTGGACGAATTCGGGCTGGAGTTGCCCGAGGTGCCCAGCGCCGACGTGTCGATGAAGGGGGCGGTGGTCCGGGTCCGGCTGGTGCCGGTGGCGGTCCGGCTGGCCGGGGTCGACGCCGGGGTGTACCGGGAGCACGTGAAGCAGGCGACCACGGCCGGGGGCAGCGGCACGAACGCGTTGATCCAGTCCACCCAGGCGCCACGGCTCCTGCTCGGTCGCGGCTACCTGGGTGACCCGTACCAGGCGTTGGAGACCAGCGGTGCCGGGCCCTCCACCGGGGAGACCGCCGCGGTCGCCTCCGGTGAGGAGGGTGGGGCGACCGGGTTCGGCAACGTCAAACCCGAGGGGCCGTCGGCGGCGGTCGCGTACATCTGTCAGCCGGTGATCGAGGTGACCCTGCCCGAGCGGATCCGGGTGCTGCTGCCGGCCCGCCAGCGCACCGACCGCCCGGGAGCCCCGGTGACCGTGGTGCTCCGGATGGGGCTGGAGGACGCCCGGCAGGTGCTGGCCATCGACGACAGCGACGCCGTGGCACCGGGGATGCGGGCCGCCTTCGATCAGATCGTCGCCCAGGACCGGTTGCTGCACGCGGCCGGGGAGCAGTTCGTCGCGGCGACCGACGCCGAGGAGGCGGCCAGGTACCGGCTGCAGAGCGTCCAGGAACCCGTCCTGCGCGAGCAGTCGATGACCCGGTCGGCGGCGATCGACGCGCGTGCCGACGCCCTCCGCGAGTGGCAGGAGGCGGTGCGGGAGCGGGAGCGGATCGAGGCCGAGTGGTGGGAGCTGCTCCAGACCCACTCCCAGCTGCTCGACGACTTCGAGGCCACGTACGTCGCCGTACCGCACCGGATCGCCCTCGGGACGGAAAACGACGGCGACGGTGACATTGACGGTGACGGTGACATTGACGGCGACGACAGCGACAGCGACGGTGGCGACGAGTTGCCGCCGGTTGACCGCGACACGGCTCCGGCCGAGCGGAAGCCCGCTCCGGTCCTGCCCGCCGTGCCGGGCGACCGGTTCGGGGCCACCGACCTGGTCCGGTCCCAACTGGGCCCGCCGCCACCGAGCACACTGACACTCGCCCAACGGCGGGACACCGAGCGGTTCACGGATGCGATGGTCCGGTCGAAGGCCGGCCCGCTCCCGGTCGACACCGGCCTCCTGACCCAGCTCAGAAAGGAGGCCGACGCGACGCTCCGCCAGCGCGCCGAGCCGAAGACCGCCGGGCCGAAGACGACCGGGTCGACGGTTGTTACCGAGCGGGTGCGGACGCTGACGATGCCACCCCGGAAGCCCGGGCCGTCGACCGTCACCCAGCTGCCGACCACCGCGCTGCCCGCGCTCGGGTCGACGTCCGGCAGCAGCCCGAAGTCGACCCATCAGGGAACACCGGTCGTACCGGCGGTGGACAGCTCGTCGGCCCCGCCGGTCCCGGTGACGGAGTTGACCCGGGACAAGGCAGGCACCTGGTTCGCCGATGGCTTACCCCTGGTCGTACGCCCGGCGCCGGGTCAGCGGGCCGGGGTGGCGCTGCTCTCCGACGCCGACTGGGAACTGGTACGCAACCGCCCGCTGCCGTACGGCTCGGGCGGCGCGCTGCTGGTCCACGGTGCCGGTGGATTCGTCGCTGCGCCGGTGCGGTTGGCCGACGGTGGTACCGGCGAGGTGCTGCTCACCCCCGCGCAGGTGTCCCGGATCGTCACGCCACTGGTTCCGCCGGAGGTGTTGCTGGTCCTGGTCGCCTGCCGCACCGACGAACTGGGCGCCGAGTTCGCCCAGGGGTTGGCGACGACCCGGGGCGGAGACGTGCTGGCCGCGTCCGGTGACGTGGTCGTCGGCTCCGAGTTCCACCCGGACAAGGTGCTCAGCATCGGCGGGAGTTCGTGGTCGCTGTTCACGCCGACGAAGCTCGGCGAGGACGGTTGGGACACCCTCAACGACTTCGACGGGCAGCCGATCCCGTTCGACGGGATCGTCGCCGAGGACGGGGACTCCGGGGGCACCGGGCTGCGACTCGGACGCAAGGCCGGGCCGTCCGGTTCCGCCGCCGCCGCACCGACGTCGTCCGCGTCCGCGTCGGCCCCGGCAGCGACCCCGCCGGGTATCCCGGCGACCGCCGCGGAGCTGGGCCTCTACCAGTCCAACCCGGACCTGCTCTACGAGGTGGACGGGGCGTCCGACCTCGACCAACTGGTCGCCGACCTGACCTCGGCGGTCCGGCGCAGCGTACGGGACCGGGTCCCGGCCCGGTACGCCCGACTCACCTGGGGCGGCCGGCAGGGGATCTCGGTCGACACCTCCACGGTCGAGGCGGCGCTACGCGAGGACCTCCAGTCGTTCTTCACCACCGGCGGCCGCACCTTCGACGTGCGCGACGGGTGGCGGAACTGGCACAGCGTCACCATCGTGCCCAGCCGGGACACGACCGGCCAGCGCTGGGTGGACCAGAACGAGGACAGGGCGAAGTTCGACACCCGTAACGACTTCACCATGGCGCAACGGGACACCGCGACGTCGGCGGACAGTTTCGCCATCGGCGGCGGCTTCACCATGGCCAGCCGGATCGGCCCCGGTGGCGGCTTCTCCGCCGAGGCGGCCCTGGCCCAGGCGGCGGAGTCGAGCGAGAACAGTTCCACGCTCTTCGACTCGCACAACGTACGCGGCGGCGCCGGGTCGAACCTGGTCCTGGCGTCGGTCGCGTTCACAGTGACGGCCGGCCGACCGGGCACCGTACCGGCGACGGTGCCGCCGTTCCACCGGGCGGGCGCGGCGGCGCCGAACCCTCCGGCGGCCGCGGTCTACCCGCCGCCCGCGCCGGTGGTGATCGCCCCGATCGGGTTCCAGGCGGTCGAGGACGTCGCCAGGGCCACCGCGCCGGTCGGTGTCAGCCAGGCCAGTGGCGACTTCGACGTCTCCACCCTGGTGGAGAACCTCACCCCGGTCCGGCTGCTGGACGCGAACGTACGGGAGGCGGACGGTCGGTGGGGTGTGCGCCGGGGCTGGAACCAGGTCGCCGAACTGGTCCTGCAACGGATCAGGCGCACCGGCACGGTCGATCCGGGCAGCACCAGCCGGGAGCAGATGCGGGCGCTGCTCAGCGAACCGAGCCTGCTGGGACAGTTGCCGCTGGCGCTGGAGGGCCCGGTGCACTCGCCGCTGCTGCTCAGCCCGTCGCGGCGGCAGGCGGTCTCGGTCCAGATGCGTTCCGAGGTGACCGACCTGGAGGTGCTCGGCGACGTCAAGAAGTCCTCGTTCCGCTGGCAGCCGGGGATCACCGACAACGGGCGTCAGCAGCACGTCAGCATGGTCGGCGGCGGCGGCAGCGTGGTGCCGATCCGGTGGGGCTGGGGCCTGGGGTACGTCCAGCTCCGGTTGTCGGCCGCGTTCCGCCGCAACGCCACCACCACGGTCAAGCAGAGCACCACGACCCGGACCGGCACCGAGTTCAAGGACATCGAGAACGTGCTGGCGAAGGTGACCGTCCGGGTCACCATCGACCCGAGCACCCGGGTCAACACGTTCCAGCACCGGATCCGTCGCCGGACCGGGGTCCGTCCGGTCGAACTCCGACTGAGCGTGCTCGCCCGCCTGCCCAAGGAGAAGGCGGCCGAACTGATCAGCACGGTCCGGCCGGCCGGCACGGCGACGACCAGCGGCAGCGGTACCGGCCAGCCGGCCAGCACGCCGGCCCCGGCCGTCGACCTGAAGGGCAAGACGAAGGCCGTACGGCAGACCGCCGGTGCCGAGCCGGACCGGCCCCGGCACGCGCCGCCGTACGCGTCCTCCGGCGGGCACGCCATGCCGTACGGGATGAGCCGGTTCCGTGCGGTCCAGGAGCGGACGACCGCCCTGATCGGGCAGATCGGTGGCGGGTTCCTGCCGCGCTACCGGGGCGACGGCGTCGTACGCCGAATGGGTTTCTCCAGTTCGGCCAGCGAGCGGCAGAACAACCAGACCGAACTCGACAGCGTCCTGTCCATGCCGGCATTGCGGCAGAACTACACCGCGATGCTCAACGGCGGGGTGACCGCGACCCTGACCAGGACGAAGCAGACGTACTCCCGGCACATCGTGGTCCACGTCGCCGCCCGGCATCCACGGCCGCCGACGTACGCCGGGGAGGAGCCGAACGTCGCGGTCCGCAACTTCCAGTCGAGCAGTGAGCAGGACGGCTCGGCCGCCGGGGCACAGTGGCGGGCCGCCGTCGCGGTCGAGGGCGGGTTCATCGGGCGACTGCCCGGCAGGAACGTGAGCACCTCACTGTCGCCCGGCGGGGCGGTCGAGTTCCAGCAGCGCTGGGCCCGGCAGAGCGGGATCGAGGTGACCGGCCAGGAGACGTCGCTGCACGGCGGCACGCCCGACTCGGAGCGTTTCGAGGGCGATCTGGAACTGGTGGTGACGGTCCACTCGTACACGGTCGGACTGGGTCGGGACCGGCGGGCGCTGTTCGGGTTGGGGCGGCGGGCCAGGCAGATCCAACACAACCTCGTGGCGGGCTTCACCCGACTGCCCGAGACGGTGCAGGTCGGCGACGAGCAGATCCCGCAGTACCGCCTCACCGACACGCACCACGTGAAGGTCCTGCACTCGCGCAGCGCGCTGCCGACCCGCCCGGTCAACTACCCGGTCTCGGTGTCGGGTCGGGAGAACCGTCCGCTGGCCCGGCAGACCCGCGCCGACATCGCCGCGCTGCGGCAGTTCGTCGACCGGACGCCACCGCCCGCGCCGCCCACCCAACCGGCGGGTGGCAGCGGGCGGCGTCGCGAGCAGGCCTGGGACTGGCGGTACGTGGAGGCGATGCCGGGCAGCGCCGAGGTGCTCGGCCTGGCCCAGCAGGCGGTGCTCGACACCCAGCGGTACGCGCCCGACTCGGCCTCCAAACGCAAGCTCGGCGGGCTGCGCGGTGACGCCGCCCTGGCCAAGGGAATGCCGGTGTGGGCGGACCTGGTCAACCGACTGTCGAACTCCCGGCAGATGGCGAACCTGGCCGCGATGACCGAACGGCAGTGGGACCTGGAACCGCTCACCACGGAGACCGACGACGGCCGGCTCGACGTGTCGATCGTGGCCCGACTGGACGCCCCCCGACTCGTCCCCGTCCGGGGCGAGATCAGCACCGAGAACGCGCCCGGCGGCGGGATCCAGGTCTGGGGCAGCCGTACCCGGGAACGGCAGTGGCTGGGCCGGATCCAGTTCGCGCTCGGGCTGCGCAAGCCCGGTAAGCCGGAGCACAAGGCCGGAGGCGGCGGCACCGGCACCGTCGGCTACCAGCACGTCTTCCACTACCGGATGCGGCGCTGGCGGGAGAAGGTCAGCGGGTTCATCGAGCGCAACATCAACAACCGCAAGGGCCGGGCCCGTACCTTCCTGGTCGTGGCCGACCTGCGGGTGACCGCCGTCGCCGAGGTCACCCACTCGGCGGACTTCCCCGCCGCGATGCTGCCGACCGCGATCCAGCCGGACCGGTGGCAGAACCACAAGACGGCCGCGCGCAGCGCCGTCATCCACAACGCGGTGTACCTGCGGGTCACCGAGGACCAGGCCGCCGCCATGGGCCTGCTCGACGGGCCCGGAAAGGCGCTGAACCCGCCACCGCCCCGCCGGATCGGCGCCCGGCCGGCCAAACCGGCGCTCGCCCTGCCCGTCGACCGGTCCGCCGGGTTGGGCCTACAGACCTTCCACCAGGTCCCGTCCCTGGTGGGACCCGCGATCGAGGCACTGGAGCAGGCGGTCGCGGCGCCGAACCCGGTGCCGTTGGCGGCGCCGATCCTGGCCGCGTTGAACGGCACCTCACTGGCCGACCCGATGCTCAACCGCCGCCGCATGCTCAACCTGCTCTCCGCCAAGGGCGTACGCCGCAACTGGGCGGCGCTGTTCGACGGCGGAGTCTCCCTGATCCACGCCGACACCGGCGCGTTCAGCCAGCACCTCTACGACGTACGGCTGCACGCGACACTCAACGACCCGATCGAGCTCGACCGGTTCGTGGCCAACCACGACGACATCGACGTCCGCATGGTCGGGGCGCGTGGAACGGGCAAGCTGGTACGGCGGGCCCGGGGCTGGGCGCTGTACTTCAGTGCCCTCGCCACCGGGGTCATGAACCCCGAGGGGAAGCCCCTGGAGCAGGCGCCCCCGATCCAGGGTCAGACTCCGCCCGACCCGGCGAACCCGGGCGCACAGCCGTCGAACCCGGAGGCGGCCCCGAAGCCGAAGGCCCCGGTGGCGGGCGCGCTCGGCGGCGGCTACGGGTACAACACCGGAAACCTCACCGCCAGCACGAACTTCAACGAGACGGAGCAACGTACCGTCGACATCAGCTCCGGGCGCGGGGTGAAGGCCCGGATCCGCCTCAATCCGCATTTCGAGATCCGGATCTACCACCGGGGCGAGGCGGTGCCGGCGAACACGATCACCTTCCAGCAGGAGGTGACCGTCGACCGGTGGGCCGGGGACCTGCGCAGTGCCCGCCGCAACAGCACGCCGGCCGCCGTCACCGGGCCGGGGGCGTACCCGCCGCTGTCGGATCCGGGGCCGGAGCCGGGCTGGCGGAACCGGGACGGGGTGCTGATCCCACCCCGGTTCGCCCCCGAGGACCTGCACGGAGCGGCCGAGGTGCAGCGGGAAGCGGCGGCGTTGCTGGCCGACGCCGCCCGCCGACTGCGTACGGAGGGTTATCCGGGCACCCAGCAGGTGCACCAGGCGCTCACCCCGGAGATCCTGCTGCCCAACGCCCGGACGCTCCTCTCCGAACAGGGCCTGGTGCTGCCCGAGCTGTCCAGCGCGGAAGCCTCGATGCAGAAGGCGAAGATCACCGTACGACTCGAACCGGTCGCGGTCCGGCTGGCGGGAGTGGACTCCGGCGTGTACCGGGAGCACGCCGAACAGGCCGGCGGTGGCCTCGGCAGCGGCTCGAACGTGCAGAAGCAGACGCTGCACGCCCCCCGCGTGGTGGGCGGACGCGGCTACATCGACGACCCGTACCAGCCCCTGGAGACCGGGGGAGCGGGCCCGTCCAGTGGCGAGACGGCAGCCAACGCGGCGGGGGAGGAGAACTCGGCCACCGGCTTCGGCAACCTCAAGCCGGAGGGGCCGTCGGCCGCCGTCGCGTACGTCTGCCGGCCGGTGATCGAGGTGACCATGCCGGGCAAGTGGTCCCGGCCGCTGCGGAGCCGGCACCGGTCCAACGAGGAGACGGCGGCGCCGCTGGTGACGGTGGTGCTGCGGATGGGGCGCGACGACGCCCGCCGCGTACTCGGTATCGATGACGGGGCGCCGGCGGACGCGCAGGCCGACTTCGACGCGATCGTGGCGCACGAGCAGCAGCTCAAGACCGACGCCGACGCGTTCGTCGAGGCGGGCGAGACCGAGGCGGCCGCCCGGTTCGCCGCGCTGGAGAGCCGGCTGCACGACCAGCATCCGGACGACGACCTGGACCGGGCGTACTTCGCGGCGGTCCGGGACCGGGAGGAGGCCGAGGCAACCTGGTGGCGCTCGGCCCAGCGGCACTATCGACTGCTCGACGACTTCCAGGCCGATTTTGTCGCCGTACCGACGGCCCCGGTGCCGCCGGTGCCACTACCGCCGGCCCCGCTGGACACCTCCTCCTCGGTCACGCCGACGCCGATGTCTCCCGTCCCGCCGGTGCCGACCGTTCCAACTTTTCCCACCGTGCCGTCCGTGCTGTCGAGCCCGCTCGTGCCTCCCCGTTCGCTCGCGTTCCCCGTCCCGTCCACGCTCTCCGGGCCGCACCTGCTCGCCGGGGTGTTGCCGCTGGCGTCCATCGTCGAGGAGGACGCGGAGGATCCCGGTCCGAACCCGGTGTTGTCGGCACCGGTCCCCATCCCGGCGGTGGTCGACCTCGACCCGGAGACGGACGCACCGGCGCCCGTACCGTCGATATCGGTCCTTGTTCCGCCCTCCCCGGTCATTTCCCCGGTCGAGCACTCGTTCGCCCCGGTCGAATTCGCCCCGGTCGTCGAGGACGAGCCGGTTGCCGACCCCTTGGTCAAGTCCGCCCCCGCACTGTCCGAGGTGATGGATCTGGATCGTGAGTACGGGGTGGTGGTCGATCCGAAGCGGGTGAAGTCGGCGGAGATGGCGGATGGTGCGGTTCGGTTGAATCCGATGTGGTATCGGTTGGAGGATTTCAAGCCGGCGTTGTTGGAGCGGTTGGGTGCGCGGTGGCATTACGTGGTGGATGCGGATGGTGGGATTCGGGTGGGGTCGGAGGAGATTCTGACGGTTGTGGAGGATGCGGAGTGGGTGCGGTTGGTGGAGGGGATGCGGTCGGTTGGAACGGACGTGACGGTTGACGATGTGAAGGGTTTGTTGGATGGGCAGGGTCATCCGACGATCGCGGCGGGTTTTGTGGACGGTGGTGGGACCGAGGTTGCGCGGGCTCGGATCAGTGGTGAGTTCGGGTGGAATGCGGTGGCGGGTCGTTGGGAGGTGAATGACAAGTCCGGTCGGTATATGAGCGAGAAGGTCCGGCCGGACCTGGATCCGGTGGACATTGGTCGTTGGTTGGACAACGTCGCCCGCCGGTTGACCGAGAAGTTCGGTGTCGAGGTCCATCCGGTGCTGCTCAAACACGCGGATCCACCCCCGGCACCGATGCCGGAGCCGGCGATCCCGGCAGAGGATCCCGCCCCGGCCAATCCCATCCCCCAGTTTCCCCAGGTGCCCGAGACGGCGCCGGTGAGCTTTCCTCGGGTCCCCGAGACGGCGCCGGTGGTCCGGATGCCGCCGACCGGACGCCCGGCGGTCGGAGTCGCCCAACTGACCGATGCGATCATCCGTCCGTATGCCGGACCGCTACCGGGGCGGCCGGCGCTCATGGCCGAACTGCGCGACCGGGTCACCGCCGCCCTCAACGGCGGGCTCGGCGAGGAGTACGCCGCCCAACTCGCCGCCCGGATCGCGGCGACCCACGGTGGCACCGACGAAACCACCGAACCACTTGGAGAGCCGGTATGAGCGAAAGCGGGCGGCTGGCCGCCTTCCACCACCTGTTACTGCGGGCCGAGAGCACGATGCCCGACGAACTGGTCGCCGAGGCCCGGACCTGGCTCGCCGCCGGGATGCTGGTCGACGTCGCCCAGGCGGTCGTGTTCACCGCCATGACCGGGCGGATCCCGCTCGGCGCGGCGGACATCGCACTGCTCGGCGAGACGCTCGGCGAAGCCGGCGGGGACACGGACCTGCTGACCGAGATCGAGGTCGCCGCCGACGAGACCATGCCACTGTACGGACTCGCACCGGTCGGCCCGGAGGTGCTGGCCGAGCACGGCGAGCTGATTCCGTACAACGTCGATCTGACCCGGTCCGACGGCGGCCCGGCGGGGCCCGACGATGTGGACGTCGCCCTGACCACCGCGATCGACGACGAAACCGGCCCGCTGGCGCTGTGGCGCTGCTGGCGTTACCCGGCCCTGGACACCCAGTGGCCGCCGGCCAAGCGGATGTACCTGGTGTACGCGAGCGGCCCGGCGAGCGGGGACGGTCTGCCCGCCGTCACCGCTCGCCTACAGGGCGTCCTGGTCGACGCGGGTGAGACGGATCCCCTGGTCACGGTCTTCGTCGACCCGGACGCGCTGCCCATGTTCCAGCGCACCGCGCTCGGCTTCGCCGCCCTGCTCTGGACCGCCGAACCACAGCCCGAGATCCGGATCGCCCGGCTGTTCGACCCGCTCGACGGGGACCAGCCGGGCGGCCCGCCCCTCGACCCCGACGAGCGGGACCGGATCCTGCGGTACCTCCGGCAGGGGGTGCCGCTCGTGATCACCACCACGCTGCTCGACGACGTGGTGGAGCCGGACCGGGGCGCGTCCGTGCCGATGAGCTTCCGCACCGACGGGACCTGGGTCTGGAGCGACGCCGTCGGGTACTACCTGGACCAGCACGGGTTGGCGCCGACGGCCGACTTCACCGCCCACATCCGCGATGGCCGGTACACCGTGCCCGAGGTCGACGTGCTGAGCCTGCACCGGGCACTGGCCGCCGTACAGGCACCGGTCGCCGAACCCGCCGCGGACCCGGTCGCACTGGCAGCCGGATGACCCTCGGATCGTCGTGAACCGGACCGGGGTGGCATGCGTAGTGCAGGCGACCGGGCAGTGAACGGCGCCGTCCGCCCGTAACGGCCGGTCGGACCAGGGGCATGCGGGGAGGGGACGGTCCGGTGACCGCAGAGCGCGCCGCGACCCCGGCCGTCGGGCCGGTGGTCGCCGATGCCGCCGGTGACGCGCTCCTGCTGCGAACCGCCGACGAGGACCCGGAACCGCTGATCCGGCTCACCGCCGCCCTGCCGGTCGAACCGGACCGGATCACGGTGCTCGGCACCCCTGCGGTGACCGCCCTACCGGGGCTGTTCACGCTCCTGCCCGATCTCCTCGGCGAGCATCTCGGCGGGAGCGCCGCCGGCATCCGGCTGCTCGGCCTCGGCCCGTACGCCGACCCGCTGCCGGTGCCGCGGCTGGTCCGTGACCTCGCGGACCGGGTCGGGCAGGAGATCATCATGCCCCTGGACCCGCTCGCGGTCGACGACGAGGGGCAGACCCCGACGCTCACCGGCGGGCGGGTGTGGCTCAGCTGCCTGCCGGGCGGGACACCGCGTACGGAGCCGCAGTGGCCGCCCCGACCACCGGCACCGGTGCCCGACCGCACCGCGCGTGACGTTACCGACCCCGCCGAGGGCGACGACGCGCACCGGCGGGCCAGGGTCGCCGCCGACGGCTCGGTGTTCTGGCGTCCCGGCATCGGGCAGTCCGCCGCCGGCCCGACCGCACCCCACTACCTGCCGTACGGCGGCCGGCGTCGCCGGGCGGCGCCGACACCGCCGACCCCCGCCCGTACGCCGACAGCACCCCCGCCCACCGACAGCCGTCCCGCGAGCATGCCCACCGACGGTCGTCCCCCGAGCATCCCCGCCGACAGTCGTCCGGCGAGCACGGTGGCCGTGCCGGAGCGGCAGGCGTCCGGACGGTCCACACCGGCCGGCTGGTCGTTCCTGCCCGAATCCGCGCCGACCTTCGGCAGGGCGTCGGCGGCCGGGTTCGTGGTGCAGGTGGAGATCGGTGCGACCGGCTTCCGGGTGGCCGGCCGCCCGGTGCCGCCGGCCGGGTTGGCCAAGATGATCGTGGCGGCGAAGAGCGGATCGGCTCGACCGGTGGTGCTGCTCAGCTCCGGTCCGTCGCCCGTCGGCTCCGCCGCCGACCTGCTCTTCGGTGGACTGGCGGACGCGCTCGGCGGCCCGGTGTACGGCGCCGACGCGGCGGTGTCGATGACCGTGCACGGACTGCTGGTGACGGAGGGGCAGTTCCATCGGTGGGCGCCCCGGAACACCGCCTCGCCGGGCGGGACCCGGCACCGGGTCGTCGGGCGTGTCCTTCCGGCGCCGGCCGGGGCACGACGCCGCCCGACCAGCCTGCCGTCGGCGCTGCCCGTACCGTCGGCCGGACCGGTCGGCGATGTCCCCACGCCGACCACCCCCGCCCCGGCGCCGACCGTGCCTGCCGGCTCCGGGCCCGTTCCTGCCTCGACCAGTGAGACCGTGCCGGCAGAGACCGTTGCGGTGGCGATCGTGCCGGCAGAAGCCGTTACGGCGGCGATCGAGCCGGTGGAGATCGGTGCGGCGGGGACCGGGCCGGCGGGGATCGGGCCGGCGGGGATCGGGCCGGCGGGGACCGGGCCGGCGGGGACCGGGTCGGGAGGCAGTGAGCCGGTGCCGGTCGGGTCGGTGGCCCTGCTGGACATGACCCGCTGGCGGGTCACCCCGCCCGCGCTGGAGGCGCACCCGCCGGCGCACCCGCCGAGCCCGCTCCCGGTCGACCCGGTGCCCGCCGTGCCGGTGCCGTCGACAGCGAGCCAAAGCGCCACGGCGCCGCCGGTGGCGGCGGTGGTGGACAGCGGTGTCACCCGGCCGGAGTCGAACGCGGTGGCGCGTCGGCAGCCCGCGCCGGACGAGGGCGCCCCGGCGACACCGATCCCCATCGGCGTCCACTTCGGCGACCCGGGCAGTCCGGCACTGCTCGGTGTGCCGGCCGGCACCGACAATCCCGCGCCGGACCGCACCGACCGGGCGGTGTCAGCCGGCACCGGCCCTGCGGGTGGCGCACGGGCCGAGGTCGACGCCGTCGGCGGCGCACCGGTGGCGGTGGTACGGGAGACCGGGCCGCTCGTCGACCGCACCGGATCCGGCAACCACGGCGAAGGGCCCCCGCTCCCCGTCCCGGCGGCACGGTCGCCCCGGCCCGAGCCGGAGCCCGCACCGGTGTCCGAGCCCGTACCGGTCGGGTCGGTGCCGTACTGGCTCACCGAGCAGGTCTGGGACCCGGCGGATCGCGGTCGCCTGCGGGACAGCCTCAACGGGCGGTACGACGCACACGTACGGGTCATCACCCGAACCCTGGCCGAGGAGCCGGGGATGCGCGCGGCGGGACCCTCCGTCGAGATGATCGCCGGGCTGGTGGCGCTGCGGGCGTACCACGACGGCGAACGGGAGACGGTGAACCGGGAACTGCGCACCGGCGGCCCGGTGGAGGGCGTCGCGCGTACGGTCGGCGAGGCGGCCGAGCGGGCCCGGCTGCTGGCCCGTGGCGCCGCGTACGGGCTGCGCCGCCTCCCCACCGTGCTCGGGCCGGTCTACGCGTCGGCACTGGTGCCGGCACCCGCTCTCGCCGGCTACCGGCCCGGTCTGGACCTGGTCGAGCCGGCGTTCCTCGACGTCGAGCTGGGCGCCGGTCCGGCACCGGAGGCAACCGTGCACTTCGTCATCTGGTCCGCCAGTGCGCGTCGGCTGGACCGAATCAGTCCCGGTGCGACCACCGCCGCGCTCTTCCCGCCCGGTAGCCGCTTCGCGGTGCTCGCCGTCGACCGCCCGGACGACGAGCGGGAGCCGACCCGGGTGTTGCTGCGGGACCTGGCCGGCAACGGGGCGCGGGGGGAGCGGGGCACGGATCGGCTGCTTGAGCGGCTGCGTGCCGCCCGTACGCCCGATCCTGCGGCCGGACCGTCCCGGTGCCTGGAGTTCGCCCCCGGCCTGGACCGGTCGGGGCGGGTCTTCGCCATTCCGTCGCAGCTCGCCCGAACCGGTGCTGCCGAACCGCAGCCGCCGACCGGGCACAGTGGAGGTACCCGCGCGTGAGCCAGGACATGCTGTCGGTTTCCCAGACCGACCCCACCTGCCCGTCCAGGATCTCCGACGCGCTGGCGGCGGCCGCGCCGGGCGCCACCATCGTGGTCCAACCGGGGACGTACCGGGAGCAGTTGCGGCTGCTGGCCGACGTGACCGTGGTCGCCGAGGACGGTCGCGGCACCGTGACGATCCTGGCGGAGCAGGGCGTGGCGGTGTTCGTCGGGGGCGGCTCGGCCACCCTGCGCGGCCTCGCGGTCAGCGGCGGCAGTGACCGGTTCCCGGCGGTGCAGATCGGCGGCGGCACCCTCCGGATGACCGGCTGTGACGTACGCGCGGAGGGGATCGTGGCCGTGCACGCCGTGGGCGGGCGGCTGGAGATGGACGACTGCGCGGTGACGAACCCGGCCGGCGCCGGGTTCCTGGTCGAGCAGGAGGGGGCCGGTACGGTCGCCCAGACCGAGATCAGCGACATCGGCGGTGCGGCGATCGTCATCGCCGGTGGCGCGGACCCGGAGTTCGTCGGTTGCACCGTGACCGGGGTGCGGGGCGCCGGGGTGCTGTCCACCCGCGCCGGCCGGGGCACCGTACGCGGCTGTGAGATCAGCGCGGTCGACGGCCCGGCGGTGGCGGTCGAGGAGGACGGGGCGGTCCGGGTCCTGGACACGGTCGTGCGGGACACCCCCGGCTCCGGGTTCGTCGCCACCGGCGGCAGCCCCACCCTGGAGGACTGCGAGTTCCACGGCATCGGCGGCCACGGGCTGGTCTGGTCCGGCACGGCCGCCCCCGAGGTGCGCCGCTGCCGGGTGACCGGCACCGCCGGCCACGGCGCCTACCTGCTCGACAGCGCTGCCGGTCTGCTCGACGGGTGCGAGTTCGCCGAAACGGGTGCGGCGGCCGTCGCGGTCACCGGTACCGCCGCGCCGAGAATCGAGGGCGGTCGGGTCGCCGGCGGTGACGGCGTCGCCCTGCTCTTCGACGGGTCGGTGACCGGCGAGGTGACCGGCACCGAGGTGGCGGGCGGCGAGACCGGGGTGGTCCTGCGGGCCGGCGCCGACCCGCAGCTGACCGGTCTGACCATCAGGGGCAGCACCGGGTACGGGCTCCAGTCCGTCGACGGCGGCCGGGGCACCGTACGCCGGCTCCGGGTGTCGGACTGCGCGACGGCGGCGGTCCGGATCGGCGCCGAGGCGGTGCTGACGATGGTCGACACGAACCTGCTGGGCGGCCGGTTCGGGCTGCTCGTCACGGCCGGCGGCACCGCCACCGTGACCTCCTGCGACATCGGCGAGGCGCAGGAGGCCGGGGTCACCGTCGAGGCGGCCTCGCAGGTGACCCTCCGGGAGACCCGCGTGCACCACGGCCGGGGGGTCGGGATCCGGTTCGCCGCCCGGTCCCGGGGTCGGCTGGAACGCTGCGACATCTTCGACAACACCGGCGACGGGGTGTGGCTGGAGACGGTCGAGCCGGTGACGATGCCGGAGACCACGGTCCGGGGCAACGGCGGCCAGCAGGTACGCCAGGGCGGACCCGCTGGTGCACCCGAGCCCGCGCGCCCCGGTGCGGACCTGCCGGCGCGGCCGGGTCCGGCCGAGACCCCGGAGCCGGGCGAGTCGACACCGGACCCGGTGCCGGCGGAGCGTGCGACCGAGGATCCGGTCACCCCGCTGCTGGCCCAGCTGCACGCCCTGGTCGGGTTGGCCGGGGTCAAGCAGGAGGTGGCCACCCTGGTCGGGCTGCACCGGATCAGCGCCCGGCGCAGCGCGGCCGGGCTGCCGATGCCGCCGATGTCCCGGCACCTGGTCTTCGCGGGTGCGCCCGGAACCGGCAAGACCACCGTCGCCCGGCTCTACGGGCAGATCCTGGCCGCGCTGGGCGTCCTTCCCGGTGGGCAGCTCGTCGAGGTCGCGCGGGCCGACCTGGTGGCCGAGCACATCGGCGGGACCGCGGTGAAGACGACGCAGAAGTTCACCGAGGCGATCGGCGGGGTGCTCTTCCTCGACGAGGCGTACGCGCTCGCTCCGGTCGAGGGCGGTTCCGGCCACGACTTCGGCCGGGAGGCGATCGACACCCTGGTCAAGCTGATGGAGGACCACCGGGACGAGGTCGTGGTGGTGGTCGCCGGCTACTCCCCGCAGATGCGTACGTTCCTCGCCTCGAACCCCGGTCTGGCCTCCCGGTTCTCCCGGACGGTCGAGTTCGACTCCTACACCACCGACGAGCTGGTGACGATCGTCGAACGGCTGTGCAGCACCCACCACTACGCCCTGGAGTACGACACCCGGCTGGCCCTGGCCCAGTTGTTCGACACGATGCCCCGTACCGAGTCGTTCGGCAACGCCCGGGTGGCCCGGCGGGTGTTCGAGGAGATGATCGGGCGGCAGGCGTACCGGCTGTCGGAGGCGGGCGCGTCCTCCGGGGTCGAGTTGGCGCAACTGCTGCCGCAGGACCTCGGCGCGGCGGCGGCCTCGGCGGTGAGCGCCGGTGCGCCCCGCGCGGCTGAGGTGGACGCCCTGTTGGCGCAGCTGAACAACATGATCGGGTTGGCCGGGGTGAAGCGTGAGGTGTCCGACCTGATCGACCTGCTGGCGAACGTACGGGCCCGGGTGCGGGCGGGTCTGCCGGTCCCGCCGGTCTCCCGGCACCTGGTCTTCTCCGGCCCGCCCGGAACCGGGAAGACGACGGTGGCCCGGCTCTACGGGCGGCTGCTGACCGCCCTCGGTGTGCTCAGCGGCGGGCAGTTGGTCGAGGTGGCCCGCGCCGACCTGGTCGGCGAGTACGTCGGGCACACCGCGCACCGGACCCGTGAGGCGTTCGACCGGGCGCGGGGCGGGGTGCTGTTCATCGACGAGGCGTACACGCTCGCCCCGGCGGACAGTCGGAACGACTTCGGCCGGGAGGCGATCGACACGCTGGTCAAGCTGATGGAGGACCACCGGGACGAGGTGGTGGTGATCGCGGCGGGCTACGACGAGGAGATGGCCGCCTTCCTCGCGGCCAACGCCGGCCTCCAGTCGCGGTTCACCCGGCACATCCACTTTGTCCACTACCAGGCCGACGAGCTGGTGGCGATCTTCGAGGGGCTGGCCCGGGCGAGTGGATACGAGTGCCCCGGCGACACCCTGGTGGCGTTGCGGGCGCACTTCGAGCGGGTGCCGACCGGCCGCTCGTTCGGCAACGGCCGGTACGCCCGGCAGCTGCTCGACGAGGCGGTGACCCGCCAGGCCGGCCGGCTGCGGTCGGTAGCTTCGCCCAGTGTGGACGATCTGCGGATCCTGCGCGTATCGGATGTGTCGCCAGTGGTGGGCGCCAATGTCTGAGAACTGAGCAGTCCGGTCCGTAGGCCGGAAAGCCTTGCCACACACCAAGATTCATCTCCAAGACATTCATGTGTCTCCTTACCTCCACCGTCGGTCACACCGGACATCGGAACGTGGCGGCAGTCGTCGGGCGTCCGCCCGGTGGCGTTGGCGGGCGGGGAGGCAACTCGGTGGTTGCGGTGTGCAATGAGGCCGGTACGACGGTGTCGCCCTCGACCGGTCGGGACCTCGTCGACCCGTCCCAGCCGGACCGGAGTCTCACCGACGCCCGGATGGTCGTCCTGTACGAGCTGCACGCCGAGCCGCTGTTCCGGTTCCTGCTGCGGCTGACGCTGGGTGCCCGGCACCTGGCCGAGGACCTGCTCCAGGAGACGATGGTGCGCGCCTGGCGGAGCATCGACGCGCTCGCCGCCGACCAGGAGTCCCAGCGCCGGTGGCTGTTCACGGTGGCGCGGCGGATCGCCATCGACGCCGCCCGTGCCCGGCAGGCCCGGCCCACCGAGGTGGGGGCGGTCGACATGTCGCGGCTCCCGGCGACCAACGACGCGATGGAGGGCGTGGTCGCGGCGCACACCGTACGCGAGGCGTTGCCGAAGCTGAAGCCGGAACACCGTACGGTCCTGGTCGACCTGTACTTCCACGGTCTGTCGACCGGTGAGGTCGCCGCCCGGCTCGGCATCCCGGAGGGCACGGTGAAGTCACGTGCCCACTACGGCCTGCGGGCGCTGCGGGCGGCCGTCGGCTCGACGAACGCCGACTGACCTCGGCCCGGCCCCGCCCGGCCGGGGCCGCCCATCACCATTACCCGTGGACCGCCGCTGCGGGCGGGCCGACCGGAGTCGACCCGCCCGGCAACTCATGCGGGCGGCGCGTCCGCGTTCCGGTGGGTGAGCCGGTACGTTGCCTCCACCGCGTCTGCCTCCAGGATCACCGTCACCGGCCCGGCCGGCAGCGAACAGGTGATCGTCCGTACCACGGCGTCCCCGGTCGGGCCGCAGTACCGGCTTCCGGTGGCGTCGTACACCGACACCCGCGCGTCGCCGCTACCGGCGATCCGCTGATAGGTGATCGACTCCCGAGCGGCCCGCTGGTCGGCCGGGATCGAGAAGCAGACCGCGAACCGGTCCGCGCCGGTGGCGGCGGTGACCCCTTCCACGCCCGCCGCCAGCACCGGGCAGGCCGGCGGACCATCGGTACGGGCGAAGGCCAGCGCGTACGGGCCGGTCGGTGCCGCGTTAGACGAGTTCAGCACCGCGAAGAACGGTGCCTGACCGGTCAACTCGCAGTAGTACTGGCGTAGCCCCCACGAAGAGTCGCAGATGTACGCTCCGGTCGAGTCGACCACGGCCACCTCCGGAGAACCGGCGCCGGTGGCGTTGCCCGGCAGCAGTTCCACCACCCGGGAGTTGGCCGGGGAGGTCAGTTGGAGGCAGTCGTACTGGCCGGCGGAGGTGAACTCGCCCCGGTGCGGCGCGTCCTGCCATCCGGTGTCGGCGACCGTCGGACAACTCGACGGCGTCCAGGGCAGCAGGGCCACCGCGTACTGGAAGTCGTTGTCGATGACCGAGTTCTCGCCACTGCCACCAAGCACCAGGGTGTACTGCCCGGCGGCCGGCAGTTGGCACCAGATGTCGGTGCAGAGCTTGTGCCCGCTGGTGTCGTAGACGGTGGCGTACTCGCGGTAGTTTTCGTTGTTGACCGCCTTCACCCGATAGGTGCCCCCGGCGGCGATGTCCAGGGTGCGGCAACGGATGTTGCCGGGCGCTCCGGCGGGCGCCGCGTTGTAGGCCCCGGGAGCGATGCCGGGACAGCCGACCGGGGTGGAGAGCCGGCGGACCTGCATCCGGTAGGTCAGGTCGGTGTCCTCGGCATTCCAGGACCGCAGGTGGGAGATCACCCGGAAGGTGCCGCTGGCCGGCAGCAGGCAACCGTCCTCCTCCGAGTACTCCGTGCACAGGACGGCGCCCTGCTCGTCGACCAGCCAGGCGGCCAGGTCGTTGTACGCGACCGGTGCCCGGTACACCATGATCCGCTCGCCGGCCTGGCCCTGGAACGGCTGGCAGTTGGTCTGCACCGCCGAGGTCTGGTGCACCAGCAGGGCGGGCTGGTCCCAGTTCGTGCCGGTGGTCGCGGCACAACCGGCGACGCCGTTCAGCGACGTCACCGCCACCTGGTACGGCACCGGCTCCCAGTGCTGGCTCTGCATCAGCAGCGTGTACTTGCCGGCGGCCGGCAGGGCGCAGGAGCGGGCGGAGGTTCCCTCGTTGCAGACCTCGGTGCCGTTGGCGTCGTACAGCGTCCACCAAAGGTACTGGTCGGCGAACTGGTTGAAGCGGACCACGACCGCACCGGGCGCGCTGGCCTTCACCACGTGGCAGGCCACCCCGTTCGACTCCAGCGAGCCGGTGCCGACCGACGTGCCCGGGTCGCCGAAGCCGGTCAACGGCACGGCCGGACAACCGACCGGCTGGGACAGCCGGCGCAGCTTGATCGTGTAGGTGGTCTCGTCGCCGTACGTCTCCTGGATGAACATCCGGTACGGGCCCGGCCGGCTCAGCTCGCACCGGCCGCTGTAGTCCATGCTGCACAGCACCTCGTGGTTGGCGTCCAGGATGTTGCCGCGCAGGCTTCCGGTGCCGGTTGCCTGGGCGGACTGCAGCACGGTGCCGGTGGGCTGGTCGAACGTGAAGCAGTCGGCGGCCAGGCCGGCGGGAAGCGTGCCGGAGCGCCCGGTCGAGGCGAAGGAGAAGACCCGGTCCGGCAGGCTGACACACTTCGACGGGGCGCGGGTGGACTCGGCCGAGAGGGTGTACGCACCCTCACCGGTTCCGTAGCTGAGCGACACCGTGATCCGGTAGAGGCCGGCGGAGCCGAGCTGGCACTCGCTCAGGTAGGTGCTGACGTAGCAGACGACGTTGCCCGCGCTGTCGGTCACCCGGGCACCGACACCGTCGCCCGACACATGGTCCAGACGAGCGAGGAGCCTGTCCTGGTCGACGGTCGAGGTGACCTTCCAGACGTGCTCCTCGGCGCCGCTGATGGACGGGCAGCTCCTGACCTTGCCGAACGGCAGCCGACCGCTGCAGTCGCCGGTGGTGGTCTCGGTGTCGGCCGGGCGTGCGGCGCTGGCCGGCCGGGTGGACGTCACGGTGGTGCCGGTCGCGGTGGGGTTCGCCACGCGCGTGGTCGCACCGACGGTGGTGGATGCGGTGGAGAGGGTTCCGGCTGCCCCGGACGGGGAGTCCGTGGCGGCGGTCGGGGCCGCCGTGGCGGCGGACGGTCCGATGAGGACGCCGCCGATCGCGGCGGCCACGGCGGCGACCAGCACCAGGCGTGACGGTGCGGTTCTCCGTCCGGTCGACCAGCCTCTGAACAGGGTTGTAGGCAAGGTTCACTCCCCCGTGAAGACCCTGCGCGATCTGCGCGGGCGAGCAGATCTTCCCATGGTGGTCTGACGTCGACAATCGCCTTCTCGACCGTCCAACGTGTGGTGCGCATCGTCTCCCGACACCTGACGGGCCCGAGAGCCTGCGCGGTCGAACGCCCGAGCGTCAGGGTCTAGTCTGGGAGTGGCGGCGCCGAGCGGCGCGTCCCGTCCGAGCAGATCCGGCGGATCCGTGACCGACCCCGATCCCCATCTCGACCCCGAGCACACGAACTCGACCCATCCGGCCGGGCTGTACCTCCTCGGGGCGCTGGATGCCGCCGCCGAGGCCGCTTTCGAGCGGCACCTCGCCGGCTGTTCCCGTTGCCAGGACGAGTGTGACCGGCTCGGGCCGGTGGTCACCGCATTGGGGCGCTTCGACGCCGACGAGGTCCGGCAGGTCACCGACGAGGTTCGCGAGACCACCGGCAGGGTCCGGCAGGTCACCGACGAGGTTCGCGAGATCACCGGCAGGGTCCGGGAGGGCATCGGCGAGGTTTCGCCGCCGGCCGCTGGTGCCGGGCCACCCGTGCCCTGACCGGCAGGGTGCCGGTCAGCCGCGCCACCACTTCTGGTTGGCGTCGCCGCTGCACTGCCAGAGCTGCAACCGGGCCCCGTTGGCGCTGTTCCAGTCCTGTACGTCCACACACTTGTCGGCCAGCTTGTTGACCAGGTCGTGGGCGTTGTTCAGGGTGAACCGCTGGGCCGGGCCGCCGTTGCAGACAGCGAGCTGGACCCTGGTCCCGTCGGCGGTCGACGCCCACGCCGCGTCCATGCACTTGCCGTGCGCCCGCACACTCCCGTCGGAGGCGAACGTCCATCGCTGGTTGGCCGAGCCGTTGCAGGTCCAGAGCCGCAACGGGGTCCCGTCCGCCGAACTCGGCGCGTCGATGCACTTGTCGACGTACCCGTGGATGGTGACCCCGGACGGGGCCGGCTTGGTGGTTGTCGGGGAAGGTTTGGGTGAACTGACCGGCGCCGGCGGTGGCAACACTGCCGGTGGCGGGGCAGCCGGTGGCGGGGCAGCCGGTGGCGGCGCCGCCGCGACCGGCGGCGCGGCCGGTTGACCGGGCGGCGGTGTGGCCGGCGGCGGTGCGGCCCCGGCGAGCGGCGGCGCCGCCGGGCCACCGGATGGCGGGAGCGGGGTGCCGTTCGGTGGGCCGCCGGGGTTCTGCGGACCACCGGGGTTGGGCGGGCCGGGGTTCGGCGGGCCACCCAGCCGTGGATCGTGGGCGTAGTGGTCGGCGTAGTTGAGCACCATGGCGGTGTGTTCCCGCAGGCCGGGCGAGTCGGGCAGGCCGCCGGCCTGCTGGACCACACCGCTACCCCAGTGGTACGCGGCGATCGCCATCGGGTACGGATCCGGCCCGAGCCCGGACAGTTCGCGGGTGAGCACGCACATCGCCCGGCCGAGCGTGGGGATCGCGGAGCCGGGGTCCCACGGGGAGGCGCCCGGCGGCGCGTACCGGGACCAGGACACGGGCAGGAACTGGGCCACCCCCTGACCACCGCCGGCACTGAGCAGGTTCGGATTGAAGCCGGAGGAGGCCATCAACTGTGCCGCGACCCGGGCCGGGGTGACCTCGGCGCAGACCTGACCGGCCGCCAGCACCAGCGGCAGATAGCCGTCCGGAACCGGGATCGGGGCGGTGCCCGGGGTGGGCACCACTCCCACGGCGCGCGGGGTGGGACTCGGGCTGCCGGCGGTCAGGTCGGGTTGCCGCTCGTACCAGGTCGCGTACGCGGCCACGGTGTCGACGTACACCCGGGCCGCGGGCGGGACGCCGTTCGTCGTCCGTACGGCCGGCACCCCCGACCGGTACGCGGCCAGCGCCAGTCGCCACGGGTCCCCGGCGACACCGGCCTGACGTACCTGTCCGGCCAGGTCACACATGTGGTGGGCGAGGGCGACGATGTTCGCGCCGGTGTCCAGCCGGGGTGCCTTCGGCCACGGGGCCCAGGCCCGCCACGTGCTGTCGGTCAACGCGGCGATGCCCGGCCCACCGGTGTCCCGCGCGCGCAGGTTCACCTCGAAACCCGAGGCGGCCATCAACTGCGCGGCCACCCTGGCCGGGCTCAGGACCGGGCAGGACAGTGCGGCGGCAGCGATGGTCGGCACCTGCTCCGCCGGCACCGGGATGGCCGGGCGGCCGTTCTCCCGCGCCGCCGCGTCACCGAACCCGGAGCCGGCGGCCACCGCGCACACCCCGACCAGTCCCAGTACGGCGGTGACCGCGACCCCCCGCCGCAGCCGCCGGCCGAGCCGCAGGTGCCGTACGGGCAGCCGGCCGAGTCCGGCCACGGCCCACCGGCCGAGGCGTCGTACGGCCTCGCCACCACCCGTTGCCCGCACGGGCACCTCCCTCGTCACCCTGACCCGTTCCCCACAACGGCCCGTGCCCGGCGTCGGTTCATGGTCGGCACGGGTTCCCGTCACGACCGGTCCACCCCGTTCCGCCCGGGCACCCGCACCGGCTCATCCGACACCGGCACCGGCAACACCCGGACCGGCGCACCCCCGATGTGTCGGCGTCGGTCCGGGTGCCGGTCAGCGGCTCAGTCGCCGGTAGCGGGCGACCGCGAGCGGTGCGAAGACCGCGATGAGCAGCAGCGGCCATCCGACGGCCAGCAGCACCGGGTGCCGGGCGACGAACGAGTCGCCGCCGAGACCGGGATTGCCGAACAGTTCGCGGGCCGCCGCCACGGTGGCCGACAGCGGGTTCCAGGTCGAGACCGCGCCGATCCAGTCCGGCATCAGTTCCGGCGCGACGAAGACGTTGGAGAGCGCGGTGAGCGGGAACGCGAGCGGGAACACGATCACCGAGACGGTCTCCGGGTTCGGCACCACCAGCCCGAGGTAGATCCCGACCCAGGTGAGCGCGACCCGCAGCAGCAGGATGAGCGCCACCGCGAGCAGCGCGTCGGTCAGCCCGTGACGCCACTGCCAGCCCACCAGTAGTCCGCAGACGACCAGGGTGGACATTTCCAGCAGGGCACGCAGCAGGTCGGCCACGCTCCGACCGGTCAGCAGCGCCGAACGGCTCACCGGCATCGACCGGAACCGGTCGATCACGCCCTTGTTGACGTCGGTGGCGATGCCGGTGGCGGTCGCGCCGAGGCCGTACAGCATGGTCATCACGAACACGCCGGGCAGCAGGAACTCCCGGTAGTTGCCGCCGCCCGGAACCGCCATGCCGCTGCCGAAGACGTACCCGAAGACCAGCACGAACATGATCGGAAGGCTGAAGTAGAGGATGAGTTCCTCCGGTGCCCGGACCACGTGCGTCATGTAGCGCCCGGTCATCGCACGGGCGTCGGAGACCGCCCAGCGCAGTCGGGTCGAGGCGGTCGGCTCCGGCGCCGGACCGGTCCCGGCGGGTACGCCGGTACGGCTGTCCAGTGTGGTGGTCATCGTCGATCGGCCTCGTCTGTGGTGGCGGGAAGAGCGGAACCGGCGGGAACAGCGGAACCGGTGGAACCGGTGGGACCGCCGGTGAGGTGCAGGAACGCCTCGTCGAGGGTGGGGCGGCGCAGTCCGATGTCCTCGACCGGGACGCCCGCGTCGACCAGCGCCCGCATCACCTCGGTGAGCGCGGCGACCCGGTCGGTGACCGGGGCGCTGAGCCGGCGGGTCTCGGGGTCCCGGTCCGGTGTCGCGGCGCAGACCCGCCCGACGATCCCGGCGGCGGTCTCCAGGTCGGCCGCGTCGTGCAGGACCACCTCGATCCGGTCGCCACCGATCTTCGACTTCAGCTCGTCCGGGCTGCCCTCGGCGACCACCCGACCGGCGTCGACCACCGAGATCCGGTCGGCCAACTGGTCCGCCTCCTCCAGGTACTGGGTGGTGAGCAGCACGGTGGTGCCGCCCCGGACCAGGTCCCGTACGGCGTCCCAGAGCCGGTTGCGGCTGCGCGGGTCGAGGCCGGTGGTCGGCTCGTCCAGGAACAGCACCTCCGGCGTGCGGATCAGGCTGGCGGCGAGGTCGAGCCGGCGACGCATCCCGCCGGAGTACTCGCTCGCCGACCGGCCGGCCGCGTCGGCGAGGCCGAACTGTTCCAGCAACTCGTCGGCCCGGCGCCGGGCGGCGCGGGGACCGAGGTGGTGCAGCCGGCCGAACAGGGTCAGGTTCTGCCGGCCGCTGAGGATCTCGTCGACGGCCGCGTACTGTCCGGTGAGTCCGATCCGGCCCCGTACCCGGGCCGCCTGCCGGGTGACGTCGAGACCGGCCACCTCCGCCCGGCCGGCGTCGAAGCTGAGCAGGGTGGCGAGGACGCGTACCGCCGTGGTCTTGCCGGCGCCGTTCGGTCCCAGCAGGCCGTGCACCGTGCCGGCCGGCACGGCCAGGTCGAACCCGTCGAGCGCCCAGGTGGGGCCGTACCGCTTGCGTAGCCCTTCGGTCAGGACCGCTGGTCGTGAAGTTGTCATGGGCCGAGCCTGGGGCGGGGTGCTGACCGGTCACGCACCAGCCGCTGACGGGCCCGCGCCGGTCACTGACCGGTCGGCGGCCGGCCGCACCGTCACCGCCCGTCGATCACCCGGAGCGCCTCGTCGCGGCCGAGCGCCGCACCCCGGACGAAGGCCGGCTCGTACGCCGGATCGCCGAGCACCGCCCTGGTGCGCTCGGCGATCCGGGTGAGCTCGACCGCGCCGGCCACCGTGACACCGCTCAGCACCCGAGCGACGGCGCCGAGCAGCAGCGCGGCCCCGGTCGGGTCGGGGGCGGCCAGGTCGAGCCGGACCAGGCCCTCGACGGCGTCGCCGAGCGGCGGCAGGCTGTCCAGCCCGAGCGTGCTGGTCAGCGCCCGGGCGTACCAGGTCCGCGCGCTGTCGGCCCCCTCGCTCACCTCGGCGATCCGGGCGAGCGTGACGAGCAGGTCCAGCCGGGTGCCGGCGGCGGCGAACCAGCCCTGCGGGCACTCCGCCAACGCGGCCTCGCACAGCTCACGGGCCTCGTCGAGGTCGCCCCGGCGGCGGGCGATGTCGCCGAGACCGAGCCGGGCGGCGGCGGTCAGTTCGGGCGCCCCGGCCCGCCGGGCGAGGTGTCCCGCCCGGACGAAGTCGGCGTGCGCGCCGACCAGGTCACCGGCGTGGATCCGGACGGTGCCCCGGGTGCGCAGGAGGTCCGAGATGTCCACGGTCGAGCCGAGCTGTTCGGCCAGCGGCAACGCCTCGGCCAGCGAGGCCAGCGACGCCCGGTGGTCACCGCGCCCGGCGCTCAGTTCGGCCGTCGTGGCCAGTGCCAGTACGGTTCCCCACCGGTCACCGAGGGCGCGCAGTCCGCGCAGCCCCCGCGCCAGTTCGGCTTCGGCCGGCTCGACCTGCCCGGCGAACAGCCAGGTCAGGCCCAGACCGATCGAGGTGAGCGCCCGTGCCCACGGGTCCGCGCCGAGCAGCCCGTCCTCGGCGATCATCGCGAGCAGCGCTTCGGTGCTGTCCGCCGGTGGGCCGGCGGCCACCGCCGACAGGTAGAGCAGGAACGGCTGGCGGGGTGGTCGGCCCAGGGAACGCAGCATCCACTCGGCCGGGTTGCGCCCGTTCGGCGGCTGTTGCCGGGCGAACCCGCCCAGTGAGGTGTTCAGCTGGCAGAGGATGTGTTCCTCCAGCAACCCCGAGGGGGGCTCCGGGCCGATCGCGTCGAGCAGGTCCCCGGCCAGCACGGCCGCCTCGCCGCGCAGGCCGCGCAGCCACCAGTAGAACGACAGGGCCGCGACCAGCCGGAGCGCGGTGCCCGGATCGGTGTCGCGGGTGGACCGGCGCAGCGCGGCGTGCAGGTTGTCCCGTTCGGCGTCCAGCCGTTCGAGCCAGTCCAACTGCTCCGACCGGCGCAGGTGCGGGTCCGCGGTCTGGGCGAGGTCCAGGAACCACCGCGCGTGCGCCCGGTGCAGCCGGTCGACCTCGCCGGCCTCGGCCAGCCGCTCGGCGCCGTACGCGCGCACGGTGTCCAGCATCCGGTAGCGCCCGTCGTGCACCTCGACCAGGGACTTGTCGACCAGTCCGGCCAGCACCTCGACCACGTCGTGGCCGGGCAGCCCGCAGACACCCTCGGCGGATTCGATGGTGGCGCCGCCGGTGAAGACGGTCAGCCGGCGGGCCAGCACCCGCTCGGTCGGGTCGAGCAGGTCCCAGCTCCACTCGACCGCCGCGCGCAGGGTCCGGTGCCGGGGCAGGGCGGTGCGGCTGCCGCGCGACAGCAACCGGAACCGGTCGTCGAGCCGGGCGGCGATCTCCGTCACCGGCAGGGTCCGCAGCCGGGCGGCGGCCAGCTCGATCGCCAGCGGCAGCCCGTCGAGGGTACGGCAGATGCGCAGGACGCCGTCGACGTTGGCAGCGGTGAGGTCGAAGTCCGGTGCCACGTCGACGGCCCGTTCGACGAACAGCCGTACGGCCGGGTAGTCGCGGGCGTCCGCCGGGGTGCACTGCCCCGGCGGCAGGGGCAGCCCGGTCACCGGGCAGAGCGCCTCACCGGTGAGCCGCAGCGGTTCCCGGCTGGTGGTGAGGATCCGCAGCCGGGGGCAGGCGTGCAGCAGTCCGGCGGTGAGCCGGGCCGCCTCGGCGACGACGTGCTCGCAGTTGTCCAGCACCAGCAGCAGCGGCCGGTCGGCCAGTGCCGCGATCAGCCGGTCGATGGTGTCCCGGTGCTCGGCCGGGGTGCGCAGGCCCGCGTCGCGCAGGCCGAGCGCGCTGAGTACGGCCTGCGCCAGGTTCGTGCCGGGGCTCGCCGCGGCGAGTTCGACGAAGCAGACCTCACCGGACTGGCGGCCGGCGGTCTCGATCGCCAGTCGGGTCTTGCCGGCGCCGCCCGGCCCGGTGAGGGTGACCAGCCGCGCCTCGCCGAGCAGCTTGCCGACCCGGCGCAGTTCCTCCTCCCGCCCGACGAAGCTGGTGAGCTGGCCGGGCAGCCCCGGTCGGCCGGTCGGCGCGGGTGTCGGTGGGTTCGGGGACCGGTCGGCCCGGAGCACCGCGAGGTGTACCGCGACCAGTTCGGCCGAGGGGTCGGCCCCGAGTTCGTCGGCGAGCGTACGGCGCGCGTCCTCGTACGCCCGCAGCGCCTCGGCCGGTCGGCCGGCCTCGTACAGGGCCCGCATCAGCAGGGCCCGCAGCCGTTCGCGCAGTGGGTGGGCGGTGATCAGTTCGCGTAGTTCCCCGATCGGCGGTGCCCGGTCGGGGAGCCCGAGTTCGGCGTCGATCCGGTCCTCGACGGCGTCGAGTCGCAGTTCGTCCAGGCGGGCGGCGTGCGCCCGGCCGGCCGGGGTGTCGGCGATGTCGGCGAGCGGTTCGCCGCGCCAGAGGGCGAGTGCCTCGTGGAGCAGGGCGGCGGCCGTCGGCCGGTCACCGGCGCGCAGCGCCCGGCGGCCGGCGGTGGCGAGTCGGTCGAACCGAAACGCGTCGACCTGCTCGGGTTCCACCGCGAGCCGGTAGCCGGTCTGGTGGAACTCCACCAGCGGGTGGGCCGGGTCCGGTCCGGGCAGTGCCTGGCGCAGCCGGGAGACCTGGGACTGGAGCGCGTTCGTGGCGCCGTGCGGGGGCGTTTCGCCGTAGAGACCGTCGATGAGCCGGGGTACGGGCACCACCCGGCCGGCGTCGACCAGCAGCAGGGTCAGCAGGGCACGCAGGCGGGTGCCACCGACGGCGACCTGTTCCCCGTCGGTCCGCACTACCCGCGTCGGGCCCAGGATGCCGTACCGCATGGCACCCATTGTCGCCCACCACGCGAGCGCGGTGCCGGGCGCCGTCCCGGCGCAGGTCGGGGCGGGTCGGCCGATCCGGGCTGCCGGGTAACTGCCACGACGTCTACTTTGCAGCGATCCCGGATCGACCGAGGTCAGCGCGTTTCCCAGGCCGATCCTGGGCAGATGCCCCGTAATCGGGGTCTAGTATGTCAATATCTGACGTTCCTCGGCCGGTATTGACGAAGATCCGTAAGGGGCAAAGACTGGCCCCCGCACTTACGTGTGGCGCCGGGTCGACCCCCGTATCCGGCCCGAACACGCTCGCTTTTGGAGGACCTCAGATGAGGAGTTCCCACCTCGGCAGGGTGGGCCGGATGGCGGCCCTGCTCGCCCTGCCGGTCGCCCTGGCGCTCAGCGCCGGCCCGGTCGGCGCGCAACAGGCCCGGCCGGACGGACAGGTGGTACCGGACCGGCAGTCCAGCACCGAACAGAACGGCGTCGCCCTGATGCGCGTCGTCGTTCCCGGTCAGGCCGAACTGGACCGGCTCAACGACCTGGGCGTCGACCTCGCCGAATACAAGAAGCCGGTGGACGACGGCCTGGAGGTGCACGCCGTACTCAGCCCGGAGGAGTCCGCGCAGCTTCGCGACCTGGGCTTCGACGTACGCGACGCCATCTCCGACCAGACCGACTACGCGCAGAACAAGGCCGAGCGGCAGGCCGCGATCTCGTCGGCCACGCTCGACGCGGCCGAGGTCGACAAGCTCACGCCGCTGCGCGCGGAGTGGTTCACCAGCCTCGACGACCAGCGGTTCATCTCGGTCGAGGTGAAGACGACCGCGACCGACGCCGAGACGGTCCTCACCGTCAGCTGGGACCGGGGCAAGGGAACCGCGCCCGACTCCGGCGGCACCGCGACGATGTCCCGGTTCACCGACGCCGGCCAGTACATGTACCACCGGTTCAACACCCCGATCCCGGTCACCGACACCCCGGCCACGGCGACCGTCACCAGCAACCGGGGCGGCACCGTCACGGTGCCGGTGAAGAAGTGGCTCGGCGCGAAGGTGAAGGCGCCGAGCAAGCACTACCTCTCGGACTTCGTCGACCACTACATGGACCCGACCGAGATCAACAACCGGATCACCACGCTGGGCCGGGAGTTCCCGAAGATCGCCGAAGTGATCAACCTGCCGAACCTGACCAACGGGTACCGGCGCGCCGCCCAGGCGCAGTTCGGCACCGATCCGGCGAGCACGTTCTACGTCAGCTCGAAGGCGTACGGCTCCGAGGGCGGCAACGGCCTGACCGTCGCGCTGGTGAAGCCGCAGGCCGCCTCGGCGCCGCTCGGGGTGGCCGTCACCGGCCGCAACGTCGTGGTCAACCTGGCCACCGACGCCGCGGGCGCGGTGAGCAGCACGGCCAAGCAGGTGGTCGACGCGCTGAACGCGGACACCGCCGTGGCCGCCGTGCTCACCGCCGCCACCTACCGGGGCAACGCCGGGGCCGGGCTGGTCGCCGCCGCGCCGGCCGCGACGCTGACCGACGGCCTCAAGGCGCCGGCGTACGTCTCCCGCGATCCGTTCCAGATGAAGGCGCTGCGGATCGGCAAGAAGCGGGACGGCTCGAAGGTGGGTGTCTTCCTCTACTGCCAGGAACACGCCCGCGAGTGGGTCACCCCGATCACCTGCGTGGAGACGGCCGAGCGGCTGCTGCGCAACTACGCCACCAACGAGCAGACCCGCAAGCTCGTCGACGGCCTGGACATCTTCATCCTGCCGGTGGCGAACCCGGACGGCGCGCACTACAGCTTCTACGACTTCAACTCGCAGCGCCGGAACATGACCAACCACTGTACGGAGACCAACTCCGACCCGGGCCGACGCAACTCCTGGGGCGTGGACCTGAACCGGAACTTCTCCGTCGGCTCGGTCTTCGACGGCTACTCCGGTGCCTCGACCACCTGCACCAGTGACACGTTCGCCGGACCGGCCGAGCTCTCCGAGCCGGAGGCCCGCAACGAGGTGTGGTTGACCAACCAGTTCCCGAACATCAAGTTCGCCATGAACACCCACTCGTACGGTGGGTACTTCATGTGGCCGCCGGGGGCGTACAAGACCGCCGGCCGGGAACTGCTGCCGTCGCCGGACTTCGGCACCGAGAACTACTTCTGGGACGCCTCGACCCACGTGCTCAAGGCGGTCCAGTCCTACCGGGGCACGGCGGTGTGGCCGGGTCGTACCGGTCCGGTGCCGGACGTGCTGTACTCGGCGGCCGGTAACAGCGCCGACGAGCACTGGTTCAACCGGGGCATCATCGGTTGGGACTTCGAGGTCGGCTCCGACATCTACGACCCGGCGACCGGTCGGTTCAACGCGGTCGGGTTCCAGCCGCCGTTCGCCGAGGGACACGAGGAGGCGATGGAGTTCGCCGCCGGGCAGATCGCGATCCTTGAGGTGGCGCAGGCGTACGCGGCCGACAAGACCGACCCGGTCTCGACGCTGACCGTACGGGACAAGGGTGTCGGCTCGAAGGTGTTCAGCTTCAAGATCGACGAGCCGGCGAACATCTACTACACCCTGGACGGTAGCCGGCCGACCCTGAACTCGACCCGGCTGACCTCGGCCGGGATGCGCGAGGGCGCCCAGGAGATCACGATCAACGCCAAGACCACGGTCAACTGGTTCGCCGTCGACATCGCCGGCAACATCGAGAACAACTACCAGCCCACCGGAACCCGCACCAACTACAAGACCCAGACGCTCTACGTACCCAAGCAGTAGCCCGCATGCCGTGGCCGCCGATCCTCCGGGTCGGCGGCCGCGTCGCGTCGTCGGCGGCCGGGCGTCAGGCGCTCGGCGCCGGCTGGTCGAGGATCGCGCTGAACCGCTCCTCGGCCAGGTCGAGCTGCTGGAAGATGTGCTGCTTCACCCGGCGGGACAGCGGTGTGTCCGCCCGCCCGATCAGCTCCCGGAACACCGGCACCAGCGGCCGGTACTTGATCGCCGACGAGGTCACCTTCGGGCCGACGGTGTGGATGACGCCGACGCCGTTGTCGGTGAAGTCCGACATCTTGATCACCCGTGCCCAGGGCTCCCGGTCCAGGCTGGCCGCGACGTGCTCGCGGTACTGGACGTACCGGTCCCGGTCCGGGTCGTACGCCGGATTGGTCACCGCGCGGACCAGGCACGCGACCCGGTCCCCGAACCGCCGGGCGAGTTCGGCCAGGGCCGCCTCGGTCGGGTCGCCGCCGTCGGCCGTCGTGCCGGCCAACTCCGCCGGATGGTCCTCGACCGAGTCGTGCAGCAGCCCGGCGACGACCACGTCGACGTCCTGTACGTCGTAGTGGTGCAGCAGCCGGATGCTCACCCGCAGCAGGTGGTTCAGGTACGGCTCGCGGACCCGGCGATCGCGGCCGTGCAGTTCGCTGGCGAGGTCGAGGGCGGCGGTCAGCCGGTCCCGGTCGGCCGGGTCGAACCGTTGGATCTCCAGCCGGAACCGTTCCCGGAGTCCGGCCTCACCGTGGATCTCGGTGATCGCGTGCATCGGCATGGTGGCGAGGTACGCGGGAAACTCCATCCGCTACTTATAGCCGACTCGTGCAAGATCAGCTACGGTCGGCGCGCGCCCGCGTGGCGGCCAGGAACTCCCGGATCAGCTCCGGATCCTTCACCCCGCGTCGCACCTCGACCCCGCTGGAGACGTCCACGCCCCACGGCCGCAGCGTGTCGATCGCCGCACCGACGTTGCCCGGATGCAGGCCACCGGCGAGCAACCAGTGCCCGGTCGGCGTGTCGCGGTCGAGCGTGTCCCAGTCCCAGGCGGCACCGGAACCGGGCTGTGGCGAATCGACGACGAGCATGTCCTCGCCGAGCGCGCCGCACCGCAGTCCGGCCGGGCCGCCGGGGGAGGTGCCCCGGATCAGTGGCAGGCCCAGGTCCCGCAGTGCCGCGTAGTGGTCGGCCGGCTCGTCGCCGTGCAGCTGGATCGCCCGTACGCCGGACTCGGTCACCGCGGCCCGGACCGCCTCGACCGACTCGCCCCGGAACACCCCGACCGTCAGTACGCCCGCCGGGACCGATCGCGCGAGTTCGGCGGCCCGGGTCGGGGTCACCCGGCGGGGGCTGGCGGTCAGGACGAAACCGATCGCGTCCGCGCCGGCCGTGACGGCGGCCTCGACGTCGGGGGCGGTGCTCAGTCCACACACCTTGACGAACATCCGTTCCGCCCCTCCGCTGCCGGACAGTGCAACGGCGCCATTCTCGCGGGCGGCGCCGACGGGCTTTCCGTCGGGATCCGTCCGGCGCGTCGCGGTGCTCCACGCGGTGCGCCGTACATCGTAGGAGTGAGGCAAAAGTCGTGTTTCTACCGAAACACGTGAATGATGTTCAACTGTGGGCGCGAGTTCCCGCACACATGTGACAACCGCGATATCCGCAGACCGCCGTGCAACGCTCCCGTGGTCCGGCAACGTCATCGTCGTGCGCTGGCCGAGGGGTCAGTGGTGCGATAGGGGAGATCGATGGAAGCTCGAACGAATGGGCCACGGCGAGGGGGAGTGTCGCGGCGAGCGGCGATCACGTCGGTCGCGCTGGCCGCGGCGGGACTGGGTGCCGTCGGCACCGGACTCGTCCTGCGCCTCCCGCAGGCCGCCGGCGAGGCTGCCCCGGCGGAGGCCGCCAGCCCCACCCCGAGTCCCACCCCGGACCTGTTCGCCGCGGCACGGACCCGGATCGAGGCGTACGTCGCCGACCTCGGCGAGCGGATCACCCTGGCCGTACGCGACCAGGTGACCGGGATCGAGCTGGTCGCCGGCACCCGAGCGTTCCAGACCGCCAGCATCGTCAAGGTCGACATCCTGGCCGCCCTGCTGCTGCGCGCCCAACAGAAGGGGCAGCAACCCACCGCCACGGACCGGCAGCAGGCCCGTCCGATGATCGTGAGCAGTGACAATGCCGCCGCGTCCGCGCTGTACCAGAAGATCGGCAGGGTGAGCGGCCTCACCGCCGCCAACCGGACGCTCGGCCTGAGCGAGACCAAGCCCAACGCGCACTGGGGCATGACCACAACCACCGCGGCGGACCAGATACGCCTGCTCGCGGCGATCACCGCCGACGACGGGCCGCTCTCCCCGGCCAGCCGCGAGCTGATCCTCGATCTGATGAGCCAGGTCGACAAAGACCAACGGTGGGGCGTCCCCGCCGCCGCGACGCCCCAGACCACCGAGAGCTACGTGAAGAACGGCTGGGTGCCGGACGACTCGAACGGCAACCGCTGGGAGGTCAACAGCATCGGCCGGCTGGTCGAGCCCGGACACGACTGGCTCGTCGCCGTCCTCTCCGACGACCACGCGAAGCTCGCCGACGGGATCGCGATGGTCGAGAAGCTGGCCATCCACGCCCTCGGTGAGCTGCGCGAACTGCCCGCCGTCACGATCCCCTGACCCCCCGAGCCGACGGCATCGTCCCAGCCGGCCCGCACTCTGCCCCGGCCGGCCCGGCGCCCCTCGCTTGCGGTTCGGCCGACGCGGAGCGCGGCCCGGCGGCCTCCGGTCGTGGCTCGGCCGGCCCGGACTGCGGCCCGGCGGCGTCCGGTTGCGGCTCGTCCGGGTCCGCCGCCGGTGGGCCGGTCGGTCGGCGGTGGAGCAGGACGAACAGGCCGCCGGCGAGCAGGCCCCAGAACGCGGCGCCCAGGCCGAGCACCGTGATCCCGGACGCGGTCACCAGGAAGGTCACCACGGCGGCCGGCCGACCGTCGACGTCGGCCACCGCCGCCGCGATCGATGCGCCCAGGGCGCCGAGCAGCGCCAGCCCGGCGACCGCCTCGACCAGCACCGGTGGTGAGAGCAGCACGAGTGCCGTCGCCAGACCGGAGCCGAGACCGAGGACGAGGTGACCGGCGCCGGCGGCGACCGAGGCGATCCACCGCCGTCGCGGGTCCGGGTGCGCGTCCGGCCCGGCGGCTAGAGCGGCGGTGATCGCCGCCAGGTTCACCGCGTGCCCACCCAACGGGGCGGCGAGGGCACTGGCCAGCCCGGTACCGACCAGCACACCGCGCAGCGGCGGCCGGTAGCCGAAGCCGGCCAGCACCGCCATGCCCGGCACGTTCTGGCTGGCCATGGTGACCAGGAACAGCGGCAGGGCCAGGCTGACCGTCGCCGCCCAGGTCCAACCGGGTGCGGTGAACGCGACGGTGGGGCGCAGGCCGGCACCGGTCAGCCCGCCGGCCGGTGCGGTCCAGACGATCGCCACCACCGCCACCGCGAGTGCCGCCGGGACCGCCCACTGCCGGGCGAAACGGCTCAGCACGGCCCAGGTGACGATGATCGGTGCGGCCATCAGCGGCACCTCGACCAGGGCGCGTACCGGGGCGACACAGAGGTTGAAGAGCACCCCGGCCAGCATCGCGCTGGCCACCGGGGCGGGAATGGCGGCGATCGCCCGACCCAGCACCGGCACCAGACCCGCCGCGACGATGAGCAGGCCACACAGGATGAACGCACCGACGGCGGCGGGGAACCCGCCCGGCACGGCGCCGGTGGAGATCAGCAGGGCGGCACCGGGCGTGGACCAGGCGATGCTGATCGGGATGCGCTGGCGTACCCCGAGCCAGATCGTGGTCAGGCCCATGGCCAGGCAGAGGGCGAGCAGACCGGAGGCGGCCTGCCGCTGGTCGGCGCCGACGGCCCGCAGGCCGGCCAGCACCACGGCGAAGGTGCTGGCAAAACCCACCAGCGCGGTCAACACACCGGCCAGGACCGGTTGGAGCAGGCGGTTCATCGGTGCCTCCCACGGTCGCTCCCGATGCCGGTGGTGTCGCGTCCCCCCGCGCTGCCACCGGTCGTCCATGGCGGAACGCTTCGCGCTCCACGGTCGTTCCGTAAACGGAACGCTTTCGGGATCTGGAGAATAGCGCCATGGACTCAACCGTGGTCGAGCCGGGCGGTGCCGGCGTCGGACGCCGGCTGCGCGAGCTGCGGGAGGCGCGGGGACTCTCGCTGTCCGCCCTGGCCCGCCGGGCCGGCATCGGCAAGGCGACACTCTCCGGACTGGAGACGGGGACCCGCAACCCGACCCTGGAGACGCTCTACGCGGTGACCGCGCAACTCGGCGTACCGCTGGCGGTGGTCCTCGCCGACAAGGCCGACGTCGGGAACGGGACACCCCCGGTGGTACGCGGGCGGGCCGTGATCGCCACCCTGCTGGAGGTGTTCGAGGACGCCTCGGTCACGTACGAGCTGTTCCGGCTGCGGGTCCCGCCCGGCCCGGCTCAGGTCTCGCCCGCGCACCAGGACGGCGTGACCGAGCACATCACCGTCTTCGACGGCGTACTGCGTGCCGGGCCGCTGGACGCCCTGATGGTCGCCGGACCCGGCGAGCACATCTCGTGGCGGTCGGACGTGCCGCACGGCTACGCCGCCGCCGGCCCGGACGAGGTGCGGGCCAGCCTGCTGATCCGCTACCCGCGCCGACCCGGACCGTCCTGACGTGCTCCGGCCCCGCGTAGAGTTCGGGAATCATCGGCGAAATCCCAAGGTACGGAGCGGTAGCGCGGCATGACGGTAAGTGAGCAGAGTGGGTCCGGTACGGCACCGGCGGGTATCGATCCAGCGGACCTGGAGACCTGCCTGCGCGTACTCGCCGAGGTGGACGCCCTGCCGGTGGACCACCCGGACGCCCTGCGGGTACGGCTGGCCACCGCGAGGATCTTCAAGAGCGTGAAGGAACGCCGCCGCAGGGAACGCCAGCAGGCGGTGCTGGAGGCCGACCGGGCGGTCACCGCCGCGACCGCCACCGGGGCACCCGGTCGCATCGACGACGAGACCAAGGGCCTGCCGCTGGTGTCGGCGACCACCGACGCCCCGCTGGCCGGCACCCTGCGCCGGCCCAGGGCCTGCTACATCTGCAAGGAGCGCTACCGCGAGGTTGACGCGTTCTACCACCAGCTCTGCCCGTCCTGCGCGGCGCACAACCGCAGCCGGCGCGACGCGCGCACCGACCTCACCGGCCGGCGGGCCCTGCTCACCGGTGGCCGCGCCAAGATCGGCATGTACATCGCGCTGCGGCTGCTCCGCGACGGCGCGCACACCACCATCACCACCCGTTTCCCGAACGACGCGGTCCGCCGGTTCTCCGCGATGCCGGACAGCGACCAGTGGCTGCACCGGCTCCGGGTCGTCGGGATCGACCTGCGGGACCCCGCCCAGGTGGTCGCCCTGGCCGACTCGGTGGCCGAACAGGGCACCCTGGACATCCTGATCAACAACGCGGCACAGACGGTCCGCCGCTCACCCGGCTCGTACGCCCACCTGGTCGCCGCCGAATCGGCGCCGCTGCCCTCCGGGCCCCTGCCGGAGCTGGTCACCTTCGGCCACCACGGCATCGGCGCGGCCGCGCTGACCGCCGCGCTGCCGCAGCAACGGCACGCCCTCGCCCCGCACGAGCTGACCGCCCTGGCTCTGACCAGCGGTTCCGCCTCACTGGACCGGGTCGCCACCTCGACCGCCATCGACGCGGGTGGCCTCGCCCCCGACCTCGACGCGGAGAACAGCTGGTCCCGACGGGTGCACGAGGTCGACCCGGTCGAGCTGCTCGAGGTGCAGCTGTGCAACGTCACGGCGCCGTTCGTACTGGTCAGCCGGTTGCGCCCGGTGATGGCGGCGGCACCCGCCCGGCGCAAGTACGTGGTGAACGTGTCGGCGATGGAGGGTCAGTTCGGTCGCGGTTACAAGGGCGCCGGCCACCCGCACACGAACATGGCCAAGGCCGCCCTGAACATGCTGACCCGGACCAGCGCCGTCGACATGCTGGCCGACGGCATCCTGATGACCAGCGTGGACACCGGCTGGATCACCGACGAACGACCGCACCCCGTGAAGGCACGACTCCACGACGAGGGCTTCCACGCCCCACTGGACCTGGTGGACGGCGCCGCCCGGGTCTACGACCCGATCGTCCGAGGCGAACTGGGCGAAGACCTCCACAACTGCTTCCTCAAGGACTACACCCCCTCCCCCTGGTAACCCACCCCACCCCACCCCACCCCAAGATCCGCACGCTTGTAGAGAAAGAGTGGCTATCCGAGGTGGGATAGCCACTCTTTCAGTGAAAGTGTGCGGATCTTGGAGAGGTCGAGGTTAGGGGAGGGGGCGCTTGAGGTGGTAGCGGTGTACCTCGAACGTGCTCTCCTGGTTGTTGATGTCCTCGGCCGCGGAGACCAGCTCCCACCCTTGGGCGCCGACCCGGTTCAGGTGCGAGATCGCGGTGTCCCCGAACGCGGACACGTCCTGTCTGGAGCCGTCCGGGCCGTACCAGATGTAGGTCAGATCCAACCTCCGGCCCTCGCCCACCCGACGCCGGACCAGCAACGCGTACTCCCATTTGACCATCCGTCCATTATGGCCGGCATCCGGCGGGTGATCGCCAGCCCCGTACCGCCGCTTGTGGGCGCGGGCGGGATCGTCGGCGGCGGCGCATCACCAGAAGCGGCGTGTATCCGGACGAACCAGTTAGGAGAAGTGGGTCTTCGGCCGGGGGAGCCGCTCGCCGTCGACGACCACGTCCACCTTCTCGTTGTAGAAGGCGATCAGCCCGGCGATCGGGATCAGCTGCCGGGTCGGGAAGTCGTACGCCCAGGCGAGGTCGGGGTGGACCGTGTCACCCACCCGCATCGACCAGTAACCGCTGGTCCTGCCCTTGTACGGGCACTGGGTCACGGTGTCGCTCGGCACCAGGTGGTCGAAGTCCACCTCGGTCCGGTTGAGGTAGTAGCGGGTCGGCAGACCGGTCTCGAAGACCAGCACCGGCGACGACGACTCGGCCAGCACCACACCGTCCAGCTCGATCCGCACGGTCCGGGTCGACCGCAGCGCGTCGACCCGGGTGTACGGGTTGCGCGGGTGGACGAAGACCTCCTCGTCCTCCTCGTACCAGGAGTCGAGGGCGGCCCAGTCGAACCGGACCGTTCCGTCCAGGCCGGCGAGGACGTCGCCGCTGTAGACCCAGGCCGCGTCCGGGCGGGAGAGGTCGCCCGCGCGCAGGCCGTGCCGGTGCGCGGTGCCCCGGCGCAGCCGCTCGGAGCGCTGCTCGTCGACCAGCAGCCCCGGCTGCACGTCCGTCACCGGTAGGTAGAACTGCGGGTAGTACGGCCATTCCCAGACGTAGAGGGCGCGGGTGGTGTCCAGGACGACCCGGCCGCCGAGCATCGCCCGTACCCGCCGGGGCACCGGCTCGATGTGGTCGACCGGGACGATCATCTGCGGATAGTCGGGCACGGGACGGCCAGCCGTTCTGTGGGCGCCGGGAAATGTCCTGCTCAGGATACCCGCGTAGGTCGGTCGCGGGTGGCTACTTGGGGCGTACCGCCCACGGGCGCGGGGCAGGTTGTGACGCGCCGGACGGGGGGGGGGGGGGGGGGGGGGGAGGGAGGCGAGCCGGGGAAGGACGCGGGGGGTGGGCTAGGGCTGGGGGGTAGCCTTGTGGTGGGCGCTAGGGGCGA
>NZ_JBVJHT010000005.1:308913-324671 GCF_055586685.1 Micromonospora sp. NPDC049529
TTCCCCCCCCCCCCCCCCCCCTCCCCCCTCCTTCCCCCCCCCCCCCCCCCCCCCCCCCCCCCCCCCCCCCCCCCCCCCCCCCCCCCGCCGGTCAGGGCGCGGTGATGCGGTACGTGGCGCCCGCCTGGGTGGCGAACGTGATCACGTTCGCGCTGACCGTGTGGCTCACGGTGCCGCCACCGACCCGGTTGACCACGATGGTCTGGCCCGGCCACGGGTGTTGCAGCCGTACCGTCCGGCCGGCCTCGCTGGTGATGTCGACGTAGCCGACCCGACCGGCCCGGAACTCGCTCGACACCACGAACGCGTCCTTCTCCCGCAGCTTCACGAAGCTCGCGTCCCGGTTCGTCGGCCAGACCGGGAAGAGCCGGATGATCCCGGCGTCGCTCTGCAACAGCAGGTTGTTGACCGCCTCGGTGGCGCCCGCCTTCTCCAGACCGTGCACCCCGTCGCCAATCCGCAGGTTCGCCACCGACCTGGTGTTGATCTGGTTCTTGAGCTGGTCGATCAGGCTCTGCGCCGGGTATCCGACCCGTGCGGCCTGGGTGAAGACCTTCGGGAAGCTGTTGTCCTGGCCCCAGGAGTTCATCGCGTTCAGCGTGTTGACCGCGATCTGCCGGTCGGCGGCCGGAGAGTTGATCCCGAGCACCTCGCCGGGGTGGATGAACTCCAGGTTCACCGTGTTGTCGCCCGGCCGGATGTTGCGGGTGTCCGGCCCGGTGATGGTGCCCGGATCGGCGAGGGCGAAGACCGTCTGGCCGTTGTGGGTCGTTGTCGGCGTGGCCGGCAGGCGGTCCCGGATCTGGGTCCAGGTGGCCCGGTCACCGGCGTCGAGCCCGAGCGTCACGCTCGCGTCGACCAGGGCGGAGAAGAGGTACTTCAGCAGCCCGATGTCGGGGCTCGGGTTGCGCGACCAGGTGCCCTCGTGCGGGCCGGCGTACAACCGGTACCGCTGGGTGGCCGCGTCGTACTCCAGGTAGTGGGTGAAGAAGGTGGCGACCTCCTTCAGGAACGGGTACGCCTTCCCGGACAGGAAGTTCCGGTCCTGGGTGTAGTCGTGGTACGCGATGAACTGCGACGCGGCGAACAGCGAGTTCGCCACCTGCTGGTGGTAGTTGTCGTCGGCGGTCGCGCCGAACGGGGCGATGCCGACCGGGAAGAGCAGCCCGCCGGGCACGCCGCCGCTGGGGAAACGGCTGTTGACGTACGTCGGGTTGACCCGCCGGAGGTCCTGCTGTGCCCGCCGTCGCGCCTCCGGCACGTACGCCAGCAGCAGGTCGTGGTACGGCAGCGCGAGATCGGCCCGGTTGCTCGAATAGGTGCCGTAGAAGTTGGCCATGAAGTTGTAGTTGAGGTGCATGTCCCCGTTGAACATCGGGTAGTCCGTGGTGGCCCAGACGCCGTACAGACCCGGTGCGGTCTTGCCGGCCCGGCTGGACGAGCCGAGCAGGTACAACGAGCCGTAGTAGAACCGTTCGAGCACCTCGTCGTTCAGGTCGACGTACGACCGCAGCCAGTACTGCTTCCACCAGTCCAGGTGCTGGTTGTAGAGGCTGCCGAGGCTGGCGGCGGTCTGCGCGTCGACGAGCCCACGGGCGGCCGGGGTCGGGTCGGCGGGGTTCTGCCCGCCACCGGCCACCCCGGTCACCAGCTGGACCGTCTGGCCCGGTGCCAGGGTGAACACCTGGGTGGCGGTGGCGCCGCCGGCCGTCGGCGGGGCGACCGGCCCGGTGCCGACCAGGCGGGTGGCGAGCGCGGCCCGGGACACCCAGCGGGAGCCGGTCGGGGTGGAGCGGTTGGCCCAGGTGGTGTTGCCGGTGACCCCGGCGGTGTTGGTGAAGCCCGGCTTGGCGTCCTGCGATCCGGACCAGGTCTGCGCCCGCAGTTGGGTGGCGGTCGAGCCGAGCGACTGGATCTGGGTCACCACGATGTTGTCGTTCGCGGCGGTCCAGGTTTTCATCGCCACCGGCACCCCGCCGATCGTCATCGAGGTGGTGATCTCTCCGGTGAGGGTGTGCTGCTCCTCCAGGAAGGGCCCGGACGGTCCGGGCGGTGCCGAGCCCGGTGCGTACAGCTCGAACTGGCCGATCCGGGCGCGTGGGTTGGTGACCGAGTCGGGCGTCGTACCCTGGGTCGGTTCACTGAGGGTGACCCGGACGTAGCGGGCGCCGACCGAGGTGATGGTGCGGTCGGTGACGCCGGCCGTGTTGTTGGTGACCGTGTCGACCGTGGTCCAGGTCGAGCCGTTGCCGACCTGGACGACGAAGTTCTTCGCGTTGTTCGCGGTCTCGTTCGGTCGGGCCGCCCCGTCGTGCCGGAGCACGTAGCGGCCGATGGTCTTCACCGAGCCGAGGTCGAGGGTGAGCGTCTGCGGTTTGCCGACCTCGGACACCCAGCCCTCGTAGCCGGCGGCCCACTGCCCGTTGACCGCGCGGCCCGGCGGGAAGCTCGGGTGGCTGCTGGTCGCCGTCGCGGTGGCGCCGAGGGCGAGGTTGCCCGACGGTGTGCTGGTCACCGGGGCGATCGTCACCCCGCCCAGCGCGACCAGCGACGGGTTCGGGTTACCGGCCCAGAAGTTGCCCTTGGACAGGTAGAAGGTCTTGAACCCGTCGCCGCCACCGGAGGTGACACCGATGTCGCCGTTGCCGAGCAGCGCCGTGTTCGGCATCGTCCGCGACACCGACTCGCTGTACGCCTGGTCGGTCCAGCGTCCCTTGACGCCGGCCAGCAGCTGCTGGATCTCGACCCACTGCTGTTCGGGGGTGGGTGGTGCCGCCTGGGCCGGGGCGGGCGCCACCAGGAGGGTGCCGACGACGGTGCCGAGCAGGGCTGTGGAGAGGGCCCTGCGGTACCGCTGTTGTCGTTTGCCGGTCACGGAATGTCCTTTCTGGGACGGGCGGGGGTTTCCGTGTCCACCGGTGCCGCTTGCGGAACAGCGCCGGACTGGTGAGGTCTAGCGCGGTGCGTCCGTGGGCGAGCGGACCGGCGCGACGTTGAGGTTGGACAGGACGCCGACACCCGGCCGGTGGGCGGTGACGGGTGCGGTGCCGGCGTCCGTGGTGGTGGCGGGGTCCGTGCCGGTGGCGGCGTCGGGGCCGACGAGGTCGGCGAAACCGGGGTCGAAGTCGAACAGTGCCGCCAGCACCGCCTCGGCGGTGGCGGCACCGGCGATCGAGTCGCGGTTGGAGACCCCGCGTTCGGCGACCCGGACCCGGATGTCGGCCGGGTTGTCGTCGAGGATCTCCATCGCCTGGCCCCAGAGCGCCCCGGACGCGGACCGTGGGGTCAGCCGGAGCAGACCGATGGCGAGGTCGGGGCGACCGAGCCGGGCGAGTCCGTGCGCGGTCACCCCCGGCCACGCCCCGAACGCCCCGCCGGCCCCGTGATCCGGTCGGTCCGAACTCTCGGCGACCGGGTCGTCCTTCGCCAACGCCCGCATCCAGGTGCCGGTGAGCAGGTGCCCGGTGACGAAGTCGACCATCTCCCGGCTCCGGGTCGGACCCAGGTCGTCGTGCAACGCCGAGGCGACCAGACCGAAGTCGAGGACGTGCCCGACGGTGTCGGTCCGGTCCGGGTGCCGGATCGACCACCGGCCGCCGTCGACGTACAGGTCCAGCACGGCGGCGGCGAGCGTCTCGGCGTCGGCCCGTGCCCGTACGGCGTCGTCGGTCCGGCCGCGCAGCCGCAGCAGTGCGGCGAGGGAGCGCATCATCGCCACGTAGCCGGCGTTGAGGGAGGCGATCACGTTGAGGTAGTTCGGTACGCACTCCAGTACCCGCCACGCGTCGTCGCCGAAGTCGGCGAGCACCCCGCCGGTGGCGGCGCGGCGCCGGTCCCGCCAGCCGTGGGCGAGCCGCTCCAGGTGCGTGGCGACGGTGACGTCACCGGCCCGCTCGTCCAGGAACGCCAGGTCACCGGTGATGCAGACGTAGTGTTCGACCAGCCGGAACAGGGACAGGTCGGTGGAGGCGTACTCGTTGCCCAGCGGGCCGCCGCGCCGGGTGTCGAAACCGAACGAGTCGCCGTACGGCCCGCTCAGTGCCCGCAGCAGCCAGGCCCTGAGCCCGACCGGTTCGAGCAGCGCGTACATCCGGCTCCACTCGCTGTGGTCCCAGTAGAACGTGGTGGTCGGGCCGAGCCGGGGTCCGCCGGTGAGGAAGACCGGCTCGGTCGGGCTGGCGGTCAGATTGCGCATATACAGAACCAGCAGCGCGCCCATGTAGTAGGCCCGGCCGAGCTGCGGATCGTCCGCCCGGAAGGTGGGCAGGTGCCCGCTGAAGTCGCCGTTGTTCGCGGTGAACATGTTTCGCCAGTGCCGGCGCATTCCGGCCTCGGTCGCGGCCAGGGTCTCGTCGAAGGTCTCCGCCGTGCGGCGGGCCACCCCGGCCACCTCGTCCGGATCCGTGCCGTAGGCGCAGACCACGCCCAGGGTGCGGGTCTCGCCCGGTGCCAGGGTCAGCGACCAGGTCGCCCGTGCCCCGGCGCCGGTCGCGGTCAACGCGGTGGGCGCGGTCGAGAAGGCGTACGCCGCCCGCGCGGCCGAGTCCCGGTCGGCGGTGACCGCCACACCGTCGGCGACGCGCGTGTCCCAGCGTCGGGACCGTGACCAGTGGCCGGTTGCCGCCACCGGCCGGCCGTCGAGCAGCAGGGTGACCCGGTGGTCGGTGAGCCGGACCGAGATTCGGTGCCAGGCGCCGGCCACCAGCGGGGTGTCGCTCCACTCGACCTCGCCGGAGATGCCTACCCAGAGGCCACCGGCGTCGATCCCGAGTTGCAGCGAGTCCGGGTGGTTGCCGTGGGTGAGGATGACGCCGGCCTCGGTCGGTGTGTCCGGGCGGAACTCGAAACTCAGCACCAGGCCGTCGCGCAGTTCGAAGCCGTCCAGGTCGACCCGGCTGGTCGGATCCAGCTCGACCGGGTCGGCGGACTCGAAGACCGTACTGCCGTCGGCGGTGCCGCAGTGCAGGTTGCGGATGCCGCCCCGGGCCGCGCTGCGGTGCGGGTAGACGGTGTCCTCGCTGACGTGCCGGGGCAGCTCGTACTGCATCAGCATCGGTGCCCGGTCCTCGTCACGCTGGATGCCGGGCAGTCGGGGGCGGCCGAGGCGTACCCGCCGGGGGCCGGGGCCGAGCAGGAACGGCGCCCCGTCGCGGGTCGGGCGGGTGCTGTCCCGGATCCGTTCCAGGGTGACGAAGTCGTGGTGGTCGCCGTTGGTCCAGGGCACGTCGTACAGCCAGCCCCAGCCCACCTCGGTCGCGGTGAGCAGGGCGAACAGGTCCTGGTCGAGCGTGTACGTCGCCGTCGCGGCCTGCTCGTTGGTGACCTCGATCCGCCAGAGCAGCAGGTTGCGGGCCAGCGCCATCCGGGAGTCGGTGCGTACGGAGAACCGCCCGCCCCGGTGCTCCCGCTGCACGCCCCACGGCTTCCAGCGGAAACGCTGGGCGTCCGGCACCACACCGTCCACCCGCAGCACCCCGGTGTGGTAGCCGAACGAGTACGGCGGCGCGGCCAGCCAGGACAGCGAGGTCAGGTCGTGGTTCACGTGTCCCTGCCCGTGCTGGTTGCGCAACGAGGGCAGGTGGGCGAGGTCGCGCGCGTCGACCCAGTCGCCGGCCACCTCGTCCAGGTCGGGTACGCCCGGCGGCGGCCGGTTGTCGTCGTCGGGCACGGTACGGGCGGCGGGGTCGGCGGTGGCGGTCACTTGGTCGATCCCGCGGTGAGCCCGGCGATGAACTGCTTCTGCACGGCCAGGTAACCCAGCACCGGCACGATCGCGGCGAGGAACATGATGCCGAACAACTGCCCGTAGTCCACGGAATACTGTCCAATCGTCAGGTACAGGCCGGTGGTGATGGTCTGACCCTGGAGCGGGCCGAGAATGAAGAGCGGGTTCAGGAAGTCGTTCCAGATCCAGAGCGACGAGAAGATCGTCACGGTGGCGGTCGCCGGCCGGACCAGCGGCATCACGATCCGCCACCAGATCCGTACCCCACCGGCCCCGTCCAGGCGGGCCGCCTGGATGACCTCCTCCGGTACCGAGCGCATGAAGCCGACGTAGACGAAGACGGCGAAGGAGAGGTAGCCGCCGCCCAGGTTGGACAGGATCAGGCCGGGGTAGCTGTGGTCGAGGCCGACCCAGGTGAGGATCTTGATGGTGGGCAGCAGGATCACCTGCGGTGGGACCATCAGACCGGCGGCGAGCACGGCGAGTACGGCCGCCCGCGCCCTGGTCCGACGCCGGGAGAGGTAGAAGCTGAAGGCGGCGCTGAGTGGGATCAGCAGCAGCACCGAGCAGACGACCGTGATCAGCGAGTTGCGCAGGCCCAGTTGGATCAGGTTGTCCGGCCGGCCGAGCGCGGTGCTCAGGTTGTCGAGCGTCGGCGGGAGCGGCGGCGCCGCCGGGCTGCGCAGGATCTCCGGCTGGCTCTTGAACGCGTTCACGACCATCAGGTAGATCGGCGCGACGAAGAGCAGGATGACGGCGGCGGCGAGCAGGACGCGTACCCGAGGTCGCAGCCGGCGGATGGCGGTCACAGGTTCACCTCTCGACGGCGCAGCACGTTGGTCACCGACAGCGCGATCACCGCAGAGAGCAGGAGCAGCACCATCGCTACCGACGAGGCGTAGCCGAACCGGTCGGAGGTGAAGGCGAGATGCACGATGTAGAGCGCGGTGGACTGGGTGGAGTCGGCCGGACCGCCGCCGGTCAGTACGGCGATCACGTCGTAGAGCTTCAGTACGGTGATCAGCGAGATGGTGACGCTGATGGTGGTTCCGGGGGCGATCATCGGCCAGGTGACGCGGGTGAACCGCTGCCGGCGGTTGACCCCGTCCAGGGCGGCCATGTCGTGCAACTCCAGCGGGATGTTCTGCAACGCGGCCAGGTAGACCACGGTGGTGAAGCCGGTGAGGATCCAGGCGACCACGACGCCGATCGAGAACAGCGCCAGGTTCGGGCTGCCCAGCCAGGCGACCGGTTCGTCGGTCAGCCCGACCTGTTGCAGCATGCTGTTCAGCAGCCCGTCGCGGGTCAGGATGGTCTGCCAGACGAAGCCGACGATGACGCCGGAGAGCACCTGGGGCAGGAACGCGACCGTACGCATCACCCGGTAGCTCAACGTGGTCCGGTTGAGCAGCATGGCGAAGAGCACGCCGATCGCGTTCGCCGTGACGGTGACGCCGACGGCCAGGATGAGCGTGAAGACCAGGCTGGCCCGCAGTTGCTCGTCCCCGACCGCCTCGCGGTAGTTCTCCAGGCCGACGAAGCTGCTGGTGGACCGCAGCGGGTTCTCGTTGGTGAAACTGCTGCGCAGGCTGAGCAGGAGCGGCAGTACGAGGAAACACACGTACAGTCCGAACGCGACCGCGGCCAGCGCGAACAGGCCCCGGTTCTCCCGGCCCGCTCGACTTCTCCTGCGTGCTCGACCCGTCCGAGTCAAGATGTCACTTCCTTAGCCCGGGTCGGGGTCCGTGCGGGACCCCGACCCGGTTGGTCCGGTTGCCGGTGGGGATGGGGCGGGGCGCGTTACCTGGTGGCGGTGTCCCAGGCCTTGTCGAGCTTGGCGAGTTCGCCCTTGACGTCGGAGTTGGTGAACAGCGCCTGGCTGGCGGCGTAGAAGTCGTTGTTGACCCCCGGCGGCAGCGCGTCGTCGTTGGTGGCCCAGCTGATCGAGCTGACCTTGGTGTTCTGGTCGGTGACGTACCTGTACGAGTCCTTGAAGACCTGGGTCACGGTCACGCCGTAGTCGTCCAGGGTCTTGCCCTTGAGCATCGGGAAGGCGCCGTCACCCTCGATCAGGGCCTTGAGGTTCTTCGGGTCCAGCGACCAGGCCTGCGCGAACTTGGTCGCGCCCGGGATGTCCCTGCTCTTCGCGCTGATCGCCATCGAGCCACCGACGGTGAACGGGATGACCAACGACCCGTCGTCGGTCGGCCAGGGGAAGACGCCGAAGTTGTCGGCGTTCTCCTTCGGCACCGAGCCGAGGAACCAGCTTCCCATCGGGTACATGGCGGACTTGCCGCCGGTGAAGCGGGTGATCGAGTCGGCGTACTTCACGCCCAGCGCGCCCTTGTCGAAGTAACCGTTGCCGACCAGGGTGCGGTACTTGTTGACGGCGGTGACGACGTTGTCGTCGGTGAACTTGACCTTGCCCGCGTACCGGTCCTGGAGCCAGTCGGGGTTCTTGCCCAGTACGTCGGCGCTGATGATGCCGACCAGCGGCATGCCGGCCGCGAACGGGTCGCCGCCGCCGAGTTCGATCGGGTTGATGCCGGCGGCCTTGAGCTTGTCGCAGACGGTCAGGAACTCGGCCCAGTTCGTCGGCGGGGTCACGTTCGCCCTGGCGAAGAGCTCCTTGTTGTAGAAGACCTGGGGGATGACCTGCGAGTTGGTCGGGGGAATGTAGACCTTGCCCTTGAGGGCGTTGCCCTCCGGCAGCAGGAAGTTGGCGTTCACCCAGGTCTGGTCGTACGGCTGGAGCAGGCCGGCGCCGACGAAGTTCGCCGGGGTGATGGATTGCAGCAGGTCCGGGAACTGTCCGGCGGCCTGGAGTTGCTTGGCGTACGCGTCCCGGTCGGTGTTCGGCGAGGTGATCCGGTTGATGGTGACGCCGGGTGCCTGCTGCTGGGCGGAGGCGATCGAGTCGGTCCAGAAGGTGGACGTGAGGCTGGGCGTCTCGAACGTCAGGTAGGTCAGGGTGCTCTCGCCGCCGCCGCTGTCGCTGTCGGAGCAGGCGGTGGTGAGGGCGAGCGCGCCGACGAGGCACGCCGCCAACAGGGGCTTGCGGATCAAGAGGGTCCTCCTGGCGATTCATGGTGGGGGTGCTGGAGTAACCAGGCTGGCTCGCGGGGGAGAGACCCCGGGAGGGTTCCAGGGTGGCGAAGTGGGATAACGTTATCCCGAGGATAGGAAGTTTCCGGGGCGTGTCAAGACTGTTGCTCTGATCGAAACTGATCGGGTGCGGGCGCCGCGGTCCGCGGGGCGAGAGGGAGAATCACGGCGATGACTGAGCGTATGGCGCAGGACACCGCCGGGCACCGCCGTCGCAAGCGGCCGACCATGCGGGACGTGGCCCGGGAGGCCGGGGTGGCGCTGCGTACCGTCTCCCGGGTGGTCAACGGTGACCCGACGGTCGGTGAGCACCTGGTCGGCCGGGTCCGCGCGGCCATCACCGCGCTGGACTACGAGCCCGACGAACGGGCCCAGCAGCTCCGCCGCGGGGTCAGCGGGACCATCGGCGCGGCGGTGCGCAACCTCGCCGACGCCCACCCGGTGCTCAGCGCGGTCGACCGGGCCGCCCGGGCCGCCCGGCTGACCGTGCTGGCGATGTCGACCGAGGACGAGGAGCAGCGGGAACGCGAGGCGGTGATGTCCATGTGCCGCCGTCGGGTGGACGGCATCATCCTGGAACCGATCAGCGTCAACCACCAGTACCTGGCCGCCGAGGTGGCGGCCGGGATGCCGCTGGTCGCGGTGGACCGGCCGACCGGTGGCCTGGCCGCCGACACCGTGCTCTCGGACAACGCGGGCGGCATCGGCCTGGCCTTCCGCCACCTGGTACAGCACGGCCACCAGCGGATCGCCTACATCGGCGACGACGAACGGATCTTCACCGGCCGGGAACGGGCGGCCGCCTTCCGGGCCTGCGTCACCGCGCACGGCGGCCCGCTGGACGGCATGGTGCACCCCGGCGCGCTCGAACCGGCCCGGATCGCCGCCGCGCTGGAGGTCGCCCTCGGTGGTCCGGCACCGGCGACCGCGCTGATCACCGGCAACGCCACCGCCACCGTGGAGGTGCTGCGGCGGCTCGGTGCCGACGCCGGCCGGCTCGCCCTGGTCGGCTTCGACGACTTCCTCCTGGCCGACCTGCTCCGCCCGGCCCTCACCGTGGTCGCCCAGGACAGCGCCGCGATCGGGCGGACCGCGATCGAACTGCTGCTGGCCCGGTCCGCCGACCCCGCCCACCCGGTGCAGAGCGTGACCGTTCCGGTGGAACTGGTGCCGCGCGGCTCGGGCGAACTGCGCCCGTAGCCCGCCCCGCGTGACCCGGTCCGGCACCGGTGCGTCGTGGCCGGTCCGGGGCGGTGCCGGCGCGGAGAACCGGGTCGTAGGCTGGCCTGCGTGCCTCGCCCCGTCCCTGAACGCGCGACCCGCGCGGCGACCGGTCCGAGCCGGTCCGAGCGGTGTCGGGCGACCGGTCGGCGGTCCGCCCGTGCGGGCGTCTCGAAGGCGGTTCCAGATAACGTTATTCTCGCGGTCCGGGCCGGCGCGGCCACCGCCCGTTCCGGACCCGTACCCCCCCGGAGAGGACGGATCCATGGAAGACGTGCGGATCGAGTTCGACGTTCCCGCGCGGATGCGCGACGGCATCATCCTGCGCGCCGACGTCTTCCGGCCGGCGCAGGGCGGCCCCTGGCCGGTGCTGCTCGTCCGGTCGCCCTACAACAAACAGGATCCGGGCATCCTGGCCCTCCTCAACCCGCTCGCCGCGGTCCGCCGCGGTTACCTGGTGGTCATCCAGGACACCCGTGGCCGGTACCGGTCCGAGGGGGAGTGGGAGCCGCTGCGACACGAGCAGACCGACGGGTACGACTCCGTACGCTGGGCGGCGACCCTGCCCGGCGCGAACGGCCGCGTCGGCATGTACGGCCCCAGCTACCTGGGCAACGCCCAGTGGATGGCGGCGGCCGGCAAGCCCCCGGAGCTGACCGCCATCGCCCCCGCGTTCACCTGGTCGGAACCCTTCGACGGGCTGTTCGGCCGGGGCGGGGCGATCGAGCTCGGCCTCGGCGGCAACTGGTCCCTGCAACAGGGGGCGAACCAGATCGGGCGCAGGTTCCACGACCAGCCGCAGGAGCGGCACCGCCGACTGGTCGCCCTGGTGGCCGAACTGGACACGCTGGCCGACGGTGGCTACTGGGAGCTACCCGCCGACGCGTTCCCGGCCTTCGCCCGGCACGAGGTCCCCGACCTGGGCTACCAGCGGGCGCTGGCCGACCCGGAGGCGGTCGCCGCCTGCCGGGTCAGCGACAACTACGACCAGATCGACCTGCCCACCCTCAACATCGGCGGCTGGTACGACGTGTTCATCCAGGGCACCCTGGACAACTACCGGGCGATGAGCGCCGCCGGTCGACCCGCCCGGTTGCTCGTCGGACCCTGGACGCACCGCAGCCAGGGCGGGCACCAGCAGGGTGAGGTCAACTTCGGCCTGGCCGCCAGCGAACGCAGCCTCGACCTGCGGACCACCCTGACCGACGTCCAGCTCGACTGGTTCGACGAGTGGTTGCGGCCGGACCAGGTGGCCGGGCCCGTCGCGACGACCGGGCCGGTGCGGCTGTTCATCACCGGTGTCAACCGGTGGCGCGACGAGCCCGACTGGCCGTTGGCCCGAGCCGTGGACACCGCGCTGTACCTCGGCCCGGACGGCACCCTCGTGGTCGACGCGCCCGCACCGGACACCGAGCCGGACACCTTCCGGTACGACCCGGCCGACCCGGTCCGCACCCACGGCGGCCAGATCCTGATGGCCGGCGAGTACCCGCCCGGCCCGTTCGACCAGCACCGGGTCGAGCGCCGGGCCGACGTGCTGGTCTACACCGGCGCCCCGCTCACCGAGGACCTGGAGGTGACCGGGCGGGTCCGGATGGTGCTGGTCGCCGGATCGAGCGCACCGGGCACCGACTGGGTGGCCCGGCTCTGCGACGTCGACCCGGACGGCGTCTCCCGCAACCTCACCGACGGGATCGTCCGGGTCCGTGAGACACCCGGTGAGCCGGTGGAACACGAGATCGACCTGTGGTCGATCGGGCACGTCTTCCGCCGTGGTCACCGGCTGCGGGTCCAGGTCACGTCGAGCAACTTCCCCCGCTGGGACCGCAACCTGAACAACGGCGGGACCGGTACGACGGCGGTGGTCGCGGAGCAGACCGTGTACCACGACGCGGGCCGACCGTCCCGGATCGTCCTGCCGGTCGTGCCGGGCGGGGAGCCGGCCTGAGTCTCCCGTGCCCGGGTCGGAGGTGGTCGACCCGGGCACGGGTGACCCGGCGGCGGTGCGGCCGCCGGGTGCCGTCACACCGGGCGGGAGGTGACGATGACGCCGAGGCACATCTCGTCGCTGGTGCCCTCACCCCAGACCACGTAACGCGGCGGCAGTGGCTGCAACTGGGGTAGCTGCCGTCGCAGGTTCGCGTCGTGGGTACAGGTGACCCGGTAGGTGTCGCCGGCCTGCACGGTGACCGGTTCGGTCAGGGGCCGCATGGCCTGGGAGTCGAAGTCGTACGCGGGGATGTCGAGCAACGTACGTGCCTTCGGGGTGTCCGGGTTCAGTTCCACCCTGATCGACCGTCCGAGCAGGTGCATGTGACCGGCGAGGGCGTACAGCGTGGCCGGCTCGCGAACTCGCTGGTCGCAGTGCTGGACGGGCCCGGCGACCGGGGCCCGGCCGCCGTTGCAGTAGCCGTTGAGCTGGTCGACCGTCGTCCGGGCGGTGTCGCCGAACCGGGACGTCACGTCGGCGACGGCCGCCTGCCGGTCGCAGAGCGGCCCGGACTCGCCGTCGGCACAGGGCAGCTCGACCGGGGCCATGACCACTGCGGTGTCCAGCGGTACGGTGCTGGCCCCGCCGTCGGTCAGCCGCAGCCGGATTCCGGACCGGTCGGTGCCGACCGCTCCGGCGGGTGCGCCGAGCAGGTTGTAGTGGAGCTGCATGACGAGTTGGCTGCCGGGCGTCATCGGGTAACCGAGGTTGGGGTCGAGCAGCGTCTCGTTCGCGCCGGGCGCCCAGTGCGCCACCCAGGCCGGGTCGTCGCCGATGCCGCTGTTGCCGAAGCAGGTCCAGCCGTCGCCCGGCGTACGGTCGTCCAGGTCGCGGGCGGCGGCCGCGTCGGTCGGATCCACCCGGAAGAAGATCGCGTGATGGACGAGGTCGGTGTTCTGCGGCAGGAACTGGCTGCCGGTCAGGAAGGCCGGGCTGGTCAGCGCCGGGTCGACCAGGAAGCAGCGGTACTCGTCGGTGCCGCCGTTCGGGGCCGACGGCGTGTACGGCCGTGGCATGGAGAGGTTGACGAACCGCTCCCCGTCGCGCAGCGGCGCCGGTGCGGGCGGGTCGAAGCGGCTGTCGTGGCCGCCGTGTCCGGCACCGCTGGGCGACGGAGCCGCGGTGCCGGAACCGCCGGGATCGGCATTCGGCGAGCAGGACACGGTCAGCAGGAGTACGGCACTGAACAAGGCGGCTGTGCCGAGGGAGCGCTGGACAGGTCGGACGATTTCCATGGCTGCCTCCGGTCGGGCTGGGAAATCCGTTCGGTGTTTCCCGAACGGATCAGGCACCACTCGGTGTGAGCGGGCAATATCGCTCTGTGACCGAGCGTCAGCGTACCGGGAGGACATCGGGGGAATCTCCGACGACACTGTCGATGTCGCACATCAGACAATATGCAGAATAAAAGCGAACTACTTCCACATTTAAAGCTCGGGTTATCGATCGGCCGGGAAATACCGCTGCGTCAGGTTGTTGTGGAACTTGCCGGTCGGGTCGTACCGGTCCCGCAGGTGGCGGAAGTCGTCCCACCGCTCGTAGCGCTCCCGCAGCACCTCGACGCCCATGCCGAAAAGCTTTCCCCAGTGGGGCCGGGCCGCGTACGGGGCCAGCACCCGCTCGATCTCGGCCAGTACCGGGGTCACCGCCGGGGTGTCCCTGACCCAGGTGAAGTGGAGGGCCACACTCTCGCGCCGGTAGCTCGGGCTCAGCCAGAGGTCGTCGGCGGCGATCGTACGGATCTCCGAGATCTGCAACACCGGCGTGATCAGGTGCGCGATGGTGGCCAGGGCGTCCAGCGCGGCAGGGGCGTCGGACCGGGGTACCAGGTACTCCGACTGGAGTTCCTCCCCGCTGCTCGGGGTGAACTCCAACCGGAAGTGCGGCAGCCGGGCGTGCCACGGACCAGGCACGCCCAGTTGCTCGGTGCAGTTCACCACGGCCATTCCCGGCACCGGATGCAGGGCCACGTCGGCCAGGGTCGCGCCGTACCAGTTCCCCGGTACGGGCTGCGCGGCGTCGGGACCGTCGACCCGGAGCTTGCGCCAGACCTGGTTGATCCGGTCGCCGGTCCAGTCGGTGAACAGGCTGACGCTGTAGCCGCCGCCGAGGACCTCGTCGAAGTGCTCACGCAGCCCCTCGCCGGGCAGGTCCCGGTACACGTACTGCCGCACGTCGTAGGTCGGCTCGACGGCCAGGGTCAGCGCGGTGACGATGCCGAACGCGCCCAACCCCACAACCATGCCGGGAAAGTCGGTGCTGTCGCCGTCCCGGCTCACCGTGACCAGTTCACCGTCGGCGGTGACCAGCTCCATCGCGGTGACGGCGGTGGCCAGACCGCCGTTGCGTTCGCCGGAGCCGTGGGTTCCGGTGGCGCAGGCGCCGGCTACCGAGATGTGCGGTAGCGAACCGAGGTTGTGCAGGGCGTAGCCCTGCGCGTAGAGGTGCGCGGCCAGTTCCCCGTAGCGGGTCCCGGCGCTCACGGTCACGGTGCGACGCTCCGGATCGATCTCCATCCGCTCCGGCAGGCCGGCGACCGAGACAAGATCACCGGAGGTGTCCGCGATGCGGTTGAAGGAGTGGGCGGTACCGAGTGCCCGTACCCGCTCGCTGCCGGCCACGAGGTGCCGCAGTTCGGTGAGCGAGGACGGGCGGTGGAATCGCCGGGCGCCGAACGAGATGTTCCCGGCCCAGTTGGTCCGGGGACCGCTCGCCGATGCGGATGTCGGTCCGGTGGTCGGTGCGGAGGTCATCGGCGGTCCTGTCTGCGCGAGGTGGGCCGGCACCGCCGAAACGGAGCCGGAGCGGAGCCGAAACGGAGCCGGAGCGTGCCGCCACCGGGTACGCAGCGGCACACCGTACCAAGATTGCTCCGAGGTCGGGTGCGCGCCAAGGACGTCGGTGGCACGATCACCGGGCGGATCGGATGACCGGGTCGACACCGGCCGTCCGGGCGGCCCCGCTCGACGGGGCCGCCGGCAACCGCGTACGACCCCTGAGCGACACCCCTGGAAGAAGGCGATGATGACCACACCCTCGATCCCCGGAACCGGCGACCTGCCACCGGGACCCGCCGGCAAGCCCGTGCCGCCCGCGGCCGGCGGCGCCGTACCCGAGCTGGCACCGCCCACGGTGACCGTGGCGACGTACCCCGACTACCCTTCGGCCCAGCGCGCCGTCGACTACCTGTCCGACAGCGGTTTCCCGGTCCAGCACACCGCGATCGTCGGCACCGGACTGCGTCTGGTGGAGAACGTCATCGGCCGGTTGACCACCGGCCGCGCGGCGACGGCCGGAGCGGCGAGCGGGGCCTGGTTCGGGCTCTTCATCGGGCTGCTGTTCGGCATCTTCAGCAGCTCGGGCTGGTTCGGGGTGCTGATCGCCTCGGTGGCGATCGGTGCGGTCTGGGGCGCGATCTTCGGTGCCAGCGCGCACGCGATGACGCGAGGTCGGCGTGACTTCACCTCACGCAGCTCCCTTCAGGCCGAGCAGTACGGCATCGCCGTCGACGCCGAACACGCCGAGCAGGCCCGTCAGTTGATCGTCCGGCTGAACTGGCGTTCCAGCGAGTCCGGCGCGGCCAGCTGACCGCACCACCCGTACGCCGGCGGCACCAGGGGGGGGGGGGGGGGGTGGGGGGGGGGGGGGGGGGGGTGGGGGGGGGGGGGTGGGGGGGGGGGGGGGGGGTCGTGCGCGGGAGGGGGTAGGGGAGGGCGG
>NZ_JBVJHT010000005.1:324680-452563 GCF_055586685.1 Micromonospora sp. NPDC049529
ATCCCCCCCCCCCCCCCCCCCCCCCCCCTCCCCCCCCCCCCCCCCCCCCCCCTCCCCCCCCCCCCCCCCGCCCCCCCCCCCCCCCCCCCCCCCCCCCCCCCCCTCGCCCCCTTCGTGTTCCGGCCCGGTCCGCACCGGCGCCTGCCGGGCCCGGCAGCTGCGGACCGGGCCAGCGGACCCGCCGGGACGCCCACTGCGGCTTTGGTCGGCCCCTAATTGCTGGGTTGTGCGTTTTCATGCCCATCGGGTGCTTCGTCATGATTCAGTAGATACTGGACGTTTAGTACATGATTGTGCGGTGAGGTGGACGACATCCCGTGCAGCAGAAGACACCTCAGCGGAGGAACGACCATGACCGACATCCCGTCCCCGGCGCAGGTCGCCGAGCCGACCACCGACGACCCCCGCCGGCTCTACACCGACCTGCTGAAGAAAACCCTCACCCGGTGCGTGTTCGGCGAGACCTGGACCCCGTTCCAGCCCCGCCGCCGGTCCCTGGGGGGCGCGGTGTACCGCCGGGGCCGGCGGCTGCTGCACCAGCGCGGGATGGAACTGGTGCGCCGATTCCCGTTCGACGCCGAGGCGCGCGAGCACGGCCGGGACTGGCCGCCGGAGGCGGAGACCATGATCGGCCTGCGCCGGTTGGACAACCTGGAGCACTGCGTACGGGACGTGATCGAACGCGGCGTACCCGGTGACCTGATCGAGACCGGGGTGTGGCGGGGCGGCGCCTGCATCTTCATGCGCGCGATGCTCAAGGCGTACGGGGACCACGACCGTACGGTCTGGGTGGCCGACTCGTTCGGTGGCCTGCCCAAGCCCGACCCGGGCCGGATCGAGGACTTCGAGGACGCACTGTGGACCGTCCCGTTCCTGGCCGTGTCACTGGACCAGGTCAAGAGCAACTTCCGCCGGTACGGCCTGCTCGACGACCAGGTCGGCTTCCTGCCCGGCTGGTTCAGGGACACCCTGCCGAAGGCGCCGGTCGACCAGCTCGCGGTGATGCGTCTCGACGGCGACCTCTACGAGTCGCTCGACGTGGCGCTGCGGTCGCTCTACCCGAAGCTCTCCATCGGCGGTTACGTCATCATCGACGACTACCACTCCGTACGCGGCTGCCGCCAGGCCGTCGACAACTTCCGCGCCGAGCACGGCATCACCGACGAACTACACCGAGTCGACTGGACCTGCCGCTACTGGCAACGCACCCACTAACCCGCCCCGCCCCCCCGCCCCCCGCCCCGCCTCCCCGCCGTCTGCGGGCGCCTCATGTAGAGAATGAGTGGTAATTCCGGTGCGGATAGCGCCTCATTCTCTACAAGAGTGCGCTCTGCGGGCGGGCGGGCGGGCGGGCGGGGGGCGGGGGGCGGGGGGCGGGGTGGGGGTGGGGTCAGGGGTGGGGGGTTAGTTGGGTGGTGAGGTCTTCGAGGGTGTTGAGGCCGCGGCCGGTGCCGGAGAGGTCCAGTTCCACGTCGTACTCGGTCTCGATCGCGTCGATCAGCCGCAGCAGGCCCAGCGAGTCCACACCGAGGGCGACCAGGGAGGCGCCGCTGACCAGTACGTCCTCCGTGTCGACGGTGCCGTCGGTGACCTCGTTGATCAGCTCGGCCAGTCGCCGACGCAGGGCGTCGTTCCCACTCATCGTCCAGCTCCCGAACGTCGTACGAACTCGGCGATCTCCCTGATCGTCGGAGTGTCGAAGAAGACGTCCAGCGGCACCTCCACGCCCAGGTGCTGGTAGATCCGGCCGCTGATCCGGGTGATCGTGAGCGAGTGACCGCCGAGGTCGAAGAGATCCTCCTCCAGACCGATCTCGTCGATCTGGAGGACGTCCTGCCAGATCGAGCGGATCCGCGCGACAACCTCGTCACCACCACCGTCGCCCGCTGGGTCCGGCGAGGCGGTCGGTGGGGTACCGGCGCGTTCCCGTGCCGGCTCGGGCAGGGCGGCCCGATCCAGTTTCCCGTTCGGGGTGAGCGGCAACCGGTCCAGGAACACCCACGCGTCGGGCAACATGGCGGCGGGCAACGTTCCCGCCAGGTGCGTACGCAAGGTGGCCGGTTCGGGTGGGGCGCCGCGCGTCACGACGTACCCGACCAGCCGCGCCTGCGCCTCCTCGGTTCCGCCGCCGCGCAACAGTACGGCCGCCGCGACCACGTCCGGGTGTGTCGACAGACGCGCTTCGATTTCGCCCAACTCGACCCGGTGGCCCCGGATCTTCACCTGTTGGTCGGCCCGGCCGATGAAGTCGAGTCGGCCGTCGGGTAGCCGGATGACCAGGTCACCGGTCCGGTACAGCCGCCCCGCCCCCGACGCCGCCTCCGACTCGGAGGAGGGCGCGGACGGTGGGGCAGCGACCGTGAACGGGTCGGGGACGAAACGTTCGTCGGTGAGGTCGGGTTGGTGCAGGTAGCCGACGGCGACGCCCCGACCGCCGAGGTACAACTCGCCCGGCACACCCACCGGCACCGGACGCTGGTGCTCGTCCAGGACGTACGCGCGCACGTTGGGCAGCGGACGGCCGATCGTCACCCGGTCCGGATGCTCGGGCAGGTCGGCGACGGTGGCGTAGATCGTCGCCTCGGTCGGCCCGTACCCGTTGACCAGGCGGGTCACCCGTTGCCGCAGGTCACGGGCGAGCGACGCCGGCAGCGCCTCGCCACCGGCGAGCGCGACGGCCGGCAGCCCGGGTTCCCGGCCGAGCCCCGCTTCGAGCAGGATCCGCCAGCCGGACGGGGTGGCCTGGACGTGGGTGACCCGCTGGTCGCGGATCAGCCGGCAGACGGCCGCCCCGTCGGCCGCGTGGGTGTTCGACGCGACCACCACGCGGCCCCCGGTCACCAGCGGCAGGAACACCTCGACGGCGGAGATGTCGAACGACAGCGAGGTCAGCCCGAGCCAGCGGTCGGCTGGTTGGCTGGACAGCAGGTCACCCATGCCGAGCAGCAGGTTCGTGAGCGCGCCGTGGCGTACCGCGACGCCCTTCGGTCGTCCGGTCGAGCCGGAGGTGTAGAGCACGTAGGCGAGGTTGTCGGGCCCCGGAACGGAAGCTGTCGTTTCGTCCGGCCCCAGACCGGAAGCAGGAGCGGGAGCGGCTGTGGTGTCCGGGCCGTGCGGGCCGAGGTCGAGGGTGTCGACGGTGAGGACCGGTCGGCGCGGGTCGAGGGCGGCGGCGGCCGACGCGGTCGCGATGACCAGGGCGGGATTCGCGTCGGCGAGGATGAGTTCCTGCCGGGGCAGCGGGTAGCCGGGGTCCACCGGTACGTAGCCGGCGTCGGCGCGCAACACCGCGAGCAGCGCCGCGACCGCCTGCCAGGACCGGTCCAGGCAGACCGCGACGAGGGCGCCGGCCCCGATGCCCCGGCGGCGCAGGACCGCGGCGAGCCGGCCGCTGACCGCGTCGAGTTCGGCGTACGTAAGCCGCCGGTCCCCGTCGACCACGGCGACCTGGTCCGGTCGCTGCCGAACCTGGGCGGCGAACAGCACGGGAACACTCGTGTCGGCGGGGTAGTCGCGGTCGGTGGCGTTCCAGCCGTGCACCAGGTCGGACAGTTCACCCGGCGGCAGCACCGGCAGCGTCAGCATCGGCCGGTCGGGCTCGTCGACCACCGCCGCCAGTACGGTGCGCAGGTGCGCCCCGATCCGGTTGACCGACTCCCGGTCGATCGCGGCGGGGCTGTGCTGGAGGCTGACCGTGACCGCCTCCGGCCCGTCCACGATCTGTACGTGCAGCGCGTTGCGGGCCGTCTCGTTGAAGATCGTCCACTCGACCGTGGTGTCGAGACCGGCGAAGTCCGGGGCGGCCCCGCGTCGCCGGTAGCCGACCGACACCGGGGTCAGCGCGGGAGCGGGTCGCAGCCCGCCGACGGCCTGGGCGAGCGGGACGTGCCGGAAGCGGTACAGCTCGCGTACGCCGGCCCGCACCGCCCGTGCGTGGTCCCGGAAGGTGCCGGCCGGCGCCGGCGGGTGCACCGGCAGTTCGTTGACGAAGAGTCCGACCTGCCCGGCGGTCCCGGCGGTACGGGTGGACAGGGCGACGCCGACCGGCAGGTCCCGGTTGCCGTACCGGTCCAGCAGGGTGTGCACCGAGGCGAGCAGCAGCTCGAAGCGGGTCACGCCGATCTCCCGGGCGGCCCGGTCGACACCGGCGACCAGGTCCGGGTCGAGGGCGAACTCGACGCTGGCGCCGGGTTCGGCGGCGGTCGGCACCCGGTGCAGTCCGGGCAGCCGGACCTCGCCGGGTGTCGACCATCGGCCGGCCCAGTGTTGCCGGGCCGAGGGCAGGTCGGCGGCGACCCGGTCGTGTTCGGCCGCCGCGTGTCCCGCGTACGGGTCGGGAGCCGGGCCGAGGTCGACCGGCAGCCCGGCGACCGCCGCCCGGTACGCCGACGCCAGCTCGCCGAGCAGCACGTCCTTGGACATGCCGTCGAAGACCAGGTGGTGCGCGGTGACCAGGAGCAGGTGCCGGTCGGCCGGCCCGGTGAGCAGGGTGAACCGGGCCAGCGGCCCCCGGCCGAGGTCGAACGGCCGGGTGAGTTCCGCGCGGATCCGCTCGGTGCTGAGGTCGCCGGTGGTGAGGGTCAGTTTCTCCACGGCGGGAACCAGCCGGGGCGCGCCCTCGGGGTCGGGTTCGATCGCCGTGCTCAGCACCTCGTGCCGACCGATGACCACGGCACACGCCTCGGCCAGCGCGGCCCGGTCGAGTCCTGCGCCGAACCGGACGCCGATCGCCAGGTGGTACGCCGTGCCGGCCACCCCGGCCTGTTCGGTGAACCAGACGGCGTGTTGGGCGTACGTCGTCGGTGCGGTGTTCACGGGCCCTCCGGGTGGTGGTTGTGCGTGCTGGGGGTGGGTGCGGACGGGACGTGCCCGAGCCGGTCGACGAGGTGACGTTTGAGTACCTTGCCGGCCTCGTTGCGGGGCAACTCGTCGACCAGCAGCAGTCGGGTCGGGAGTTGGTAGTCGGCGAGTCGGGTGGCGAGGAAGGCGCGCAGCGCGGGCAGGGTGACCTCGGTGGCGGGTGTCTGCGGGTGGGGTACGACCACCGCCGCCACACTGCTGCCCAGCACCGGGTGCGGCACCCCGACGACGGCGGTCTCGGCGATGCCGGGGTGCTCGTACAGGGCCGCCTCGATCTCCAGGGTGGAGATCTTGAACGCGCCGGACTTGACCACGTCCTCGTGCCGGTCGGCGAGGTAGAGGTAGCCCTCGGCGTCCATCCGTCCGACGTCGCCCATCCGTACCCACTCGCCGTGGAAGGTCGCCCGGCTCGCCTGCTCGTCCCGGAAGTACGCGCGCGGGTGGCGGCAGCGCAGCCAGACCTGCCCGGTGGCGCCCTGGGGCAGGGCCCGCCCCTGCTCGTCGGCGATCATCAGGGCACCCACGGTGGCCTTCCCGACGGCGTCCGGGCGGGCCGGATTGAAGATCATGGTGGTCTGTGCGGGTGCCGCCTCGGTCGACGTGTAGTAGTTGACGATGACCGCGCTCGGGAACGCGGCGGCGAGCCGGACGGCGACCGCCGGCGCCAGCGGTGCCGCCGTCGAGCCGATCAGCTGCACCCCGGCGGTGTCGCGGCCGTCGAGCACACCGGCGTTGAGCAGTTCGATCGCCATCGACGGGACGACGAAGACCGTTCCGGTGCCGGCGGTCTCGATCAGTCGGGCGAACCGGGCCGGGGTGAACTGGGGCAGGGTCAGCGCCGTCGGTTTGGCGGTGAGCGCGTTGAACAGCATCGTCTGGGCGGCGTTGGTGCCGATCGCGAACGCGTGCAGGAACCGTTCGGAGTGGCCCAGTGCCAGCCGCCGGGGGTGGGTCGGTGCGGCCACGGTCAGGTTCGCGTGGGTGGCGCCGACGCCCTTCGGTCGGCCGGTCGTACCGGAGGTGTAGAGGATCTGCGCCAGGTCCTCGGGGTGGACGGTGACCTCGGGCGGCGGTGCGCCCGTACCGGCCGTGACGAGTTCGGCCACGGTCGCGGCCGGCACCGCCGTCGGGATGGGCTCGGCACCGGCACCGTCGATCAGGACGGTGGCGGCGCAGTGTTCCAGCGCCTGCCGTACCTGGGTGGCGGCGAGCCGGTCGGAGAGCGGGACGGCGACGCCACCGGCGCGCTGCACCCCGCAGTAGGCGACCGCGAAGTCGGTCCAGTCCGGTGCGCCGAAACGCAGGCCGACCCGGTCACCGGCGGCCAGGCCGCGCCGACGCAGGGCGGCGGCCACGGCGGTCGCGCCCGCCTCCCACTGCGCGAAGGTGAGGGTGGCGACCCGGTGCACCTCGATCGCCACCCGGTCCGGGTGCGCGGCGGCCCGCCAGCTCAACAGCTCGGGTACGGTCCGGGCGGCGAGGATCCGGTCGTTCACCGTACGGGTCATGTCAGCTCCCATTCGTCCGGGTCTCCACCTGCCGGGCGGCTCCGGCCCTGGCCAGCCGGGCCTCGATGCCGAGCAGGCCGTCGGGCGGGGCGTCGGGCACCTCGTCGTCGAAGCGGGCCGACACCCGGGTACGCAGTGACACCACCGCGGTCAGCGCGATGCGGAGCCCGAGCATGACGTAGAGCAGGCCGATGCCCCGGCCCGGTCCCACCCCGATCACCAGTGGTACGCCGACAGTCGCGGCCACCTCGACGGTCGGGGTGCCGTCGGTGGTCTGGGTGAACCGCATCCGCAGGCTGTCGTGCCGTACGGGTAGGTCGACCTCGGTCACGCGGACTGCCTCACTTCGCCGAAGACGCCAGAGGGCCTCCCCGTGTCGTGGCCGCATCGTCGGTCTGTTGGTCGGTCTGCGGTTCGCCGTGCCGTCGCTCAGTGTTAGGTCGGCGTTCCGATTCGCAGTGTGCCCGGTGTGGCCGGTGGCGGGGATCGGCCGAACGGGGCAGCGGATTGGGACCGAACCACTGATGTCCTCCACATAGGACGAATCACCGGAGGAATGCGCTTTCCTTCAGGATGGGCGCGACCAGGGAGCCGACGGCCGTCGGCCGCGCCCGGCGCCGGCCGATACCATCTGGGACCCGACGATCTGGAGGAGCGCATGAGGCGGATGGCGGTGCCGGTCGATTCCGGGTCGGAGCACCCGGTGTACGCCGAGTTCGCCGGTGGCCGGGAGCGGGTCGCGCCGCTGACCTGGGGGCAGCGCGCCATGTGGTGGACGATGGACGACTTCGGGTCGCGCAACAGCTTCCTCAACCTGTGCCGGGTGGTGACCGTACCGCGCCGCTCGCCGGCCGACGTGCCGGCCGTGGCCGAGGTGATCGGCACCCTGGTCGGGCGGCACGAGTCGCTCCGGACCCGGGTACGGCTGGTCGACGGCGAGCTGCGCCAGGAGTCGTACGGTTCGGGCCGGCTGCCGCTGCTCGTGGTCGACGCGAACGCCGCCGCCGAGCGGGTCGGTGACACCGCCGAGCGGGTCGGGACCACGGTGGCGCACACCGACGACGACGGCGCCGGCCTCGCGGCGCAACTGACCGACCGGCTGGGGGTCGTCCCGTTCGACCACACCGAGGAGTGGCCGCTGCGGGTGGCCCTGGTGGTGGTCGACGGCCGGGTACGCCGGATCGTGCTGGTCTTCAGCCACGCCACGGTGGACTTCCACGCCACCGAGACCGTGCTGCGGGACCTGCGGCTGCTGCTCGTACGCGGGCGGATCGACACCGCACCCGGCCTGCAGTCGATCGACGTGGCCGGGCGGGAGGCCCGCTCGCAACAAGGCCGCTCCGACCGGGCGATCGTCTCCTGGACGGACCGGTTCGCCCGGCTGCCGGCCGGCGGGTTCGCGTCGGTCGGTCCGGCGCACGCCCCCCGGTACCGGGTGCTGTCGATGGTCTCCGAGACGGTCGACCTGGCCAGCCGGATGATCGCCGCCCGGCACCGGGTCAGCACCTCGACCGTCCTGCTCGCCGCCACCGCCGCGCTGACCGTCGGCGATCCCGACGATCCCCGGTGCGGCCTGGTCAGCATGGCCAACAACCGCTACCAGCCGGGACACGGCGACGCGGTCGCCAAGCTCAACCAGCTCGCCCTGATCGCCGTCGACCTCGCCGACCGGCCGACCTTCGCCGGGCTGCTGCCCCGGGTCGGGCAGGCCGCGCTGGACGGCTACCGGCACGCGTACTACGACCCACCGGCGATCCGGCGGGCCTTCGCCGACCTGGGGCTCGACTACCTCACCATGCTCGGCCCGTACTGCCTGGTCAACGACGTCAGACTGCCCGGCGACCCCGGTGCGGCCGGACCGGATCTCGACGAGCGGGCGCTGCGGGCGACCCGGTCGGGGACCACGCTGCGCTGGTCCGAACCGGCCAACAGGTTCGTCTGGCGGTGCCGCCTCCAGATGGTCGACGCACCCCGCGCGGTGGGCCTCGTGCTCACCCTCGACACCTGTTACCTGCCGCCGGAGGCGGCCGTGGGGCTGCTGCGCGGGATCGAGGAACTGCTGGTCCGGGCGGCCGTCGGCGACGTGCCCTGGCCCTGGCGACCCGATGGGCGGGCGGACCCGATTTGATCCGGTCGGCTCGGCTGTGCCGGGTCCGGATCAGAAGCCGAGGTCGCTCAGTCCCGGGTGGTCGTCGGGACGCCGGCCGAGCGGCCAGTGGTACTTCCGCTCCGACTCCTGGATCGGCAGATCGTTGATGCTGGCCAGCCGGACCCGCATCAGCCCCTCGTCGTCGAATTCCCAGTTCTCGTTGCCGTACGAACGGAACCAGTTCCCGGAATCGTCCCGCGACTCGTACGCGAACCGCACGGCGATGTGGTTGCCGTCGAACGCCCACAGTTCCTTGATGAGCCGGTATTCGATCTCCCGCGCCCACTTCCGGGTGAGGAACCTGACGATCTCGTCGCGCCCGGTGAGGAACTCGGACCGGTTGCGCCAGTGCGAGTCCGGCGTGTACGCCTGCGCCACCTTCTCCGGGTCGCGGGAGTTCCAGCCGTCCTCGGCCAGGCGAACCTTCTGGATCGCGGTGTCCCGGGTGAACGGGGGAACGGGCGCCGGCATCTTCGCCTCCCGAGCATGGTGAAGGAATTGGGACGAACTACTCCGGTCGAGCGAATATAACAGCGCGGTCGGTGCCGGGGCGGACGATCGGCGTACCGGTCCGCCGGATAGGTTGAACCGATGCATGATCGTCTCGGGCCGGACTCGGGGCGGTCCGGCGGTCCGGTCGTCGCGGGACCCGAACCGGTGGTGCCGGCGCCCCGGCCGCCGGTGACGATCCGTTCCCTCGGACCGACCGTCTACCTGCCGACCGCCATCTACAGCCTCGGGCAGGGCGCGGTCGCCCCGGTGGTCGTCCTGTCCGGCACCGCCCTCGGTGCGTCGGCCAGTGCCGCGAGTGTCCTGGTCGGCCTGATCGGCGTCGGGCAGATCCTCGGTGCCGTACCGGCGGGCGCGCTGATCGCCCGGATCGGCGAGCGGTCGGCGATGCTCTGGTCCACGGCGCTGGTCGTACCGGCCCTGCTCGCCTGTGTCTTCGCCACCTCGGTCTGGGCGCTCGGGCTGGCGGTGGCCGGAATCGGGCTGGTCGGCGCCGTCTGGGGCGTGGCCCGCCAGGCGTACGTCACCGAGGTGGTGCCGTACGGGTTGCGGGCCCGTGCCCTGTCCACCCTCGGCGGGGCGAGCCGGATCGGGGCGTTCGCCGGCCCGTTCGTCGGGGCGGGGGCGATGACCCTGGTCGGCACCGACGGCGCGTACTGGGTGCACGTGGTCGCCGCGACCGTGGCGGTGACGGTGCTGCTCGTCCTGCCCGCCCTGCCGGTCGACCGGGCACCCGGTACGGCACCGGCGAAGGTCCGTACGCTCGCCGTGGTCCGCGACAACCTCGCGGTGCTGCGGACCCTGGGCCTCGGGGTGCTGCTGGTCGGAGCCCTGCGCGCGTCGCGCCAGACGGTGATCCCGCTGTGGGGAGCGCACCTCGACCTGGACCCGGCCACGCTCAGCCTCGTCTTCGGCGTCTCCGGCGCCGTCGACATGCTGCTGTTCTACCCGGCGGGCCGGGCGATGGACCGCTGGGGGCGGCGGGTCGTCGCGGTCCCGTCGATGTTCCTGCTCGGGCTGGCGCACGCGCTGCTGCCGCTGGCCACGACCGTCGTCGGCCTGGCTGCGGTGGCGATGCTGATGGGGCTGGGCAACGGCCTGAGCAGCGGGCTGATCATGACCCTCGGCGCGGACGTGTCACCGGTGACCGGCCGGGCGCAGTTCATCGGCGCCTGGCGACTCTGCGCGGACCTCGGCAACGGCGGCGGGCCGTTGCTGATCGGCTCGGTACTGGCGATCGGGCCGTTGACCGCCGCCGTGCTCACCATGGCCGGGGTCGGCGCGGCGGCGGTCGCCGTGCTGTACCGCTGGACCCCGAGACCGGCGGCGGTCGGTGAGGTTGCCCGGTAGCCGTCGGTGAATCCGCTCGCGTCACAGCGACCGGCACGGGCATGCTGAGCCGACGACCTACGGGGGAGGCGTGGCGTGAGACGTGACCGTGCGGTGTTGCGGCACCGATTAGCGGTGGCCGGGGTGTTGCGGCGTCGACCGGCGGTGGCCGGGGTGTTCCGGGCCGGACTGGCGGTGGTGGTGTCGCTGGCCGTCGCCGCGAGCGGGACCGGCTGTGTCGACCGGGACGACCCGGGTCCGGACCGGCAGACCCGGGTCGAGCAGGCATTCGACCGGTACGCCGACGAGGCGGTCGAGAGGGCGGGGGCATCGGCGGCGCCGGCCCGACACCTGCTCGCCGGCAGCGACAAGCTGGCCGGCGGCACCGAGGTCACCCTCTGGGTCACCGATCCCGATCCAGGCCCCGGCGTCGGTGCCCGGTGCTTCTACCTCGACCTGGAGGACCGGGGCGGCTGGGTCAGCGGGTTCGGCGGCTGTGGCGGCGCCGACGACCAGGTCACGCTCAACCGCAACAGCGAGATCGTGTTCGGCACGGTCGGCCGCTGGCCGGCGACCACCGTCCGGATCAGCCGGGGCGGGCCGCCGACCGACGTCGCCGTGACCGGTGGCTGGTTCCTGGTGCCGCAGTCGCTGACCGGTGCGGCCGACACCAGCTACTCGATCGTGCTGGTCGGCGCCGACGGAGACATGCTCTGCGCGGTACGGGACCTGACCCCGCCGGGCAGCGTCACGCCGGTGACCTGAACCATCCCGCCCCTGCCACCGGACCGGTTCCGGGCAGGCCGTGTGCGAGGATGCGGCCGTGCGCGCGGTGGTGTTCGACGAGTTCGGTGGCCGTCCCGAGGTCCGTACGGTGGCGGATCCGTCGCCGCCGGTCGACGGTGTGGTGGTCCGGGTCGAGGCGACCGGGCTGTGTCGGAGCGACTGGCACGGCTGGCAGGGGCACGATCCGGACATCCGGCTGCCGCACGTGCCCGGTCACGAGTTCGCCGGGGTGGTCGCCGGGGTCGGCGCCGGGGTGTCGGGCGTACGGGTCGGCGACCGGGTCACCGCCCCCTTCGTCTACGGCTGCGGTCGGTGCGCGGAGTGTCTCGCCGGAGAGCAGCAGGTGTGCGCGTTCCAGACCCAACCCGGCTTCACCCAGTGGGGCTCGTGGGCCGAGTACGTGGTGGTCGACCACGCGGCGGTCAACCTGGTCGCGCTGCCCGACGAGGTGGACTACCCGGTCGCGGCGGCGCTCGGCTGCCGGTTCGCCACCGCTTTCAGGGCGGTGGTGACGCAGGGCCGGGTGGCGGCCGGTGAGTGGGCGGCGGTGTACGGCTGCGGCGGGGTGGGCCTGTCGGCCGTCATGATCGCGGCGGCGAGCGGGGCCAGGGTGGTGGCGGTGGACCTGTCCGAGCCGGCGCTGGCGCTGGCCCGCGAGTGCGGCGCCACGGCGACCGTGAACGTTGCCGGGCTGGCCGGGCCGGTCGAGGTGGCGACGGCCGTACGCGACCTCACCGGTGGCGGCGCGCACCTGTCGGTGGACGCGCTCGGCAGCCACGACACCTGCGTGGCCGGCATCCGTAGCCTGCGTCGACGGGGTCGGCACATCCAGGTCGGTCTGCTGCCGGCGGTACTCGGCGCACCGGCGCTGCCGATGGACCTGGTGATCGGCGCCGAGCTGGAGGTACGCGGCAGCCACGGGATGGCCGCGCACGCGTACCCGGCGCTGCTCGGTCTGATCACCGGCGGGGTGCTGGACCCGGCCCGGCTGGTCACCGGGACGATCGGCCTGGACCTGGCCCCCGAGGCACTGACCACGATGGACCGTCCCGGCGCCGCCGGGATCCGCCTGATCGAGCCCGGCGCGCACGCGTGACGGCGGGATGGACGATCGAGGTGCGGCCGTGGGACGACCCGGTCGGCGTGACCCTGCGGGCACGGCAGGAGGCGGAACTCGACGCCCGTTACGGCATCGACAATCCTGAACCGGGACAGCACCCGTCGGCCGCCGACGTCGCTCACTTCGTCGTCGCCGTCGACGCCCACGGGGTGGCCGTCGGCTGCGGTGCCCTGCGGCAGCTGGACCACGGCTCGGCGGAGATCAAACGTATGTACGTGGACCCGGCCGCGCGCGGTTCCGGTGTCGCCACCGCCCTGCTGCGTGCCCTGGAGGCGGCTGCCGCACAGCGGGGCTGGTCGACGCTGCGGCTGGAGACGGGCACCGCCCAACCGGACGCCATGCGCTTCTACGAGCGCGAGGGTTACCGGCGTATCGACGCCTTCGGAAGCTACGTGGGCTCGGCTCTGTCGGTCTGCTACGAACGCCGACTCGGCACCGGGGACCGGCCCGCCGACCGGTGAACCAACCGGCCCGCTCCAGGGCGGATCGAGTGGATCCCGCTACGGGCAAGCGAGATCGTTTACGGGATGGCAATCTGCCCGACGCGGGCTCACAACAGTGGGGCCGTGTCCTTCTCCGTGATCCACATCTTCTCGATCCACTCCGCGCTCGGCCCACCCGGCCGGGCGCGGCCTCATCGAAGGGTCGTACAGGTGCACCAACCCCTTGCGCTACCCCGGCCGCGACGCGTGTCCCGGCTTGCCCTGCTCACCGCCGGCCTCACCGCCGTCGCCGCGCTCGTGGCCGCCGCGCTCGGCGCCGCCCCCATCGAGGCCACCGACCGGCACCGCCCGTTCCCGATCGACCTGGAACGCGCCAGCATCCCGCAGCTGCGCGACGCCCTGAACTCCCGCCGGGTCAGCTCGGAGGAACTGGTCGAGGCGTACCTGGAGCGGATCCGGGCGCTCAACACCAACGGCCCCGGCCTGAACGCGGTCCGGGTGCTCACCCGCGACTCGATCGAGCAGGCCCGCCAGGCGGACTCCGACCGGCGCAAGGGCCGCGCCCGGGGACCGATGCACGGCATTCCGGTGCTGGTCAAGGACAACATCGACGTCAAGGGGCTGCCCACCACCGCCGGTGCGCTGGCGCTGGCCGACTCGTACCCGTCGAAGGACGCCTTCCTGGTCACCCGGCTGCGGGCGGCCGGCGCGATCATCCTGGGCAAGACCAACCTGACCGAGTTCGCCAACTTCACCACCAACGGCATGCCGTCGGGCTACAGCGGCCTGGCCGGCCAGGTGCTCAACCCGTACGACGTGAGCCAGACGCCGAGCGGCTCCAGTTCCGGGTCCGGTTCCGCCGCCGCGGCGGCGCTCGCCGCCGTCACCATCGGTACCGAGACCTCCGGCTCGATCCTCAGCCCGTCGGCGGCGAACTCGCTGGTCGGGGTGAAGCCGACGGTCGGCCTGGTCAGCCGGACCGGGGTCGTCCCGATCGCGGCCAGCCAGGACACCGCCGGCCCGATGACCCGTTCCGTGTACGACGCCGCCGCGCTGCTCACCGCGCTCACCGGCATCGACCCGGAGGACCCGATCACCTCCACCAGCAAGGGCGTCGTCGGCACCGACTACACCCGCGCGCTGTCCACCACCGCGTTGCAGGGCAAGCGGATCGGTGTGGCCAGCACCCCGACCGGCAACCAGGGCGTGCTGTTCAACGAGGCGCTGGACGTGCTCCGGGCCCGGGGCGCCACCGTCGTACCGGTCACGGTCGCCACCGGTGGCCTGCCGCCGGGCATCCTGGACTACGAGTTCAAGCGGGACCTGAACGCCTACCTCGCCCGGCTGCCGCGCAACGCGCCGATGGACACCCTGGACGACGTGGTCCGGTACAACCTGGCCCACGCCGCCGAGGGGACGATCAAGTTCGGCCAGACCCAGCTGGTCACGTCGAACAACATCGACCTGACCGACCCGGTGGCCAAGGCGGCGTACGAGACCAACCGTGACACCGGCATCGCCGGCGCGCGGGACCGGATCGACTCGGTGCTGCGGGCGCAGACCCTTGACGCGATCGTCTTCGTCGGCAGCGGTTCGGCCGGCATCGGCGCCCGCGCCCAGTACCCGTCGGTCGCCGTCCCGATCGGGTACGACCCGGCGAACGGCCGCCCGGTCGGCCTGTCCTTCCTCGGCACCGCCTACACCGAGGCGTCCCTGCTGGCCCTCGCGTACGACTACGAGCAGGCGTCGAAGAAGTGGCTCCCGCCGTCCCAGGTGAACCCGTCCCTGTTCCGTTGCAGTTCCCTGGAGCGGCGCGGATCGAGCTGCGCACCGTGACCGGAGAGCGGTCGCGGCAATGAGTTCGGCCTGCACCTGAGGCAGGCGGCACGAGGCAACGAGTCGGCCCGGTGGATACCGCGAGGTGTCCGCCGGGCCGACCCGTTTCCGGGGACCGTGGGCCCGGTCGGACGTCGCGATCCCGGCGGAAGCGTTGATTACCGACATCTTGGGCTATTCGGGTGAATGCCGACCCAACCGTACTTTAGTCTTCGAAAGACGCATTCGAGACTTGGCATGATCAGTACGGGGGAACAGGGTGAATGGCGGCAGCAGTCTGCGCGGGCTACGCCGGAACTGGTGGTTGGTGCTGGTGGCGGTGATCTCCGGGATGGGGATCGCGGGCGCGGTCACCACGATGGAGGTGCCGCAGTACGCGACCACCACGACGTACTTCGTCACCACGCCCGGCAAGGGAACAACCGACGTCATGCAGGGCAGCGCCTTCTCCCGAGAGCGGATCAAGTCGTACGTGGATCTGGTCCGCGGTGACCGGTTGGCCGGCATGGTCGCGGGCAAGCACCCCATGGGACTCTCCGTTCGGCAGATCCAGGAGCGGATCACGGCGCAGGCCGTACGCGACACGGTGCTGTTGACGGTGACCGTCACCGACTCGGACCAGGTTCGCTCGGAACGGCTGGCGCGTGCCGTCCTCGGTGAGCTGACGGTCCTGGTCGAGGCCCTCGAAGGGTCGCCCGGTGCCGATACGCCGGCGGTGAAACTGGAGGTCATCGCCGGCCCCACCCCGGTGACGGTGGCGTCGCGACCGCTGCGCAACCTCGCCCTCGGCCTGCTGGCGGGCCTACTGGTCGGCCTGGCGGCGGCACTGCTCCGGGAGGCGCTCGACAAGACGATCCGGACGTCCGGGAAGCTGATCGAGGCGACCGGGGTGCCCGTCCTGGCGGTCGTTCCGCACCAGGGCTCGATGGCGAGGAGACCCGCGTTGCTGCGGGGCAGGTCCTCACCGGGGGCGGAAGCCTTCCGTCAACTGCACACGAACCTTCGCGCCGTGCACCCCGGGATGCGAGTCCTCGCCGTCACCAGCGCCATGCCCAGGGAGGGCAGGTCCACCGCCGCCGCGAACCTGGCCGTCATGGTCGCCGAGACCGGTCGGCGCGTGCTGCTGGTGGACGCGGACCTGCGGCGTCCGCGGATCGCGAAATACCTGAACCTGAAGAGCACGCCCGGGTTGTCCGACGTGCTCATCGGTCGGATCGACGTGTCCGAGACGCTACAGCGGTGGGGGCAGCACCCCCTCTGGGTACTGCCCAGCGGCGCCATTCCGTCGAACCCGAGCGAACTCATCGGTTCGGGGAGGATGTTGGCGCTCCTCGACGACGTGCGGTGGAATTTCGACCTGATCGTGATCGACACGCCGGCCCTGTTGCCGGTGACGGACGCAGCCGTCGTGGCCAACGCCGCCGACGGTGTGGTCCTGGTGGCGCGGGCGAACAGGACCGGACAGGAGCAGGCCCAGGCAGCGTCCGCCGCACTCCGGACGGTCCACGGACAGGTCGTGGGCTGCCTGCTCAACGACGTACGGCGTCGCGACCTCGGGTTGGCGCACCGCTATCTCGTGGGTGCGGGGATCGGCGCGGGGTCGTGGTCCAGCGGTGACGTCATGCCGTCGCAGCCGGCCGGCCACGCGCACCACCGCGCCGGCCCCTGGTGGCACGACGAGGCGCCATCACCCGTGCGCCGGCCGATCGAGGCGGTCGTCAGCCCGGCCGAGTCGGCGGAGGTCGAGGTTCCGTTCACCTCGGCACGCTGATTCCGCCCAACCCTCTCCCGATCACACCGCTGTCTTTCGCTTGCCCCGAACGTCGCGTCCAGGAGGCGTCGTTGAGAAAGCTCCCCGGCACCCTGCCCACCCAGGCGACCGCGTCGCCGGTCGTCGACGGGGTGCATGGCGTCGATCAGCTGCCCGGCATCGACGAGCCGCGCGACGACCGCCTGCCGGACACCCGTCGACGTCGGGGCAGGACCGCCTTCGGCGCCTCCCACCCCGCCCCGGGCGGCGCTGCGACGACCGAGGGCCCCGATTCCGGGGTACGGGTGTCCGCACCGGCCCGCAGACGGGTCCGGGTGGCCGTGGTGGACTCCGCCACCCATCCCGCCGCCGACCGCCTGGACGAGGAATTCGAAGTCGTGATGCGACTGTCCACGCCGTTGAAAGTGGAGCAACTGGACGCGCTGCTCCTGCTCTGCCGGCCGAAGATGGTGCTGATGAAGGAGCCGCTGGACTCGGTCGACCCGCGACTGATGGCCGCCTGCCTGACGCGTCAGGTCGACCTGCTGGTGCTGGCGCGCCCGACCTACGGCCTGCTCCGACCGGCCCGGCTTCGTCGGGTCGGCGGGCTGCTCTGGGTGCACGTCCGATGGCCGTCCGGTCCTTCCGCATGCGGGCGGGTCAAGCGGTGCCTGGACGTGGGGTTGGTCCTCGCCAGCCTCCCCTTGTTGCTGCCGGTGCTCCTGATCATCCTGGCAGCGGTGCGTGTCCGTGGGCCGGCCCTCTACTTCCAGGACCGCGTCGGTGAGGGCGGCCGGCTGTTCCGCATCGTCAAGTTCCGTACGATGCGCCCCAACGCCGAACACGGCCTCGGGCCGCAGATGGCCACGCCGAACGACGGTCGGGTGACCGCGATCGGGCGAACCCTGCGCCGGTCCCGCCTGGACGAGTTGCCCCAGCTCTGGAACGTTCTGCGCGGTGAGATGAGCCTCGTCGGGCCCCGCCCGGAGCGGCCCGAATTCGTCGACGGCTTCAGGGCGCTGCCCCACTACGACCTCCGGCACCTCATCCGACCCGGACTCACCGGCGTCGCGCAGCTCACCGGCGGGTACGCGGCCACGGCGGAGGAGAAGCTCCGCTACGACCTGCTCTACCTCAGCTACCGCTCGTTGCGGTTGGATCTGACCCTGCTCGTGCTCACCCTTGCCGACATGGTGCGGGGGTTCCCCCGTGGCTAGCGTCGCGCACACCGCCGGACGACGGATCGCCCACAACACGGGCAGCCTGTTCGTCGCGCGGGCCGTGGTGGCGGTGGCGAGCCTGGCGACACTGCCGGTGCTGTACGACGGTCTCGGGGTACGGGGTTTCGGCGTCTGGGCACTGCTGGGTGTGCTGGCCGCAGTCGTCTCCCTGGCCGACCTCGGGCTCGGCACGGCACAGGTACGGGAGGTGGCCCGGGCGCACGACGACGAGGGGCGCCGTCGTGCCCGTGCCATCCTCGGCCTGGGCATGTTGTGCTCGGTGGGTCTCGGCCTGCTCGCCGTCGTCGGGACGCTGCTGTGTTGGCCCCTGCTGGCCCGCCTGTTCGACATCGGTGACCTGGTCCACGAGGCACGCAACAGCGCGCTCTGGCTCATGGTCGGAGTGCTCCTGGACCAGGTGTCGCTGCCCTGGCGGTCGATGCTGGCCGGAACGCAGCGGTACACGGCGATAGCCTGGACCACCGCGGCGACCGCCCTGCTCGGGGCGCTGCTCGGGGTGGTCGTGATACGGCTCGGCGGTGGCCTGGCCGCACTGGGCGCGTCGACCGCCGCCACCAGTGCGGTCCGCGCCGTGGTGTTGATGGTGACCGCGCACCGGGGTATCGGATGGCTGACCCCCAGGGTTGCGGGCATCCGCCGATCCGACGTACGTTCCGCCGCCGGTTACGGCCTGCCGGTCCAGGTGACCCGCGCGTCCGGGGTGGTGAACGCCGAGGTCGGCCGGCTGGTCGTGGGTGGATCGTTCGGCCCCGCGCCGGTTGCCGGATTCGACCTGGGCAGTCGGCTGCTGAGTGTACTGAGACTGCCGCCGGAGCTGATCTTCACCGTCCTCTTCCCGTACGCCGTCGCCGGCGTCGCCGAGCACGGTCGCGACTGGCTCGACCGGTTCTACCTGACCACCACCCGGTACGTGGTGGCGTTCGCCGGTCCGTGCGCCGCCGCCCTGATGGTCTGCGTCGATCCGCTGATCCGGGGCTGGATCGGTGAGCCGGTGCCATGGGCGGCCGCGACCGTCCTGATCCTGGCACCCGGTTACACCCTCGGTCTCGCTGCCGGCGCCGCCACCCTCGTCACCCGGGTGGAGGGGCGGCCGGACCGGGAGACCTGGTACCTGCTGACGGCGTTGGGACTGAACCTGGCGCTGGTGCCGCTCCTGATGCGGCTCTTCGGTCCGCTCGGGGCGGCGCTCTCGACCACGATCGCGATCACGGCCAGCAGCGTGTACTTCTGCCTGCGGTTCCACCGGGCGACCGGGCGACCGGTCGCGGGACTGCTGCGCGCGGTGTACCCCGGACTGCTCGCCGCGGTGGTGGCCGGTGTCTGCGGCGGCCTCGTCGCGCCGTACCTCCCGGAACTCTCCGGCCGGCTGGGAGCCGGGCTGACGGTGCTGCTGCGTGGCGGCACCGTTCTGCTGGTCGCCGGTGTCGTACTCGGCGCGACCGGGTTGGTCGGCCCCGCGGAGCGGGCCTGGCTGTCGCGCCGCTGGTCGGCGTACGGCCGGATGTTGCTGACGAAGCGGCCGGTGACTCCCGTTCGTGGGAACCCCGCGGACGCCACGATTCGGAAGGATTTCCCATGACCAGTCTCCTCGCCACCGAGCACTGTGCGCTGTGTGGCGAAACGCGCAGTGAGCCAGTCCTGGGCGGGCTCCTGCGCCGTTGCCGGACCTGCGCGTTCCAGTGGACCGCCGACGGGCTCGCGCCGCCCGACGAATTGTACGACGAGTCATATTATGAGAGTGAATCGTACCGGCGGTACTTCGCCCTGGCGCCGCAGTGGCGATTCGAGGCCGCCCGGCGACTGCGGTGGCTGCTGTCGGCGGCGCGACCGACCACGCTGGTCGAGGCCGGGCCGGCGGGCGGGTTCTTCCTGAAGGCCGCCCGCGACCACGGCATCTCCGTCCAGGGTGTCGAGGTGTCGGAGGTGGCCGCGCGGTACGCGCGCGAACAGCTCCGCGTTCCCGTGCGGCAGGGGATGTTCGAGAGCACGATCCTCGCGGAACCGGTCCAGGCGGTGTGCGCCTTCCACGTGCTCGAACACGTCACGGATCCGCGCGAGTTCCTGCGGGCCGCCCACGACAGGCTGACGCCGGGTGGGTGGCTGGCACTGGAGGTGCCCAACATCATCTCCGCGGCGGCCAGCCGGTACGGCGCCTCCTGGGTGGACCTGGCCCCGCGCTACCACCTGTGGCACTTCGACCCCGACTCGCTGACCCGACTGGTCAGCGAGTCCGGCTTCGAGGTCGTCCGGTCCGACACCATCTTCGCCTCCCACTACCTGCGGCCGAGTCGCTGGTTGAGTCGCTGGGGCCTGGCCAGTCACTGGCGTGGTCTGCGCACCACCGCCTCACTGCGGTCGAGTCACCCGCAACTCGGCGACTACGTACGGGTGCTGGCCAAACGCCGGGAGACCGGGGGAGTGTCATGACCGCGGCATCGGCCATCCCACCCGCGCGGACCGAGCAGTGGCCGGTCCGACCGGGGATGCCGGACACCGCGCCGCCGGACGTGTCGGTGCTGCTGGTGAGCTGGAACACCCGGGACAAGACCCGGAACTGTCTGGAGTCGCTACCCGCCGCGATGACGGACGCGCTTCGGTACGAGGTGGTGGTGGTCGACAACGGCTCGGCCGACGGCTCGGTGGAGCTGCTGGCGGCGTACCCGGGTGTGCGACTGATTCGCAACGAGCGCAACCTCGGTTACGCGGAGGGGGTCAACCAGGCGTACCGGGCCGCTCGGGCCGACCTGGTCCTGCTGCTGAACAGCGACGTACGGTGCCAGCCGAAGGCGGTGTCGACGTTGGTGGACTTCCTCCGCCAGCGGCCGGCCGCCGCGGGCGTCGGGCCGCAGTACCTCGACGAGAACGGTGAGGTCGAGCCGCACTACCTCGGGCTGCTCGGCTTCCGGGCGGCGCTCGGTCTCGCCGCCGGACTGCGTTGGCTTCCGGGCCTGCGGGAATCCTGGCTCGCCTACCAGTTGGCGGACGGGGACTTCCACCGGCCCCGGCCGGTGCCGCAGCCGGCGGCGAGCTGCCTGCTGCTCCGCCGGGAGGCACTCGAACCGCACCGGGTTTTCGACGAGAATTTTCCCCTGTACTTCAACGACGTGATGCTGGCACACCGGTTGGCCGCCGCCGGCTGGCGACTGTGGATGACACCGGACGCGCTGGTCACCCATGACCGTGGCTCGTCCACCCGGCTGCTGGACCCGGCGACGCGGTCCCGTCATCACCTCGCCGGACTTGTCCGCTACGTGGCGCAGACCCAACCGCGTCACCGGCTCCGCCTGCTACAGGCGCTCACGCTCGTCGACCGTCAGCTGCGCTGGGTGCTCCGGATCCGGGGACAGCTCGGCCGGCGCGACCTGATCGCCGCGCTGCGTGGCGACCATGGCCCGTTGCCCGGTGGCGATCTGCGGGACTGGGTGGTGATGTTCAGCGGTGTCGACTGGAGCACCGAGGCGCACCGTCAGCACGCGCTGGCCCGGGAGCTGGTCGCCGACCGCCGGGTGCTGTTCGTGGAGCCGCCGGGTCAGCGCCCCCGGTGGCGGTTCACGGTGCGTCAGATCGCGCCGTCGCTGTGGCGGGCGGTCCCGCCGACGGTGCTGCCGGCCGGCCGGCAGCTGCCGCCGGTCAACTGGGTCAACCGGCGGATCGGCGCCCTGCTGGTCCGCCACTGGTTGGACCGTCACCCCGGCCGACGGCTGGTGTGGATCGACGAGGACCTGTCCGTGACCGCCGCCCGCCACCTGGGAGGAGAAGCGGTCATCTACGACGGTGCCGATCTCGACTGGACGTTCACCCGCTGGTGGAACCGGTGGCACGTACGCCGTGGAATGCGCAGTGCGGTCGGCGCCGCCGACCTGGTCCTGGCCTCCTCGCCGGCGCTGGTGCACCGGCTTCCGGCCGCCCGCCGGCCGCCCGTGTCGCTACCGAACGGATGTGATCCCGATCGGTTCAGCCCGGCCGGACCGGTCGCCGGGTGGGCGGAGCAACTGCCTCACCCCCTGCTGGGATACGTCGGGGCGGTGGACACGCGCGCGTTCGACGCCGAACTAGTGGCGGAGGTGGCCCGACTCCGCCCCGACTGGACCTTCCTGATCGTCGGCCCGTCCACTCCCGCCGGCCGCGCGCCGCTGGCCGGACTGGACAACGTGCTGCTGCGGGATCCGGTCGAGTTCGCCGGGGTGCCCGCCATCCTGCGGGCGTGCGACGCCTGTCTCATCCCGTACCGGCTCGGCGGCCTGATCGACTATGTGCACCCGAAGAAGTGCTACGAGTACCTCGCGCTCGGCAAACCGGTGGTCGCGACCCCACTGCCGGCCCTCGAACGGCTCGACGGGCCGATCCACCTGGGTGCCGGGCCGACCGCCTTCGTGGCGGCGATCGAGGAGGCCCTGGTTTCCAGCCAGAGCCCGGACGCCTTGGCGCAGCGTCGGGCCGCGGCACTGCGCAACAGTTGGGCGGCGCGTGGTGATCAACTGCGGGACCTGATCGCCGGGTTGGCGGCGGGTAGATGAGGGCAGCCAAAATGCTGCCGTCCACGGTTGTCGGGGCGGGGCTGCTCGCGGCTGCCGCCGTCACGCTTCCGCATGACGCCGCGGTGGCAGCCGTCATCCCCGCCACGACGGGGTCGGCGACCCGCGACTTCGGCCTGCTCGCCATCGCCGTGGCCGGGTGTTGCGTCGTCTTCACCGGATGGCCCTGGACCGTGCTGCCGACGGCCATCATCGGAGTCCTCGGCACGACGGCCCTGCTCGGTGACAGTTCCGTACGGGCGATCCTCGGGCTGCACGCCTGCCTGCTCGCCGCCGGGGCCGTCAGCCTGTTGGTACGCCGGCTGCTGCTGGGAGAGGCGGAGGGACGTGCCCGCACCGTCGCCGACCTACCGATGGCCCTGTTGGTCGTGTACCTCGCCGCGTCGGCCGTGTACGGCCTCCTCGTCGGCGGCTCCCCCACCAAGGTGGTGATCTCGGGCTACCACTTCGCCGTCATCCCCATCTACTACTTCATGGCGACGTACACCCTGACGACACCGCGCCGGATCAGGTCGGCCGGTTCCCTCTTCGTCATCCTGTGCACCGTGCTCACCGTCGTGACCATGACGGCGCCCGGACGGCACGGCGGCGCCTGGTCCCTGATCGCGGCCGTGCCACTGCTGGTCCTGAGCTGTCGTACCAGCGGTTGGCGACGTGGCGGGCTGATCGGGTTGTCCGCGCTGTTCCTGGCCGACGTGGTCCTGGCGTCGTACCGCACGACGTGGGTGCTCGCCGGGGTCGCCGTGCTGGTCCTCCTGGTCTACGGGACCGGTGCCGTCCGGCTCGCGGCCGGGGCCATGACCACCGCGACCGTACTGTTGCTCGCTGGCGCGATCATGATCAGTGCGGGTGTGCGGAACCGGTCCGCGGAGGTCACCGCCGCGCTGGAGCAGGGCGCCGGATACCGGGTACCGGAGGCGACGGTCGGAATCGACGCGTTCCTGGCGAACCCGCTCGTCGGCCTGGGGCTCGGGCACTCCACTCCGGACGTGTACCTGCCCACCTTCCAGGTGACCGACGTCGGACCGCTGTACCACGTCTTCTACGTGATGATCCTGGCCAACCTGGGGATCGTCGGGCTGGTCCTCCTACTCTGGCCGATCCTGCGGGCGGTACGTGAGGGTCTGGTCGAACGGGACGGACTGCCGTTCGCGTTCGCTGCCCTGATCTGCGGATTCCTGGTGTCGGTGCTGTTCTCCGGCCCGGCCACCGGGCACTGGGCGCTCGGCCTGCTGCCCGCACTGGTGCTGTTGACGAGACGATCGAACGGGACCGCCGTCGCGGCCTCTCGGACCGGGGCGACGAACATGGCGACGGCGTTGGGGACGCGATGACACCGCCACCCGCCACCGCTGTCGTGGTCACCTACAACTCGGCCAACCACATCGACGACTGCCTGACCGCGTTGACGCGGGCGGACCTGCTCGTCCGAGTGGTCGACAACGCCTCGGCGGACCGGACCGTCGCCCTGGTCACCGAGCGGTTCCCGAAGGTGGACCTGATCGTCAATCCGGTGAACGTCGGCTTCGCGGCGGCGGTGAACCAGGGCCTTCGCGACATCGACACGGACGTGGTGCTGCTGGTCAACCCGGACTGCGTGCTGCCGCCGGCCACGGCACGGGAACTGGTCGGGACCGTACGTACCCGTCCGGATGTCGGCGTCGCCGGGCCGCGACTGCGGGACCAGGCCGGCCGGATCGCGATCAGCGCCCACCCCTTCGAGTCGCTGAGCAGCGTGCTCGCGTCCCGGTTCGGTGGCGCCCTGCTGCCCGTGTCGCTGCGTCGGCTGTTCAGCGGTACGCACCGACGGCGCGCGTACGACGCCTGTACGGGGCCGGCGGCGACCGTGGCCGTCGACTGGCTCTCCGGCGCCTGCCTCGCGGTTCGCACCCGGTTGTTGACCGAGATCGGCGGACTCGACGAGGGCTATTTCATGTACTACGAGGACGAGGAACTGTGCCTACAGGCGTGGCGGCGCGGCGCGACCGTGGTCTACGTCCCCACGGTCGAGGCCATGCACATAGGTGGTGCCAGTAGTGGCCCGGCAGCGACGCCGCCGCACCTCTACCGCAGCATGCTGCGGTTCTTCGCCCGGAACCGGCGCCGAACCTTCCACCTGGTACGCCTGGCCGTCGTGCTGCGCGCGCTGATCGGAATGGCGCTTGCCGGTGTGCGCTGGGTCGGCAGCTCGAAGGAACGGGCCGGGTGGCGCGGCCCCGCCTGGTTCGAGGTCTGCCGCATCGCGCTCGCCGCCCGGCCGGACACGGTGGGCCGGGAGCACCGTACCGAACTCAGGAGACCGCAATGCACGTGATGATCAGTATTGTCGGTAAACGTACCGAACACTGGATCAGTCTCTTCGCGGCGCTGGCCGCCCGGCCCGGAGTCAATCTCACGATCCTGGCCGCCGACGTGTCGGAGAGCACCCATCGCGACCTGGAACGGCTGAGCCAGCGCTGGCCCCGGCTGCGCTGTCACGTCGTGGCGCACCGGTGGAGCGAGGACCGCACCGGACACATGGCCTCGGTGCTGTTCCCCCGGGAGAGCCTGCGGGCACTGGCCCGGGAGCAGCCGCCGGACGTCATCCACATCATCGGCGAGGCGGCCTACCTGAGCACCTGGCAGGTGATGCGCCTGCGTCGTCGGTACTGGCCGAACGTGCCGGTGACGCTGTACGCGGCGCAGAACGTCGTGATCCGGTTTCCGCTGCCCTTCCCGCTGATCGAACGGCAGGTCTACCGCGCGGTCGACCACATCTTCCCGATCACCCCGGCCGCGTTGAACGTGCTGCGGGTGAAGGGCTACCGGGGCCGGGCCAGCCTCGTACCCCTGGGTGTGGACACGGCGGCGTTCCAGCCGGCGCCGACCACGCCACCGCGCCCGTTCACGGCCGGGTTCGTCGGTCGGCTCGAACCGCACAAGGGGATCGGCGACCTGCTCTGCGCGGCGGAACTGCTCGACTGTGACCTGCTGGTGGTCGGCGATGGCAGCATGCGGGCCGACGTGGAGCAGGCCGCGGCCCGTCGACCGGGCAGGGTGACCCTGTGTGGCTGGACCGACCACGACGCGCTGCCCGGCCTGCTCACCCGGATGGACGCGCTGGTGCTGCCGTCGATCGAGTTGGTCCAGCGCAACATCGTGCCGTGGATCGGCATCCCGCTGCGGGAGCAGTTCGGCCGGGTCCTCGTGGAAGCGATGGCGTGCGGGGTTCCCGTGGTGGGCAGCGACGTCGGAGAGATCCCGTGGGTCATCGGCTCGGCCGGGCTGACCTTCCCGGCGCACAACGCCACCGCGCTCGCCGACCGACTGGGCCGGCTGCGGGAGGACCCCACCCTCGCCCGCGAGTTGGCGGCGCGTGGACACGTCCGGGCGACCACCGAATTCGGATGGCACCGCATTGCCGAACAGATGTGCCGGATCTGGGCGCAGGAGGCCGGGTTGTCCGGGGGCGGTGGCGCCGACAGCGTACGCCTGACCACCGGTCGGGTCGCCTCGGAGGATCACGCCGCTGCGGGTCGACGGCCCGCTGCCTCGCTCTCGCGACAGGGAACACCACCGGTCGCGCCGGATCTCGCGCCCTGGTCGAGTTCATGACGAGATCGGAGTCCGATCGTCGCCTGCGGGTGATCTACATCAGCGGCATGGGGCGCAGTGGCAGTACGCTGCTCGACCGGATGCTCGGCGCGCTGCCGGGTGCCTGCACGCTCGGCGAGGTGACCGATCTGTGGCGGCTCGTCGAACCCGGCAACCTCTGCGCCTGCGGATCCCCCTATTCCGGATGCGACTTCTGGCTCGCCGTGGGGGAGCGGGCGTTCGGCGGCTGGGAGCGGGCCGACATGGAGCGTTTCGTCTACCTGCGACGTGTCGTGCCGCGTATCCGGCATGTCTCCTGGTTGGCTCGTCAGCAGTTGACCGGTGAACGGCTCGCCCTGGTCAACGAATACGTCGACTATTTCGCCCGGGTCTATTCGGCCGCCGTCGAGGTGACCGGCGCGCGGGTCATCATCGACTCGTCCAAGTTCCCCACGATCGGGTTGTGCCTGCGCTTCGCCGGCAGTGTCGACCTGCGCGTGGTCCACCTGGTACGCGACCCGCGCGGTGTCGCCTACTCCTGGACCAAGCAGGTGACCAATCCGGGGACGGGAGAGGGGGTGCTTCCCCGCTTTCCGCCGACGACCTCGGCACTGCAATGGAACCTCCAGAACTCCATCGCGGGCCTGCTCGGCTCGGCGCGCGGGTGGGGCGAGGGAGAGTCGGCGCACCGGCTGCCGGTGCGCCGCGTCTACTACGAGAAGCTGCTCGAAAATCCCCGCGACGGGATCAGGGACCTCGCCGAGTTCGCCGGGATCGACCTGGCCGACGGAGATCTGTCGTTTCTGGGCGACGGCTACGCCGACCTCGCCGTACCGCACAATCTCGGTGGTAATCCGATGCGTTTCTCCACCGGTCGTCTGCCACTTCGCCGCGACGACAAGTGGCGAACCGCGTTCCCGCCGCGTCAGCGTCGGCTGGTCAGCGCCATCTGCGCGCCGCTACTCATCTCATACGGTTATCCCCTGAGGTGACCGCGCACGTGTTCTGACATGTAGAGGTCCGAGCGAATCGGCGATTCTTACACCTCATGTACGTGCCGACACGCTGGACCCGCTCGCCCGCCACAGGGGAGGATCCGATCACGGACATCAGTCCGTATCGGTGTACTTACAGGCGGGGTGAGTAGATGAACGTCGAGATGTGGATCCGTGCGCTGAAAGCCGCTCGGGCGGGCGCGGGGGCTTCGCAGGAACATCTCGCGACTCTGATCAAATGGAGCCCGTCCACCATCGCCGCGATCGAAACGGGCCGGCGCCGCCCGACGATCGAGTTCGCCGCCGCCGCCGACGAGGCGTTGCAGACCGGCGGGCTGCTGGGCGAACTGTTGACGAGCGCCAACCACCGCCGCTCACCCACCTGGTTCGAGGACTGGCGATGGATCGAGGACCAGGCGACCCGGCTGCGAGAGTTTCACCCCTGCCTGGTTCCCGGCCTGCTTCAGACAGAGGCGTACGCCCGTGCACTCATCTCCTCCAATCCGCAACACACGCCCGAACGGATCGAAAAACTGGTCACAGCGCGACTCGACCGTCAGGCCCTGCTGACCGGCGAGCACTCGAAGACCTATGTGGTGGTGATCGACGAGTTCGCCCTGCACCGGATGATCGGCGGCAAGGAGGTCCGCAAGGCGCAACTCGAACACCTGATCCACATCGCCGGCCTGCCGAATGTCAGCCTGCATGTCATTCCCATCGACGCCGGCGCCTACCCCGGCGTGGCCGGCGCCTTCATCCTGGCCACCCTGCCCGAGGGGGACGTGGCCGTCTGGCTGGAAACCTCGGCGTCCGGTCACGTCGCCGACCAGCCCGACGTGGTCGATAGCATGCAGGGCAAGTGGGACGCACTGCTCGGGGCGGCGATGCCCCAGCAGATTTCCCTGGCCATCCTCCAGAAGGCGGCAGGTGAGCTGTAGTGGACAACTTTCGGTGGCGCAAGAGCAGCCGCAGCAATGACAGCGGCGGGTCCTGTGTCGAGGTCGCGGACAACGTGGCCGGTGTGGTCGGCGTACGGGACAGCAAGGACCAGCGTGGTCCGATCCTGACGTTCGACCCGGCCGCCTGGCGCGCGTTCGTCGCCGCAGTCAGGAACTGAACGAAGTCGGTACCGGCTGTGGCGTTCCACTACCCCTGGAGGGGAAACGGAACGCCACAACCTCCCGGCGCCAGGCCACGGGCGCGACGGATCAGTGCCGGGGGTCGGCGGGGTAGGTCAGCTCGATCAGGCGGTAGGTTCCGTCGGCCGTGAAATCGTGCCGCTCACCGGGTGCGAGGTAGTGCACCTCGTCGGGGCGGGAGAGTCCGACGAGCACAGCCGGACAACGCCGGGCCGGCGACGACACGGGCGCACCGGACGTGACCTCGATGCCCCGGACCCGTACCTCGTCGTGGGTGAACACCTCGGTCACGGTGAGACCGGTCGGCCACGGTTCGTCGTCGGTGGGGGAGAGGGCCGGATCCGGTACGCCGGACGCCTCCTCGCCGAGGTCGAGCAGCTCGACGATCCGGTTGCGGTAGTTCGCCTCGCCGTGGTTCGTGAGCATGTGCACCGGCGAGACCGGTCGGTACACCACCCCGCCGACCTGTTCGGAGAGGAACCGGGCCGGGCTGCCGTCGAGCCAGTCCATCCGGCACGGCGACGTCTCCAGGTTCAGCACCACGTACGGGTTGTGGTGCAGGTGCCAGGGCTGCGACTCGCCCGGCGCGAGCCGCACCTCCCAGACCCGTACCCGGGAGTTGACCAGCAGCACCCGCTGACCGATCTCCCCCAGCACGACCGACCGGCCGTCCGGGGCCGCCACGATGCTTCCTGCGCTCACGTCGACGTCCTCACCTGTCGCGGGTACGGGCGCGCCCATCATCGCCCACGCCGCCCGGCAAGATCCAAACGGGTGTGGCGGGACGGCTCGGATTGACTGGCATCGCTTCGGGTGTAACCATTCCTGATAGCGATCGGAAATGTTCGCGAAATTCGAGTTACTCGAATTGGGAAAGTGGCAATCGGACGGCGATCGGCGCGCCCTCCACCATCATCGGGAAAAGTGCAACCTTTACCCGTCGAGTGAAGGGTCGTACGCAATCATGCACAGCAACTTCGGCGGTCCGCGCCGCCGGACGGCGCTCGCCGCGCTGACCGCGGGCGTCGTGGCGCTCACCTCGTTCATACCCGGTGTGGCCGTCGCCGCCCCGGCCGCCGGTCCGGCCCCGGCCGGCGACGTCGGCGCCCAGGTCGCCTGGAACCTGCTCTACTCCGAGGACTTCTCCACCCCGGTCAACCCCGGCAACGCGCCCTGGGTCCGGGAGACCTACGCCAACCCGTTCGACACCATCATGGACGACTCCGGGCAGTGGTACCGCAACGACTACGGGCCGGACTGGAACACCGCGTTCAACTCCTTCAACACCTACCGGAAGGAGTTCCCGGTCGGGCAGAACGGCTGGTTGACCGCGTCGCTGTCGGCCCGCGACTGGGACAAGAACGGGGTCCCCGAGGCCCCGCCGTCGATCACCACCCAGGCCCAGGGCGGCGGCAACGTGGCGGTCCTGAACGTGCCCGACCACACCGGCGGGGCGATCTTCCGGCCGACCAACAAGCTGCCGTCGCAGTACCGGATCGAGTACAAGCTGAAGACCATCGACTTCGGCGGCAAGCGCAACGGCTCGATCGAGTACGGCGGCCGGGTCAACGGCTACAGCACCTCGGGCTGCAAGACCCAGCACCCGTGGGGCGAGGGCTCGAACAGCCCCGGCTGGTCCGGTGACGCCTCCGTGCCCTACTGCGAGTGGCAGGACGTGCGCTCCGGCCCGTACGGATACAACGGTTTCCACTTCCTGTCGATCGTCGACTTCGCCAACCCGGCGCCCCGGAACAACCACTTCTGGCACTACCGCCGCAAGGTGCTGATGGACTCGTTCTCCCAGCACCCGGACCGGGTCGGCAGCGGCACCGGTGGCCGGGTCTGCAACTCCAACACCAACACGTACTACAACTACCGGGACGGCAATTTCAACACGGTCAACATGTGGATCAGCGGCCTGCCGAACTGGAACCCCGGACCGGGCGGACTCGCCGGCAACTCGCAGTGGTTCATGACCAACTGCTCCGGCGGCGTCGCCGAACAGCAGCTCTCCTCGGCCGCCGAAATCCAGCCCGAGCTGATGCCGAACGAGTTCTACACCTTCGCCATCGAGCGCGACGCCACCGGCTACGTCCTGGAGGCCAGCGGCAACTTCGCCCGGGTCGGGCAGAAGACGATCCGCTTCCACCGGCCGTTCATCGTCAACAACGCCCCGATCTGGCACTACAACACCGAACCCGGCGAGTACGACGGCCGCTACAACAACAACCTGGTGCAGAACGACAACAACGGCAGCACCACCTGGGCGAACCAGTGGCCGGCCGGGTCGGCGTACCCGGACTACTTCGTCATCGGCGACCTCTACACCAACGTGTACGAGGGCAGCGCCAGCCTGACCGACATCCGCCTCTACACCCCGGCACCGCCGACCGGCACCAACCTGGCGCTGAACAAGCCGGCCACCGCCGACAGCCAGTGCGCCACCGCCGAGGCACCGGCGAAGGCCGTCAACGGCAGCTGGACCGCCGGCAACGCCGACAAGTGGTGCTCGCTGGGCACCTCGAAGTGGCTGCGGGTCGACCTGGCGTCCAACCAGCAGGTGGGCCGGTTCGTGGTCCGGCACTCCGGTGCCGGTGGCGAGAAACCGGCCTGGAACACCCGTGACTTCGACCTCCAGACCAGCACCAACGGCACCACCTGGAGCACGGTCGCGTCCGTACGCGGCAACACCGCCGACGTCACCACGCACACCTTCACCCCGGTCACCGCCCGGTACGTCCGGGTGAACGTCCTGACGCCGACCAGCGACAGTGACCGGGCGGCTCGGATCTTCGAGCTGGAGGCGTACGCGAGCTGACCGGCGGGTTGCCGCCGGGCGGCGACCGTTCCCGGGTGCGGTCGACAGCTGACCGCACCCGGGCCCCGGTCAGCGCGCCGGTGCCGGGTCGCCGAGCAGGTCACGCAGCCAGCGGAGCTGGACCTGCTGCTGGAACGCGGCCCCACCCTCGTGCCCGTTGTACGGCCACACGCTGATCTCCTTCGTCGCCCCCGCGTAGTGGTTGAACGCGGCGAAGACCGTCGACGGCGGGCAGATGGCGTCCATCAGCGCGACCGAGAACAGTGCCGGGGCGCTCGCCCGCGCGGCCAGGTTCACCCCGTCGAAGTAGCTCAGGGTGGTGAACACCCGCTCGACACTGTGCCGGTGCGTCTTCAGGTAGGAGACCAGTTCGCCGTACGGGTGGGCGTCGGTGATCTCGGTGGCCCGCCGGTGGTGGCAGAGGAACGGCACGTCCGGCAAGACTGCGGCCAGCCCATCGACCAGGCCGCTGACCGCGATGGCGATGCCGCCGCCCTGACTGATCCCGGCGACCACGATCCGCTCCGGGTCGACCAGCGGGTGCGAGCGGGCCGCGTCGACCGCCCGGACCGCGTCGGTGAACACCCGCCGGTAGTAGTAGTGCGACGGGTCGGCGATGCCACGGGTCATGAAGCCGGGGGTCTGCGGCCCGCCGACCGGATCGGGGTCGCCGGTGTCGCCCACCATGGAGCCGTTGCTGCCCTGCCCACGGGTGTCCATCACCAGGTGCGCGTAACCGGCCGCGCTCCAGGTCAACCACTCGTGCGGCAGGCCCCGTCCCCGGCCGTAGCCGAGGTACTCGACCACGCAGGGCAGCGGGCCGGCGGCGTCGCGGGGGACCAGGAACCAACCGCGTACGGGTTGCCCGGCGAAGCCGGCGAACGTCACGTCGTACACCCGTACGGTGGACAGGCCGGCGTCGTACGGCTCGAACCGGGCCGGCGTCGGCGTGGTCCTGGCCTCGGCCAGCGTCCCCGCCCAGAAGGTGTCGAAATCCGCCGGCTCGTCACGGGCGGGCAGGTAGTCGCGCAGGCGGTCCAGGGGCCAGTCGACCAGCATGAGGGGAGGTCCTTTCGGGTACTGCGCGCCGGAGCCGGTGACCACCCCCGCGATCGGCCGAGGCGGAACGGAGGGTAACGTTGCCGTCCTCAGTTCGCTGCTGCCCCGAGGAGGTGGGACCGATTCTCGTCACGAACGGCGGGTGCTCCCACCGGGCGGCGCCATGGATTTCTTGATCTAGGTCGAGCCATGGTAACCGCGGGAGCGCCCACAGGCGTCCCGAAGGGCTCACCCATGTCGACTTCCCACTCCACTCCGGCGCCGAGCCGGGCCACGATCATCCGTACGCTGCGCGCCGCCGGTTGCGTCTTCGCCGAGGACGAGGCGCGGCTGCTCGTCGAGGCCGCCCCCGATCCGGCCACCCTGCTGTCGATGGTGCGACGGCGCTCCGCCGGCCTGCCCCTGGAACACATCGTCGGCTGGGCCGACTTCTGCGGGCTGCGCATCGCCGTCGACCCGGGGGTCTTCGTGCCGCGTCGGCGTACCGAACTGCTCGCGTACCGGGCGGTGGCGCTCACCCCACCGGCGGCGACCATCGTGGATCTCGCCTGCGGCTCGGGCGCGCTGGGCCGGGTGATCGCCGACCGGGTCGACGGTGTGTCGGTGCACGCGGCGGACATCGAGCCGGCCGCCGTACGCTGTGCCCGGCGCAACCTCGAACCGGTCGGTGGCCGGGTCTACGCCGGTGACCTGTACGGGCCGTTACCGGTCGCGCTGCGCGGCCGGGTCGACGTGCTGGTGGCGAACGTCCCGTACGTGCCCAGCGCGGCGGTCGACCTGCTGCCGCCGGAGGCGCGTATCCACGAGCCGCTGGTGGCGCTCGACGGTGGGACCGACGGCCTCGACGTGCTGCGCCGGGTCGCCGCCGGCGCCCGCGACTGGCTCGCCCCGGGCGGGCACCTGCTGCTGGAGACCAGCGTCGACCAGAGCGACGCCGCGCTCGGCGCGCTCGCCGGGGCCGGGCTCAGCCCCGGCATGGCCGGCGACGACGAGCTGGACGCCACGGTTGTCATCGGCCGCTGCTGACCGCCTGCGGACCGGCCGGGGCCCCGGCGCCGATCGTCTCGACGGTGCCGTCCATCGCGACCAGTCGGGCGTTCGTCCCGAGCCCGGTCAGCCAAGACCCGGCGCCCGTGCCGCGGACCAGCGCGGCGAGGCTCAGTGCCTTCGCCGTGACCGGGTCGGCTGCCGCCACCGTGACGTTGCGCCAGACGGGTGCCGGTGGCAGCCCGGTGCGCGGATCGACGATGGGCCGGGCCGGGCCACGGTCGGTGGTACGCGTGTTCGCCAGCGCGCCACCGGTCAGCCCGAGGACGGCGCCGCCGATCGACACCCGCCAGCCGCCCGGTGGTGGTGGGCCGGCGGTCGCCGCACAGCCGCCGAGCACGACCAGTACGCCGCCGCCGGTGCGCGCCGCGAGCAGGTCCGCGCACCGGCGTGCGGTCACCGCCCGAGCGGTCGCGGTCAGGTCCAGCAGCAGCGGTGCCGGTACGGTCAGCGAACCATCGCGCAGTGTCACCCGGCGCCACCCGTCCCGATCCACCACCGGGCCGATCGAGGATCCGCAGACCGGCAGCCACCGGTCGCGTCCGGGCCGGGACAACCGCAGCAGGGCGGCGCCCACCGTCGGGTCGACGTCGCCGTCGGTCAGCTCGGCGGCGGCCAGGGCCGCGGCGACCAACTCGGCGAGCCGCCCGCTGATCCGTACCGGCGTACCGGCGGCGCGGTGCACCCTGGACAGCTCGCTGCCACCCCACCGGTACCCGTGGGCCCGGTTCAGGGCGGCGAGTTCGGCCGTGACGAGCCGACGGGCGATCCGGGACGCTTCCTGCCCGGTCACCACCACCCGTACCTCGGTGCCGTGATCCGACCAGCGTGCCTGCGCCATCGTGCCCTCCCGGTTGTCGCCCGAACCACCCCCGCCACCGTCGCCGGACCTGCTGAACTGCTCGTATGTCGCACCTGTGCGTCCGCTGTGCAAGTCAGCGTCGTACGGTCGCGGGCCGGCGTGGTCCGGTTCGTCGGGGGACGCGGCGCGACGGTGGCTTACACAGCCGGTACACAGGTTCCACCGAGGTGGGGCACAGCGGTCGGCGGCAGCATGGACGGATGACGACGGACACGCGACCCTCCGGTCGGCACACGGAGCTGCGGCGCCCCGACGGCGAACCGGTCCGGGTGCTGGTCGTGGACGACGAGTCCGTGCTCACCGACCTGCTCTGCATGGCGCTGCGCTACGAGGGCTGGGAGGTACGCAGCGCGGACACCGGCCTGGCCGCCGTCCGCCAGGCGAAGCGCTTCCAGCCGGACGTGGTCGTGCTCGACGTCATGCTGCCCGACCTGGACGGACTTGAGGTGCTCCGGAGGCTGCGCGGGCACGCCCCGGCCATGCCGGTGCTCTTCCTCACCGCGCGGGACTCGGTCGAGGACCGGATCGCCGGGCTCACCGCCGGCGGCGACGACTACGTCACCAAACCGTTCAGCCTGGAGGAGGTGGTGGCCCGGTTGCGGGGGCTGATGCGCCGCGCCGGAGTCGGCGTCGCCACCCAGCCCGACGCGGTGCTGGTGGTCGGCGACCTGACCCTGGACGAGGAGAGCCACGAGGTGCGCCGCGCCGGCCAGCTTGTCTCGCTCACCACGACCGAGTACGACCTGCTGCGTTACCTGATGCGTAATCCACGCCGGGTGCTGAGCAAGGCGCAGATTCTGGACCGGGTCTGGAACTACGACTTCGGCGGCCAGGCCAACATCGTCGAGCTATACATCTCCTACCTGCGCAAGAAGATCGACGTCGGTCGGGAGCCGATGATCCACACCCTGCGGGGGGCGGGTTATGTCCTCAAGCCCGCCGGCTGAGTCCTCCGCTCTGCGCCGCCGGCTGACCGGCTGGTCGTTACGGGCCCGGCTGGTCGCCGCCGTGGTGGCACTGCTCGCGGTGGTCTGTGTGCTGATCGGCGCCGCCACCACGATCGCGCTGCGCCACTCGCTGATCAAGCAGCTCGACCAGCAGCTCGGCACCGTCGCCGGACGCGCCGGCGGCTCGTTGAACGGCCCGCCGAACGGTCGCCCGCCCGGCGTGCCGTCCGGCTCGGGAAAGCCGTTCGCACCGGCAGAACCGTTCCCGCGCGGGCAACCGATCGGCACCCTGACCGGGGTGGTGGAGAACGGGGAGGTCGAGTGGGCCGTCACGCTGCCCGCGGACACCACCACCGAACGGGAGCCGGTGCCGGCCGCGCAGGAGCCGACGCTCGCCGGCCTGCCCGCCGACGGCGAGCCGCGTACCCGTGCCCTCGGGGAGTTGGGCGACTACCGCCTGGTCGCCCGGCAGATGCCGGGCGGCGAGGTGATCGTCACCGGGCTGCCGCTGACCGAACTGGAACAGACCGTCTGGCAGATGATCGGCATGGAGGCGGGGATAGCGGCCGGCGGACTGCTGCTCGCCGGCACCGCCGGGGCGCTGATCGTGCGGGTCTCGCTGCGCCCGCTGCGCCGGGTCGCGGCCACCGCCGGCCGGGTCGCCGAACTGCCGCTGGACCGGGGCGAGGTGGCGCTCGCCGTACGGGTGCCGGCGGGCGACACCGATCAACGTACCGAGGTGGGCCAGGTCGGCGCGGCGCTCAACCGGATGCTCGGTCACGTCGCCGCCGCGCTCGCCGCCCGCCACGCCAGCGAGACCCGGGTACGGCAGTTCGTCGCCGACGCCAGCCACGAGCTGCGTACGCCGCTCGCCGCGATCCGGGGTTACGCCGAACTGACCCGCCGTGGCCGGGACCCGGTCCCACCCGACATCGCGCACGCGCTGCGCCGGATCGAGTCGGAGGGGACGAGGATGACCGTGCTCGTCGACGACCTGCTGCTGCTCGCCCGGCTCGACGCGGGGCGTCCGCTCGCCGTCGAGCCGGTCGACCTCAGCGCGCTCGCGGTCGACGCGGTCAGCGACGCGCACGTGGCCGGACCGGACCACCACTGGCGGCTCGACCTGCCCGACCGGCCGGTCTGCGTCGACGGCGACCCGGCCAGGCTGCACCAGATCCTGGCGAACCTGCTGACCAACGCCCGTACGCACACGCCGCCGGGAACCACCGTCACGACGAGTCTCACCGAGGTCGGCTCGGACGGGGTCGCGCTCACCGTGCTCGATGACGGTCCGGGCATCCCGCAGACGTTGCAGGGCGAGGTCTTCGAGCGGTTCGCGCGCGGGGACAGCTCGCGCTCCCGGGCCGTCGGCAGCACCGGGCTCGGGCTGGCGATCGTCTCCGCCGTGGTCGAGGCGCACCGGGGCACGGTCACCCTGACCAGTTGTCCCGGGCACACCGAGCTGACGGTACGGCTGCCGCGACTCACAGCGGACACATAGGCCACTCACCGGATCGACCTAGCCGGCCCGTCGATTCTGGCCGGCATGACCCGATCAGAGACACTGCCGACGCCTGCGGCGCCCGACGTGCCGGAGACCACGCCGAGCCCCGCCGACCAGCCCGTCACCGAGACGGTCGTACCCGGGTCGCCGGCCTGGGTGCGACCGGCGCTGGCCGCGTTGCTGCTCGCGACCGCGCTGCTCTACCTCTGGGGACTGGGCGCCTCCGGCTGGGCCAACTCGTTCTACTCGGCCGCCGCCCAGGCCGGCTCGGCGAGCTGGGAGGCGCTCTTCTACGGCTCCTCGGACGCGGCCAACTCGATCACGGTGGACAAACCACCGGCGGCGATGTGGCTGATGGGCCTGTCCGTACGGATCTTCGGCCTGAACTCCTGGGCGATCCTCGTACCGCAGGCGCTGGCCGGGGTCGCCGCTGTCGGCGTGCTCTTCGCGACCGTCCGGCGCTGGTACGGCCCGGCCGCCGGCCTGCTCGCCGGTACGGTCCTCGCGGTCACCCCGGTCGCCACCCTGATGTTCCGGTTCAACAACCCCGACGCCCTGCTCGTCCTGCTCCTGGTGCTCGCCGCCTACACCTGCGTGCGCGCGGTCGAGACGGCGGCGACCCGGTGGATCGTGCTGGCCGGGGTGCTGGTCGGCTTCGGCTTCCTGACCAAGATGCTCCAGGCGTTCCTGGTGGTGCCGGTCTTCGCCGGGGTGTACCTGTTCGCCGCGCCGACCGGGGTCTGGCGGCGGATCCGGCAACTCCTGCTCGCCGGACTCGGCCTGGTGGTGGCCGCCGGGTGGTGGGTCGCGATCGTCGAGCTCGTACCGGCGAGCGCCCGGCCGTACGTCGGCGGATCACAGGGCAACAGCATCCTCGAACTGACCCTCGGCTACAACGGGTTGGGTCGGATCACCGGGGAACAGCCGGGCAGTGTCGGTGGCGGCGGTGGTGGCCCGGGCGGCCCGGGTGGCATGGGCGGCCCCTGGGGCTCCACCGGGTGGCTGCGGCTGTTCGGTGCCGACCTGGGTGGACAGATCGGCTGGCTGCTGCCGGCCGCGCTGTTGCTGCTGGTGGTCGGGCTGGTGGTCGCCGGCCGGGCGCCGCGTACGGACCGGGGCCGGGCCGGGTTCCTGATCTGGGGCGGCTGGCTGCTGGTCACCGGGGTCACCTTCAGCCTGATGCAGGGCATCTTCCACGCGTACTACTCGGTGGCGCTGGCGCCCGCGGTGGCCGCACTCGTCGGCATGGGTGCCGCCGTGCTGTGGCGGCAACGCCGGCACCGGGCCGCGCTGCCGGTGCTCGCCCTGGTGCTGGCGGTCACCGCCGGCTGGTCCTGGGTGCTGCTCGGCCGGAGCCCGCAGTGGCAGTCGTGGCTGCGGCCCACCGTGCTGGTCGTCGGACTTGTCGCGGCGGTGCTGCTCGCCCTGCTCGGCTGGCTGACCGCGCGGGTCGCGGCGGGCCGGGCCGCCCGCTGGGCCGCCGCCGGGGTGCTGGCCATCGGCCTGCTCGCCGCGCTCGCCGGACCGCTCGGTTACTCGCTCGACACCGCGGCGACCGCGCACGCCGGGGCGATCCCGTCGGCCGGACCCGCCGTGGCGGGTGGCGGGTTCGGTGGGCGCGGCGGTCCTCCGGGTGGTGGCCGGATGCCCGGTGGCCCGTTCCCGGATGGCGCGAACCCGGGCGCCTTCCCCGGTGGCGGCGGCCCGGCCGGTGGCAACCAGGGTGGCTTTCCGGGCGGCAACCAGGGTGGTTCCCCCGGTGGTGGGAGCCGGGGCGGTGCCGTTCCCGGCGGTGGCAACCAGGCGATACCCGGCGGTGGCAACCGGGCCGTGCCCGGTATGCCGGGAGGCGCCGGGCCGCGAGGCGGTGGACCCGGTGGCATGGGCGGGCTGCTCGACGCCCGTACGCCGAGCGCCGAGATGGTCGCGCTGCTGAAGCAGGACCGGGACCGGTACACCTGGGTCGCGGCGACGGTCGGCTCGAACAACGCCGCCGGTTACCAACTCGCCACCGGTGACCCGGTGATGCCGATCGGCGGCTTCAACGGCAGCGACCCCTCCCCGACGCTGGCCCGGTTCCAGGAGTACGTACGGGCGGGGGAGATCCACTACTTCCTGGGTGGCTCGGGGTTCCGGCCCAACGGCGGCAGCCAGGCCGCCCAGGAGATCGCCACCTGGGTTTCGGAGAACTTCACCGCCAGCACCGTCGACGGCACCACCGTCTACGACCTGAGCACCGGCCGGGAGGGCTGAGCCGTGACGACCTCCATCGCCTCGTCATCGCTACGCGAGGACCGGGCACCCGAACCACCCGCCGCCGTGCTGGACGTGGTCATCCCGGTCTACAACGAGCAGGCCGACCTCGCCCCGTGCGTACGGCGGCTGCACGCGTACCTGACCGAGTCGTTCCCGTACCCGTTCCGGATCACGATCGCCGACAACGCCAGCGTGGACGGCACCCTCGCGGTGGCCCGTGAACTGGCGGGGGTGCTGCCGGGTGTCGACGTACTCCATCTCGACCGCAAGGGTCGCGGCCTGGCCCTGCGGTCGGCCTGGTCCGGGTCGGACGCCCCGGTCCTGGCCTACATGGACGTCGACCTCTCCACCGACCTGGCCGCGCTGCTGCCACTGGTGGCACCGCTGATCTCGGGCCACTCGGACCTCGCCATCGGGACCCGGCTCGGGCGTGGCTCCCGAGTGGTCCGGGGCGCCAAGCGGGAGATCATCTCGCGTGGTTACAACCTGCTGCTGCGCGGCACCCTCGCCGCCCGGTTCTCCGACGCCCAGTGCGGCTTCAAGGCGATCCGCCGTGACGTCGCCGACCGGCTGCTGCCGCTGGTACGGGACACCGGCTGGTTCTTCGACACCGAGCTGCTGGTGCTGGCCCAGCGGGCCGGGCTGCGTATCCACGAGGTCCCGGTCGACTGGGTCGACGACCCGGACAGCCGGGTCGACATCATCCCCACCGCCCTGGCCGACCTGCGCGGCATCTGGCGACTGGCCCACGGCCTGGCCACCGGGGCGATACCCCTGACCGAGGTACGCGCACAGCTCGGCCGCGCCCCGCTCACCGCCCCGCCCGGGGCGATACCGGCCGGCCTGCCCCGACAACTGCTCCGGTTCGCCGCCGTCGGCATCACCAGCACCCTCGCCTACGTCGCGCTGTACGCGTTGCTGCGTACCGGGATCGGCCCGCAGCCGGCGAACCTGCTGGCGTTGCTCGTCACCGCCGTGGCGAACACCGCCGCGAACCGGCGACTCACCTTCGGCATCAGCGGCCGGCGCCACGTCGCCCGGCACCACCTGCAAGGGTTGGCGGTGTTCGCCGTCGGTGTCGGCCTGACCAGCGGCGCGCTCGCGCTGCTGCCCCACCTGGTCGCCCGTCCACCGCGCCTGGTGGAGCTGTCGGTGCTGGTTGGTGCCAACCTGGTCGCGACGGTGGTGCGGTTCCTCCTGTTGCGCGTCTGGCTGTTCCACCGCGGCCAAACGGGTAGCCCCTGACCCGGCTCCTACCGCGACAGGACGGGATCGGCCCTGCTCACGCCACTGTTATCAGACCTCGATACGGGGGCAGCAAACGCCAGCGCGGAGCCACGGAAGTCGTCGCGTCCCTGACCAACGCGCAGCATCCCGATCGAGCCTGCTGAATGCCTGGGCGAACGGGCGTGTCCAACCGAGGGGCCTTCGCCCTGATGCCTAGACTCGCCGGGGTGGCCCACCCGTGAATCCGATCGATGCCAGGGGGCTGCTGTAGCGCTGGGAGCTGGGTGCGATGAGTCAAGCCAAGCTGGTCAGGGACAAGATTCCGCAGATCGTCCGTAACATGGGCGCCGAGCCGCTGACAAGGGTGGCGGAAGCTGATGAGTACCGGGGTCTGCTGCGGGCCAAGCTTGTCGAGGAGGTTGACGAGTTCCTGGCCTCGGAGGATCCGAAGGAGTTGGCAGACGTTTTGGAAGTATTACTCGCCTTGGCCGTTGACCTTGGTATCGACCGGGACCAGTTGGAAAAGCTGCGGTTGGCCAAGATTGTCGAGCGTGGCGGGTTCGCTGAACGAATCGTGTGGTTGGGCAATGCGCTGTTGGGCGATCGGATCGGCTACGGGAGTTTGCGAAACAACACCTGACCGGCGGTGGGTGAGCTGGACGGCAGGATCTGCTCCGGGGCGGGTCGCAGTCCGGCCCGCCTGCCGAGGGCGATGATTTCCCCGGCCGGTACGCCCTTCTGGAACGTGCCCTTGGCCTCGCTCGACCAGTAGCCGTCATGATGTGCTCGCCACTTGGCGGAGACGGCTCGTGGAGTGACGTCGGCCGGCGAGCGGGTGACGACGAGCAGGTGTCCACCTGGGCGAACGAACTGTGCAGCGTGCTGGATGGCCTGGATTCGCTTCCACGGGTCGGGCAGGACGTTGAGCACGAAGATGTTCGTAACCAGGTCGTACAGGCGATCGGGATCGGTGTTCCGGCCGAAACCGGGGTGAGGGTCCCAGCCATCGGCATCCAGCCCTGAAGCCCGGTAGTGGTCGACGTCGCTGCCCCGCCCGCAGCCGTGGTCGAGGATACTGGCGATGCTCAGCTTGGGAGCGAGGACGTCGACCACCGCGCGGGCGAACGGGGATGACCGGCCGCGGGTCATCGCGGTCTTGTGGGGTTGATACTCGGCGCGAGTGGACAGAGTTTCGACAGGCTCGGGTAGCAGCGCGAACAGGGTCTCCTGCTCGTCGTCGGCGAGTGGGGCAAGAGTGATGGGAACGTCGATAAGGATGGCGGAGTGGTCGGTGAATGCCCTGTCGCCAATTCGGGTGGCGTGGTCATAGCGCAGGGTGACCGCTGGGAGTAGATGGTCGGGAACGAGGGCCAGGTCGCAGCGGAACTGGCTGGGCCGACCCGATTGGTTGCGTTCGATGGTGAACTCGGGCGGGTCAGTCGCGGTGGCGTCGACCAGGCCGGCGTCTGCTAGCAGCGTGAGCAGTGGCGCTCGGTCTGCGATGCTGTTGAAGGTGCTGAATTGGCCGTTGTTCAGTCCGTCGATCGGACGAGGGGCGAGGTTGAAGTCTCCACAGGCGAGTGCCGGGCGCTCGTGTTCGCTTTTGATGATCTGGTGTAGCCGGTTGAGCTGTCTACTGCGCACCGTGGTCGATCCGCAATCAAGATAGGTGTTGTAGACCACGAGCCAGGCCAGTTCCAGGCGCTGTACGAAACTGTCGGGCCGTGATGCCGGCGGGACGGTGAAACGTTCGGCGATCCAGCAGAACAGGTTCCCGTCCCCGTCGACCGCCCGGAAGCCGGCAAGGTCGATGGGAATACGGTTCACGGGCTTCCAAGGTTCCTGTGCGACGAGCACGTCCACCTGGTGATAGTGCAGCCAGAGGGTGAGTCTGGCGCGGGCGGCGGGGTTGCCGAGACGCTTGTTCAGGTTGATCGATGCCATTCGCACGAGAGGTCTCCTGCAGGTTACGGGGCTCCGAGTCGGGTTTCTTCGCCAAAGGCGCGCCACAACATGTTGAGCGGATGTGTGGGCACGTACTGTTGTCGTTCGCCCTTTCGGGCGAATACGCCGGTGACCAGTGCGAGCATCGGGTCGAAGTCTTCGGCGAATGCGACGAGCCGGAAATCGGGGCTACCGGGCAGCCGCCCTTGGATGGCATCCCGCCCGATCGTCTCGGAGACGATCATGCAGCCGTGGGCCATGCCGGAGCGTAGCAACGCCAGACCGTAGTAGATGTCGTCGATGGTCGCCACGACGTTGAGCTGGTTGCGATAATCCCCGCCGTACCACCGCTTGAGGAAGTCCACGATCACACCACCGGACGGTATGACCAGCGGCACAGACGGTAGCCGGTCGACCCCGACCGCCTTCACTGGCAGCTCGCGGCGGGGCAGGTTGGTCAGCAGTACCAACCCTTCGCGATGCCATTCGAGAAAGTCGTACTGATCGGGCACCTCGGCGCGCCCCGCCGTGGAGGCGAGTCCACCGCACATCAGGTCCACCTCGTTGGTGTCCAGCCGCGTGAACGCGTCCTTGGTGCGTACGTGCAGGACCTTGAGTTCGATCTCGCGCGACGTGAACTCGTCGCTGACGCGCTGCCACACCCGGCTCAGGAGGCCGAGGGTGAATTCGGTGGTTCCCACAGCGATCGTCTGGCCCAGCCGCCGACGCGCGTCGTTGACCGACGCTTGCCAGGTGCTCAGCGTTTCGCGGGCCAGCTCGACGAACTGCTGTCCGGATGGGGTGAACAAAAAGGGCTGTCCCCGACCCTGCTTGATCACCAACAGCTCCCCGCACATCTGCTGGAAGTTGCGGTTGAGTGTGTCCAGTTGCTTTTGGACGCTGGACTGTTCTCGGCTCAACATCCGGGCAGCGCCGAGCGCGGATCCGGTCTCGGCCACCAATATCAATGTACGGAGCTGATCGAATGTGGTCTCCAACAGCCCAGGTCCGGTCGCCATGAACCCGTCGGAGCCCGGCATGCTTACCGGCCCAGTCCTGTCCTCCACGCCTCACCGCCGTCCCGCATTGATGGACTGTCCTGTCGTGCAGTTGAAGTGCACCACATCGCAGTTATTGCCGAAACCATCTTTGGATGTTCGTTAGTACATCTAGACGCCGCGATACGAACCAGGGAACATTTAACCATCGGTGTTCATCTAATAACAGGAAGGAGTCGACGAGTGTTGACGACAGGCGAGATCACGAAACTGATCCACATGGGTGAGATCGATTGGCATGGTGAACTGCGCGGAGACGGCCTCCTGCTGCGGCTGGGCGCACCCTTGCAGTTGTTGATCGCGGCATCGGACGACGGCACTGTCGACCTGACGGACCAGGCCAGTATCGAACGGCTCTACCAACCGCCCCGCGAGCAGTGGGACAGTTTCGAGTTGCCGCCCGGCCGGATGGTGCTCTGCCAGGTCGACCAGCCACTGCGGATCGGCTCCGGCCGAGCGGGCGCGATCGGGACGCTCTCGCACCTGGCCCGCGTCGGCCTGGCCACGCACGTCGCCAGCCCCTGGGTGCTACCCGGCTGGACTGGTCACCTCACCCTCGAACTACTCAATGTCGGCCCCGCTACCCTGCGCGTCCACCAGGGCATGCCGGTGGCCCGGCTGCTCCTGTTCAACATGGACGGCCCCAGCGCACCTGTCGACACACACCCGTTCTACGGCAGCGGCGGCCACCTCGGCAGCCGGTACGCCGACGAGTTCCCCGCCCACGAGTATCAGAGGTGACCGCATGGACTGCGCCTTCTGCACCGAGTTCGCCAGCACCGGTGACGACAGCCGGATCCTCGTCGAGGAGGCTGGTTGGGTACTCCTGCCCACCGTCGGCTGCTTCACCCCGGGTTACTGCCTGTTCATGCCCCTCAAACACGTCGACGCCGCAGCCGACCTACATCCCACCGAACTGGCGAAGGTCGAGGCGGTCGTGGAACAGATGCGGGCACGCATCGAGTCGGTGTTCGGGGCGACCATCCTTGCAGAACACGGCTCACGCGACTGCCGACTCGGGGCCGGCTGCTGCACCCACTGCCATCTGCACCTCATCCCGGTTCCCGACCCGGACGCGGTAACCGGCGCCTACCAGACCACCGGCGGCGCCGGACAGGGGCTGCGTGGACTGGCCGACCTACCCGCCGCGGCCAACGGCCCGTACCTTTACCTCTCGCCCCGACCCGGCGAGCACATGTTCTGGCCCGCCGACGCCCGCTTCGCCCGCCAATACGTACGGCGGGTCTGCGCCCAACTGCACGGCCTCGCGGGCCAGTACGACTGGCGCGATCATCCGTTCGTCCACAACCAACGCCTCACCGCGGACAGCCTGTGCGGTCTCCTCGACCAGCAGACGGCCTGATCGGCGGACTGCGATGTGTCACCTCCGATCCCAACTGCTGCACACACTCGACCGTGACCAACTGGCCGCTGCGGCGGCCGACCAGCGCTGGCCGAAGTGGTCGACCATGTGCCAGCTACGCATGCTCGGCAACCCCGTCCTCAACGGCGTCTGTGTCACTCCCGACGCCAGCGCCATCACCCTGCGCACGGCGGTCGTGGCCCTGGCAGAAGCAACCGGCGCCGCGACGCTGATGGTTCGCTCCGACGGCGGCGTGGAGACCCGCGCCTACTATCGCGGCGGCAACAGCCTCCCGATCGAGCAGATCGAGCCCCACGCCGCCGGTCTGCTGGCGGCCGGTAGGGCAGTCATACTGCTCGAACCCACCAACCGGTTCACCAACCAACTCTCCGTGCTGCTGCGCATGGACAGACCCGCGCCCGGACAATCCGGAACCTTCGTAGTCGAGGCCCTCGGCGCCGGCTACGACGTCGGCGACCTCACCCGGGGCGGGATCCGCCCTCAGGTCTCCGTCTCCATCGCCGGCGTCGCCTGGCATCGCTACGACAGACCCTGGTTTGCCGACCTCCGCGTCACCCGGGACCTGTCACCCGAAGTCGAACACGCTCGCAGGCAGGCCCGACTGCGGCGCCTCCTCCCCCACATCCGGACCGTCACGGGATCAGCCGCTCCTGACGACCAGGACCAAGCGTCCGTGAGCGCAGAGTGGTTGCGTGCCCAAGGGCACCTTGACCTCTGGCGCGACAGCGACCCCACCCAGCGGGTCATCCGATCCGTGCGGGACTGGTTCGACGTCGCGTTCCTGATCGCCGTCAGCCACCCAAACCGCAATTGGCGATGCCTGGCGACCTCGCTGTCCGACCTCGGCGCACGGCGGGTCGTCTACTGGGACGTCGTGGACGCCGCCCACAAGTACGGGACTCGGGGATGGGGAGTCGCATGAGTCGCGATGTCGTCTATCTGGACTATCAAGCCACCACCCCGGTCGACCAACGGGTCGTCGACGCGATGCTGCCATTCCTCACGGAGCACTACGCCAACCCGTCAAGCCCGCACCGGCCCGGTCGCCAGGCTGCGGGTGCGCTGCAAGCCGCCCGCCGACAGGTGAGGGCATCGCTGGGTGCGCGGCACGACACGGAGATCGTGTTCACCTCCGGCGCCACCGAAGCCAACCACCTCGCCGTTTTCGGCGCCGCCACCGCCAGCCGTCGACCCGGTGCCGATCACATCGTCACGACCTCCGTGGAGCACAGGTCGGTGCTGGCGACCTGCGACCACCTCGCCACCACCGGTTACTCCGTAACCATCGTGCCGGTGGATCGCGACGGGCGGGTGAACCCGGCCGACATCGCGGCAGCCATCACCCCGCGCACCATCCTGGTGTCGGTCATGTACGCCAACAACGAGATCGGCACGGTCCAACCGATCGACGACATCGCCGCCATCACGCGCCATCGCGACGTCCTGCTGCACGTCGACGCGGTCCAAGCCATCGGTGCACTCGACGTCAACGTGCACCGGCTCGCTGTCGACCTACTCAGCATCTCCGGGCACAAGATCTACGGACCAAAGGGCATCGGCGCCCTCTACATCCGCCGTGGTACGCCCCTGTGCCCCCAGTACGCCGGCAGCCAGGAGCATGGCGTGCGGGCCGGCACCACCAACCTCGCCGGCGCGATCGCCCTCGCCGAAGCTCTGCGCATTCTCGCGACCGAACGTGAACCCGAGGCCCGACGGGTCGCGAGGCTGCGCGACGGACTCGCCGACCGTCTCCTGGCCTTCCTCCCACACGCGCGGATCAACGGCAGCCGAGAGCACCGGCTACCCGGCAACCTCAGCCTCACCATCCCCGGTATCGACGCCGTCGACCTCATCGACGCCCTGCCCGACCTCGCTATTTCCACCGGCTCGGCCTGCACCAGCGGAGACGTCGAACCATCCCACGTCCTCACCGGGATCGGCCTGGACCGGACGGATGCACGAGCCACCATCCGCCTCAGCATCGGTCGCTACACGAACGAGAGCGACATCGAGCACGCTGCCCATCGGATCGGCACAACGGCCGCTCACTGTCTTGCCGGCACGTGGGCAGCCTGACTGTCCGCCCCAACAGGAGCCCGACTGGTGGTGCACCGCCGGCCGGCCGCTGAGGAGGACCGGCCGACCGGCGGTGGTACGGGCCGGTCGACTGAGGAGGATCAGCCGACCGGGGTCATCGACGCCCCCGTAGCCTGGGCCTCCTCGGCGAAGTGGCAGGCCACCGTCCGGTCCGAGGCGTCTTCGAGCCGGCGCGCGACCGGCTGCTCGGCGGCGCACCGGTCCCGGGCGAAGCGGCAGCGGGTGTGGAACCGGCATCCGCTGGGTGGGTTGGCCGGGCTGGGCGGGTCGCCGATCAGCATGATCCGCTCACCGAGCTTGCGCCGGTTGCGGTCCACCACCGGGGCCGCCGACAGCAGCGCGCGGGTGTACGGGTGCGCCGGGTTGTCGTACACGGTGGTGGTGTCGCCGATCTCGGCCAGCCGGCCCAGGTACATCACCGCGGTCCGGTCCGCCACGTGCCGGACCACCGACAGGTCGTGCGCGATGAACAGCAGCGCGATGTTCATCCGCCGTTGCAGGTCGCGCAGCAGGTTGACCACCTGGGCCTGGACCGACATGTCGAGCGCGGAGACGGGCTCGTCGCAGACCAGCACCTCGGGGTCCAGGGCGAGCGCGCGGGCGATGCCGATGCGCTGGCGCTGTCCGCCGGAGAACTGGTGCGGGTAGCGGTGCATCAGCTCGGGGGCGAGGTTGACCAGGCCGAGCAGTTCGGCGACCCGGTCCCGCAGGGCCGTCTTGCCGGTCACCCGCCGGTGTACGGTCAGCGGCTCGCCGATCAGTTCGAGCACGCTCATCCTCGGGTCGAGCGAGGTGTACGGGTCCTGGAAGACCATCTGCACCTGGCGGCGCAGCAGCCGCCGGTCGCGTCCCCGTACCCGGGTGACGTCGCGTCCGTGGATTTCGATGCTGCCGGAGTCCGGCCGTTCCAGTCCGACCAGCATCCGGGCCAGGGTCGACTTGCCGCAGCCCGATTCGCCGACGATGCCGAGCGATTCGCCGGCGTGCAGCCGCAGGCTCACCCCGTCGACCGCGCTGACCCGTGAGCGGCGCAGCCCGGACCGGCCGGTGGCGAAGGTCTTGTGCAGGTCCCGGGCATCGAGCACCAGGTCACCCGGGGACGGCGACATGGCGCACCTCCTCACTGCGGTGGCAGGCCGCGGTACGGCCGGCGGAGACGACGGTGGGCGCGGGGCGCTCGGTCCGGCAGCGGTCGATCACCCGGTCGCACCGGGGGTGGAACGGGCAGCCGCCGGGCTGGTGGGCCGGGCTGGGTGGGCTGCCGGGGATGGCGTAGAGGTCCCGTCCGCGCTGCTCGGCCTGCGGGACCGAGCGCAGCAGCGCCTCGGTGTACGGGTGCGACGGTCGGCTGAGCAGGTCGTCGGCGCTGCCGGCCTCGACCACCCGGCCGGCGTACATGACCATCACCCGGTCGGCGACCTCGGAGACGACGCCCAGGTCGTGGGTGATCAGCAGGACGGCCATGTTGAGGTCGCGGCGCAGTTCGTCGAGGAGTTCGAGGATCTGCGCCTGCACGGTCACGTCCAGCGCGGTGGTCGGCTCGTCGGCGATGACCAGTTCGGGGCGGAGCGCGATCGCCATCGCGATCAGGATGCGTTGCCGCATGCCGCCGGAGAACTGGTGCGGGTAGTCGTCGACCCGGCTGGACGGGGCCGGGATGCCGACCTGGCCGAGCAGTTCGACCGCGGACGCCCGAGCCTGCCTGCGGGACACCTGCCGGTGGGTGCGGAACAGTTCGCCGAGTTGGTCGCCGATGGACAGCACCGGGTTCAGCGCGGAGAGCGCGTCCTGGAAGACCATGCTCATCCGGCTGCCGAGGACCTCCCGGCGCTGCCGGTCGGGCAGCGTGAGCAGGTCGGTGTCACCGAGTCGGAGCCGGTCGGCGGTGACGGTGGCGTTGGGTGCGGACAGCCCCATCATCGCGCGGGCGGCGGCCGACTTGCCGGAGCCGGACTCGCCGAGCAGGGCCACCAGTTCGCCGGGTGCGACGTCGAGGTCGACGTCGACGACGGCGGGCACCGGGCCACGGCGGGTGCCGAACGTTACCGAGAGGCCGCGTACGTGCAACGCGGCGTCGGGCGGGTGACGCATGTGTTTCCTCCCGGTAAACCAAGTGGACGCTTGTGCCCGTAGATAGCTCAATGGGTAGCTGTTCTGCCCGTTCTTCTTTTGCATCTTGACTTCTGTGCCGGATTATTGCAAGCCTTGCATGGGTCGCCCCGGCTGCTGTTTTCGTCGGCCGGAGCGGCGACCACATCGCGCCATCACCAATCGGCAGTGCAGCGACACGGAGTGTCACCGAATAGCGGCATTCCGGGGTCACGAAGAGAGGGGCTTTGATGCTTGAGAGCGCAAAGCGATACACCGGTTACACCGCGTATGACTACCTGGAGCCGGGCAAGGACTACCGGGTCTTCGAGTACGCCGAACAGATCGGCCGCGTACCCGCCTACCAGGGGCTGGAGCTGTCGGACAGCCAGCGGGAACGGACCGTTCGGCTACTCACCGACGAAATCGTGATCTCGTTGCACGACCACGTCCAGGTCTTCCCGAAGGACATGGGTCAGCTCCGCGAACACATCCGTCAGGGCCGCGAACCCACCGGGTACCAGGGCCTGGCCCGGTCCGGCATGACCGCGGTCTTCGACAACGGCATGGACGGCACCTGCTGCATTTCCAGTGACGCCGGCTGGAAGTACCAGGACGTCCTTTTCGACCTCGGCGTCCGAATGGCCGACCTGGCCCACCAGGACTACGTCATCAAGGCCGAGTCGCTGCGCGACATCCACCGGGCGCACGAGACCGGGCGGCTGGCCCACGTCTTCGCGCTGGAGGCGGCCACCCCGATCGAGAACGAGGTCGACCGGCTCGACGTGCTGTACGGCTTCGGCGTACGGCAGATCGGCATCGCCTACTCCGAGGCCAACTACCTCGGCAGCGGGCTCAAGGAGCGGGGCGACGGCGGCCTGACGTACTTCGGCGAGCGGGCCGTGGAACGGATGAACAAGCTCGGCTTCGCCATCGACATCTCGCACTCCGGTGACCGCACCGCGCTGGACGTCATCAACTACTCCACCAAGCCGGTCCTGATCACCCACTGCGGTTCGCGCGAGGTGTGGCCGACCAACCGGATGAAGCCGGACGCCCTGATCAAGGCGTGTGCCGAGCGTGGCGGCGTGATCGGCATCGAGGCCGCCCCGCACACCACCCTCTCCGAGGCGCACCCCAACCACTCGCTCGAATCGGTGATGGACCACTTCACCCACCTGGTCGACAAGATCGGCATCGACCACGTGACGTTCGGCCCGGACACCCTCTTCGGTGACCACGTCGGGCTGCACACCGCCTTCTCGGGCAACCTGTCCATCTCCCAGGCGCACGGCCATGTCGAGCACCCGAAGGTGGAGTACGTCGACGGCCTGGAGAACCCGGCCGAGTGTTTCTACAACATCATCGGATGGCTGGTCAGCCACGACTACTCGGACGACGAGATCCGCAAGGTCGTGGGCGGCAACACCATCCGCGTTCTCGAGGAGGTCTGGGTCTAGATGCGTGTTCGTAAACCCCTCATCGCGGTCGCCGCCCTCGCGCTGGCGTCCACGGTCGCCGCGTGCGGCCCGTCCGCACCGTCGAAGACGGCCGACGGCGGCACCGACGCGACACTCACCATCGCCACCACCACCGACGTGGTCAACTTCAACCCGCTGGTCGGCAACAGCCGTACCGACAACTGGATCACCAGCCTGATGTACCCCCGGCTGCTGACCATCGATGCCAACGGCGCCAAGCAGCCCTACCTGGCCAAGTCGTTCGGCTACACCAACCCGACGACGGGCTACTACGAGCTGCGCGACGACATGAAGTGGAGCGACGGAAAGCCGGTCACGGCCAGCGACGTCGCGTACACGATCAACGCGATCCTGAAGGACAAGCCGGCCGGCAACACCACCTACGGCCAGCTGGTCAACGTCGACTCCGCCTCGGCGCCGTCGCCGACCCGGGTCGAACTGAAGCTCAAGACCCCGGACTCGACCGTGGTCAGCGAGGCCGGGTTCTGGATGAACGTGGTCCCGCAGCACGTCTTCGAGCCCAACGGCAGCGTGGCGAACTTCCCCAACAACAGCAACTGGGTCAGCGCCGGACCGTACAAGCTGACCAGCTTCGCCAAGGGGCAGAACTACACCCTGGAGCGGGTCACCCCGTACCCGTTCGCGCCGAACAACACCCCGACCGTGGCGAAGATCGTCTACCGGGTCTACCCGGACGTCAACACCGAGATTCTCGCGCTGAAGAACGGCGACGTGGACCTGATCGCCAACGCGCTGCCGCCGGCCCAGGTGAAGAACCTCCAGACCGCCAGCGGGATCAAGGTCGAGCAGGTGCCGGGCCTCGGCTACGCGCACATGACGTACAACATGAAGCGCAAGCCGCTGGACAACCTCAAGGTCCGCCAGGCGCTCGCGCACGCGGTCGACTACAACGCCATCCGTACGGTCGTGCTCCAGGGGCAGGCGGTCACCACCGGCTCCAGCCCGATCCCGCCGGTGCTCAAGGATTTCGTCGACCCGTCGTTGCAGGAGTACAACTTCGACCCCAACCTGTCGAAGCAACTGCTCGCCGAGGCCGGTTACGGACCCGGCAAGACACTCTCGCTGTCGATGATCTACTCGTTGCAGGACGCGGTCACCTCCCAGTGGGCGACCATCGTCAAGGACGACGCGGCCAAGGCCGGCATCACCATCAACCTGCAGGGGATGGACCGCAACACGTACCTGGCCAAGACCGCCGCCGGAGAGTACGACATCTACGCCGGCAACTTCGCCATCATGGACGACCCGACCACCAACATGGCGCTGACCTACCTGCCCGGTGGTGCGATCAACTACTCCCTCGTCGACGACCCGGCGCTCAACGACCTGATCACCAGGGCGCAGGCGAGCACCGACAAGGCCGAGCAGAAGTCGCTGGCCCAGCAGGCGGCGAAGATCGTCCACGCCAACGTGTACGACAACGTGATGTACATGCAGAACCTCTACTTCGCCCACAGCGACAAGTGGAGTGGATTCGTGATCAAGCCCAGTGAGCTGCTCTCCGTGGTGGATCCGCAGTCGCTGGCCAACGTGACGAAGAGCTGACGCCGATGCCCCAGGTTCGATTCGCGGTGCGCAGGCTCGGTAGGGGACTGCTGACCCTGTGGTTCGCCGCCACGGTCACCTTCCTCCTGCTCCGGCTGCTGCCGGGTGACCCCGCGCTGGCGGTGGCCAGCCCGAACATGACTCCGGAAGCGCGCCAGATCCTGCTCCACCAGTACGGTCTGGACCAGCCGCTGCTCACCCAGTACGCCAAGTACCTGTGGCAGCTGCTGCACGGCAACCTGGGGATCTCGTTCACCCAGCAGATCTCGGTCACGGACGTGCTCCTGGAGCGCCTGCCGTGGACCCTGCTGCTGACCATCTCGTCGCTCGTGGTGACGGTCGCCGTCGGCATCCCGCTCGGGGTGCTGGCGGCGACCCGCCCCCGCGGATTCCTGGACCGGCTGGTCCAGGTCGGCGGCGTGACCGGGCAGTCGTTGTTCGTCCCGAGCGTCGGCATCTTCCTGCTCTTCGTCTTCGGGCTGCAACTGCACTGGCTGCCCATCGGCGGCGCCTACAGCCCCGGCATCTACGGCGCGGCCTGGTACGGCGACGTCGCCCTGCACCTGGTCCTGCCCTGCTTCAGCCTGGTCCTGGTGCAACTCGGCTCGTACGTGCTGACCCTGCGCTCCACCCTGATCGAGTCCCTCGGCGAGGACTACTGCGTGCTCGCCCGCGCCAAGGGACTGCCGAACCGGAAGGTGGTCTGGAAACACGGGCTGCGCAACGCGCTGCTGCCCACCACCACCCTGGTCGGGCTGCAACTCGGCTTCCTGGTCGGCGGGGCGGTGCTGACCGAGACCGTCTTCGCCTACCCGGGCATCGGCCGGGGTATCTACGAGGCGGTGACCCAGCTCGACTTCCCGGTCCTCCAGGGCGCGTTCGTGCTGCTGGCCGCCACCGTGGTGGTCGCCAACGTACTCACCGACCTGGCCTACGGACTGCTCGACCCGAGAGTGAGGACGGCATGACCACCGCCGCCACCGCACCCGTCGGCCCACTGGAGACCGTCGTCACCGACCAGGTCACCGCGGCCCGAGCCACCTGGTCGGCGTTCCGCCGCAACCCGCTCGGCCTGGCCTCGGTCGCGATCCTGGCCGTACTCGTGATCGTCGGCGTCTGCGCGCCGCTGATCACCGCCTCCCCGTCCGGGTACGGCGACCAGGTGCTCCAGGCTCCCTCCGGGGCGCACTGGTTCGGCACCGACAACCTCGGCCGGGACATCTTCGCCGAGGTGGTCTGGGGAGCCCGGCTCAGCATCGTGATCGCCGCCCTCTCCTCCGCCCTCGCCATCGTCATCGGTGTGCTGGTCGCCGTGCTCGGCGCCTACTTCCCGAAGGCGGACACGATCATCGGCACCATCGTCGACCTCTGCCTCTCCCTGCCGGTGCTGCCGCTGATGATCCTCGTCGCGGCGCTGGCCGGGCCGAGCCTGGTCACCCTGGTCCTGGTCATCGCGTTCTTCTCCTGGCCCGAGGTGACCCGGGTGGTCCGGTCCCAGGCACTGTCGGTGGTCCGGTTGCCGTACATGGACGCGGCGAGGCTGACCGGCGGGTCACACGTCTGGATCATCCGCAAGCACCTGCTGCCGGCGGTCGCCCCGGTGATCGTCGTGTCGGTGGTGCTGACCGCCTCGCGGGCCGTACTGTCCGCCGCCGGCCTGGCCTTCCTCGGGCTCGGCGACCCGAACAGCTGGTCCTGGGGGCGGATCCTCTACGAGGCCCAGCAGTCCGGGGCGATGTCCAGCGCCTGGTGGACCACACTCTTCCCATCACTGGCGATGCTCGCCCTGGTTGTCTCGGCCACCCTCATCTCGATCGCCTACAACGACGCCCGCAACCCCCGCACCCGGGAGGACTAGCAACGATGCTGGAAACCCAACGGCTGTCACCCACCTTCTACACCGTGCTCCAGGACGACGTACGCGCCGACCTGGCCCGGTCGGGCCTCGACGCGATGCTCGCCGACGACCCCGAGGACGTCGCCTACCTGACCGGGTTCTTCCACCACCCCGGCGAGCGGCCGGTCGCGGTGCTGCTCCCGGTCGACGGCACCACCCGGCTGCTCCTGCCCGAGTTGGAGCGCGAGCACGCGCAGGCCCAGCGCAGCGCAGCCGAACTGGTCGCCTACCCGGAGTTTCCCGGACTGCGTCCCCAGTTCAGCTACCTCGCCCCGGTCACCGGCCGGATCGGGTACGCCGGCAGCATGAGCGTGGACCGGCTGGCCCAGGTCACCGCCGCCTTCCCGGGCGCCACGATGGTCCGTACCGATCTGGTCACCCGGGCCCGGTACCGCAAGCGGCCGGAGGAGATCGCGCTGCACGCGGAGGCGGCCCGGATCACCGACCTGATGCTCGCCGCCGGCCGTACGCTGATCGAAGACGCCGTCGCGGGCGGCGGTGAGCTGCCCAGCGAGGCCGAGCTGGCCGACCACATCACCACAGTCGGCACCCGCACCATGTACGCCGAACACGCCGACGTGGTGGTCGTCTCGCCGCTGGCCGGCGGGCTGGTCTACGCCGGTCCGAACAGTGCCCGCCCGCACGCCCTGCCCTCCGGTTACCGGCTGCGTCCCGGTGACACCTTCATGCTCTCCCTCGGCTGTGCGGTCGGCGGTCGGTTCGTCGAGGGGGAGCGGACGTTCATCCTCGGTGAACCCAGCGCCGACCAGCGCCGCTACTACGAGGCGGTCCGGCAGGCTCAGCAGGTCGGCGGCGAGGCGCTGCGTCCCGGTGTGTCCTGCTCGCGGGCGAACACCGTGTGCCTGGACGTGATCCGGGCCGCCGGGCTCGGCGAGTACCTGCGGCACCGGCAGGGCCACGGCATCGGGCTGGGCATGCACGAGCCGCCGTGGCTCGCCGACGGTGACGACACGCCGCTTCAGGCCGGCATGGTCGTCTCCAACGAGCCGGGCATCTACATCCCCGGCCACGCCGGCTACCGCATCTCCGACTCGATGCTGATCACCGACGACGGTGCCCGGCCGTTCACCTCGTACCCCCGCTCCCTCGACGACGTCGTCGTCGCGCTCTGAGCAAGACCCCGTAGGAAAGGAAAGGCCCGTGCGGCTCACCATCAACGGTAACGTTCTAGAGGTCGAGGTCTTCGGCGCGGACGACGCGCCGGTCCTGATCGCCCACCACGGGGCGCCCGGCCTCGGCTCGCGGTCCGAACCGAGGACCACCTTCAGCCCGTTCGCCGACACCTTCCGCGTCATCGTCTTCGACGCCCGCGGCTCCGGCGTCAGCGAGGGCAACGGCCCGTTCAGCCACGAGCAGTGGGTGGCCGATGTGGACGGCCTGCGCGAGTGGGCCGGCGTCGACCGGTTCGTGATGGCCGGCGGCTCGTACGGCGGCTTCATCTCGATGGAGTACGCCATCCGCCACCCCGAGCGGGTACGCGCCCTGGTGCTGCGGGACACCTCGGCCGACCACGAGAACGACAAGGCCGCCCGGCACAACGCCCTGACCTCCACCAGGGTCACCATCGACGTGGAGAAGCTCGACCGGATCAACGACGGGCTGACCCGCGACGACGCCGACCTGCGCGACTGCTGGCGGGAGATCCTCCCGCTCTACGACCACGTCTACGACCCGGCGAAGGTGGCCGAGCGGGTCGAGGCGACGCCGTACCGCTACGAGACGCACAACTACGCGTTCTCCGTCAACATGCCGAACTACGACATCAAGTCGCAGCTGCACCGGATCACCTGCCCGACCCTGGTCACCGTCGGCCGGGACGACTGGATCACCCCGGTGGCGAGCAGCGAGGTAATTGCATCCCTGATTCCGGACGCTAGGCTCGTCGTGTTCGAAAAGTCGGGCCACTCGCCACAGATCGAAGAGGCGCAGCGGTGGCGACAGGTGGTCCGGGACTTCCTCCACGAGATTGGCGCCGATGAGCAGTAGCACCGACCACCTCGACGACCTCGACCGGCGGATCATCGCCGCGTTGCAGAGCGACGGTCGGGCCAGCTGGACGGAGATCGCGGAACTCTCCGGCAGTTCGGTCGCGACCGTCGCCCGACGAGGCCAGCAACTGCTGCGCGAGGGAGTCGTACGGGTCGCGGCGATCCCCGGCAACAACCACGCCGGGGCGGCGGACCTGTTCGTGCTGCGCATCACCTGCGAACCCGGTACGCAGATGGACGTGCTCGCCGAACTGGTCCGCCACGCCGACCTGCGCTTCCTCAGCCTGGTCACCGGCCCGTACGACATCCTGGCCGAGCTGAACCTGCGCCGGGAGGAGTCGTTGCAGGCCCGGATCGTCGAACGGATCCTCGCCATCGACGGGGTGCAGCGCTGCGACACCGACCTGACCCTGCACGTCTACAAGGTGTCGCACGACTGGAGCCGGCAGCTGCTCAGCGACGCCCCGCCGGAGGAGGTGGCGGAGGCGCACCAGTGCGACCCGAGCCACTTCGACGCGGTCGACCGCCAGATCATCGACCTGATGCGCGAGGACGGCCGGTCCAGCTTCCGCACCGTCGCCGCCGAGGTCGGGCTGAACGAGAGCACCGTACGGCGGCGCTTCGAGACGCTGCTCGGTCGTGGCTGCATCCTGGTCACGACCCTGGTTCCGGCCCCGGCACTGGGGTTCGAGTCGGAGATCGTCCTCAACATCACCGTCGCCCCGCCGTACCTCGACTCGGTCGCGCGGACCCTCTCCCGCTACCGCGGCGTGCGGTACGTGGCGGCGATGCTGAGCAACAACGCGCTGATGTGCGAGCTGATCCTGCCGACCACCCAGGACCTGTTCCAGTTCACCACGAACACCCTCGGCCGGTTGGAGGGCGTACAGGGGTGGACCGCGAGTGTGGTGCTGCTGGTGCTGCGTCGTGGGTTCGTCGAGACGCCGTGGTGGCGGGGCAGCATCGAGACCGCGCAACGGTGACGCCGCTCCGGGTGAGCGGAGCCCGGCGCGGAGGTCGAACCCGGCGCGGGGGCGTGAGTGGAATCCGGTGTGGCGGGCGCGGCGCGCCGCACGGTTGAGGTAGTGGCCCGGTTGCGCTCCGGGGTCGCTCCCGTGTTCCGGCTGGTCACGTCCGTGGCGTCGGGGACTCCGATCCGGCCGGCCGGACCGCCCGCCTTACCCGGTCGATCGGGGCAGGGGACGGGGTCTATGTTGTGGTGGCGTTTCGGGTGGTTCGGCGCGGTTGCGCCGCCCGATGTCGCGCCCACCGGACCAGGGGATCGGCGTGTTCGCCGAAGGCTCGGGCGGTGCCGGTAGGACCCGACCAAAGCCAGGCCGGCAGCGGCCGGGCCCCGAGGAGAGGGAGCGCAACCCGATGTCTGGAGTCCAGGGCCGGCACTGGCAGGACGATCCGGCGAACGGGTCGGCCATCGGGCGGGGCCGTACAGCCGGCCAGGGGGCGGTCGACGGGCCGCCGCCGGAGGAGGACGCCGACCTCGCCGCCGCCGTACGCGCCACCACCCGGATGCGTACCGCCTTCTACGTCGTGGTGCTGCTGATCGCCCTCGGTGGGCAGGTGTCCGGCGCGATGGAGGCGCTGGCCATGCCCTGGTACGTGGCGCTGCCGGCGGTCGGCGCGCTCGAACTCGGCGGCATGGTGGTGCTCGCCAACGCGGACGTACGCCGCCGGTTGGGCGAGCACGCCACCCTCTCGCGGTTGCTCTCCGCCGCCATCGCCGGGGGAGCGGTGGCGTTCAACTGGCTCGCCCACGACAACCACCTGGAGGGCGGCTTCTACGGCGGCATGTCGTTGCTGGGCTACCTGGTGTGGTTGATGAACACCGAGAACAAGCGCCGGGACCGGTTGCGGGCCAAGCGGCAGCTTCCGCCCACCCCGCCCGCGTACGAGGTGGTCGGGCACTGGCTGCGGCACCCGATGCTGACCCGGCGGGCCCGTTCGCTGGCGAAGGCCGCGCCGGGACTGGGCCTGTACGGCTCGCTGGACGCGGCCCGCACCCAGGTACGGATCGAGCGCCGGCAGGCCGCCCTGGCCAAGGTGCTGCGGCGGAAGATCAGGCGGGCGCTGGACGGCACCACGGCCGACATCGCGGTGGCCGTCTACGACCTCGACGAGATCGCCCGCAGGTTGGCCGAGCGCGCCGACTACGACGGGCTGACCGCGCTCATCGCGGCGGACCTCGCACCCGCCCGCGTCCTCGCGGGAAACCTGCCGGCCGGCCGCCGCCGACGGTGGCGACGGCGTGGCACACCGCTGGACGCCGCGGTGCTCGCCTCGGCCGGACAACTGCTCACCGATGCCCTCTCGCCTGCGACGCAGCCCCTGGCCGGCCCGGACAGCCGCTCCGTAACGGCGGCGTCGCACGCCGCCGTCGACGCCCGGTCGATCTCGGCCGCGTCCCGCGACGAAGCCGACATCCCGTCGATCGACGAGGCCCGGCTGGTTGCGGATACGTCCTCCGCTGACGACGGTCCCCGTTCGGTTCCGGGTACGTCCCGTGGGGATGACGGGCACGGGCGCGTCGAGTCGGTGTCGACGGCGGTGGTCGACCGGGCTGCCCCGGCGGGGGAGCACGTCCTGGCGGTGGCCGCGCCGACCGTCGGGGGCGATCCGGTCCCGGTCCGGGTCGATGCGGCAGCCGTGCCCACGCGGTCGACGGCCGGGCCGGATGGTCCGGCGGACGAAACCGCAGCAGCAGTGGTCGAGCGGCCCGTCCCGGTCGTCGCCGCTCGCGCCGACGAGGACGCGCCGCGGTCGGATCCGGAGCGGAACGCAACCGTCGATCCGGGGGACCGGTCGGAGTCGGGTCGTCCCCGGTGGGACGCGCTGACGGCCGAGGTGAGTGCGATCTTCTCGACCGCGCAGCGCCGACCACCGCGTACGGCGCCGGAGCGGGAGGCAGGGTCCGGTCGGACCGCACCCGAGCGGGACAACGCGCCGAGCCGGACCGTGCCGGCGCGGGAGTCGTCCGGCCGCGCCGGGGCCGAGCGGCGGTCGGTGTCGGCACGGATCGGGGCCGAGCGGTCGCCGGAGTCCGCACGGGTCGCGGACGAAGAGGAGCCGGTACCGGAGCGGGGGATACCGGCCGAGCCGGCGGACGGCCCGTCGACCGTACCGCTGCTGGACCGTCCATTGCCCGACCTGGTAGCTGCGGCGGCAACCCGTACCCTTCCTCCGTCGCAGGTCAACTCCGTGTCGGCGGCCGAACCGGTGCGGCCGGCCCGAGGCGTGGCGTCCGTGCCGTCCAGTACCGAGGGCTCGCTGCGGGCCCGGGTCTACGGCCTGCTCGACGAGGAGGTGCGGGTCGGCGACGACCGGGAGAACCCCGCCCTGACCGAACTGGTGGTGAGCCGACTGGGGCTCAGCTCGACCGAACGCGCCACGGCGTCGAAGTACGTCAGCCGCTGGCGCAACGACGTGGTCGCCGGACGTCGTACGCCGGCCGCCGAACGGCGTCTGCCGGTCGTACCCGGCCAGTAGGCGCGCCGCTCGGTCGGCCCACCCGGCCGGCCCGCGCCGCCGGTGGGGGCGACGTCCGGGAACGGAGGTTCTAGGAGCTACGCGGAGCGAGCGCGGTGCCGATCCGGACCGTGGTGCCGGCCGGGCCGCTGTCGATCGAAAGGGTGTCGGTCGTGTGCTGGACGATCCACAGACCCATCCCGCCGTCCGGCGAGGGTGTCGGCCGCTGGCTGCGGTTGAGGTACTTGGCCGCCGGGAAACCGGGTCCCCGGTCGCGGACCTCGCACACCAGGTGGGCACTCTCCCACAGCCGCAACTCGCCGCTGCCACCGCCGTGCCGGACGGCATTGATCATGACCTCGTTGACGGCCGTGACGAAGTCGGCGGCCTTTTCGGCGTTCAGGCGGCAACGACGGATCACCGCATCGACCGCGTGACGGACCTCGGTGAACCGCCCGGCGTCGAATATGGATACGAGGAGTAGTCGCTTGATGGCGTAGGGTGGTGTGTCGGATGGGGGATGCCCGGTCACGGCAGTCCCTTTCTGAACCTGGTTCGACCGCTGGTAGGTGCCCGATTCCGGGCCGTCGAAGCAGGACGAGGGTACCCGGAGGCCGGGCGAGATGCTGGGTTGGTGCGTACGTTTCGTGTTCGGCAACGAGCGAATTCTCGCAACGCCGCCCGACACGGGCCCGTCGGAACTTTCGCAAATTCTCCGATCCTGGTCGGCGAAAGCTGGCTAGATGTTACCGCCGCCGGTCGGTGGCGTCCGGGGGTGGCCGGGTTCCGCCCGGCTGACGCTAGGCTCTTCCCGTGATCGAGGCAGGTGATACCGGCAGTACGGAGCGGTTGCGTCGGATAGAGGCGGTGACCGACGCCGCCCTGTCCCGGCTCGACCTCGACGATCTGCTCAACGAACTGTTGGATCGGGTGCGGGACCTCCTGGATGTCGACACCGCGGCGATCCTGCTGCTCGACCCGCATGCCCAGGAACTCGTGACCACCGCCGCCAGAGGGCTTGAGGACGAGGTTCGACAGGGTTACCGACTTCCCGTCGGCCAGGGCTTCGCCGGACGGGTCGCGCGGGACAGGCAGCCGGTCGCCATCGAGCGGCTCGGGCAGTCCGACGTGCTGAGTCCGGTGTTGCGGAAGAAGGGCATCTGCTCGTTGCTCGGCGTTCCGATGCTGGCCGGCAGGGACCTCATCGGGGTCCTGCATGTCGGCTCCGGTACCCCGCGTCACTTCACTCGGGACGACGTCCACCTGCTCCAGTTGGCGGCCGATCGCGCCGCGTTGGCGTCCCAGGCCCGTCTCGGCAGCATCGACCGTGCGGCCGCACTGGCCCTGCAGCGAAGCCTCCTCCCGACGCGCCTGCCGAACGTGCCCGGCGTCGACGCGGCGGCCCGATACGTGCCCGGCCACGCGGCCGGCATCGGCGGCGACTGGTACGACGTGTTCACGCTCCCGTCGGGGTGGCTTGGCATGGTCGTGGGCGACGTGTCCGGGCACGGACTGGCCGCGGCCGTGGTGATGGGACGGCTGCGCAGCGCGCTGCGCGCGTACACCCTGGAGTGCGATGATCCGGCCGACGCGTTGACCCGGCTCGACCGCAAGGTCCACCATTTCGAGACCGGCAACCTGGCCACCGTCCTGTACGCCATGGTCACTCCGGAGCGGGATCGACTCCACATCTCGCTCGCCGGCCACCTGCCCCCCGTGCTGGTGAGCCCCGGACGTGCGGCTCATCTCCTGACCCTGCCCGTCGACCCGCCGCTGGGCATCGGACGAGTGCAGCATCGGCGCACGACGGTGGTCGACTTCCCGCCGGAGGCGGTCCTCGTCTGTTACACGGACGGTCTGGTCGAACGCCGCGACGAACCGATCGACGTCGGATTCGATCGTCTCCGTGCCGCCGTCCGGCCGGGTTCCGCCGAGGATGTCTGCGTGTCTGTCATGTCGGCGCTCGGTGCCGAACAACCCGCCGACGACATTGCGGTGCTGACCATCCGCCGCCACGACTCTCGCGGATAGCCTCCGCGCGTCCACGGCGAAGAGCCGGGCACCGAGTCCCAGGAACCCTCCGTACGCACCGGATCACCCCATACCTTGACTGACTTCCATACTGCATACAGAATCCTAGGGGGGTGACCGCGGTGTCCCCGCCGGGTGGTAGGCGGGCGGCGGCCCGACCTACCGCCCACCGCGCCGGCAGTGAGACCTGGAGCAACGTGAGGAGATCGCTGATATGACACGCGTGGGTTTCATCGGACTCGGCATCATGGGCGGCCCGATGGCCACCAACCTGGTCAAGGCCGGCTTCGAGGTGATCGGCTACGACTACAGTCCGGCGCGTACCGAGGCGCTCGCGACCGCCGGTGGACGGGCCGCGGGCGGCGTCGTCGAGGTGGTCCGGGAGTCCGACGTGGTGATCACGATGGTGCCCGACTCACCCGACGTCGAGGCGGTCGCCCTCGGTGACGGCGGCATCCTCGCCACCGCCCGGCCCGGTCAGCTCTGGATCGACATGAGCAGCATCTCCCCGAAAACGGCCCAGGGCGTGGCCGAGGCGGCGAAGCCCTACGGCGTACGGGTGCTCGACGCGCCCGTCAGCGGTGGCGAACAGGGCGCGATCGAGGGCACATTGTCGATCATGGTCGGTGGTGACGCGACCGACTTCGAAGCCGCCCGTCCGGTGCTCGAGGTCGTCGGCGCCACCATCGTCCACGTCGGACCGCATGGATCCGGCCAGACCGTCAAGGCGGCGAACCAGCTGATCGTCGCGGGCACGATCGAGCTCGTCGCGGAGGCGATCGTCTTCCTGGAGGCGTACGGGGTGGACACCGAGGCGGCCGTCCGGGTGCTCGCCGGTGGCCTGGCCGGCAACCGGATTCTCGACCGGAAGGCGGCCGGCATGCTCGCCCGGCAGTTCCAGCCCGGATTCCGGATCGACCTGCACCACAAGGACATGGGCATCGTCACCTCGGCGGCCCGGGAGGCCGGGGTGGTGATCCCGCTCGGTGCGGCGGTCGCCCAGCTCATCGCCGCGTTGAAGGCGCAGGGACACGGCGGGCTCGACCACTCCGCGCTGCTGAAGGTGGTCGAGCAGCTCTCCGGTCGTACGTCGGACTGAGGCCGACTCCGATGCCCCGCCGCGCGAAGATCGTCTGCACCCTGGGGCCCGCGACCGCGACCCCGGACCGGCTGCGAGAACTGGTCGGGGCCGGGATGGACGTGGCCCGGATCGACCTCGGCCACGGCACTCCGGCCCAACACGCCTCGACCTACCGGATGCTGCGCGAGACCGCCGCTCGGGCCGGGCGCACCGTCGGCGTCCTCGCGGACCTGCGCGGACCCCGGATCCGGTTCGGTCGTCCCGCCGCCGGTGCCGAGCTCACCGAGCAGCTCACCGCGGACCTGCGGTTCGTCCTCGGACTCGGGGTGGACCTGGTGGCGCTCTCCGCCGTCGGCTCGCCCGAGGACGTCAAGGTCGTCCGTGACGTGATGGACGAGTACGGGGTGCGCCGGCCCGTGCTCGCGAAGCTGGACACCCCGGCGGCGGCCCGGCAGCTCGACGAGATCGTCGCCGCCTTCGACGGCTTGGTGGTCGCCCGCGACGACCTCGGGGTGGAGCTGCCGCTGGACGAGATACCCCTGATCCAGAAGCGGGCGATCCGCCGTTGCCGCGAGTCGGCGAAGCCGGTCGTGGTGGCCGCCCAGTTGCTCGACTCGATGGTCGAGCAGCCGCGACCCACCCGGGCGGAGGCGTCGGACGTGGCCAACGCCGTACTGGACGGTGCGGACGCGTTGCTGCTCGGGGCCGAGACCAGCGTCGGGGCGTTCCCGGTGCAGGCGGTGCGGATGATGGCGCAGATCGTCGGGTCGGCCGAGGCGACGACCTCGGTCCGGCGTACCGCGTTGCGGACCGGGGCGGTCACGAACGTCGACGCGATCGCCGAGGCCGCCGCCGAGGTGGCCGAGTCGCTGGGGGTGAAGGCGATCTGCTGCTTCACCCGCAGCGGCGCCACCGCCCGGCAGTTGGCCCGGCACCACCCCGCCGTACCGCTGCTCGCGTTCACCCCGGATCCGCACGTACCGGCGCGGCTGACGCTGACCTGGGGAGTGGAGACGTTCGGTGTGCCGGTGGTCGTGCACACCGACGAGATGGTGCACCACGTGCAGGACGTACTGCTGTCACTGCCCCGGTTCCAGGTCGGCGACCTGGTGCTGATCGTGGCGGGCAGCCCGCCCGGACTGCCCGGTTCGACGAACACCATGCGCCTTCTCCGACTCGGTGACCGGGTTCTCGCCCGGCCGCCCGGTCAACCGTCGGGACCGGCCCGGGGCCCGGCGCCCCGACCCGAACCGGTGCCCTGAGCGTCAGCTCTCCGCGCCCGCGGTGGCGGGCAGCCGTTCCCCGGTCCGGGTGGTCCCACCGGCCCGTGCGCCGGTGCCGGGATCGGCCCCGGGCAGCTCGGCGGGCCGGACCGGGCCGACGGCGGCCGGCACCGGCACGCCGGCCGCGTCCGCGCCGGGCAGCGCGAGCAGTTCGACCTCGCCGCCCGGCCAGCCCGGCGGTACGACCGCCAGCCCGTGTGCCTCGGCCGCCCCCCAGAGCAGGCCGGGGCGGTCGTGCCCGACCGGGACCACCCCCGAACCGACCCGCGTCACCGGCACCAGTCGGGTGTCCCGCTCGAGCACCTTCACCGGTCCGGTCAGCCGGGCCGTCACCGGTGGCCGCTCGGCACGTCCGGCGAGCTGACCGAGCAGCGGCGCGAGCAGGGTGAGCCCGGCGACGAGGGCCGCGTACGGGTTTCCGGGCAGTCCGATCACCGCCCGGCCGTCCGCCATCGTGGCGAGCAGTTGCGGATGGCCGGGCCGGCAGGCCACCCCGTGCACCCGGACCAGCGCCGCGACCGCCTCCAGGGCGGCGCGCAGGTGGTCGGCGGCACCGACCGAGGTGGCCCCGCAGACCACCGTCACGTCCGCACCGGGCCGCCGGATCGCCTCGACCAGTGCGGCCTTGTCGTCGGTCACCCGGACGGTCCAGACGATCTCGCCGCCGGCCGAGTGCACCAGGCCGGGCAGGAGCGGACCGATCGCGTCCCGGACCCGTCCCGGCGACGGCAGCCCGGCGCTGAGCAGTTCGGCGCCGGTGACCACCACCCCGACGCGGGGCCGGCGGAACACGGTCAGCCAGTCGTTGCCGAGGCTGGCGGCCAGCCCGAGCAGCGCGGGCGTGACCAGGCTGCCGGCCGGTAGCACGTGTTCGCCGAGCGGGCAGTCGTCGCCGCGCCGCCGGATGTGCCGGCCGGTTTCGATCTCGCCGTGCACCCGGTCGGCCCGGCACCGGGCCCGCTCGTACGGCAGCACCGCGTCGGCGCCGACGGGCACCAGGGCGCCGGTGGCGATCTCCACGGCGGTGCCGGGGCGCAGCGGGTCGACCGGGGTCGGGTCGCCGGCGAGCACCCGGCCGGTGACCTGCCACGGCCCGGTGCCGGCGACGGCGTACCCGTCCATGGCGGCGGCGTCGTAGGCCGGTAGTGGGGCGAGGGCCACGAGCGGGGTGGCGAGGGTGGTGCCGAGCGCGTCGGGCAGGGCGAGGTCGATCCGGCCGAGCGGGGTGCCGGCCGCCCGCGCGATCCGTCGGGCCGTGGGCCAGTCGGTGGTGTTCACGAGCGGGTTTCCGAGCCGGGCCAGCTCTCGGCGAGGGTGGTCAGCCGTGCGGCGGCCTCGGCCGGGTCGGCGCCCCGCCCCACCGCCACCCCGAGCAGGTAGGTGCTCAGCGGCGCCGCCGGTCGGGCCACCCCGTGTGCCACGTCGCGGGCCAGGTCCAGGACGAGTCCCTGGTCGAGGGTGCCGGGGTCGAGGCCGAGTTCGTCGAGCGCCCGGCGGTTCCATTCCTGCAACTGGCTCATCAGCGTCCCTCGCAGTCTTCCGGTCGGTTGCCGGGCCGGCCCCTCCATCGTGCCCGACCCGGAGGGCGGAATCGATTGATCCTGGACAGCCGTGCGTCGCTGGTAGACACTAGTGCACGTAACATACAGTATACAATGGCCGTCGGCCTGGGGTTCCCGCCGCCCGGCCGCACACGGTGACAGGTGGAGGTGCCAGGGATGCCGGAGGCCAGGAATGCCGTTGCCGCCCGCGAGGTGAGCGACGTCTACGGACGCCGCTACCGCGTCGGGGAGACCGACTTCGACCTGATGGGACGCTCACGCGCCTGGATGCTTCGGCTGTGCTGGGCCTCGATGCTGGCGATCAGCCTGTTCCAGTACGGCTTCGGCGCCGCGATCCCGGCCCTGGTCCGGGCCAACGGCTGGACCCTCTGGGAGGCGTTCACCGTACTGGCGGTCTGGATCGTCTGCCAGGCCGGCACCGCGCTGCCGGCGGTCTGGCTCTACCGGCGGGTCCGGGTGCGGCTCGCCGTACCGATGCTCGCCGGTGCCACGCTGAGCCTGGTTGCCCTGGTCACCCTCGGGCACAGCCGGGACCTGACCGGGGTGCTGCTCGGCTACTCGGTGCTCGGCGGGATCGGCGCCGGCCTGGTCTACATGACCTGCATCGCCACCGTCACCGAATGGTTCCCGGAGCGGACGGCGACCATGGTCGGCGTGGTCAGCGGTGCCTTCGGCTACGGCTGCGTCCCGTTCGTCGTGGTCGCCGCGTACGCGCTGGAGCTGGGGAACCTGCCGGTGGTGCTGGACGCGGCCGCGATCGCCGCGTTCGTCGTGATCGCGGTGAGCGGGCTGCTGCTGCGCAAGCCGCCCCGGCACTGGTGGCCGGCGGACCTCGATCCGCAGCGGTGGGCGGTCGACCGCCGGCTCAACCGCAGCATCCCGAACAACATGCCGGCGCTGCGGCCCTACTCACCCCGGGCCGCCGTCCGCAGCGGCATGCTGCCGGTGATGTTCGTCCTCGTCGTGGTGACCGCGGCGATGGCCCTGTTCGACATCGCGTACCTGGTCGGCTTCGCCCACCACCGGGCCGACCAGCCGTTCCTGGTGGTCGCCTCGATCGGCGTACTGGCCGTCGCGACCGGGATCGGCCGGGCGGTCACCAGTTCGCTCTCCGACCGGCTGGGGCGCCGCCGTACGCTCGGACTGGCCCTGGCCGTCGGGGGAGTGGCCCAGTTCGGCCTGCTCGCCGCCGTGCAGGCGGAGCAGGTGGTGGCGGTGGTGGCGTTCGCCGGACTGGCCGGCGCGGGCACCGGCGCCGGATACTCTCTGCTGGTCAGCCTGGTGCGGGACTGGTTCGGTGGCGAGGCGACCCTGCTGAACTACGGCATCGTCTACACCGGCAAGGTGGTCGGCGGGCTGGTGGGCATCGGGTTCGCCGGACTGGTGACCGGCACCCCCGGCGCGATCGCCGCGTTCGTCGTGGCTGGCTGTCTGGGGCTGTTCGGCGCACTGTTGACGAGCGGGATGCGGCAACCGGGACGGCCGACGCTGTCGGTTCTGCCCCGGCTGCGGCCCGACGAGCTGTGAGAGCGGTCGGGGCTGGTGAGCCGGTCCCGACTGCGCGACCCGCCGGGACCGGTGAGCCGGGCCCGGCGGGGGAATCCGGACCGACGATGGGTGGTGGCAGATGGGACGCGTGACAAGCCGACGTCGCGTGGTGCGGGTGGTCGACGGGACCGTCACCGAACCGGTGGACACGCTGGTGGCGGAGGAGCCGTTGGAGATCCGGGTCAACGGACGGGCGTTGACCATCACCATGCGTACGCCGGGCGACGACTTCGACCTGGCGGCCGGATTCCTGGTGAGCGAGGGCGTGGTGCAGCGGGGCGAGCACATTGCCGGGATCCGCTACTGCGCCGGGGCGACCGAGGACGGCAGCAACACCTACAACGTGGTCGACGTGGTGCTCGGCGCCGGGGTGCCGGCACCGGACCCGTCCCTGGAACGCAACTTCTACACCACATCCTCGTGCGGGCTCTGCGGCAAGGCCAGCCTGGACGCGGTGCGTACCACGGCGGCGTGGTCGGTCGCCGACGATCCGCTGCGGATCACTCCGGACCTGGTGGCGGGACTGCCCGACCGGCTGCGCGCCGCGCAGCGGGTGTTCGACCGTACCGGCGGGCTGCACGCCGCCGGGCTGTTCGACGCCGCCGGGCAGTTGCTCTGCCTGCGCGAGGACGTCGGCCGGCACAACGCCGTCGACAAGGTGGTGGGCTGGGCGCTGCGCTCCGGCCGGGTGCCGCTGCGCGGCACGCTGCTGCTGGTCAGCGGCCGGGCCTCGTTCGAGCTGGTGCAGAAGGCGGTGATGGCCGGGGTGCCGGCGCTGGCGGCGGTGTCGGCGCCGTCGTCGCTCGCGGTCGATCTCGCGGCCGACTCGGGCCTCACCCTGGTCGGCTTCCTGCGCGGTACGTCGATGAACGTCTACACCGGCGGGCACCGGCTGGGGCTCGCCGACCGCGCCCCGGCCGCCACCGCACTGTCCTGACCACGGGTACGGCGACCGTCTCCGGTACGGCTGTGACAGGTGCCTCCCGGCCTCCCCTCCGACGAGCGGGGAGGCCGGGAGTTCTCGGTTGTTACCGGGTCGCCATCCGGGACAGCAGCGTCTCGCGCATCAGCTGGGCGGTCTCCGACGGTGTCCGGCCCACCCGCACCCCGACCGCCTCCAGCGCCTCCTGCTTGGCGGTGGCGGTGCCGGAGGAGCCGGAGACGATGGCTCCGGCGTGTCCCATGGTCTTGCCCTCCGGGGCGGTGAAGCCGGCCACGTAGCCCACCACCGGTTTGGTGATGTGGGCGGCGATGTACTCCGCGGCCCGCTCCTCGGCGTCGCCGCCGATCTCGCCGATCATCACGATCGCGTCAGTCTCCGGGTCGTCCTGGAAGGCCTGGAGGCAGTCGATGTGGGTGGTCCCGACGATCGGGTCACCGCCGATGCCGACGCAGGTGGAGAAGCCGAAGTCGCGCAGCTCGTGCATGAGCTGGTAGGTCAGCGTGCCGCTCTTGCTGACCAGTCCGATCCGGCCCCGTCCGGTGATGTCGGGCGGGATGATGCCGGCGTTGGACTGTCCCGGGCTGATCAGGCCGGGGCAGTTCGGGCCGATGATCCGGGTCCGGTTGCCGGTCGCGCACGCGTACGCCCAGAAGTTGGCGGTGTCGTGCACCGGGATGCCCTCGGTGAGCACGACGACCAGGGCGAGTCGGGCGTCGATAGCCTCGATCACCGCGGCCCTGGCGAACCGGGGCGGTACGAAGACGACCGAGGTGTCGGCGCCGGTGGCGGCGACCGCCTCGGCGGTGGTGTTGAACACCGGGATGCCGTCGACGGACTGACCGCCCTTGCCGGGGGTGACCCCGGCGACGATGTTCGTGCCGGCGGCGACCATCCGCCGGGTGTGCTTGGTGCCCTCGGTCCCGGTGATGCCCTGGACCAGCACCCGGCTGGTCTCGGTGAGGAAGATTGCCATCGCTGTCATGCCCCCTTGGCGGCGAGTTCGGCGGCGAGGCGGGCCGCGCCGTCCATCGTGTCCACGGTCCGTACGCAGTCCAGTGCGGCGGCGGTGAGGATTCGCCGGCCCTCCTCGGCGTTGTTGCCGTCCAGCCGGACCACCAGCGGTTTGGTGATCTCGGCGCCGTCGCGGGTGAGTAGTTCGATCGCCTGCACGATGCCGTTGGCGACCGCGTCGCAGGCGGTGATGCCGCCGAAGACGTTGACGAAGACGCTGCGTACCGCCGGGTCGCCGAGGATGATCTCCAGCCCGTTCGCCATCACCTCGGCCGATGCGCCGCCGCCGATGTCGAGGAAGTTGGCCGGTTTCACCCCGCCGAACTCCTCCCCGGCGTACGCGACCACGTCCAGGGTGCTCATCACCAGGCCGGCACCGTTGCCGATGACCCCGACCTCGCCGTCGAGCTTGACGTAGTTGAGGTCCTTTTCGGCGGCGAGCGCCTCCAGCGGATCGGCGGCGGCGGTGTCGACGAACGCGGCGTGCGCGGGGTGCCGGAACCGGGCGTTGTCGTCGACGGTGACCTTGCCGTCGAGGGCGCGTACGGAGCCGTCGGCGAGCCGCGCCAGCGGGTTGATCTCGACCAGGGTGGCGTCCTCCTCGGTGAACACCGTCCAGAGCCGGACCAGCACGTCCCGTACGCCGTCGTGCACCTCGACCGGGAGGTTGGCGTCGACGCAGAGTCGGGTGGCGATGTCGGCGGTGACGCCCTCGGCGGGGTCGATCGGCAGCCGGATCAGCGCGTCCGGCTTCTCCACCGCCACCTGTTCGATCTCCATCCCGCCCTCGCGGGACACCATGGCGAGGAACGAGCGGTTGGACCGGTCGAGCAGCAGCGAGACGTAGTACTCGTCGGCGATGTCGCTGGCCTCGGTGACCAGCACCTTGCCGACGGTGTGTCCCTTGATGTCCATGCCGAGGATCGCGCTCGCCGTCTCGTACGCCGAGTCCGGGCCGTCGGCAAGTTTGACCCCGCCGGCCTTGCCCCGGCCCCCGGTTTTCACCTGGGCCTTCACCACGACCCGGCCGCCGATCTCGGCGGCGGCCTCGCGGGCCTGTTGCGCGGTGCTGGCAACGCGGTACCTACCCACAGGCACGCCGTGTTTGGCGAAGAGATCCTGTGCCTGGTGCTCCAACAGATCCACTGAGGGCCTCCCTCTCCTTGACCTTCTCCGGTGGTGGCGCCCGACCTTCGCCGGTGGCGCCCGAGCCGGGTCCGGAACGGTCGTCGACCCTGCGGCGGGCGTGGAGCGGCCTACGGACCGCAGGTCGGGTCGGTCTGCGAGGGCTTCGCAGAATTCGTTTTGCTACCCCCTAGACACCCCGCTGTTACATGGGCCACGATATTGCCTACCCCATACGGTATGCAATCCCCGAGGACGCGGAGGGTGTCGATGACCCGATCGTCAGCCCGGACCCGCGCGGAGCACACCTCGGGTCTGAATCCCCTGATCAGCAACACGTGGAGTGTCACGTACAGGAGGTTGGCTCATGGGTAAGGCACTGGAGGGCATCCGCGTCCTCGACATGACACACGTGCAGTCCGGTCCCTCGTCCACACAGATCCTGGCGTGGTTGGGCGCCGATGTCATCAAGCTGGAGGCACCGGGTACGGGTGACATCACCCGGGCGCAGCTCCGCGACCTGCCCGGCGTGGACAGTCTCTACTTCACGATGCTCAACTCCAACAAGCGGAGCATCACGCTCAACATGAAGAGCGAACAGGGCAAGGAGATCTTCACCTCGCTGGTGTCCGGAGTGGACGTCCTGGTGGAGAACTTCGGACCCGGCGTGGTGGAGCGGTTCGGCTTCCCCTGGGAGCGGCTCCAGGAAATCAACCCCGGCCTGGTCTACGCCTCGATCAAGGGCTTCGGACCCGGCCGCTACGCCAACTTCAAGGCGTACGAGGTGATCGCCCAGGCGATGGCCGGCTCGATGAGCACCACCGGCTTCGAGGGCGGCCCACCGACCGCCACCGGCGCGCAGATCGGCGACTCCGGCACCGGCATCCACCTGGTCGCCGGCATCCTCGCCGCGCTGTACCAGCGCACCCAGACCGGCCGTGGTCAGCGGGTCCAGGTCGCCATGCAGGACGCGGTGCTCAACCTGTGCCGGGTCAAGCTCCGCGACCAGCAGCGGCTGGCGCACGGACCACTGGGGGAGTACCCCAACGAGCACTTCGGCGACGAGGTGCCGCGCTCCGGCAACGCCTCCGGCGGCGGCCAGCCCGGCTGGGCCGTGCGCTGCGCACCGGGCGGACCGAACGACTACATCTACGTGATCATCCAGCCGGTGGGCTGGAAGCCGATCACCGAGCTGATCGGCAAGCCGGAGTTGGCCGACGACCCGGCCTGGAGCACCCCGGCGGTACGGCTGGCCAAACTCGACAAGGCCTTCGCGCTGATCGAGGAGTGGACCGAGAAGCACACCAAGTGGGAGGTCATGGAGAAGCTCAACGCCCACAACATCCCCTGTGGGCCGATCCTGTCGACCAAGGAGCTGATCGAGGACGAGACCCTCGCCGAGCTGGGCTCCGTGGTCGAGGTCGAGCACCCCGAGCGGGGTGTCTACAAGACCGTCGGCAACCCGATCAAGCTGTCCGACTCGACCGTCGAGATCGAGCGCTCACCCCTGCTCGGCGAGCACACCGAGCAGGTTCTCGGCGAGCTCGGCTACGACGAGACCCAGGTCGCCGGGCTGCGTACCGCCGGCGTGATCTGACCATCCCGCTGTTCACCGTCCGCCGCGTCCGGCGGAGCGTTCGGTCCGAAGGAGAGACGAGGAAATGCCAGATAACGCAACCGGCTACGACCGCGAGGCGGTACGCCGGGTCCTGGACCAGGTCCGTGCCGAGGGCCGTGACTCGCTGACCGCGCCCGAGGGTCGGCTGGTCGTCGAGGCGTACGGCATCGCCACGCCCCAGGAGGGGCTGGCGACCAGCGCCGACGAGGCGGTGACCCTGGCGGAGCGGATCGGCCTGCCGGTGGTCCTGAAGATCGTTTCACCGGACATCCTGCACAAGACCGAGGCCGGCGGTGTGCTGGTCGGGCTCAAGACGCCGGCCGAGGTGGCGGACGGCTACCAGACCATCGTCGACAACGCGCACGCGTACCGGGCCGACGCCCGGATCGTCGGGGTCCAGGTGCAGCAACTGCTCACCTCCGGCCACGAGGTGATCGTCGGCACCGTGACCGACAAGACCTTCGGCAAGGTGGTCGCCTTCGGGCTCGGCGGGGTGCTGGTCGAGGTGCTCAAGGACGTCACCTTCCGGCTCGCCCCGGCCGACCACGAGACCGCGCTGTCGATGATCGACGGCATCGCCTCGGCCGAGATCCTGCGCGGCGTACGCGGAGCCGAGCCGGCCAACCGCGAGGTGCTGGCCGGACTGATCCGGCGGTTGTCCGACCTGGTCACCGACTTCCCGGAGCTGGCCGAGGTCGACCTCAACCCGGTGCTGGCCACCTCGGCCGGCGCGACCGCGGTGGACGTGCGGATCCTGGTCGACGACGAGGCCGCCAAGACCCCGGAGCGGTTCTCCGAGGAGGAGATCCTGGCCAGCATGACCCGGATCATGCGGCCGGCCGCGGTCGCCGTCATCGGCGCCTCCGCCGAAGCCGGCAAGATCGGCAACTCGGTGATGAAGAACCTGGTCAACGGCGGCTACCAGGGCGAGATCTACCCGATCAACCCGAAGGCCGACGAGATCCTGGACCGCAAGGCGTTCAAGAGCATCGGCGACGTACCCGGACCGGTGGACGTCGCCGTCTTCGCCATCCCGGCGAAGTTCGTGCCGCAGGCACTGGAGGAGGTCGGTGTCAAGGGCGTGGCCGGGGCGATCCTCATCCCGTCCGGCTTCGGCGAGACCGGCAACCACGCGTTGCAGGACGAGATCGTGGCGATCGCCCGACGGCACGGCGTACGCATCCTCGGACCGAACATCTACGGCTACTACTACACGCCGGAGAACCTCTCGGCGACCTTCTGCACCCCGTACGACGTCAAGGGTGGGGTCGCGCTCTCCTCGCAGAGCGGCGGCATCGGGATGGCGATCCTCGGTTTCAGCCGGTCGGCCAAGATGGGTGTCTCCTCGATCGTCGGCGTCGGCAACAAGGCCGACATCGACGAGGACGACCTGCTGACCTTCTTCGAGACCGACCCCAACACCCAGCTCATCGCCATGCACCTGGAGGACCTCAAGGACGGTCGGGCCTTCGCCGAGACCGCCAAGCGGGTGTCGAAGACCAAGCCGGTGCTGGTGCTCAAGGCGGGCCGGACCGACCAGGGCGCCAAGGCCGCCAGCTCGCACACCGGAGCCCTGGCCGGCAACGACAAGGTCTACGACGACATCCTGCGGCAGAGCGGCGTGATCCGCGCCCCCGGCCTCAACGACCTGCTGGAGTACGCCCGCGGCATCCCGCTGCTGCCCACCCCGCAGGGCGAGAACGTCGTCATCATCACCGGTGCTGGCGGCTCGGGTGTGCTGCTCTCCGACGCCTGCGTCGACAACAGTCTGCGGCTGATGGAGATCCCGCCGGATCTCGACGAGGCGTTCCGCAAGTTCATCCCGCCCTTCGGCGCGGCGGGCAACCCGGTGGACATCACCGGCGGCGAACCGCCGTCGACCTACCGGAACACCATCGCGCTGGGCCTGTCCGACCCCCGGATCCACGCGCTGATCCTCGGCTACTGGCACACCATCGTCACCCCGCCGATGGTCTTCGCCGAGCTGGTGGTCGACGTGGTCGAGGAGTTCCGGGCCAAGGGCATCCACAAGCCCGTCGTCGCCTCGCTCGCCGGCGACGTGGAGGTCGAGCAGGCAAGCGAGCACCTGTACCGGCACGGCATCGTGGCCTACCCGTACACCACGGAGAAGCCGGTCGCCGTGCTCGGCGCGAAGTACCGCTGGGCCCGGGCCGCAGGCCACATCGGGGCCGATCCGAGCGCCGGCGGCTGAACCGAGAAGACCCGCGGCACACCGGTCTTGCCGAGGGGAAACCTGCGACAGTGACCGCTCCCGCGGCCAGGAGGCGAACAGGACATGACGTCGGGGTCTGGTTCCGTCCCCCAGACCCCCCAGCCACTAGGTCCCGAGGAGGTCCAACGTGGACGCTTCGAACAATCCTGGCCCCCACCCCCAGGGGGGCAGTGCCACCGCTCCACCCAGCACCACCGCATCGATCCCAGCAGCCCGGGCCGGCGAAGAGCGGGTCTGGCGGGCCGGTGGACTTGAGCCGATGCCGATCCGGGAACTGCCGGACGCACCCCCCTCCATCCACCTGCTCGGCCCCACCGTGTTCCTCGTCGCGCTCGGCGTGGGCATGGGCGAGGCGTACATGTGGCCCCGGTTGGTCCTGGTCTTCGGTCCGGAGATCCGCTGGCTGTTCCTGATCGGTGTGACCCTCCAGGCGTTCGTCATGCTCGAGATGGCCCGGTACGCCATGGCTACCGGGGAGAGCATCTTCTTCGGCGCCGCCCGGGTGTTCAAACCACTGATGTGGTTCTTCTTCGGGGTGGCGATCCTGGTCTACATCTGGCCGGGTCACCTCTCCACCGGGGCCGCCGCCTTCGAGGAGGTGAGCGGCGTACCCTGGGTCGTCACCGCCTGTATCGGCCTGATCGTGGTGGGTATCCTGTTCAGCCTGGCGTCAGTGATCTACCCCCTGCTGGAGAGCCTGCTGGGCATCCTGATCGGCGTGCTGGTGGTCGGCACCGCCGTGGCGGCCTCGATGGTCGGGCAGTGGAGCGACGTCACCTCGACCCTCGGCGGCATGTTCCGCTTCGGCTACCTGCCCGACGAGGCCATGTCGGCGGCCTGGTTCCCGGTGCTGGTCGGCGCCATCGCGTTCGCCGGGCCGTCCGGCATGCAGCAGATGTGGTACACGCTGCACCTGCGTGACTCCGGTGCCGGCATGGGTGCGCACATTCCGAAGATCCGGGGACTGCGGTCCGCGGGCGAGGAAGAGGTCATGCCCTCGCGCGGGTTCATGTTCGACACCGACAACCCGGCCGAGATGCGCAAGTGGAAGGGCTGGCGCAAGTGGGTGACCTTCGACGCCGTACTGCTCTTCTGGGGCATCACGATGCTGGTCACCATCTCGTTCACCGTGCTCGCCCAGACCGCCGCCCGGGAGAGCCCGAACGTGGCCGGTCTGATCCGCGACGGTGACCGGGAGGTCGCCCTGACCGCGATGGCGGACGCGTTCGCCTCGGCCGGTGCGCCGGTGCTGCGCGGGATCTTCCTCGGCTTCATCGCGCTGATCGGTCTCAACGCCACGCTCGGCCTGTTCGACTCGTTCTCGCGTGGCCAGGCGGACATGAGCTACCACTTCATCCGCGGGGCGAAGCGCTTCGGCATGTCGAAGCTCTACGCCGGTTTCCTCTGGGGCGTCATCACGTTCGGGATCCTGATCCTGCTCTTCGGTCCCGCCGACGGTCCGGGTGCGATCCTCGACGTACTGGCCTTCCTGTCCACCTTCGCCATGGGTACGTACTGCGTGGTGCTGCTCCTGGTGAACAACCGGATGCTGCCCAAACCGATTCGACCGGGCCTGCTGCAGAACCTGGTGATCGGCTTCGGCGCGGTGTTCTACCTGGGCATGCTGATCTACAGCCTCTTCCGGTTCGGCGTGGTAGTGGGCTGAGATGACTGTCGATCGGATGAGGGATCTCGGTCAGATCGCGATTCCCGGTGCCGGCATCGGCGCCAGCGCCGGACTGGCGGCCCTGGGACTCGCCCTGATCGTCGGCCAGCCGTTCGGCTGGGCGGTGGCCACCGGTGTCGCTCTCGGCCTGCCGCTGGCGTTGCTCGGCGGCGGGTTCGGCGCGCTGCTCGGGGCGGGGATCATCACGCCCGGGGTGTTCGCGCCGGCCGGGCTCTACTGGTTCGTCGGGTTCCCGGTGGCCAGACTCGTCCACGAGGTGCTGGCCGGCCTGCTGATCGCGGGTCGGCCGGCGCTACCGCCGGACGTGCTCGGCTTCCTGGCCTACCAGGCGATGATCAGTCTCGGGTTCGCCATCGGCTTCAGCTGGCTGCACGAGCGGTTCGCACCGAACTGGTTGCGCCGGATCCGGCGGGACAACGAGCCGGCCGACCGGCTGTACGCCTTCTACCTGCAACACGCGCAGGCGCAGTGGCAGGCACGCGAGAACCGGCGGCGCAAGCGCGGTGCCGGTCAGGGTTTGGGCCGGCTGATCCGGCCCCGGACCGGAGGTAGGGCATGAATCTGCCCGGCTGGGTGTGGGCGGTAACGATCACCGCGTTCGTCGTGATGATCGCCGTCGACTTCTACCTGGTGGCCCGCAATCCACGCGACCCTTCCTTCCGGGAGTGCGTGACGTGGGTGAGCTTCTACATCCTGGCGGCGGTGGCGTTCGGGCTGGTCCTGACCGGGACGGCCGGCGCCACGTACGGCGGGCAGTTCTTCGCGGGTTGGCTCACCGAGTACTCGCTCAGTGTCGACAACCTGTTCGTGTTCGTGATCATCATGACCCGGTTCGCGGTGCCGGTGCAGTACCGGCAGAAGGTGCTGCTGATCGGCATCGTGATCGCGCTGCTGCTGCGGGGCGTGTTCATCGCCGCGGGGGCTCAGGCGATCACCCGGTTCGACTGGCTCTTCTACCTGTTCGGCGCCTTCCTGATCTACACCGCGATCAAGTTGGTCGGGCCGCAGCAGGAGGACGAGTTCTCGGAGAACGTGGCACTGCGTACGGTCCGCAAGGTGCTCCCGACGACCGAGTCCTACCACGGCTCGTCGGTGTTCGCCCGGATCGACGGTCGGCGGATGGTCACCCCGATGCTGATCGTCATGGTCGCCATCGGTACCACCGACCTGTTGTTCGCGCTCGACTCCATCCCGGCGATCTTCGGCCTGACCCAGGAGCCGTACCTGGTCTTCACCGCGAACACGTTCGCGTTGATGGGCCTGCGGCAGCTCTACTTCCTGATCGGTGCCCTGTTGGACCGCCTGGTGTACCTGAGCAAGGGACTGTCGCTCATCCTCGCCTTCATCGGCGTGAAGCTGGTCCTGGAGGCGCTGCACCACGACGGGGTCGACTGGGCGCCGGAGGTGCCGATCGTCGTCTCGCTCGGGGTCATTCTCGGTACGCTGCTGGTCACCACCGTGGCCAGCCTGTTGAAGACCCGGCGGGACGGACGACGGGCGGCAGAACCCGCCGCCGTCCCGGCCGGTGGTGCCAAGGACGATGATCAGCCAGGGGCCTCGGAAGTCGCCATGGCCGAACGTGATGCGTCCTGATCGGTTGTCACAGCTTCACGAGGTCGTCCTCGGTGTGCTCGTTCAGCAGCCGCGCGATCTCCTCGTCGCTCGGCCGGGTGGCTCGCCGCTGGGATTCCAGGGCGAGCGCCAGGCCGAGCCCGAGGGTACGACCGTCGGCGTTGAATCCCTGCGGGAGGTTGAGTCCGCGCTGGATTCGGTTGAGGAAACGTACGAACTCTCCTTGGGTTGCCATGACCTCTTCACCTCGTCATTTATTGGCGTTCCCGCGGAACGACGCTCCGCGGGAGGGTACGCACCGGCCGCGCGTCCAGGGCTGGGTGCGGCATTGCTCCCAGCGGGACGGGCGCGTGTGCTCGATGTGGTCGCCGAGGGTCCGGGCTGGCAGGCTCGGGCCCTCGGGCGTCCCGGTGGTGATCCGGGTGTGCTGCTCGGCGCGGCGGCTGGTGGTCCGCCGCTGGGCCGCCGGAGCGGATCGGGCCCGACGTCGCTGTTCCGTCGTGGGCCGGGTGGTTCGGCGGGTCGCCGGCCGGGTGAGCCGGGATGCCGCCGTCGCTGGGTCGGGGCGCCGCTGCTCCGGTCCCAGGTTACCGGAGCGGCCGGGCCGTCGCCCGGGACCGCCGACGACGGGCCGGCTGCGTCCGGCCGGTTCGGAGGTGGGGGCTCCGAGTCGGGGTCCGGTGCGCGGGGTGCCGGTCCGGAACTGTCCCGGTCCCGGCGCTGACCCGTTGGTGCGGGTGGTCCGGTGTGGTGCGGAGAGTCGAGGACGGTGGTCGGCCGTCGGGTGATGCGGATCCCCGTTGCCGGCTCGGGTGGTGGCCCGGCCCGTCGTGGGGGAGATGGTTCCGCTCACCGTGGACCTGCTTCGTTGGCTCGTCTCTTCCCTTGGTGCCGGCTTCAGCATACAGGCTTTTGTATGCAAAATTTGATCCAGTGACCAAGACCACCACCCCGCCGGCCGGCGCGTACCCGGCGGTGGATCGCCGGTGGCGCGGGCCGGTGGTCCCTTCCGGACATCCGGTGACCGCCGCGCCGATCACTACTCGCCGTGAGACTGGCGTCGGGTCGTCCACCCCGAGACTCCGACGTCGTGCCAGGTCCGCGCCACCGGGCACGGTGGTCGGAGCGAGGGGAGTGGACGGACGGTACGAGCTGAGCGTCACCCCGTTCGCCGGCTCGCCCTGGAGGCGTGCGGAACGGGGTAGGTGCCGCTCTAGCGGAAAACCTGCCGCTACCCCCTAGACACCCCGCTGTTACATGAGCCACGATATTGCCTACCCCATACGGTATGCAATCCTTGAGGGTGGCGGAGGAAACCCATGACTCGTCAGCGACATCGAGCCCGTGCGGCGACCACCGCTGGCGCCGTTATTCACCCGCGATCCGTGCCGCCCGGCCCGTCCCGGCCGGTGGCGCGCGACCGTGCCCACCCGTGGACAGGGGAGGTTGCCCTGGTCGAGCAGCCGATGTGGAGCCGTGCGCCGAGCGCGCCCGCCGCGCCGCGCCCGCACACGTCCCGGAGCAGTTTTCCAGCCCAACACCGCCGGACCCGTCGCATCCGTGCACGCAGGTCGCCGGCGGCGACTCAAGGGAGTTGAGAAACATGGTTCAGACCGCGAGGGAATCCGTCGTGGACCCGATCCTCGCCGAGCCGAGTCGCGATCCGGAGCGGATCTCGGGCGGACACCTGGTGGCCAAGGCACTCAAGGCCGAGGGTGTCGACGTCATCTTCACGCTCTGCGGTGGCCACATCATCGACATCTACGACGGATGCGTCGACGAGGGCATCGCGGTGGTCGACGTACGGCACGAGCAGGTCGCGGCGCACGCGGCCGACGGCTATGCGCGGGTCACCGGCAAGCCGGGGTGCGCGGTCGTCACCGCCGGACCCGGCACCACCGACGCCGTCACCGGCGTCGCGAACGCGTTCCGGGCGGAGAGCCCGATGCTCCTGATCGGCGGCCAGGGCGCGCTCAACCAGCACAAGATGGGGTCACTGCAGGACCTGCCGCACGTCGACATGATGACGCCGATCACCAAGTTCGCCGCCACGGTGCCGCACACCGCCCGCGCCGCCGACATGGTCTCGATGGCGTTCCGCGAGGCGTACAACGGTGCTCCGGGCCCGTCCTTCCTGGAGATCCCGCGCGACGTGCTCGACGCCGAGGTGCGCCTGGCCGACTGCACCATCCCGGAGCCCGGTCGCTACCGGGCCTCGACCAAGAGCATCGGTGACCCGGCCGCCATCCAGCAGCTCGCCGACATCCTGGTCAAGGCCAAGAAGCCGACCGTGCTGCTGGGCACCCAGGTCTGGACCGCGCGGGGCAGCGACGCCGCGATCGACTTCGTCCGGACGCTCAACATCCCCGCGTACATGAACGGCTCGGCGCGCGGCACGCTGCCGCCCGGCGACCCGCACCACTTCCACCTGTCGCGGCGCTACGCGTTCAACAACGCCGACGTCATCATCATCGTCGGCACCCCGTTCGACTTCCGGATGGGCTACGGCCGCCGGCTGCCGAAGAACGCGACCGTGGTGCAGATCGACATGGACTACCGCACCGTCGGCAAGAACCGCGACATCGACCTCGGCCTGGTCGGTGACCCGGGCGCGATCCTGGCCGCGGTGGCCCAGGCCGCGTCCGGTCGGATCGACAACGGCGCCGCCGGCCGCAAGCCCTGGTTCGCCGAGCTGCGGGCCGAGGAGACCTCGGCGTACGAGAAGCGGCTGCCGCGTCAGCTCTCCGACGCCAGCCCCATCCACCCGCTGCGGTTGGCGCACGAGATCAACGAGTTCCTCACCGAGGACTCGATCTACATCGGCGACGGTGGCGACATCGTCACCTTCTCCGGCGGCGTGGTGCAGCCGAAGTCGCCGGGCCACTGGATGGACCCCGGTCCGCTGGGCACCCTCGGCGTCGGCATCCCGTTCGTGCTGGCCGCCAAGTACGGTCGCCCGGACAAGGAGGTCGTCGCGCTCTTCGGCGACGGCGCCTTCAGCCTCACCGGCTGGGACTTCGAGACCCTGGTCCGGTTCAACCTCCCGTTCGTCGGCGTGGTCGGCAACAACTCGTCGATGAACCAGATCCGCTACGGCCAGGCCCAGAAGTACGGGGCCGCCCGCGCCCGGGTCGGCAACACCCTGGGCGACGTCCGCTACGACGAGTTCGCCCGGATGCTCGGCGGGTACGGTGAGGAGGTGCGCAACCCCGAGGACATCGGCCCGGCCATGCAGCGGGCCCGCGAGTCCGGGCTGCCCTCGCTGATCAACGTCTGGGTCGACCCGGACGCGTACGCCCCGGGCACCATGAACCAGACCATGTACAAGTAACGCCTGCACCGATCGGCCAGTGGGGATTGGCCGGACCAGCGTCGACCGGCGCGGCGGAAGCCGTACCGGTCGACGTTGGCGTGTGCGGGGTCGCCGCCCCGGCACCCCGTATGACGAAACCCGCCACCACCCGGTGACGGGGTGGTGGCGGGTACCGGGCGTCGTCGTTCAGGCCAGAGCCTCCCGCTCAGCGGCCTCCTTGCGCCGCTTGTGGTAGCTCTCCCGGGTCCGTTCGGTGTGCCGGCGCATCATGTCCCCGGCCCGCTTGCCGTTGCGGCTGGCGATGACCTCGATCAGGGCCGCGTGCTCGTCCCACGCCTCCCGGCCGCGCGACCGGGCGATCGGCAGGTAGTACCAGCGCACCCGGCGGTCCACCAGCGCGATCAGCTCGGCCAGGACGTTGTTGCCCGACATGGACACCACGTACGCGTGCAGGGCGGCGTTGGCGGCGACCATGCCCTCCTGGTCGTCGTCGCTCAGTGCCTTCTCGCCGGCGCGCTGCAGGCCCCACAGGTGCTCGATGTGCTCCGGGGTGGCCCGGCGGGCGGCCAGCCGGGCCGACTCGGTCTCCAGCAGCGTACGGGCGGCCAGGAGTTGGTCCGCCTCGGCCTCGGTCGGCACGTGGACGAACGCGCCGAGGGCGGGACGCAGGTCCACCCAGCCCTCGCTGTGCAGCCGTTGCAGCGCCTCCCGGACCGGTTGCCGGCTCACCCCGAGCTGGGCGGCCAGCTCGTTCTCGACCAGGTGCTCGCCGGGTTGCAGCTCGCGGTTGATGATCATTTCGGCGATCACGTCGTAGACCGCCTGACGCAGCGGGGCGGGACGCTCCAACGGCTGGCGTACGGCCCGCGCCTCGGCTCGGGCGGCGGCGAGCCGTCGTCCACCTCTGGCGGCGGCTGGCGGGCTCGAGTCCCAGTCCGTCATCGAAACCTCCGGCTCTGCTGGATCGATCGGGCGCTACGCCGCCCCGAATGTGTTCATAGCATACAGTCGCCGAGATGCAATGGTTCTTCGCTCGTGCGGCGGCCGTCGGGCTGCGTCGATGCGCCGACGGTGGCGCCGCGCGGCCCGTACGTCGGTGTTGCCACCAGCGCACGCCCACCGTCGGGTGGGCGTGCGCTGGGTGCCGGGGGGGGGGGGGGGGGGGGGGGGGGGGGGGGGGGGGGGGGGGTGGCGGGGGGGGGGGGGGGGGGGGGGGGGGGGGGGGAGAAAGGGGGGGGGGGGGGGGGGGGGGGGGGGGGGGGGGGGGGGGGGGGGGGGGGGGGACGGGGCCCGCCCCCCCCCCCCCCCCCCCCCCCCTCCCCCCCCCCCCTCCTCCCCCCCCCCCCCCCCCCCCCTCCCCTCCCCCCCCTCCCCCCCCCCCCCTCCCCCCCCCCCCCCCCCCCCCCCCCCCCCCGGCGGGCGGCGCGTCCGGGCTCGGGTACCGTGGGCCGCGACGTCCACGGGTGCCGGGAGCGCCGCCGGGGGTGGCGGATGTCCGGTGGGACCGGACGGGTCGGTGGGCGCGGGTCGGCGGCTACTCGCCCTCGGGCACCGGCTCGAACTCGTTGACGCGTGCGATGGACAGGCCGTGCGCGGTGTTCGCCTCACGTTCGATCATCACCTCGACCAGCACCGGCCGGCTGGTGCGCTTCGCCTCCTTGCTGGCCCAGGCCAGCGCGTCGCTGATCTCGCCCGGCTCGGTCACCCGGCGACCGGAGCAGCCGTACGCCTCCATGATCTTGACGTTGTCGGTGCCGTACTCGTCGTAGTGGATGTCCACCTCGAAGTTCATGTTGTAGCCGATCTCGGCCTGCCGGATCAGACCCAGGTACTCGTTGTTCAGCATCACCAGCACGAACGGCACGTTGTACTGGGCCGCGACCGCGAGTTCCTCGACCAGGAACTGGAACGAGTAGTCGCCCACCACGCCGACCACCTCGGCGTCGGGCCGGGCCGACTTCACCCCGATCGCCGCCGGGATCTCCCAGCCCAGCGGCCCGGCCTGGCCGCAGACCTGGTAGTGCCGGGGCTTGAAGACGTTCTGGAACTGCCCCGACCAGATCTGGTAGAGACCGATCGCGGTGACGAAGTACGTCTCCGGGCCGAAGAACTCGTTGATCTCCCGGAAGACCCGGGGCGCCTTGATCGGCACCGAGTCGAAGTCGTCCCGGCGGGTCAGCGTCCGGCGCAGCGTACGCACCCGCGACACCCACGCGTCCCGGTCGACCTCGGCACCACGGCGGCGGACCGCGTCGAGCAGGGCGGTCAGGAAGGCGCCGGTGTCCGACACGACACCGAGGTCCGGGCCGAACACCTTGCCGATCTGGGTCGGCTCGATGTCGACGTGGATGAACTTCCGGTCACCGCGGTAGGTCTCCAGGTCACCGGTGTGCCGGTCGCCGAACCGGGCGCCGAGCGCCAGCACCAGGTCGGACTCCAGGAAGGACGCGTTGCCGTAACGCTGGGTGGTCTGGATGCCGGTCATCCCGGCGAACAGGTCGTGGTCCTCCGGAATGGAGCCCTTGCCCATCAGGGTGACCTGGACCGGGATGTTCAGCGTCTCGGCGACCTCGCGCAGCAGGTCGGTGGCCTCGCCGAGGATCACTCCGCCGCCGGCCAGGATCAGCGGCCGCTCGGCGGCGAGCAGCAGGTCCAACGCCCGTTCCACCCGTGGCGGGTGCGGTTCCACCCGGGTCACCGGCAGCGGGGCGTCGATCGTGGCGTCCCACTCGATCTCCTGCCGCTGCACGTCCAGCGGCAGGTCGATCAGGACCGGGCCGGGGCGGCCGGACCGGGCGATCCGGAACGCCTCCCGGAAGATCCAGGGCGCCTGGGCGGCCTCCTTGACCTGCACCGCCCACTTCGTCACCGGCTTGGCGATCTCGACGATGTCGACCGCCTGGAACGCCTCCTGGTGCAGCTTCGTGGTGGGCGCCTGTCCGGTGATGCAGATCATCGGGATCGAGTCCGCCTGCGCGGTGTAGAGCCCGGTGATCATGTTGGTGCCGGCCGGGCCGGAGGTGCCGATCGCGACGCCGACCCGCCCGTTGGTACGGGCCCAGCCGTCGGCCATGTGGGTGGCGCCCTCCTCGTGCCGGACGATGAGGTGCCTGATGTCGCTGTTGCGCAGGGCGGCGTACAGCGGCAGGATGGCGGCGCCGGGGCAGCCGAACGCGATGTCCACGCCCTCCGACGCGAGCACGGCGACCACCGCGTCCATGCAGGGGATCTTGGCCATAGTTTCCATACCTCTCGAATGGGCGGGGCGCCGCTCGGCTCGGCCGGGCGGGGAGACGCTCGGTGGTGGCCGGACGGCGGATGCGGTCAGTCAGTGCCGGGCGGAGGCGCGGCGTTCCCGGGGCAGCCAGCCGAAGCTGTCCTCGCTCCGGCCGAGCGGCTTGTACTCGCAGCCCACGTAGCCCCGGTAGCCGGCCCGTTCGAGCTGGCCGAGCAAGCCGTCGAGGTCGAGCGCGCCGGTGCCGGGCTGGTGGCGACCCGGCGCGTCGGCGATCTGCACGTGACCGATGTGGCCGGTGTGCGTGGTGATCACCTTCTCCAGGTCCTCACCGTTGCTCGCCAGGTGGTACAGGTCGCAGAGCAGCCGTACGTTGTGCTGGCCGGAGCCGACCCGTACCCGGTCGATGACCGCCCGTACGTCGGCGGCGGTGGCCAGCGGGTAGGCCGGGTTCTGCGCGCTGTTGAGCGGCTCGACCAGCACGATCGCGCCGGCCCCGGCGGCCGCCTCGGCCGCCAGCGCCAGGTTCTCGGCGGCCAGGTCGTCCTGGGCGGCCGGATCCACCCCGTCCACCCGGTTGCCGTACAGCGCGTTGAGGGCGCGGCAGCCGGTCGCCTCGGCGATCCCGATCGCCGCGTCGATGTTGGCCCGGAACCGGGCCGAGTTGGCCGGCTGGGAGAGCAGGCCCCGGTCGCCCGAGGCCATGTCACCGGCGTCGAAGTTCAGCCCGACGAGCCGTACCCCGGCCCGGTCGAGCGCGTCGACGAAGGCCGTGACGTCGCGGTCGGCCGGCACCGGCTCGGCGAACGGCCACCAGAACTCGACCGCGTCGAAGCCGGCCTCGGCGGCGGCCGCCGGCCGTTGGAGCAGCGGAAGCTCGGTGAACAGGATGGAGAGGTTCACGTCGAACCGGAGGTCGTGTGCCGTCATGCGTGCGTACTCCTTGCGGACCGGGCCGGCGGGCCGGCTGGTGGGTGGACCGGTGCCGCCGCCCGCGCCGGTCGCGACGGCACGGGCGGCGGCTGGCGGTGGGGGACCTCACACCGCCGGATACCGGGCATGCGAGGGGAAGTTGCCGTACAACCGCTCGTCGGACGGCCCCTCGGTGACGGCGTGGACCAGCAGCGCACCGCCGACGAAGGCACCCCGCCAGGACGCGCCCTTGCCGCCGAAGACCTCCTGCCGGTCACCACGGGACCGGGGCCGGTTCACACCGACCTTGAACGCCTGCAACTCGCCGCCGAGCCGGTACGCGGTCGCCTCGTCGTCACAGGCGATCGAGGCGACCAGCGCCCCGTTGCTGGCGTTCATCGCGGCCAGCAGTTCCGCCTCGGTGTCGACCAGGACGATGGTGTCGACCGGGCCGAACGGCTCGGCGTGGAACAGCGGCGAGGACGGCGGCGGGGCCAGGATCGCGGTCGGCGGCAGGTACGCCGAGGTGTCCTGCCCCGGCAGGAAGTGACCGCCGTCGAGCGAGCCCCGGTAGATCGGTACCCCGCCCTTGGCGATCGCCTCGTTCACCGCGTCGTTGAGTTCCTTGACCTTGGCGTCCTTGATCAGCGGCCCGAAGTCGAGCTCGGGGAAGTCCTCCTGTCCGGGCTCGACCGCCAGCGGGTGCCCGAACCGCACCCCGCGCACCGCCGGCAGGTACGCGGCCAGGAACTCGTCGAACAGCGAGCGCTGCACCACGTACCGGGGGTAGGCGGTGCACCGCTGCTTGGCGTACTCGAAGGACTTGCGCACGTTGGCGGTGAGCAGGTCCCAGTCGCTGAACTCCCACACCCCCCAGCAGTTGAGTCCCTCCTGTTCGAGCACGTGCCGCTTGTCGGAGTCGACCAGTCCGGCGGCCACCCGGCTGCCGACGTCGCGGCCACCGACGAAGAAGACACAGCCGATCTCCGGTGCGGCGACCAGCACCGAGGAGAGTTCGGCACCGCCGCCGCTGATCAGGGTGAACGGCAGGTCGTGCCGGGCGGCGAGGGCCACGGCCAGGGTCAGGCAGCTCACCCCGCCGTCCGAGGGCGCCTTGGCGATCACCGCGTTGCCGGCCAGGGCCTGGACCAGCATCGCGTGCATGATGACGCTCATCGGGTAGTTCCAGCTGGCGATGTTGCTCACCGGGCCGGGCAGCGGGGTCCGGCCGTCGAGCATGTCGTCGATCTCGTCGACGTACCAGCGGACGCCCTCGATGCACCGGTCGACGTCGGCCCGCGCCAGCCGCCACGGCTTGCCGATCTCCCAGACCAGCAGCAGGGCGAGCAGGTCCCGGTGCTCGGTCAGGGCGTCCAGCGCCGCACCCACCCGGGCCTTGCGGGTGGCCAGCGGTAGGGCGGACCAGGTCCGGTGGGTGTCGAGGGACGCGCGGACCGCGGCGGTCGCGATCTCCCCGGTCACCCGTGGCGGGCCGGCGATGGGCGTCCCGTCGACGGGCGAGGTGGCCGGGGCGGGCACCCCGTCGGGTTGCCAGCGGCCGGCCCAGTAGTTGTGGAGGCGGCCGTCGCGGAACGCCTCGGGTGCCACCTGCTGGCAGCGGGAGTAAACGTCTGACCAGGCGGTGCCAGGCTTGAGGATCAGGGGCACGGGAGCCTCCAGGGCGTCGGGTGTCCTGCGGATGTGCTGGCGCGCCGGGTCGCGTCAGGCGTCTGGTACGCCGAGGACGCCGGCGTCGCGCCGCTGGCTGGCCGGCACCGGATCCCGGTGTTCACGGCTGAGGCCAATGCGCGTACTGCATACAGTATGCGGTCGGCTGACCCAGTGCAAGGCTTCGGTCGGCGGACAGCAGCTTCTGGCGTGCGGTTTCACGGCAGTCCCGGTGCCGTTCGGCGCACCGTCGGAGGTGGAGCGGGGGAGGGCGGGAGTCACCGGGGGCGAGGCCGGTCCCGCATCGGCGGCCGGTGGATCAGGCCGCGTTCACGCTGGGTGCCGCCGTACGCCGGGCCACGGACCTGGCCAGCAGTTCGGTGGCGGCATAGACGGTACGCAGCGTGGGTGCCGGGGCGCTGGTGATGTCGGCCATCTCCACCACGGCCGCGACGATCGCGTCGAGTTCCAGTTCCTTGCCCGCCTCCAGGTCCTGCAACATGGAGGTCTTGTGGTGGCCGACCCGCTGCGCACCGTCGATCCGCTTGGCGATGGAGATCTCCGGGTTGCTGCCGACCCGGGCGGCGATGTCCAGCGTCTCCTCCATCATCTGCGCGACCACCTGGCGGGTGCCCGGGTTCTCGCAGATCTCGATCATCGTCGCCCGGGTCAGGGCGCTGATCGGGTTCAGGGAGACGTTGCCCATCAACTTGATCCAGATGTCGTCCCGCAGGCGCGGTTCGACCGGGCACTTGAGACCGCCGGCGATCATCGCGGCGCTGAACTCCGTACAGCGTCGGGAGATCGTCCCGTCGGGTTCGCCGATCGAGAACCGGGTCCCCTCCAGGTGCCGGATGACTCCGGGTGACTCGATCACCGTGGCCGGATAGACCACGCAACCGATGGCCCGCTCCGGCTCCATCACCGCCGAGGTCTGCCCGTCTGGGTCCACCGCCTGGATGCGCTGGTTCTCGTACGGCCCGTGCAGCTTGTGGAAGTACCACCACGGAATGCCGTTCTGCGCGGCGATCAGTGCGGTGTGCGGCCCCAGCAACGGGGCGAGCAGGGGCCCCGCCGAGGCGTACGAGTGCGCCTTGAGGCCCAGGAACACGTAGTCCACCGGCCCGACGGAGGCCGGGTCGTCGGTGGCGTGCGGATGTGCCGAGAAGTCCCCTCGGGGACTGAGGATCCGAACTCCGTTCTGTTGCAGGGCGGCCAGGTGCGCACCGCGGGCGATGAGGTGGACGTCCACTCCGGCACGGCAGAGGGCCGCGCCAACGTAGGCGCCGATGGCGCCGGCTCCGAGCACTGCGACTCGCACGGGCTGCTCCCTTCGAGCGCACACAAAAAGACCAGGCTTCTGTATGCGTTATGGGGAGTACAGTATGCAATAGGGGTTCGTCACTGACAAGCCTCGGTGGCCGGCGCCCGCAACGGGCGCCGCTGACGCCTTGCCCCGGCACGCCCGCTGTAGGGTCAGCTGCGACGGCATGCCGCCACCCGGCACCCGCGCGACGGACGCGGTCGGGGGCGCCGGCGAGGAGGCAAGTCCACAGCGTGGCGAAGACGTTGAAGATCACGACCCGGAACGCGAGCTTCCAGCAGTGGCAGGCGCTGCTGACCAACCGCACCAAGCGCCAGCGGGCGGGCGAGTTCCTGGTCCAGGGGGTACGCCCGATCACCCTGGCGGTACAGCACGGCTGGACCATCCGGGCCCTGCTGCACCCGTACGGCCAGGGGTTGTCCCGGTGGGGCCGCGACCTGCTCGACCGGGTCGACGCCACCCGGGTGGTGCTGGCGCCGGAGCTGATGCGCGAACTCGGCGGCAAGGACGACGAGTCACCGGAACTGCTCGCCGTCGTGGAACTGCCCCCCGACCGCCTCGACCGCCTGCCCGAACGGGCCGACCTGCTGGCGGTGGTCTTCGACCGGCCGACCACACCGGGCAACATCGGCACCCTGGTCCGCTCCGCCGACGCGTTCGGCGCCAGCGGAGTCGTGATCACCGGACATGCGGCCGACCCCTACGACCCGAAGGCGGTCCGGGCCAGCACCGGCTCGCTCTTCGCGACCCCGGTGGTCCGGGTCGCCACCCACCGCGAGGTGGTCGACTGGGTGGCCGCCCTACGCGGCCGGAACCTGCCGGTGCAGATCGTCGGCACCGACGAGAACGGTGAGGTCGACGTCGCCGAACACAACCTCACCGGACCCACGGTCGTGCTCGTCGGCAACGAGACCCACGGGCTCAGCGGCGCCTGGCGGGAGGCGGCCGACCGGACCGTCCGGATCCCGATCACCGGCGCCGCCAGCTCGTTGAACGCGGCGGCGGCCGGCACGGTCGTCCTCTACGAGGCCGCCCGCCAGCGGGCGCGGGGATAGCCGGGCTCAGCGTACGACGATAGTGTGGCCGCCCCGGCGCGGCACGAGCTGCCCGATCACCGGATGGCCGGGCAGCTCGCCGGCGACCAGCAGCCCGCCGGAGGTCTGGGCGTCGGCGAGCAGCAGCGCCTCGTCCGCGTCCACCGCGTCGAGGTCGACGTGCGGGCGTACCCAGTCGAGGTTGCGCCGGGTCCCGCCGCTGACGTAACCCTGCGCGAGCGACTCGCGGGCCCCGTCCAGGTACGGCACCGCCGCCGCGTCGAGCTCGGCGGTGACCCCGCTCGCCCTGGCCAGCTTGTGCAGGTGCCCCAGCAGGCCGAAGCCGGTGACGTCGGTCGCGCAGACGGCGCCGGCCGAAAGCGCCGCGCGGGAGGCGTCGGCGTTGAGTGTGGTCATCAGCGCGATCGCCTCCGGGAACACCTCGCCGGTGCTCTTGTGCCGGTTGTTGAGCACCCCGACACCGAGCGGCTTGGTCAGGGTCAACGGCACGCCGGCCCGACCGGCGTCGTTACGCAGCAGCCGCTCCGGATCGGCCAGACCGGTCACGGCCATGCCGTACTTCGGCTCCGGATCGTCCACACTGTGCCCACCGGCGACGTGGCAGCCGGCCGCCGCCGCGACGTCGAGACCACCTCGGAGCACCTCGCGGGCCAGGTCGAACGGCAGTACGTCACGCGGCCAGCCGAGCAGGTTCACCGCCACCACCGGCCGCCCACCCATGGCGTAGACGTCGGAGAGCGCGTTCGCCGCCGCGATCCGACCCCAGTCGTACGGGTCGTCGACGACCGGGGTGAAGAAGTCGGCGGTGCAGACCAGCGCACCGGCCCCGGTGAGTACGACGGCGGCGTCGTCACCGTCGTCGAGCCCCACCAGCAGGGTGCCGGTCTCGGTGCCGACCGGCGGCTCGGGGCGGGTCAGGCCGGCGACGATCTCCTCCAGCTCACCCGGCGGGATCTTGCAGGCGCACCCTCCACCGTGGGCGTACTGGGTGAGCCTGACCGTGGCCATCGTCATGCGTCCCAGTCTATGCCCGGCGAGCCGCCGAAATGCCTCTTCAGGCAGGTCAGCGCAGGTCCGGTCGCGGGCCCGACGCCCTGGACGGCGCAGGCCGGCGGGGGGACCACCGGACTACGCCGTCGCGGGGCGGTTACCGCGCGGGGGACCTATGCCGCGCTGTACGAGTGCTGGCCCGTCCCGGCCAGACTCCCGCCGTCAACGATCAGGTACTCGTCCCGGATCGGCCGACCCTGGAAGTAGGACTCCAGGATCTCGCGGGTGCCGGCGGCGTACCGCGCCTGCGCCGACAACGTGGTGCCGGACGTGTGCGGTGTCATGCCGTGGTGCGGCATCGTCCGCCACGGGTGGTCGGCCGGTGCCGGCTGCGGGTACCACACGTCGCCCGCGTAGCCGGCGAGCTGACCGGACTCCAGCGCCCGTACCACCGCGTCCCGGTCGACGATCTTCCCCCGGGCGGTGTTGATCAGGTACGACCCCCGCCGCATCTTGCCCAGCAGCGCGTCGTCGAACATGTTCTCGGTCTCCGGGTGCAGCGGGCAGTTGATCGTCACCACGTCGCAGACCCGGACCATCGACTCGGCGTCCGGGTGCCAGGTGAGGTTCAGCTCCGCCTCGATCTCCGGGGCGAGGCGGTGCCGGTCGGTGTAGTGCAGCGCCACGTCGAACGGCTTGAGCCGGCGCAGTACCGCCAGGCCGATCCGGCCGGCGGCGACCGTACCGACCGCCATCGCCTCCAGGTCGTAGGCGCGGGCCGAGCAGTCGGCGATGTTCCAGCCGCCGTCGCGTACCCACTGGTGCGACGGGAGGTAGTTGCGGACCAGCGACAGGGTCATCATGACCACGTGCTCGGCCACGCTGATGCTGTTGGAGTAGGTCACCTCGGCGACCGTGATGCCGCGCTCGATCGCGGCGGACAGGTCGACGTGGTCCGAGCCGATCCCGGCGGTGACGGCCAGCCTCAGCTTCGGCGCCTTGGCGATCCGCTCCGCGGTCAGGTACGCCGGCCAGAACGGCTGGGAGATGACGATCTCGGCGTCGGCGAGCTCCCGCTCGAACACCGAGTCGGGGCCCTCCTTGTCGGAGGTGACGACCAGGGTGTGGCCCTGCGATTCGAGATAGGACCGCAGGCCGAGCTCGCCGGAGACGCTGCCGAGCAGCTCACCCGGCGTAAAGTCGATCTTCTCCGGGCTCGGTACGGTCTGACCGCCGGGATAGTGGTTGATCTGCGGCACACTGTCCCGGGCGTAGGAAGTCGGGTATCCGGTGACCGGGTCGTCGTAGAGCACGCACAGCACTTTCGCCATGAGCGGTTCCTCTTCTCACTGCGATGGGGACGGACGGCGGTCCGGAAATGGAAAGGGCGGAATGGTGTCGCCCGATGGTGGGTGGATTTCCGTGGCCGCTTCCTGAACACGTCCCAGCCTGCGCCGCGTACCCGCCGGTCACAATGAGCAGTTCCCGAACGGCCGATCGGCGGAACCTATCGAGACAGGTCGGTGCCAATGTCGCCGACGGAGTTCGATCCGGTGGCCGCGAAGGTTCCGGCCGGGACCAGGTCGTCCAGGCTGCGTTGCAGGTCGAGGCCCTCCGCGACGTGCAGCAGTGCGCTGGCCACCAGCGGGGGAGGGTCGCGGTCGAGTACCACCAGCCCGACGGTGCTGGTCGCGGTCGGTCCGGTCAGCGGCAGCACGCGGGTGCCCGGTGGTACGCCGAGCAGGCAGAGCCAGGCCTGCGGGATCACGCTCGCCCAGCGTCCACCGCGTACGTGCGAGCAGAGAGTGGAGATCGAGTTCGTCTCCATCCGGGGGGTGACCTCGACCCCGGCCCGGTGGAACAGTCCGTCGAGGATGCGCCGGTTCTGCATGTCCGGGGTGAGCAGGCAGAGCGGTAGCCGGGCCACCTCGGCCCAACCGACCTCGGTCCGGCCGGCGAAGTCGCCGTTCTCGGTGGTGAGCAGGACGTACCGCTCGTCGTAGAGGGGGACGGTCCGGAATCCGGTCAGCGGCTCGCCGGTCAGATAGGTGAGTCCGGCGTCGAGTTCGAAGTCGGTCAGCCGGCGCAGGATCTCGTCCGAGGTCAGGGAGAGCACGGTGAGGCTGGTCCCCGGATGGCGGTCGCAGAACGGGCCGGTGAGCAGGGAGACCGGCGGCAGCGAGGCCGGTACGGCACCCAGTCGCAACTGTCCGGTCAGCCCCTCGTGGCTGGTCCGGCCGAAGTCGGCCAGGAGCTGCTCCCGGTCGGCGAGCACCCGGCGGGACCAGGCAAGCAGCCGTTCGCCCTCCGGGGTGAAGCCCTCGAAGCGGTTTCCCCGCCGGACCACCGCCACCCCGAACTCCGCCTCCAGCTTGCGGATGCCGTCCGACAGCGTGGGCTGGCTGACCCAGCAGGCCGCCGCCGCCCGTCCGAAGTGGCCCTCCCGCGCCAGTGCGGTCAGGTATTCGAGGTGCCGGAGGAACACCGGGTACCCACCCTTCGCCGTGTCGGGAACACTCGTCGGAAAGCATCCCACCCCCGCGCCGCCGCCCGCTTCCGTCATTCACCTAGCCTCCTAGGACGCACTAGGGGTGGTGGGGTGGGTCTCCCGTCTCGATTGAGGCAACAGATGAGGGTCGTTCGCGTACGGCATAGTCAATAGAAACCTGATCTTGAAACACTGTGACGGTGTATGACTTCGATCTCCTCGTACTCGGTTCCGGTCCCGGCGGACAGAAGGCGGCGGTCGCGGCGGCGAAGCTCGGCCGGCGGGTGGCCGTCGTCGAGCGCGTCGACATGGTCGGTGGCGTCTGCATCAACACCGGCACCATCCCGTCGAAGACGCTGCGCGAGGCCGTCCTCTACCTGACCGGCCTCAGCCAGCGGGAGACCTACGGCCAGAGCTACCGGCTCAAGGACGACATCACGGTGGCCGACCTCGCCGCCCGTACCCAGCACGTGATCAAGCGCGAGATCGACGTCATCCGCAGCCAACTGTCCCGCAACCGGATCCGGCTGATCGGCGGCACCGGCCGGTTCGCCGACCCGCACACGATCATCGTCACCGACCACAACGGACGCGAGACGGCGGTCACCGCAGCGAAGATCGTGATCGCGGTGGGCACCCGTCCGGCCCGCCCCGACGGAGTCGCGTTCGACGAACGTACGGTGGTCGACTCCGACGGCATCCTCAACCTCGAACAGGTGCCCGGCTCGATGGTGGTCGTCGGCGCGGGCGTGATCGGCATCGAGTACGCCTCGATGTTCGCCGCGCTCGGCACCAAGGTCACCGTGGTCGAACGACGCGACCGGATGCTCGACTTCTGCGACCTGGAAATCGTCGAGGCGCTCAAGTACCACCTGCGGGACCTCGCCGTGACGTTCCGGTTCGGCGAGGCGGTGGCGTCGGTGGAACGGCACCCGCGCGGCGCGATCGCCGTGCTGGAGAGCGGGAAGCGGATCGCCGCGGACACCGTGATGTACTCCGCCGGACGGCAGGGGACCGCCGACGCCCTCGCGCTGGAGCAGGCCGGACTGAGCGCGGACGCGCGCGGACGGATCAAGGTCGACGAGTGGTTCCGCAGCGACGTACCGCACATCTACGCCGTCGGTGACGTGATCGGCTTCCCCGCGCTCGCCTCGACCTCGATGGAGCAGGGCCGGTTGGCCGGACACCACGCCTGCGACGAGCCGGTACGGGAACTCTCCCAGCAGCAGCCGATCGGGATCTACTCGATTCCGGAGATCAGCTTCATCGGCCGGACCGAGGACGAGCTCACCGCCGCGCGGGTGCCGTTCGAGGTGGGCGTTGCCCGCTACCGGGAACTCGCCCGAGGACAGATCATCGGCGACTCGTACGGCATGCTCAAGCTGCTCGTCTCGCCATCCGACCGGACCCTGCTCGGGGTGCACATCTTCGGCACCGACGCCACCGAACTCGTCCACATCGGGCAGGCGGTGATGGGCTGCAACGGCAGCGTCGACTACCTGGTCGACGCCGTGTTCAACTACCCGACGCTGGCCGAGGCGTACAAGGTCGCCGCACTCGACGCGATGAACAAGCTCCGGCACATCGCCCAGCTACCCGGCTGAGCCGGCGGGTTCAGGCGCGACCGGTGAAGGCGGCCAACAGGCGCTCGGCGGCCAGTGTCGGGGTGAGGCTGCCGTCGAGGACCCGACGTTCGAGGTCCGGGGCGAGCGCGGTCACCGCCGGGTGTTCGCGCAGTTCGTCGAGGAGCCCCGCCCGGACCATCGCCCACAGCCAGCCCACCTGCTGGCTGCGGCGCCGGGCGGCCAGCTCACCGGAGGCGCGTTGGGTCTCCTGGTGCCGGACCAGGTGCTCCCACACCTCGGTCAGCCCGGTGCCCTCCAGTGCGCTACAGGTCAGCACGGGCGGCTGCCAGCCGGCTTCGCCCGTACGCAACAGCCGTAACGCCCCGCCCAGTTCGCGGGCGGCGGCTCGGGCGTCGTTGGCGTGCGGACCGTCGGCCTTGTTGACCGCGATCACGTCGGCGAGTTCGAGCACCCCCTTCTTGATCCCCTGGAGCTGGTCACCGGTTCGGGCCAGGGCGAGGAGCAGGAAGGAGTCGACCATCTCGGCGACCGTGGTCTCGGACTGCCCGACCCCCACGGTCTCCACCAGCACCACGTCGTAACCGGCGGCCTCCACCACGACCATCGCCTCGCGGGTCGCCTTCGCCACGCCGCCGAGGGTGCCCGCGGTGGGGGAGGGGCGGACGAACGCCGCCGGATCCGTGGCCAGCCGTGTCATCCGGGTCTTGTCGCCGAGGATGCTGCCACCGGTACGGGTCGACGACGGATCCACCGCCAGCACCGCCACCCGGTGCCCCTCGCCGGTCAGGTGGCTGCCCAGCGCGTCGATGAAGGTCGACTTGCCGACCCCCGGTACGCCGGTGATGCCCACCCGTCGAGCCTTGCCCGAGTGCGGGGTGAGGGCGACCAGCAGTTGCTGGGCCAGCGCGCGGTGGTCCACGCGCCGCGACTCCACCAGGGTGATCGCCCGCGCGATCCAGGCGGGTGTGCCGGCGAGCACCCCGGCGGTGTAGTCGTCGACGTCCGGCATCGATCGGGTCATGCGGCGGTCGGGTGGCCGAGTCGTTTGGCGAGTTCGGTGAGTAGGTCGAGTGCGGCGTCGGGGATGACGGTTCCGGGTGGGAAGATCGCGGCTGCTCCGGCGGCCCGGAGCGGGTCGAAGTCCTGTTCGGGGATGACGCCACCGACGATGATCATGATGTCGGGTCGGCCGAGCGTCGTGAGTTCGTCGCGCAGCGCCGGTACGAGGGTGAGGTGGCCGGCGGCGAGGGAGTTGACGCCGACGATGTGGACGTCGGCCTCGACGGCCTGCCGGGCGACCTCGGCCGGAGTCTGGAACAGCGGGCCGACGTCGACGTCGAAGCCGAGGTCGGCGAAGGCGGTCGCGATGACCTTCTGCCCCCGGTCGTGCCCGTCCTGACCCATCTTCGCGATCAGGATCCGGGGTTGGCGTCCCTCGGCGTCGGCGAACGCGGCGGTGGCGGCCCTGGTCTGTTCGATGGAGGTGTTGTTGCCGGCCTCGTTCCGGTACACACCGGTGATCGTACGGATCTGTGCGGTGTGTCGGCCGTAGACATCCTCAAGGGCGTCGGAGATCTCTCCGACGGTGGCTTTCGCGCGGGCGGCGTCCACGGCGAGGGCGAGCAGGTTGCGGCTCAGGTCGCCCTGGCCGGCCGGTCCGGCGGCGGCCGCGTTACGGAGGGCGTCGAGGGCGGTGGCCCAGGCCTGCGGGTCGCGTTCGGCGCGTAGACGGCGGAGTTTGTCGAGTTGTTCGGCGCGGACGGCGGTGTTGTCGACGCGGAGGACGTCGATGGGTTCGGTGGTGGTGGGGCGGTAGGTGTTGACGCCGATGACGGGTTGCCGGCCGGAGTCGATCCGGGCCTGGGTACGGGCGGCCGCCTCCTCGATGCGCAGCTTGGGGATGCCGGCGTTGATCGCGGCGGCCATCCCGCCCGCGGCCTCGACCTCCTGGACGTGTTCCCAGGCGCGGGTGGCGAGGTCGTGAGTGAGGCGTTCGACGTAGGCGCTGCCGCCCCACGGGTCGATCACCCCGGTGGTGCCGGACTCCTGGGCGATGACGAGTTGGGTGTTGCGGGCGATGCGGGCGGAGAAGTCCGTGGGTAGGGCGAGGGCTTCGTCGAGGGCGTTGGTGTGCAGGGACTGGGTGTGGCCCTGGGTGGCGGCCATCGCTTCGACGCAGGTGCGGATGACGTTGTTGTAGACGTCCTGGGCGGTCAGCGACCAGCCGGAGGTTTGGCAGTGCGTCCGCAGTGACAACGACTTCGGGTTCTTCGGCTCGAACTCGCGGACCAGTTTGGCCCAGAGGAGACGGGCGGCGCGGAGTTTCGCGACCTCCATGAAGAAGTTCATGCCGATGGCCCAGAAGAACGAGAGTCTGGGGGCGAAGGCGTCGATGTGCAGGCCGGCGCCCCGGCCCGCGCGCAGGTATTCGATGCCGTCGGCGAGGGTGTAGGCGAGTTCGAGGTCGGCGGTCGCGCCGGCTTCCTGGATGTGGTAGCCGGAGATCGAGATCGAGTTGAACCGGGGCATCCTGGCCGAGGTGTAGGCGAAGATGTCGGAGATGATCCGCATCGATGGTTCGGGTGGGTAGATGTAGGTGTTGCGGACCATGAACTCTTTCAGGATGTCGTTCTGGATCGTCCCGGACAGTTGCTCCGGTGCCACACCCTGTTCCTCGGCGGCGACGATGTATAACGCGAGGACGGGCAGGACGGCGCCGTTCATGGTCATCGACACGCTCATCCGGTCCAGCGGGATCCCGTCGAACAACTCCCGCATGTCCAGGATGGAGTCGATCGCGACCCCGGCCATGCCGACGTCGCCGACGACTCTGGGGTGGTCGGAGTCGTAGCCCCGGTGTGTCGGCAGGTCGAACGCCACCGACAGGCCCTTCTGCCCCGCGGCGAGGTTCCGCCGGTAGAACGCGTTCGACTGCTGCGCGGTGGAGAACCCCGCGTACTGGCGGATCGTCCACGGCTGGGTGGTGTACATCGTCGGATACGGACCCCGCACGAACGGGGCGATGCCCGGGTAGGTGTGCAGGAAGTCCAGGCCGTCGAGGTCGGCGGCGGTGTAGAGCGGGGGAACGGTGATCCCCTCCGGGGTCTCCCACCCCAACGCCTCCGGGTCGGTGCCCGTCTGTTCGCGGACCGCATCCGCCCACCGAGTCCGGTCCACCACCGGTTCCGGTGTGCCGAGGTCCAGGTTCGAGAAGTCCGGGATCATCACGCCACCCCCACATCATCCAGCGTCATGTCGATTACCCGTACCGCGTCGCAGCCGGCGAACAGGTAGGAGTCCACACCGTCCCACTCGCCGGGCGGACCGGCCAGCCACACCCGCCGCGCCCCAGCGGCCGCCAACGCTGTCGCGACCGGAGCAGCCAACGTCGCGTACGCCTTGTCGGTGCCGCAGAGGCAGGCGACGGTGGCACCGCTGGCGGTGAACGCGGCGGCGATCTCGTCGGGGTCGGTTCCGGGGCCGCTGCGGGTCGTGACGATTCCACCGGCGGCGAACAGATTCGCCGCGAACGACGCCCGACCGGTGTGCGCGGCGATCGGGCCGAGGGTGGCCAGGAACACGGTCGGGACGCTGCCGGTGGCCGTCGTGTGGGCGTCGGCCCGGTCACGCAGGTTCTCGAACAGTTCGGCGTAACGATGCGACGGCAGACCACCACCCTGCGGCGCCGGTGCCGGGGCGCGGACCGGCCGACGCTCCTCCAGGTTCGGAAACTCACTCACACCGGTGATCGGATCCCGCCGGTGGGCGAGGTTCTCCGCCCGCCGGTCCCACGTCGCCGCCAACCGGTCGGCGACCAGGCCGCTGTCCAGGGCGGCAGCCATACCACCGGCACGCTCGATCTCGGTAAACCATGCCCAGGCGGCCTGGGCAAGATCCTCGGTCAGGCGCTCCACGTACCAGGATCCGCCCGCCGGATCGACAACGCGGCCGACGTTCGCCTCGGCCAGCAACAACGACTGGGTATTGCGGGCGATCCGCCGACTGAACCCGTCCGGCAACCCGAGCCGGGCGTCGAACGGCGCCACGGTGACCGCGTCCGCACCACCGACCCCGGCAGCGAAGCAGGCGAGGGTGGTACGGAGCATGTTCACCCACGGATCACGAGCGGTCATCATCGCCGCCGACGTGACCGCGTGCTGACGCTGCCCACCAGCGCCCGGCGCCCCACACACCTGCGCCACCCGAGCCCACAACCGCCGGGCAGCACGCAGCTTCGCGATCGTCAGAAACTGGTCAGCGGACGCCGCGTAACGGAACTCCAGTTGGCCCAGAGCGGCGGCGGGATCGAGACCGGCGTCGGTCAACGCCCGCAGGTACGCGATTCCGGCCGCGACCGAACACCCCAGCTCCTCCGCGTCACTACCACCGGCGTCATGGAAGACCGTCGCGTCCACGGTCACCGCCCGCAGACCGGGGTACCCGGCCGCACACCGGGCGCCCAGGGTGGCGACGAGCCCCAGGTCGGCGACCTCACCGGTACGAGCCCGCCAACCCAACGGATCAGCACCGAGGTTCCCACTCAACCGCGCCGGAGCCACATCCGCCCGATCGGCCAACGCGAACAGTGCCGCAGCCGCCTGCTCGCTCGCGGGACCGGCGTCCAGCACCAGCCCCACCAGATCGAGATACACCCCGTCGAGCGCGGCCGGCAGCGCCGTCGGGTCCAGGCCCCCCGGACTCAGGGCCAGCCAGATCGACGTGCCGCCGTTCTCCAGGTCGGCCAGGATCGCCTCGTTCGTCGCGACCGGATCCGGATCCGCGTGACGTTGCCGGACGTCCCAGCCCGAGCGGACTGGTCCGGTCGGCTGACCGCCACGGGTGAACGGCGGTAGTCCGGGCAGGCCGGCCGGTGCCGGAGCGTCCTCGGCGGTGTATAACGGCAGGACGCGTACGCCGTCGTACGTGGTCCGGCCCAGCAGGTCGTCGACCGCTTCGGGATCGGTGTTCTCGTCGGCCGCGCCGCTCTTGCGCAGCACGGCGAGCGCCAACTCCTGCCACTGGGCCTGCGTCGCGGGTGCGAAATCAGCGGCCAGGCTCGGCTCTCCTGGTGACCGGGTCATGGACGGAGACTAAGGGTGGCGTCCGGCGGCCCGCTCACCGGTGGGTGGGCCGGCATCTCAACCTGAACCTAACACCGCCAAACATCCCATATCGGGCATTCCTTCCGCTCGGCGGAAGAGCTGCCGAGCGCGGGCCGGATTGACGGGTCGGACGGTGGGTAAGCGCCCGGCGCTCGCCCATGCGGGCCCACACGACCTGCCAGGAGGGAATCATGAGCAGCAGTCCCGCCGATCGCAGCTCGGCCGACACCATCGTGTTGATCCACGGGCTGTGGATGACGCCGCGTAGCTGGGAGCAGTGGGTCGACCACTACTCCCGCGCGGGCTTCCGGGTCATCGCGCCCGCCTGGCCCGGCATGGACGGGGAGGTCGAGCAGCTTCGCCGGGACCCGTCCCCGATCGCGAGTCTCAACGTCACCCGGATCGTCGACCACTACGACCGGATCATCCGGGACCTGGACCGGCCGCCGATCATCATGGGTCACTCGTTCGGCGGCTCGTTCACCCAGATGCTGGCCGACCGGGGGCTCGGGGCGGCGGCTGTGGCGATCGACTCCGCACCGGTCAAGGGGGTGCTGCGGGTGCCGTTCTCCAGCCTGCGGGTCGCGTTCCCGATCCTGCGCAGCTTCGCCAACCGGCGCAGGGCGGTCCCGCTGACGCCCGAGCAGTTCCACTACGCCTTCACCAACACGATGAGCCGCGAGGAATCCGACCGTGTCTACGGGCGCTACCACGTGCCCGGTGCCGGGGGAGTGCTCTGGGAGAGCGCCCTGGCCAACTTCAACCCCCGGGCCGCGATCCGGGTCAACTTCGCCAACAGCGACCGTGCGCCGCTGCTCTTCGTCGCCGGGGGTGCCGACCACGTCGCGCCGGCTTCGCAGAACAAGCAGAACGCCGGCCGCTACCGCCGGTCCCGGGCGATCACCGGCTACCACGAACTGCCCGGCCGGTCCCACTTCACGATCGGGCAGCCGGGTTGGCAGGCGGTCGCCGACTACGCGCTCGAATGGGCGATCGAGGCGACCGCGCCGCACAAGCCGGAGTACAACCGGCAGGCGGCACCGGTAGCGGGTCAGTAGCCGGCCCGACCGCCCGCAGCCATCGACCGTGCGCGTCCCGACGTTCGTCGGGGCGCGCACTGGCGTCCGACCACACTCGTACGTGGTGAGACATGTCACGTACGAGGGTGTCGGGGCCGGTCGACGCGCTCCTAGCCTCGGTGCACGCCGCGCCCCACCGCCCGGCGTCTTCCCATCAGGAGGGCGTCCCATGAGGTTCCTCGCACGCAGCATCACCGCCGCCGCCGCGGCCCTGTCCCTGCTCGTCCCCGGCGCCGCCCCGGCCCGGGCTGCCGCCACCCCGTACACGAAGGCGCCGGTCGCCGGCTCGCTGGGCACGTACCAGGTGTCCGGGGTGTACGTCGCCGGGGTCTCGTCCGGCGGCTACCTGGCGACCCAGTTGCAGGTTGCCTACTCCAGCCGGATCAAGGGGGCGGCGATCTTCGCCGCCGGCCCGTACTACTGTGCCCAGAACAACGTCAGCCAGGCCCTGTACGGCTGCGCCGACAACAGTCTGCCGACGTACCTGAGCAACCTTCAGACCTACACCCGGACCTGGGCCGCGTACGGCTGGGTGGACCCGGTCAGCCGGCTGTCCGGCCAGCCCGTCTACGTCTACCACGGCAACAACGACACGGCGATCAAGAAGTCGGTCACCGACGACCTGGTCCGCTACTACCAGCACTTCGGCGCCAGCGTGCAGTACGACAGCGGCTCGTCCGCCGGCCACGCCTGGGTGACGCCGTACGGCACGGGTGCCTGCACCGCGACGGTGTCGCCGTTCCTGAACGACTGCGGCACGGACCCGCAGAACACCTTCCTGCGCAAGCTGCTCGGCTCGGTCAGCGCGCCGAACACCGGCCCGCTGGGTGGCACCCTGACCAGCTTCAACCAGAACACGTTCGCGGTGAACGGTCTCGCGGCCGGCCTGAGCATGGGCGGCACCGGATTCGCGTACGTGCCCTCGACCTGCGCCTCCGGCCAGTCCTGCAAGCTGCTCGTCGCGCTGCACGGTTGCCAGCAGGGCTACAACAGCGTCGGTACGGCCTTCGTGGACCGGGCCAACCTCAACCAGTACGCCGACACGAACCGGCTGATCGTGCTCTACCCGCAGGCCACCGCCTCGGCGGTGAACCCGAACGGGTGCTGGGACTGGTGGGGCTACCTCGGCAGCACCGCGTACCCGATCAAGGGTGGACCGCAGTTGGAGACGGTGATGAACATGGTGCGCCGGCTCGGCGGCTGAGGCACCGCAGACGGTCGACGGAGGTTCGGGGGGCACGGTCGGGCAGACCGTGCCCCCTGGTCATTGAATGATCGACAATTCCCGGTCAACCGCAGTTCAACCGGGACGCCTACCGTGCCGGCCATGACAGCTACCGCTCGACGGCTCGGTCTCGGCCTCGGTATCGGCGCGTTGACGCTCGCCGTACTCGCCGTGCCCACCGCCGCGGCCAACCTCATCGGGGCCGACCGCAACGAGGTCAACCTCACCGGGCAGGGTGGACCGGCGAAGCCGTTCCGCCAGGCCACCCTCACCAATTTCGCCGCTCTGCCGGCCCTGTCCTTCGTCCCCGGCAGCGAACCGTCCGGGTCGCTGCTCGGCACCGCCCCGGTCAACGGGGTCGTCGCCCCCTTCGCCGACCAGCCGGTGCAGGGCTTCAGCGGGGTGCAGCGCAACACCGACGGCACCTTCGACGTGCTCACCGACAACGGCTTCGGCAACAAGGCCAACAGCGCCGACTTCGTCCTGCGGATCCAGCGGGTGGCGCCGAACTTCGGCACAGGAGCCGTCGACGTGCTCGGCGGGCTGAACCTGACCGACCCGAACGGGCTGGTGCCGTTCGCGCTGACCCGCCCGGACCGGGTACTCACCGGCTCCGACTTCGACATCGAGTCGATGGTCAAGACCAAGGACGGCTCGTACTGGATCGGCGACGAGTTCGGCCCGTACCTGCTGCACTTCGACCGGGCCGGTCGACTGTTGCAGGCTCCGGTGCCGCTGCCGGGCGTACGGGCCCCGGAGAACCCGGCCGGCCAGCCGAACCTGCCCGGCAGCAAGGGCTTCGAGGGCATGGCGCTCTCCCCGGACGGTCGTTCGCTCTACCCGCTGCTGGAGGGGACCGTCGCCGGTGACCCGGCCGGTGCGCTGCGGCTGCACCGGTTCGACCTGGTCACCGGCGAGTACGCCGCCGACCGGTGGATCTACCAGCTCGACTCGCCGAGCAACGCGATCGGTGACGCGATCAGCGTCGACAACAACCGGATGCTGATCATCGAGCGGGACAACGGTGAGGGTGCCGCCGCCCTGTCGAAGAAGATCTACCTGATCGACCGGCGGGACCGGGACAAGGACGGCAAGGTCGACAAGACCCTGGTCGCCGACCTGCTCAACATCAACAACCCGCACGACATCGGCGGGTTCGGGCCGGTGTTCCGGTTCCCGTTCACCACCATCGAGGGCCTGGTCATCCTGGACGACCGGACGCTCGGTGTGCTCAACGACAACAACTTCCCGTCGTCGAACGGGCGGACCCCGGGCCAGCCGGACAACAACGAGTTCATCACCATCCGGTTGAGCGCGAACCTCGACGCGGACAAGCGCGTCCTGCCGTAACTCCGTAACCCGATCACCAAGCAGAGGTGCCCCGGCCCGCGAGCAGCGGACCGGGGCACCTCGCCGTCGGTGGCCGGGGGGAGCCGGGCCGGCGGTGGTCGTACCGCAGGATCTAGCCGAGCAGGGTGACCTTGCCGTTGTCGAGGTCGTAGCGGGCGCCGACGACGCCGAGGGCGCCGGCGTGGACCTTCTCCCGGATGATCTCGCTCTGGGCGAGCAGAGCCTGCACCTGGGCCAGCACGTTCGCCTGTACGGCTGCCTCGACGACGTCACCCGGGCCGCCGACCAGCGGCTCGACGATCGGACGCAGGGCTTCCACGATGGTGCCGATCTTGCCGGGCGCGTGACCGCCGTGCTCGATCGCGTCGACAGTGGCGGAGATGGCGCCGCAGCGCTCGTGACCGAGGACCACGATCAGCGGCACCCCGAACTCCTCGATCGCGAACTCGATGCTGCCGAGCAGCAGGTCGTCCACGATGTTGCCGGCGACCCGGTTGTCGAACAGGTCACCGAGACCCTGGTCGAACAGGATCTCCGGGGCGACCCGGCTGTCGGCGCAGCCGAGCGTGATGGCGAACGGGTGCTGCCCGCTGGCCAGTTCCCGTAGGTCTCTCAGGGACTGGTGCGGGTGGCGGGAGTTGCCCTTGTAGAAGCGCTTGTTGCCGGCGACGAGCCGGTCGAGGGCGGTGGTGGGGGTGGGGGCGGGCGGCTCGGCCTGGTGGGCCGAGGCCGGGGCGGCGAGCCCGAGGATGCCGGCCGCGCCGGCGGCGGTGAGGCCACCGGCGGCGAGCAGCGAGCGACGGGACACGGTGTTCGAAGACAAAGGGGTGTCTCCTCGTGATGGGAACGGAAGGGGAAGAGGATGGGCCCGCCGGGCAGGGATGTTCGCCGTGGTCCGGCGAGGACCCAGGAGATATTGCGCTCGCCGGCCCACCCCGCGAAACCCCGATTTCGTACGGCCCGCCGGCTTGATCGAAGCGACCTGCGCAAAGACAGCCAGTCAGAAATAAGACAGTGATCTCTGCAACCGCCCGGCCCTGAGCAGGGCTTACGCTCCGTCGTCAGATCAGTCCGGCGAGTTTGTAGAGGACCAGCGAGCCGGCCACCGCCACGTTGAGGCTCATCCCGGTGCCGACCATCGGAATCTCGACAACGGCGTCGAGGGTGTCCAGGGCGTCGGCGGGTATTCCGGTCGCCTCGTGGCCGAGCAGCACCACCGTACGGCGACGCGCGGTGGGCAGGTCCGCGAGCCGGATCGCCTCCTCGGCCAACTCGACGCCGAGGATGTGCGAACCACGGGCACGTTCCGCGGCCAACCAGCGCAGCGGAGCACCGACCCGGTGCACACAGGTCGGCCGGCGCAGCGTGTTGCCCCGCTCCACGGCCCGGTCCACCCACCCGAACGGCGGTACGGCCAGGCACGCGCCGACCGCGTCGCAGGTGCGTAACAGGGTGCCGAGGTTCGCCTCGTGCAGTGGCCAGAGGGGAGCGGCGATCAGATGGCCCCAGCACCGGTGGGCGCGGGGACGGCGGGCGGCGCGTAGGTCGGCGCGGGAGCGGATCCGGACGCTCGGCCGGCTCTGCGGGCTCATCCGGTGGTGGCGGAGCCGCCACTTCGGTTGTCGTTCACACGGGACGTGCTTCGCGGCGCACGCGGGCCATCGACGGGGATACCGGTGCGAGCATAGCCGGCTCCGGCGACGCGGGGAGGGCACCGGCGCCCTCCGGTGGCGGCGAGGCGGTGCGGTGCGCCGCCGGACATCGGTTACCCTCGGCGCGATCTCGCCTGTTCCGGCGTGGGCATCGACGGCGTCACCGGTTCGGTGACCGACGGGGCGGCGCGCGAATGACTTCCTTCCCGAAGCGCCCCTGGTGGCGCGGGGTGCGGCGAACGGTACGCCGGTCGCCCGGCAGCCGGGCGTTCGCCGTGCTCACCGTGCTGCTGCTGGTGGCGGTGGTCGCCGGACCACCTGCCCCGCTCCGGCCCGGTCGGCCCCGGCCGCAGGTCGACCCGATCTCCGGCGTACAGCGGTTCTGTCCCGAGGTGGGCCCCTGCGCCGACCTGGGTGGGTGGGGCGGTGCGCAGGACGGCGCGGAGCCGGACGGGGTCGGCTTCGGCGTACTCCAGCTCAACCTCTGCAACAGTGGCTTCGCGGGGTGTTACGCGGGGCGTAACGACGGCCGGGCGGTCGGCGAGGCGTACGCCGCGATCATTGCGCTGCGTCCGCAGGTCGTGACCCTGAACGAGATCTGCCGGGACGACGTGGCGACCGCCCTGCACCCGGCGATGGTCCGCAACTTCCCCGGCGACCGGGTCTTCTGGGCGTTCCAGCCGGCCGGCGACCTGCCCGACGGCTCCCGGCCCTACCGGTGCCGCAACGGCGACGAGTACGGCATCGGGATCCTCGGCCGGGTGCCCGCCGCGCACCCGGGTGACGTGTCGGTGTTCAACGGGCTCTACCCGGACCAGGGCGGCTACCCGGACGAGATGCGGGTGTGGCTCTGCGTGGCGGCGGCCGGCGCGTACTACGCCTGCACGACGCACCTGACGTACCTGTCGCCGTCGATCGCGATGCGGCAGTGCCGGCGGCTGCTGGACGTCGAGATACCCGCGATGCGGGCGATGGTCGGCTCGACCGCCCCGGTGGTCGTCGGCGGCGACTTCAACCTCTCCTCCGGTGGCTCCCCGGACGTCCGGGACTGCGTTCCCGCCGGTTACCACCGCGCCGGCGACGGCGGCGTCCAACAGCTCATGACCAGCGCCGATCTCGGCGTCGGGGCTCCGCGCGCCCACCCGATGCGGCACACCGACCACCCCGGCTGGTTCGTCGGTTTCCACCGCTGAGCACCGACGGCCCGGCCCGTACCCGGTCGGGTACGGGCCGGGAACACTACGGTGCCTCGATACCGCCGTCGGGGCGCCGGACCCGCGCCGACCAACGCTCGTGCAGGTGGGTGACCGGCGGATGCTTCGCGGCGAGCCGTTCGTCCAACTCGATCCCCCAACCGGGAGCGTCGTTCGGGTAGAGGTAACCGTTGCGGGTCACCAGCGTGCCCGGGAAGACCTCGCGGGCCGCCTCGTTGTACTCGTGTCCCTCCTGGATGCCGAACGCGGGCGTGGTGACGTCGAGGGCCACGTTCGCCGCCGCACCGATCGGGGAGACGTCGGCCGGCGCGTGCCAGGCGGTCTTCACCCCGCTCAGTTCGCAGAGCGCCACCAGCTTGCGGGTCGGGGTCAGCCCGCCGACCGCGGTGATGTGCAGCCGGAGCAGGTCCACCCCGCCGCCGAGGACCAGCCGGGCGGCGTCCGCGACCGAGCTGACCTGCTCCCCGACCGCGATCGGCACCGGCGACTCGGCACGGATCTGCGGCAGCCGGTCGTACTCCTCCGGTGGGATGACGTCCTCCAGGAAGAACAACCGGTACGGCTCCAGCGCGCGGGCCAGGAGCACCACCTGCTTCGGCGAGAGCCGGCTGTGTACGTCGTGCAGCAGCTCGACCTCCTCGCCCAGCTCGGTCCGGGCGGCGGCGAACAGCGCCGGGGTGGTCCGCAGGTACTGCTGCACGTCCCAGCCGTCCGGGTACGGCTGCCCCGGATAGCCGCCGCCCACCCCGGCGGCGCCGTACGCGCCCAGGCCCGGCTGACCGACCTGGAGGCGGATGTGCCGGTAGCCGGCCGCCATGAATTCCCGCGCCTGGTCCAGGGTTTCGGCGACGGTGGCACCGCCGGCGTGGATGTAACACTGGGCGGCGGTCCGGACCCGCCCGCCGAGCAGCTCGTAGACCGGCATCCCGGCCCGTTTGCCGGCGATGTCCCACAGGGCGAGGTCCACCCCGGCCAGCGCGTTGTTGGTGACCGGCCCGTTGCGCCAGTACGACGAGAAGTGGACCATCCGGAAGATGTCCTCGATGTCGGCCGGGTGCCGGCCGATCAGCATCGGGGCGACGTGCTGCTCGATGGTCGCGACCACGGCGGTGAAGCGCTGGGTGAAGGTGGCGCAGCCGAGCCCGTACAGGCCCGGTTCGTTGGTGTCGATCCGGACCACCACCAGCGGCGGCCCCTCGGGCGCGGTGACGATCGCCCGTACCCGGGTGATCCGCAGGCCGTCCCGCGCCGGCCAGGGTGCCTGGGTCTCGGGCAGTACGGGCAGTTCGGGCTCGGTCATCGGTCCTTCTCGGCTGGTCCGGGCACGCCGATCAGCCGGCGGCGGGGGTGGGGGACGGGGCTGGCGGGTGGTGCTCAGGCGAGCAGGGCGGGGTCGGCTTCGAAGTGGTGCTCCGGTTCGAAGCCCAGCACCTCCCGTGCGGCCCGGGTGTCGATCGCCGAGGCCCGGCCGGGCAGCGCCGCCCGCCGGGGCACCTCGGGGTGGAAGCGGTCGAGCAGTTCCTCGGTCGGGAACGGGGCGAGGATGTCGTCGGCGGCGACGAAGAGCACGTGCGCTCCCGGACCGGGCCGGGTGAGCCCGAGCCAGCAGGCCCGCGCGGCGTCGCGTACGTCGAGGTAGCTCCACAGGTCGCGGGCGCCGGAGGCCGGGTCCCGCGCGAACTCGGCGGCCCGGCGGGCCAGCCGGTCGTCGTGCTGCCCGACGAACGGCAGCCGGAGCGCGACGACACTGCCCCCGTGCCGGCGGGCCATCATCGCGGCGGTCGCCTCGTCGGCCTGCTTGCTCAGCGCGTACGCCTCGGTCACCTGCAACGGCAGCGCCTCGTCGACCGGCACGTACGCCGGATGCAGTTCGACCTCGGCCCAGGGCAGGCCGGTCACGGAGAAACTGGACGCGATCACCGCCCGGCGCACACCGGCCCGGCCGGCCTCCTCCAGCACCGCGAAGGTCGCGCGGGTGTTGCGGGTGAACACCGCCTGCGCGGTGTCCAGGTGCGGGGCCGGGATCGCCGCCAGGTGCACCACGGCGTCCACGCCGGCCAGCGCGGCGCGGACGATCTCGGGGTCACCGGCGTCGCCGACCACGATCCGGTTCGCCGGCAGGTCGTCGGCGGCCTCCAGCACGAGTGCGGTCGCCGGTACGCCCCGGTCGGCGAGGTCGGCCAGGACGGCGCGACCGATCAGTCCGGCCGCGCCGGTCACCAGGACCCGTTGCGGAAGTGTGCTGGTCACGTCTGTGGTGCCTTTCCTCGGACGGTGGTGCGGTCCCGGATCCACGGTGGACCCGGCCGGTGGCAGCGGGTGCGGGTCAGGCCGGTTCCCTCGGTGGCAGGCCGAGCGACGCGCACGCCTCCCGGTACATCCGGACCACCTCCCGGCGGACCTCGGCCCGTTCGGTGAGGCGGTGACCGAACGGGACCCGGACCGGCACGGTGATGCCGTCAACGGCGGCGTCGAACTCGATGCCGTCGGCGTCCAGGCCGGTCATCCGGGCCCCGGTCGCGGCCGGCTGGCCGCCGAGCGTACGGCAGATGAGCAGCGAGTCGTCGGCGTGGTCGTCGTTCATGTGGCGACCGATCGCGGCGACCACGTCCGGGGTGAAGACGTCGGTGTCGCTCATGCCGCCACCTCCCCGGCCCGGCCCGTGGCCCGGCCGAGTTCGGCGAGGACGGCGATGTTGTACCGGTAGGCGACGCGTACCTCGTCCACGACCTCGGCCTGTTGCGCCTCGTCCAGCGGCAGCGCGTCGAGGCGTTCGCGGTACGCCTGTTTGTAGGCGCGCGGGTCGGGGATGCCGGGGAACCGGTAGAACAGCGCACCGGGGCCGTCACCGAGACGGTAGGTGCGGGTCAGGGACCGGCCGATGGCCAGCCCGCCGGAGAGGTCGCCGAGGTAGCGGGTGTAGTGGTGGGCGACGAATCCGGCCGGCCAGGTCTCACCGACGGTACGGATCCGGGCCGCGTACTCCCGTGTGGTCGGGTGGGTCGGGAGGTGGTCGGCCCAGTCCGGTCCGGCGAGGAACTCCAGGTCGGCGACGAGTGCGGGTAGCCGGGTCAGCCGGTCGTCGACGAACCGGCCCACGACCGGGTGGTCGCGCAGGTCGTCGGCGACCGTCTCCAGCGCCTGGTAGATGGCGTGGTGCTGGGCCGCCAGGGTCGCGTAGCCGGTCCGGTCGAGGTCGCCCGCGACCAGCGCCGAGACGTACTCCTCGGACTCGGCCGCCTGGTGTTCCGACCAGGTCGCCTGACGGAGCCGGACGGAGAACGGGTCGCCGGTCGTACTCATGGGGCTACCTCCCGTACGGGGGCGAGCGGTGGGTGCAACCAGTATTGGTCAGGGTACGCGTGGCGCGGCGAGTCGCCGGGCGGCGAGTTCGGCGAGCAGGGCGGCCCCGTCGGCGAGCACGCTGTCGTCGAAGGCGGCCCGGGGCGAGTGGTTGCTCGGCGCCGTCTTCGGGTCGTCGCCGGCGCAGGCGCCGAGGAACAGGTACGCCCCCGGCACCAGGTCCAGGACCCGGGAGAAGTCCTCGGAGCCGGTCATCGGGTCGACCAGGTCCTCGAACCGGTCGGGTCCGAAGACGTCACGTACGGTCTCCGCGACGAACTCGTGCTCGGTGGCGTCGTTGACCGTCGCCGGGTACTCCTGCTCGAACCGGACCTCGACCCGCATTCCGTGCGCAGCGGCGATGTGCTCGCAGAGTGCGACCGCGTACTCGCCGGCCTGCGCGTTCGTCGCCGAGGAGAAGCTGCGTACGGTCGCCTCGAAGGCCGCGTCGTCCGGGATGATGTTGCGCCGGGTGCCGGCGTGGAACACGCCCACGGTCAGCACCACCGGGTCGAACACGTTGAACCGCCGGGTGACCATGGTCTGCAACGCGGTGACCATCTCGGCGGCGACCGGGATCGGGTCGAGGGTGTTGTGCGGGGTGGAGCCGTGCCCACCGGCGCCGACGACCCGGACGAACAGCCCGGCGGAGGCGGCCATCAGCGGGCCCGGCCGGGACGAGAACACGCCCCGGTGCAGGGTGCCGGCGAGCACGTGCAGCCCGTACGCGGCGGCGACCGGGCGGCCGGCGGCGGTGAGCACCCCCTCGGAGATCATGTGGCTGGCGCCGTCGAAGCCCTCCTCGCCGGGCTGGAACATGAACACCACGTCCCCGGCCAGCTCGTCGCGCCGGGCGCTGAGCAGCCGCGCGGCGCCGACCAGGCCGGCGGTGTGCAGGTCGTGGCCGCAGGCGTGCATGACACCGTCGTGCCGGGAGGTGTAGGCCAGGCCGGTGCCCTCGGCGACCGGCAGCGCGTCCATGTCTCCCCGGAGCAGGACCGCCGGGCCGGGGCGGCCGCCGCGCAGCACGGCGGTGATCGAGGTGAGGTCGGTGCCGGTGCTGATCTCCAGCGGTAGCGGGGCGAGCGCGGCGAGCACCCGTTCCTGGGTTCGCGGCAGGTGCAGGCCGATCTCGGGGATCTGGTGCAGCTCGCGGCGGAGCGCGACCAGTTCGTCCCGAAGTGTCGCGGCGTCCTCGCGCAGGCCCATCTTCTCCCCATTTCCGCCGCCGGTCGGCACCGGACCGACCGGTGTTCCGGTGCCGGGCAGCTCACCGGTCGAATCCTAACGACCTTGGGACGCCGGGTGCCCGTACCGGTGTCCGGATCTTCGTCACCGGCGAGCGGCGGGCCGGTGGTCAGCGGTGTTGGCGGCGCCAGGCGTTCTCCCGTGCCTCGCTCGCGAGATGTTCCTCCAGGGCCGCCGCCCGGATGCTGCGCCGGGAACTGGCCAGCAGGACGAGTTCGCTGCCGACCAGTGCGACGCTCGTCGCGGCCAGCAGGCTCAGCGCCACCAGTCCGGGCACGTTGACGGCGAGCGGGATCAGCGCGGCGGTCAGCGTGATCGTGCCGACCCGGGTCCAGGTCACCGTGCCCAGCATCCGCAACTGGAAGCCGAGGTGCCCGAGCAGGTAGAGGATCATCCCGCCGTACAGCAGGGTGACCGCCACCGGGTGCATCGGCGTATGCCAGATCTTCGGGTCGCCGATGTGCTTGAGCGCCTCCTTGCCACCCAGCGACAGCAGCAGAAGCCCGGCGATCATCGGCAGGTGCAGGTAGATGTAGGCGTCCCGGGCGAGGATCACCCGGTGCAGCCCGTGCGCGGCGTGCAGCGCCTGCTCGGCGGCGAGCGCCACGATGTCGAAGTACGCCCACCACAGGGCGACGGTCACCATGATGCCGAGCACGGCCGCGATGATCAGCGGCCAGGTGATCGGATGGGGGAGTTGGGTGCCGCCGACCCCGACCGAGATGATCAGCTCGCCGAACGCGACCAGCAGGATCAGCGCGAACCGCTCGGCCCAGTGGTCGGCCGAGGCGATCCGCCAGCCGTGCGGCGCGGCCAGGAAACCGGAGCCGTACTCGGCCAGTATGGCGAGCGTCCAGAAGCCGATCTGGGTCCAGGTACGCGCCGACCCGTGCAGCAGCCGCTCCGGCACCAGCGCGGCGAGCAGCAGGAAGCCGGTGGCGAGCACGATCGTCGCGCTCACCCGGACCAACTGGGCGCGCAACTGCGGCTGGTCGGCGGCGGCGTGCCACTGCAACACCACGTACAGAATCCGGATCAAGAAGTAGCAGCAGGCGAAGACGAGCGGCCCGGACAGGCCACCGGGGATGTCGACGAACGCCTCGGCGACCGTCAGGGCCACGACGAAGATCGCGGCCATGGCCGGGAACAGCGCCGCCGGCACCATGCCCTCGCCGGACCGGACCGAGTTTCCGGCCCAGGCGTAGGCGACCCAGCACCACCAGAGCAGCGCGATGATCAGCAGTGCGCGCAGCAGCCCGATCCCGGTCAGGTGGTCGGTGGTCGCCCGCGAGATGTTGATGAAGGCGTAGACGAAGACCAGGTCGAAGAAGAGTTCCAGGCGGTTGACCCGGGTGCCCTCCCCGGCGGCCCGGATCCGCAACGGTCGCCGCTCGCCGCCGCTCACGAGCCGGCCTCCGTCGGCAGCAGGTGACGTACCTGGGGGATGCCGTCGGCCAGCGCCACCGCCCGCTGCTCCGCCTCCCGGTCGGTGCCGGTCAACCGGCCGCCGTGCTGGCGCAGGTGCTCGTCCCAGGAGGGCAGCTGGTAGACCTCGACGAAACACGCCGGTGACTCACCCTCGCGGTACAGCCCCCACCGGGTCGCACCGGTACGCTGCCGCGAACCCCGTACCAGCTCCATCGCGTCGATGAACGCGCTCTCGTGTTCGGCCCGCACCACGTACGACACCAGGATCACCACCGGCCCGATCCGCGGGTCGGGTTCGTGGGTCAGCCGCAGCGCCGGCCAGTACGCCTCCGGGTCCTGGTTGTTGCCGCGCAGGTCGGGCAGGGGCCAGAGGCGTACCGTCACCGCGCCGAGCAGCATCAGTACGGCCGCGGCGAGGTGCGCGACGACCAGCCCGGCCATGTCACCGACCACCCCCCAGACCAGGGCGCCGATCGCCTGCCCACCGGCGAAGACCACCTGGTAGACCGCGAGGCCCCGGGCGCGTACCCAGCCGGGCAGGTAGAGCTGGATCTCCGCGTTCAGGTTCGACAGCACGGTCACCCAGGCCACCCCGGCCGGGACCAGCGCGATCAGCACCACCGGCAGGCTGGACACCAGCGCGACGACGACCAGCGCCGCACCGTAGAGCAGGCCCGCGGTGAGCAGGAACTGGCCGGCGGTCAGGTGCACCCGTACCCAGGGCAGGATCAGCCCGCCGGCGATCGCGCCGACGCCGAGCGCGGCGAGCAGGATGCCGTACCCGCTGGAGTTCAGGTGCAGCTGGCGGTTGGCCACCAGCGGCAGCAGTGCCCACAACGCGCTGCCGGGGACGAGGAAGAGCAGTGCCCGCAGCAGCAGCCGGCGGACCACCGGGGAGTGGCGGACGAACCGGCCACCGGCGCGCAGCGCCGCGGTGAACCGCTCCGGCACCTCGACCGCACGCGCGTGCTCGGTACGCCAGCGGAACAGCGCGAACCCGAAGACCAGTACGGCGACCGCGTTGATGGCGAAGACCGGCGCCACCCCGGAGCGGGCGATCAGCAGTCCGGCGATCGCCGGGCCGATCGACCGGGCGGCGTTCACGCTGATCGAGCCGAGCGCCGAGGCGGACTGCAACTGGTTGCGCGGCACGAGTTCGGGGATGATCGCCGCCCAGCACGGCAGGGTGAGCGCCTGCCCGACACCGATGGCGAAGGTGAGGGTGAGCAGCAGCGCCGGCGGCATCCGTCCGGTCGCCGTCAGGACGGTCAGCAGCAGGCCGACGGCGGCGAGGTAGAGCTGCACCGCGATCAGCAGGTGCCGCCGGTCGAACGCGTCGGCCAGCGCCCCGGCCGGCAACGCCAGCAGCAGGATCGGCAGCATGCTCGCCGTCTGCACCAACGAGACCAGGGTCGAGGCGTTGCGTTCGTCGATCAGCAGCCACTGCGCGCCGACGGTCTGCATCCAGGTGCCGATGTTCGCCGCCAGCAGCGCCAGCCACAGGTTGCGGTACGCGGCACCGCGTAGCGGCGCCCACGCCGAGGTGGACGGCTCGGCGGTCGCGGGTCCGGCGCTTACCACCTGCCGTCGGCGCGGAGGACTTCCTGACCCGAGAGGTACAGCTCGTCGGGTTCCAGGAGCAGCAGCCGTACCACTTCCCGGGCCACCTGCTCGGGCTCGGCGTAGACCTCGTCGAGGAACTCGGCGCCGACCCGCTCCTGGAGCCGGGTGTGCATCGGGCCGGGGTGGATCTGCATCACCTTGACGCCGTCGGTCCCCTCGGCCTGGGCGAGCGACTCGACGAGGCTCTTGCCGAAGTTCTTCGTGGCCCGGTAGACGGGGATGCCGGGTCGCGGCTTGTCGACCGCCATCGCGCCGATGTAGACGATGTTGCCCCGGCCGCGTTCGCGCATCCGGATCAGCGCCTCGCGCAGCAGGTACACCGTGCCGAGCACGTTGACCTCGATCGCCTTGCGCAGCGCGTCCGGCGACATCTCCTCCAGCGCACCGCCGGCCCACATGCTGGCGCAGTGCGCCAGCCCGTCGATCGCCCCGTAGCGGCTGGTGACGTCGTCGAGCGCGTGCGCGACCTGGTCGTACGAGGAGACGTCGCAGGTGGCGCCGGCGCATTCGAGTTCGCTGGTGGTGGCGGCGACCTCGTCGGCGACGTTGCCGAGCACGAACACCCGGTGGTCGGTGACCAGTTTGCGGGCGACCTCCAGCCCGAGTCCGCTGGTGCCACCGGCCACGACGTACGTGCGTGCGCCCATGCCCCCTCCAGCCTGCTCGCGGTGCCCTTTCACAGACCCTGTCATCCGCCGGGCCGGTCGAGGGCGGCGGATCGGATATGTCGCCCGAACGGGGGTGGGCGTCAGCCGGCGAGCCGGTCGACCGCCCGTACGACGGCACCGGCGCCGTCCTCGGCGGCCAGGCGGGCCGCGATCGACCGGGCCCGGTCGGCGAAGCCCGGTTCGGTGACGGCGGACCGGATCGCGGCGGCGAGCCGGACCTCGTCGAGCCGCCCGGCCGGCACGGTGTCCGGGCTGACGCCGAGCGCGGCGAGCCGGGCGGCCCAGAACGGCTGGTCGGCCATCATCGGGATCGGGACGGCCGGCACCCCGGCCCGGAGCCCGGCCGCGGTGGTGCCGCAGCCGGCGTGGTGTACCAGGGCGGCCATCCGGGGGAAGAGCCAGTCGTGCGGCGCCTCCCCGATGGTGATCACGTCGGCGGAGACCGCCCGGACCGGGTGGTCCGCCCCGTCGTCGACCTGGATCACCCCGCGTACGCCGGCCCGGCGCAGCGCGGCCGTGACCAGCGCGCGGAACTGGTCGTCGCCGCCGACCATGCTGCCGAAGCCGACGTAGACCGGTGGCGGGCCGGCGTCGAGGAAGTCGACCAGGAGCGGCGAGGGTCGCCAGCCGGGTGACGCCGCAGGCCACCAGTAGCCGACCACCTCCAGGCCGGGGCGCCAGTCCGCCGGCCGGGGCACCACGCTCGGGCTGAAACCGTGCTGGATCGGCCAGCCTCGGGTCATCGCCGCCTCCACCATGCTGTGCAGCCGGGTCGGGGCGAGACCCAGCCGGTGGCGCAGCCGTCGGGAGGCGCGCGCGTAGACCCGCCGGGCGACGAGTTGCCCGAGCCGGCCGGCGGTCCGGTTGCCCCACCGGCCCAGGGACCGGGCGCCGAGCACCATCGGCGGGAACTCCCGGGTCGGGTGGATCGGTTGCAGGAACACGCCCATGCTCGGCACCTCGTGCCGTTCGGCCACGGAGTAGCCCAGCGGTGCCGTGGTGGTCGAGCAGAGCAGCAGGTCGACGCCCCGGTCGGCGGCGGCGCGGATGCCGTCGCCGAGTTCGTCGACGAACCGGGTGCCGAGCCGGACGAAGTCGCTCACGTTCCGGGCCCCGGCACCGGGCCGGTCCGGCCGTCCGCCGGCCGCCCGCAGCGCCCCCAGGTCGCCGGCGAGCGGCGCGAAGTCCAGGCCGCAGCCGGTCACCAGGTCGGCGAACGAGGGCTGGGCGGCGATCGTGACCCGGTGCCCGGCCGCGTGCAGCCGGGCACCCAGACCGGTGTACGGCGCGACGTCGCCGCGTGACCCGGCGGTGACGATCAGCACCCGCATCGGTGCGCCGCGACCCTGGCCAGCATGTCGCGAGCCTTGCACGCGGGCGCCGGTGCGTCCGCCGGTACGCGAAATGCGCTGTTCGTCGCCGTCCCGGCGGTTCGGCCGCTGACCGGACGGTCGGCGTGACCGCCCCGGTCATCTAGGGTTGCCGGAGAACTTGGCAGGCAGCTCCACCTCTCCTTCAGGATGAAACTTCATGGTGAACCCCGCGATCCTGACCGTCGACGACGATCCCGCGGTCTCGCGTGCCGTGGCGCGCGACATCCGGCGCCGCTACGGCGACCGGTACCGGGTGGTCCGGGCCGACTCCGGCGATGCGGCGCTGGCCGCCCTCCGGGAGCTGAAGCTGCGCGGTGAGCAGGTCGCGGTGATCCTCGCCGACTACCGGATGCCGCAGATGAACGGCATCCAGTTCCTGGAATCGGCGATGGACCTGTTCCCGCAGGCCCGGCGGGTGCTGCTGACCGCGTACGCGGACACCGACGCCGCCATCGACGCGATCAACATCGTCGACCTCGACCACTACCTGCTCAAGCCCTGGGACCCGCCGGAGGAGAAGCTCTACCCGGTGCTGGACAACCTGCTGGAGGTGTGGCTCGCCACCCCGGACATGTCGGGCAGCGAGACCCGGGTGATCGGGCACCGCTGGTCCGCCCCGTCGTTCGCGATGCGCGACTTCCTGGCCCGCAACCTGGTGCCGTTCCGGTGGCTGCTCGCCGACGAACCCGAGGGGGAACGGCTGCTCACGGCGGCCGACCTCACCGCCGCCGACGTACCGGTCGTGATCACCCCGGACGGTAAGGCGCTGGTCATGCCGACCGAGGCGGACCTGGCCGGACACGTGGGCCTGAGCACCACGCCCGCGTCCGACTTCTACGACGTGATCGTCGTCGGTGCCGGCCCGGCGGGGCTGGGTGCCGCCGTCTACGCCGCCTCCGAGGGACTGCGTACGGTCCTGGTCGAGCAGCGGGCGACCGGTGGGCAGGCCGGCCAGAGCAGCCGGATCGAGAACTACCTCGGCTTCCCCGAGGGGGTGTCCGGGGCCCAGCTGACCGACCGGGCCCGCCGGCAGGCGCTGAAGTTCGGCGCGGAGATCCTCAGCACCCGTGAGGTGGTCGGCCTCGAAGCGGCCGGCACCGCCCGCCTGCTCCGGTTCGGCGACGGCACCTCGCTCGCCGCGCACGCCGCCGTCCTGGCCACCGGCGTCTCCTACCGGCTGCTGGACGCACCGGGCCTGGCCGAGCTGACCGGGCGCGGCGTCTTCTACGGCTCCGCCGCGACCGAGGCGCCCAGTTGCAGCGGCGAGGAGGTCTACATCGTCGGCGGTGCGAACTCCGCCGGTCAGGCCGCCCTGCACTTCGCCCGGTACGCCCACCGGGTCAACATCGTCATCCGCGGCGACAGCCTGGCGACGTCGATGTCCCGGTACCTGATCGAGCAGGTCGAACGGTGCCCGAACATCACCGTGCACCCGAACACCGAGGTCGTCGGCGGCCACGGCGAGGACCACCTGGAGCGGCTGACGCTCTGCCAGCGCGGCACCGGCGCCACGCGTACGGTCGACACCTCCTGGTTGTTCATCTTCATCGGCGCCGAGCCCCGGACGAACTGGCTGGAGGGCGTGGTCTCCCGGGACGAGCGCGGCTTCATCGTGACCGGACCGGCGCTGCTGCGCGACGGGCGTCGGCCGGCCGGCTGGTCGTTGCCCCGCGACCCGTACCACCTGGAGTCGAGCCTGCCGGGGGTGTTCGCCGCCGGTGACGTACGGGCCGACTCGGTGAAGCGGGTCGCCTCGGCGGTCGGCGAGGGCGCCATGGCGGTCACGGTGGTACACCGGTATCTGGAGGCGCAATGAGTGAGCAGGAGACCGAGCGGCTGGACCGGGAGCAGTTACGCACCCTGTTCCTGTTCGAGAAGCTCGACGACGACCAGCTCGACTGGCTCGCCGAGCAGGGCCGGGTCGAGCGGCGCGAGGCGGAGACTTGCATCTTCGCCGAGGGTGAGCCGGCGACCTGCTTCTACGTCCTGCTCGACGGCACGGTGATGCAGAGCGGCCGGGTGCGCGGCGAGGAGGTCGAGGTCATCCGGACCAGTCAGCGCGGGGTGTACGGCGGCGCGATCCGCGCGTACATGCCGGACGATCCGGACCAGCTCTACGCCAACACGCTGCGGGCGATCACCGACTGCAAGCTGTTCGTGCTGCCGGCGGCGGTCTTCGCCAGCGCGATGCGGGAGTGGTTCCCGATGGCGGTGCACCTGCTGGAGGGGCTGTTCTACGGCATGCGGCGAACCCAGTCGCTGCTCGGTGAACGGGAGCGGTTGCTCGCCCTCGGCGCGCTGTCGGCCGGGCTGACCCACGAGCTGAACAATCCCGCCGCGGCGGCCGTACGCGCGACGTCGACCCTGCGCGGCCAGGTCGCCGGCATGCGGCACAAGCTCGCCATGATCGCGGATGGTCGGCTCGACGGCACCCGGCTGCACCACCTGGTCGAGTTGCAGGACGAGGCGGTCAAGCGGGCCGCGAGCGCCCCGCCGCTGTCCGCGCTGGAGACCAGCGACGCCGAGGACACGTTGACCGACTGGCTCGACGAGCACGACTTCGTCGACGGGTGGCGGCTGGCTCCGACGCTGGTCGCCGCCGGCATCGACACCGGGTGGCTGGACCAGGTCGCGCTCGCCGTCGGTACGGAGAATCTCGACCCGGCGGTGCGCTGGCTCACCTACAGCGTCGAGACCGAGCAGTTGATGGGCGAGATCGACGACGCGGTCGGGCGGATCTCCGGCCTGGTCGGCGCGGCGAAGCAGTACACCCAACTGGACCGGGCGCCGTTCCAGACGGTGGACGTGCACGACCTGCTCACCGCCACGCTGACCATCATGAAGGCGAAGATCCCGCCCGGGGTCCGCAAGGAGAAGCACTACGACCCGGACCTGCCCGCCATCCCGGCGTACGCGGCGGAGCTGAACCAGGTCTGGACCAACCTGATCGACAACGCGCTCGGCGCGATGGGCGACAGCGGGGTCCTCTCGGTGCGTACCGGCCGGGAGGGCGACATGCTGGTGGTCGAGATCGGGGACACCGGGCCGGGGATCCCGGAGGAGATCCGGGACCGGATCTTCGAGCCGTTCTTCACCACCAAGCCGGTGGGCGAGGGGACCGGGCTCGGCCTGGACATCTCGTACCGGATAGTGGTGACCAAGCACCGGGGCGACATCAGGGTCACCTCGAAGCCGGGTGACACCCGGTTCCGGGTCTACCTGCCGATCACCCCGCCGCCGGTGGTGCTCGCCGACGCGGAGCCGGCGGCGGGGGCGTAGCGCGGCGCCGCCGGGCGGTCCGGTCGCTCCGGAAAACGGGTTGCCGGGCCGGCTACGGTGCAAAGCGTGGGTAGTGACCGGGAAAAGGTGTTGCGCACGTTCCTGCGGGACGACCGGCTGGTGATGATCCCGGCCAAGGCCGGCAAGCGCCGGGTGCTGCTGGAGCACATCGTGACCGCGTTCGAGCCCGGCGTGCGGTTCTCCGAGCGCGAGGTCGACGCGGTGCTGCGCGCCTTCTACGAGACGGACTGGGTGTCGCTGCGGCGTTACCTGATCGCCGAGGGGCTGATGGCGCGCGAGGACGGCTGGTACTGGCGTACCGGCGGCCAGGTCGAGGTGTGACGACCGGGCCGGGCCGGCGGGCCGCCTGACCCGCGCGACCCGGTCGACCCGCGGTGCTCCGGCCGGGGCGGTGTCCGGCTGCGGCTCAGTTCCCGGCCAGTACCGGCGCCAGCGCCCGTAGCTGCGCCAACTGCTCGTCGGCGGTGCCGGCCAGCGGCTGTACGCAGACGTGGTCGGCACCGGCGTCGTGGTGCGCCCGGATCCGTTCGGCGATCTGCTCCGGCTCGCCCCAGGCGACGATCGCGTCGACCAGCTCGTCGCTGCCGCCGTCGGCGAGATCCCGTTCGTCCCAGCCGAGCGCGAGCATGTGCCGGTGGTAGTTCGGCATCGCCAGGTAACCGGTGGTGAAGGTCCGTCCGATCGCCCTGGCCCGGTCCGGATCGCTGGTCAGCACGACGGTCTGCTCCGGTGCGAGCACCGGCTCGGGGCCGAGGGTCGCGCGGGCCAGCGCGGTGTGCTCGGGGGTGACGAAGTACGGGTGGGCACCCTCGGTCCGGGTGCCGGCCAGTTCGAGCATGCCCGACCGCAGCGCGGCCAGCATCCGGGGCGCGGGCGCGGTCACCGGACCCTCGTACGGGGCGGCGTCCATGGCGTCGAGGTAGGCGCGCATTGCGGCCAGGGGCCGGCGGTAGTCGTGACCACGAGTCGAGACGAGCGGGGCGTGGCTGACGCCGAGGCCGAGGACGAACCGGTCGCCGGATGCCTCGGCCAGGGCCTTCGCCCCGTTCGACGCGGCGGTGGCGTCGCGGCCCCAGATGTTGACGATGCCGGTGGCGATCATGATCTGTCGGGTCGCGTTGAGCAGGATGCCCGCGTGGACCAGTGCTTCCTTGCTGGCCGGGGTCTCACCGACCCAGACGGTGCCGTAGCCGAGGTCTTCGAGTTCGGCGACCACCGCACCGGCGGTGGCGGCCGGTTCCAGGCTGAGTCGGCTGCTCCACACCCCGACTCGACCCATCCGCTGCTTCAACCGGGCGAGATCCACCCCACCGGGGCGCTCCTGCTGCTGCATCCGACCCTCACCGCCTCACGTTCCGCGTCGCCGACCCGATGGTTGACGGGACTGATCTTAGTTTCCGGGGGGCCGGTGGGGGCCTGCCGAGGCGCGACCGGGGTCCCTGGCAGGATCGGTCCCGGCAGTAGGGGCCATCGACGCGGAGGACGAGCGCGGATGCGCGACGAGAAGATCGGCGACTTCCTGGACCGGCTCGCCGACCGGGTCCCGGCACCCGGTGGCGGCGCGACCGCCGCGCTGCACGCCGCCCAGGCGGCCGCGCTGCTCGGCATGGTCGCCCGCTACAGCACCGGTGAGAAGTACGCCGAGCATCGCGACACCATCGACCGGATCCGGGACGGCGCCGACGAGCTACGCGACGCCGCCCTCGGGCTCGCCGCCGCCGACGCGGCCGCCTTCACCGAGGTCAGCGACGCCTACCGGCTGCCCAAGGAGTCCGAGGCGCAACGGTCCGCCCGCTCGGCCGCGATCGCCGCCGCCCTGGTCGGCGCGGCGCAGCCACCCGCCCGGGTGATCGCCACCGCCGCGACGATCCTGACCCTGGCCGAGGAACTGCTGCCGATCGGCAACCCGAACGTCAGCTCCGACGTGGCCGCCGCCGTCGAGGCCGCCCGCGCCGCCGCCACCACCGCCCGGGTCAACGTCGAGATCAACCTCAGCGGCGTACGCGACGACGCCGCCCGCGCCGCACTCGTCGCGGCCGCGGACCGGGTCGACGGGCTCGCCGCCCGCGCCGACCGGGTCACCGCCGCCGTACGGGCCGGGATCGCCGGATGAGCGGGCTGCTGCTCGGTGGCCGTGAACTCGCGGCCGCCATCCGGGCCGAGACCGCAGAGCGGGCCGCCGCGCTCGCCGCCGCCGGAACACCACCCCGGCTCACCGTCGTGGTCGCCACCGACGACGAGGCCAGCGCCTGGTACGTACGCTCGATCAGTACCGCCGCCGTCAAGATCGGGATCAGCTGTGACGTCGTCGAGCTGGGTGGCGACGCCGACCCGGCGACGATCCGCGCCACGCTGACCCGGCTCAGCGCCGACGACCTGGTGCACGGCGTCATCCTGCAGACTCCGCTGCCCGCCGGGGCGAGGCTGGAGGACCTGGCCGACGCCATCGCGGTGGACAAGGACGTCGACGGCGCGAACCCGCTCAGTCTCGGCCGGCTCGCCGCCGGTCTGCCCGCGTACCCGCCCGCGACGGCCGCGGCGGTGCTGGCGATCCTGGACCACCACCGCGTCGAGCTGGCCGGGCGGCGGGTCGCCGTGATCGGACGGTCGACCGTGGTCGGCAAACCCGTCGCCCACCTGCTGCTGGACCGGCACGCCACGGTGACCGTCTGCCACTCGCGTACCCCGGATCTGGCCGCCGTCACCTCGACGGCCGACGTCCTGGTCGTCGCGGCGGGCCGGGCCGGGCTGGTGACCGCCGAGCACGTCAAGCGGGGCGGGGTCGTGGTGGACGTCGGCACCAACCCGACCGAGGACGGCGGCCTGGTCGGGGACGTGGACGCGGATTCGGTCGCCGACCGGGCCGCCGGACTCACCCCGGTTCCCGGCGGTGTCGGTCCGGTGACCACCGCGTTGCTGCTCAACCACACCGTACGGGCGGCGGCCGGGCGGTCGTGACCGGTCCGGTGTTCCCGCCACGGGCCGAACGGATCGACGGGTAACCATTGACCGGGCGCCGCCCGGCGTGCTCCGATGGTCGGTATCGCCACGGCGTCGGGGGCAACCACGCCGGTCGGCGGAGCCGGATCAGGCACCAGGCGGTGGCCGTCGCGTCGAGCGGCGCCCCGGACCGGGCTGTGACCAATGCTCAGACACGCCCCGGAATCGCCGCCACCACCACGCGATCTGACCGCGTTGGCGATCCCGCCGGGGTTCGATCCGTGATGGGAAGACATGCGAGTTTCTCCGGAAGAGGTCCCGTCGGCACGAGTGTCGGACTGGTGGCGTAACCGGTTCGTCTGGGTCGCCGTCATCCTGCTGGCGGTGTCGGCCACGGTCGTCCTCGTGGCAAACAACGCCGGTTCGGGGACGCCGCCTGCCGACGATCTCGCCAGCCAGCTCGGCCGCCGCCTGGTCGTGGTGCTCGAACAGCTCGAACCGGAGCAGCACCAGGGTCACGGCGAGCACGCCGGCGACACGACCGCCGAGTCCACACTCGTCTGCGGGGTACGGGTCTTCGGCTTCGAACCGGCCGAGGCGACCACCGTCGAGGCGGTCCGGACGGCGTACGGGTTCCACCTCTGCGGGGTGGCCGAGCCGAACCGGCCCTGGGACTGGGCGGTCAAGCTCGTCGGTCCGGTGGTGGTTTCGATGGCCACCGATCCGCCGACCGTGCAGGTGGCCGAGGCGACCAACGAGGTCTCGTTCACCGACCGGGTGGGGCAGCTCTTTCCCGAGCGCTACCAGCAGGAGGCGCGGCAGGAGTCGCTGGGGGAGCAGCGGATGGCCGAGTTGCGCCAGCGGTACGACCAGGCAGCCGGTCTCTGACTATTCGGATCAGTCCGGCATATCCGGCTGATGCTTGAATAAGAGAGGTGATGCTGATTGGTTATGACATAGGACACAGGCTGTCGGCACCTCGTTGCGTAGCCGCCCGGACAGCGGGCAGGGTCGAGCCCTACCGCGCTGACCACGGCGTTCGCCTCACTACGTCCGGGAGCTTCCGTGCCCGCCCACCGCCGTCCGCTACCGCCCCCACCCCGGCCCGCGATCGGGGTGCTCGCCGCGATCCTCGTCGGTAGCGTCGGCCTCGGGGTCGCGCTCACCGCCGCCGGCACGTCGGGTCCCGACCGCGTGCAGAACCGGTCCGGCGGTCCGTCCGCACAGGGGATCGGCCGGGCCGCACCGGCCGCACTCGCGGAGACACCGATCGAAACCCCGGTGTCGGCGGGGCCGACCGACGTCATCGCGCCGATGAGCCCGGCGGCGGCCGAGACGAGTGTGCCGACCCCGTCGGTGGCCGGTTCCGGCGGCACCGGCGCCGCCGACCCGGTCACGGCAGGCGGCGCGGCGATTCCCCGGCCGCACGCCACACCGTCCCGGACTCCCCGGTCGACCCCGCGCGGTTCGACCCCGGGCCGTCCCACACCGACGCCGACCAGCCCGACCCCGACCCCGTCGGCCCCGTCGGTCCCGCCGTCGCCGTCACCGACCCCGAGCGAAACACCGTCGCCGTCCGCCAGCCCCGACGACGAGCCGACCCCCACCCCGACCCTCAGCCAGGAACCGGATCCGACGCCGACCGGCAGTTTCGACCCGACCGAGGCCACCCTCGGCTGACCCGCTGACGCAGCACGGGTGGGGAAACCGGTCGGCGCGGCTCGTCGCAGGCCCGGTCAGGAGCCACGAGCAGGTTGGCCCCCCGGCGTGGACGAGCCCAGTTGCGTCACCGCTCGGGCCAGCCGTCGCGCCCCCTCGGTCAGCAGGTCGGGCGTGAACAGGGAGAACGACAGTCGCAGGTGGGTGTCCCCGGTGCCGCCGGTGACGAAGAAGTGGGTGCCGGGCAGGTACGACACCTCGTTCGCCTCGGCGTACGGGAGCAGTGCGGTGGCGCCGACCGGGGCGGGGAGCCGCAGCCAGAGGAACCAGCCTCCGGCGGGAGTGGTGCAGGTGACCTCCGGCAGGTGCTCCCGGACCGCCGAGACCAGTGCGTCGCGTTGCCCCCGGTAGCGCGCCCGTACCCGGTCGAGGTGACGCTCGTACGCACCGGCTCGGGCGAACTCCGCCATCGTCAGCGCGGTGGCGTGGTTGACCCCGCCGCCGCTGTCGATGTAGCCGCGCCCGGCCAGGGCAGTGATCACGGATGGTGCGGCGGTCAGCCAGCCGAGCCGCAGCCCCGGCGCGACGGTCTTGGCGAACGAGCCGAGCCGGATCACCGACCCGTCCTCGGCGGTGCTGTAGAGCGACGGCGGCGCCGGCCCGTCGTACGCGAGTTCCCGATAGGTGTCGTCCTCGACCAGGACGATCCCGGTCCGCTCGGCCATGGTGACCAACTCCGTGCGGCGCGGCTCGGCGAGACTCCATCCGGTCGGATTGCCGAAGGTCGGCACGAGGTAGAGCAGCGGCACCCGCCGCCCCTCCCGGCGCAGCCGGGTGACCAGGTCACGGGTTGCCGCCGGGTCGATCCCGTCCCGGTCGGTCGGTGCCGGCACCAGGGTCACGCCGTGGTCGGCGAGGACCCGAAAGGCCAGGTGGTAGGTGGGCGCGTCGAGCAGCACCGTGTCGCCCGGCTGGCAGAGCAGCCCGGTCACCAGGTCGAGCGCGTGCGAGGCGCCGGCGGTGACGAAGATCCGGGACGGGTCGGGGGCCCGGCCGTCGGTCTGCCCCAGCCGGTGCGCCAGCCACTCGACCAGCGGGCCCGGCCCGTTCGCGTGGCCGTAGGTGAGCGCGGCGCCGCCGTACCGGTGCAGGGCGCCGACGCACGCCTGTGCCCACTCGTGCGTCGGGAGGGTGGCCGGGTCGGGGTGGCCCCAGGCCAGGTCCACGGTTCCCGGCCGGCCCCGGAACTGCACGATGGGAAGCGCGTTCGGCGCGGTGGGGGACATCTGCTCAACATAGTCATCGTCATCGAGCCGTCGAAGCCTCCGGCCGGACCTGCGGAGCGCGGCTTCCTCCACGACCGACACTTGCGTACTGTGCGCGCCACGTAACCTGCCGTTACGATGTCGTCGGTCGAGTCGAACACGAAGGGTCACTGTCAACGGGGCGTCGAGATCGGAGGCTTCGTGGTCCGCGTGTTGATCGTCGAGGAGATCGGACTGCTCCGGGGTGCGCTGCGGATGGTGTTGTCCAGTGCGGACGACGTCGAGGTGGTCGCGGATCTCGCCCCGTCGGCCGACGTGGTCGCCGTGGCTCGGCGGGAACGGCCGGATGTCGTACTGATCGACGTGGGGCCGCCGGGGCGCGGACCGATCGAGGTGCTGCGACAACTCGACCTGACGGGGCGGGGGACAGCGGTGCTGGCGATGAGCGCGCGGCACTGTCCGGAGACCGTCCGGGCGGCGCTGGGCGCGGGCGTACGGGGGTTCGTCGACAAGAACCTGCCGCCGACGGAACTGCTGCGGTTGCTCCGGTTGGTCGCGCTGGGGGAGCGGGTGATCGATCCGGTGGCCGCCGTCGCCGCGCTGAGTCCACCGGTCGGCCCGCTCACCGTACGGGAGCGGGAGGTGTTGCGGGCGGCGGCGGAGGGCCTGCCGCTTCGGGAGATCGCCGGCCGGCTCTACCTGGCGTACGGGACGGTACGCAACCATCTGACCGTGATCCTGCGCAAGACCGGCGCCCGCAACCGGCTGGAGGCGGTACGGCGGGCGCAACGCGACGGTTGGCTGTGACCGGCCGTCGTCGCGCCAGTGAGGGCTCAAGGAACCTTCGTGCTTAAATCCCTACATATGCTGACTCTGTCGCCCTGACCCGACCGAACTGCCTTTCGGCGCCACCCTGACTGCGGGAGAGGTAACGGTAGATTGATCCGGACGCTGCTGGCTCTCGACGGTGCGCTGATCCGTGGCGCGCTGGCCTTCGTACTGACCATCGAGGACGACATCGACGTGGTGGCCGAACTCGATCGGATCGAGCAGGTCGGGCCGGCGATCCGGTCGAGTCGCCCGGACGTCGCCGTGGTCGACTCGGGGCTGCTCGGCACCGGCGGGCCGGCCGGGTCGACGCTCCGCTACGAACACTCCTGCCCGGTGCTCGTGCTGGTCGACCCCCGGCGGCCCCAAACCCTCTGTGGCGCGCTGCACGCCCGGAGCCGGACCGTCGGCTTCCTCGGCAACGACGTCACCCCGCAACGGGTGGTGGACGGGGTACGCCGCCTCGCCCGTGGGGAACCGGTGGTCGACGCCGACCTGGTCGTCGCGGCCCTGAACACCGAGAGTCCGCTGACCGTCCGGGAGACCGAGGTGCTCCAGATCGCCGCCGACGGGGCCCCGGTGGTCGAGATAGCGGCGCGGGTCGGGCTGTCGCCGGGCACCGTACGCAATCACCTGTCCCGGATCGCGTCCAAGGCCGGCGCCCGGACCCGGATCGAGGCGGTGCGGATCGCCCGCGACGGCGGCTGGATCTGACCGGCCGGAATCGCCAAGGCCTCGGTGGATGCCCTGGGTGGGTACGCCGGGTACCCACCCAGGGCACAGTGTCGAACCGATCAGTTGCAGGTCGTCAGGGACAGCGAGCTGTCGCCACAGAGCAGCAGGCTGGCCCGGCTTCCGCCCGGGTCGGTGCCCTTGAGCTCGTCCGTGGTCAGCTCCAGGCCCTGCAGGTCAAGAAGCGCCATGTCGTGCCACCTCATCTCACTCGTTCGATCGGTTGTCCACCCTCGCGGGCGCGAGGGAGCCTGGGTTCGGTCGCCGCCGCCGGGAACGGGGTCCAGGGGGCGAGGAACGGCAGCGTCACCGGTCGGTCGGACCGGGCCGAGGCGACCGCGAGCAGCACACCGGCGGTGCCGGTGGCGAGATCCATGGAGAGCCGCAGCAACTGTTCGCCGGGAAACGCCAGACCGTCCCGGTACGGCATCGCGTGCCAGTCGAGCCGCCGGAGCTGCCCGTCCAAGTCGTGCCGGTCCCCGTCCACGCCGTCCGGTTCGGGCAGACCGGCGGCGGCGCGGGCGGCGAGGTAGACGATGATGCCGGCCCGACCGGCGAACAGGCCGGACTGGACGTAGAGCGGTGACCGGGCGGCCCGCCGGATCGCCGCAGCGGCCTCGGCGAACTGCTCGTCCGGGCGGTGCCGCAGATACTGGTCGAGGACGAGCCCGATGCCGACACTGCCGTGCGCCAGGTACGGCATGGTCCGCCAGCCCTCGTCGACCTCCATCGCCCCGTCCGGGCGGACCACGCAGCGCCGCAGGTCCCACCGGAGCGCGGTGGCGGCGAGGTCGAGCAGGGCGGGATCACCGGAGATCTCGTGCAAGCGCAGGAACATCAGCGCCGGGCCGGACCGACCCCGGGTCAGCCCGGCGTACGGATGCCGCCCGCCACTGATCCGGCTCCCGCTGTCGTCGGCCTCGGTCACCCGGTCGGCGACCAGGTCGGCGGCCTGCCAGGCGGCGTCCCACAGCCCCGGCTCGTCGGTACGGGCGGCCAGTTCGGCCAGGTTGAGCGCGATGCCGGACAGGCCACCGGCGAGATCGTGGCCGAGTCGGGTCCACGGTTCCCGCAGGCAGACGTCGAGTACGTCGAGCGCCCGCTGCCGGTGACCGAGGTGCTCCAGCGCGTACGCCACCCCGTGTAGCCCGTCGTAGAAGCCGCACCGGCTGCCCGAGGGCGGGTCGAGTGCCCGTTCGACCAGCCAGTCCTCGTGTTCGGGGAACCGGCCGGCACCGCTCTCGGCGAGGGCGTACAGGACACCGGCGGCGCCGTGGGCCAGGTTCAGGCCGCCCGCGCGGAACTGCTCGATGTCACCGGGGAAGAGCCGGTCCGCACGCTCCGGGGTGGCGCTGGACAGGATCGCGGTGGCCAGTCGCGTACGCGGTCCCGGCCAGTCGGTCGGCCCGGTCGGGACGTCCGGCGAACCGGTGTTCGTCTCCTCCCGGCTGCCGGTGATCTCCTCGACCGCCTCGTCCAGGAACGTCGGGGGCAGCGGGAAGTGGGCGGCGATGATGTCGGCGAAGTGCCGGGCCTTGGCCGGGGCGAGTCGGAGCAGTTGGGTCAGCGGCAGGAACAGCGCCAGTCGGAGGCAGGCCAGGGCGTACCGGTCGACGGCGAAGCCGGTACGTTCACGCGGCGCGGCGAAGCCCTGGTTGCGCAACCCCGGTCGGCCGGCCTCGGACACCGGCGCGGCGACCTCGAAGTCGACCAGGGTGACCCGGTCGTCCGCCCCGACCATGACGTTGAACAGGTGCAGGTCGCCGTAGACCACGCCCCGCTCGTGGATCGCGTCGACGGTCGCCTCGACCTGCCGGTACACGTGCTGCGCCCAGTCGGCGTACGCGGCCAGCCGGTCGGTGTCCGCGTCGACGTCGATCAACGGGTAGCGCTCGACCAGCACCCGGTTCAGTGGCTGCCCGACGACGAACTCCAGGGCCAGGAAGCGGTGCTCGCCCAACCCGAACTCGTCGTGCACCCGGGGCAGTCCCGGTACGTCGGCCAGCCGGCGCAGCATGTCGCCCTCGCGGGCCAGCCGGGTCACCGCGTCGGCACCGGTGGCGTCGAGTCCGGCGTACGGGCGGGCCTCCTTGAGCACCACCGGGGCGTCGGTGCGCAGGTCCCGCCCGACGTAGAGGCCACCACCGTTGGAGAAGTGGATCACCCGTTCGATCCGGTACGGCAGGTCACCGGTGCTGGTGGCGTTGCGGGCGGCGAGGTGCGGGGCGAGGAAGTCCGGCAACGTCACCCAGTCGGGCAGGTGGAAGACCGGGTCCCGCCGGTCCGGCACGAGCGTGCCGTCGGGGTCCGCGATCGCCGGGACGACCTGCCCGTGCGGGGAGAGGCAGTAGCGCGCGGCGAAGCCGCCGTAACGGACGAACACCGGCCCGGCGCCGTACCGCAGGTCACTGAGGATGTACGGCCCGGCCTCGCCGGCGAGCCGTTCGTCGAGTTCCTTGCAGGCCAGTTCCAGTTCGTCCGGGTCCCGTGGGTAGATGGTGACGAACTTGCCGCTGGAGCCGCGCGGCGCGTACTTGGCGTTGCGCAGCAGCAACAGGCGCGGCCCACGGAGGAACTTGAACGACAGCCCGCGCGCCACGCAGTAGTCCCAGGCGACGTCGAGGACCCGGTCGGCGTTCTCCAGGGTGGCCGACAGGTGGATCTTCCAGCCCTGGGGCGGCAGGGTCGCGCCGAGCGGGCCGTAGACGTACCAGTCGTCCTTCGGCTCCCGCTGCCAGCCGGCCGGTACGGCGCGGGCGGCGACGGCGAACTCGGCCGTGGCGGTGCCGGTGGTGGCGAGCGAGTCGTAGAAGAGCGGATCGGCCGCGCAGTACGCGTCGTAGCGTTCGTCCATCGTGGCGGCTCCTCCGGCGGAATCCTGCGGGACCCCTTGACTCGATCGACGATTCGAGTCTCGTGCACGGGACGGCCGGGCCTCTAGTGCGCTAAGTCATCGTCCCGCGTGCGGGACGCACGGCAACCGGTGACAAATGTCAGCGCGGGGGGGGGGGGGGGGGGGGGGGGGGGGGGGGGGGGGGGGGGGGGGGGGGGGGGGGGGGGGGGGGGGGGGGGGGGGGGGGGGGGGGGGGGGG
>NZ_JBVJHT010000006.1:0-1567 GCF_055586685.1 Micromonospora sp. NPDC049529
CGGGTGATTTCGGCGAAGTAGGGGTCGGAGACGTCGTGGACGATGACGCCGACGGCGGAGCGGTGGTTGCGGGCGAGTAGTTGGGCGTGCGCGTTGGGGACGTACTGGAGTTCCTCGACCGCCGCCAACACCCGCTCCCGCAACTCGGGCGCGACCCGACGGGAACTGCGGCTGACGATCCGGGACACGGTCGCCGGGGACACCCCGGCCAGCCGGGCGACGTCGGCGAGTGTGGTCATCGGCGGCCTCCGTCTCCGACCGACCCCGCTACGCGTACGCGTTGACGGTCGTCAACGCCGGAGACTAGCGTCAGACGAGCCGCAGGAAAACCCTTTCCCATGAACGGTGGTCCACCATGAACGGCCAGTCCACCCCGTTTCCCCTGCCCCTGCCCGGTGGAGTCGGTGTCTCCCGGCTGTGCGTCTACGACACCGTCGCGCCGGACGGTGCCGTCGGCGGCACACCGCACCTGCACCTGTGCTGCGCCGAGGCGTACGTGGTGGCGGCCGGCACGGGCCTGGTGCAGACCCTGACCCTGAGCGGGTACGCCGAGACGCCGCTGCACCCCGGCGCGGTGGTCTGGTTCGCCCCGGGGACGATCCACCGCCTGGTCAACCACGGCGGGCTGGAGATCGTCGTACTCATGCAGAACAGCGGGCTGCCGGAGGCCGGGGACGCCGTACTGACCCTGCCCCCGGAGGTGCTCGCCGACCCGGCCGGGTACGCCGCCGCCGTGGCCCTGCCCGGTGGAGGTGCACCGGGCGGCGACCCGGCGGCCGCGTACGCCCGACGTGACCTCGCGGTGCGCGGCTTCGAGCGGCTGCGCGACAGCCTGACCGCCGGTGACCCGGGGCCGTTGCGGGAGTTCCACGCCGCCGCGATCCGGCTGGTCCAGCCGCAGCTCGACGCCTGGCGGGGGCGCTGGCGCGACGGTGCGTTGCGGGCGGCCGAGCAGACCGGCCGGCAGTTGGACGCGCTCGCCCGAGGGGAGGCGCCGCACCTGGCCGACGCGGCCGTGTACGAGTTCGCCGAGCCGCGCGAACACGGGCGCCAGGGCATGTGCGGGCTGCTGGACACGTACCCGGTGCACTGAGCTTCCGAGCCGTCAGGTCGGTCGTCGCCGTCGAGCGGGGTTCGGGTCGGGGGCCCAGCCGAAGAAGCGGGCGTCGAGCTGCCGGCTCGGCAGTTCGGGCAGTTGGACCGCCGCCCGGTCGCGGAAGTGGCGCAGGTAGACGCGCAGCTTGGCCGGTTCCCGCCGGTAGAGCACCAGCAGGCGGCGCCGGATCACCGGGCACGGCCATTCGTCGCGACAGTCGACGCAGCGCCACCGCTCGTCGTAACGATGCACGGCGGTCAGGTCGTCGCCGTCACCACCGGCGTGCCTCGTGTCCACTGTCGACGGACTGGTCATCCGGGTCACCTCCCGGTGCCTATGGCATCACCGGGAGCAACGTGGGCGACGCACCCGAGGTGCGCCCCCCCCGACGGGGTGGAGCCAAAGGGGGCCGGAGAGCACGGCGCGGGGGGCGTCTGCGTTACCGGTTCCTCCTGGCCACCGTCCGAAATC
>NZ_JBVJHT010000006.1:1577-143202 GCF_055586685.1 Micromonospora sp. NPDC049529
TCCCTCTTTTTTTTTTTCTTTTCCTCTTTCCGCTTCCTTCTCCCCCTTCCCCCCCCCCCCCCCCCCCCCCCCCCACCCCCCCCCTCTCCCCCCCCCCCCCCCCCCCCCCCCCCCCACGACGGAGTCAGGCGAAGGGAGTCAGGCGAGCAGGGCGCGGAGCGCGTCGGCGTCGACGGTTACGCCGGGCACCTGCCAGAAGTCGGGCTTGCCACCGGCGTACGCGTCGCCGTACGCCTTGCTGCCGGGCGCGAAGCGGCGGCCCTCGGCGAGCGGGCCGGCGTCGACGGTGTCGTAGCCGATCGCGTCGAAGAACGCGGTCACGGTCGCCTTGGCCGCCGGGTCGTCACCGGCGATGGCCAGGGCGCTGCGGTCGGCGGCACCGACCGGTCGGGCCAGCGACTGGAGGTGGACGTAGTAGATGTTGTTGAAGCCCTTGACCACCCTGGACGACGGCAGGTGCTGTTGCAGCAGCTCGCTGCTGGTGGTCGAGTCGTCGTCGAGTTCCGCGATCCGCCCGTCGCGGTCCGGGTAGTAGTTGTTCGTGTCGATCACGACCTTGCCCGCCAGCGGCTCCACCGGCACGCTGCGGTAGGCCTTCAGCGGGATGGTCACCACCACCAGGTCTCCGGCCTCGGCAGCCTCGGCCGGTGTCGCCGCGCGCGCCCCGGGTCCGAGTTCGTCGACGAGCGCCTGGAGCGTCTCGGGACCGCGCGAGTTGCTCAGCACCACGTCGTAGCCGGCGGCGACCGCCAGCCGCGCGACGGTCCCGCCGATGTTTCCGCTGCCGATCAGTCCAACAGTTGTCATGTCTGCCCCCAACCGCCGGTCGGTCGGTCGCATTCCCCACATTGGAGTGTCACGTGGGCGCCACGCCGGGCGATCCGTGGCGACGGGATCCACACCACCGGAATCGATAACGATCGTATCGATGATCGTTATGGGAAAGCCCTTGCCCAAAGCGGTACAGGGCTTCTACTGTCCCGAGAAAGCGCTTGCCCGCCCCGAGCGCCCGTACCCGCATCGGCCCTTCCGACCACCCTGCCGGGACACCCGACCACCGAGGAGGAGTGCCCGTGTCCGACCGCACCCTCGACAACGGGACCGACGTCGCCACCCCGGTCCAGCCGACGACGACGGCCGAGCGCCCGGCCGGGCCCACCGGTCGTACCGGCACCCACTCGTCGCCGGTACGCCGCCCGCGTGCCAGCCGCAGCCTCGGCAGCCGCCTCGGTCGGCTGGCCGACGCGCTCTGGCGCCCCGCCCTCCTACTCGCCGCGCTCTTCGCCGTCTGGTGGTTCGTCGCGGCCCGCGAGTACGTGCCCAACTACCTGGTGCCGACACCCGGCCAGGTCTGGACCACGATGGTCGACCAGTGGTCCTTCCTGCTGCGCAACACCTACGTCACGCTCTACGAGACGGTCATCGGCTTCGTGCTCGCCGCCCTGCTCGGGCTCGGCACCGCGATCCTGATCGCGTACTCGCCGACGTTGGAGAAGGCGCTCTACCCGATCGTGCTGTTCGCCCAGGTCATCCCGAAGATCGCGATCGCACCGCTGCTGGTGGTCTGGTTCGGGGTCGGCTTCACCCCGAAGATCGTGCTGGCCGTACTGATCGCCTTCTTCCCGGTGGTGATCTCCGGGGTGGCGGGACTGCGGTCGACCGACCCGGAGCTGATCGACCTCGCCGCGACGATGGGCGCCGGGCCGTGGAAGACGTTCCGCCGGATCCGGTTCCCGAACGCCCTGCCGCACCTGATGTCCGGCCTCAAGGTGGCGGTCACCCTCGCCGTGGTCGGCGCGGTGGTCGGCGAGTTCGTCGGCGCCGACGAGGGCCTCGGGTACGTGCTGCTGCTGGCCAACGGCAACCTCGACGCGGCCCTGCTCTTCGCCGACCTGTTCCTGATGTCGCTGATCGGCATCGTCCTGTTCGTCCTGGTCGAGGTCGCCGAGGCGCTGCTCATCCCCTGGCACGCCAGCCGCCGTTCCGCCGTACCGCTGACCACGTCCTGAATCCGGCCCACAGCTGCACCCACCACCACCGCACCGTCCCGCGACCCGCACAGGAGGCGCACCACCATGAGACGTCTCGCGTCCACCGCCACCGCGTTGCTGCTGCTCGGATCGGTAGCCGCCTGCGGCGGCGCCGACGAGCCAGCCACCACCGCCGACGGCCGCAAGCAGGTCACGCTCACCCTGAACTGGGTCCCGTACGGGGAGCACGCGCCGTTCTACTACGGGCTGAAGAACGGCTTCTACGAGGCCGAGGGGATCGAACTGGAGATCAAGCCCGGCGGCGGCTCGGGCAAGACCATCCAGGCGGTCGCCCAGCAGCAGACCGACTTCGGCTGGGCCGACACCCCGCCGCTGCTCAAGGCGATCGCCACCGGGATGAAGGTGAAGAGTGTCGGGGTGTTCCTCCAGAAGGGACCGACCTCGATCGAGTTCCTGGCCGACAAGGGCATCAGCAAGCCGGCCGACCTGAAGGGCAAGACGGTCGGCGGCACCCCCGGCGACGCCATCTACGCCACCTTCCCGGCCTGGCTGAAGGCGAACGGGCTCTCCGACAGCGACGTCAAGGTGGTCAACCTGGACGCCGCCGGCAAGGTCGCCGCACTCGCCGAGGGCCGGGTCGACGCCATCCAGGGCTTCTTCCACGACCAGGCCCCGACGATCGAGGCGAAGACCGGCAAGAAGGTCGACTACCTGCTCTACGCCGACTGGGGCATGAACATGCTCGGCACCGGTGTGGTGGTCAACGACGCCACCCTGGGCAGGGACCCGGAGCTGGTGAAGGCGTTCGTCCGGGCCACCCAGAAGTCGTGGGCCGAGGCGGCGAAGGACATCCCGGCGGCCACCGACGCGATGGTCGAGCTGGCGGAGAACGAGCCGGCCAAGGACGTACTGGTCAAGCAGTTGACGTTGGCCGTACCGCTGCTGGAGCTGACCGGGGGCGCACCGGGGGTGAACCCGCCGGCCAAGTGGACCGAGACGATCGACCTGATGACCCGGTACGCCGAACTCAAGGACGCCGGGGCGCCGGAGAAGTACTGGGACAGCAGCTACACCAGCCAGGGATGAGCCTTCGATGACCAGCGCCCCGAGCACCACCGCCACCGGCACGGCGGTCGAACTGACCGGGCTGACCGTACGGTTCCGGTCGAAGCGGTCGCAGACCACCGCTGTCGAGGACGTGACCCTGCGGGCGGAGCCCGGTGAGTTCGTCACCATCGTCGGCCCGTCCGGTTGCGGCAAGTCCACCCTGCTCAAGATCGTGGCCGGGTTGGTCCGGCCGACCAGCGGCCAGGTGTCGCTGCTCGGCCGGCCGGTCACCAAACCGCAGCGCGACATCGGCTTCGTGTTCCAGCGCGCGGCCCTGCTGGAGTGGCGCGGCGCCCGCCGCAACATCCTGCTCCAGGCCGAGATGCGCGGGCTGGACCGCCGCGAGTCCGCCCGCCGGGCCGACGAGCTGATCGAGCTGACCGGGTTGACCGGCTTCGAGGACGCGCTGCCGCACGAACTCTCCGGCGGCATGCAGCAACGGGTGGCGCTCTGCCGGGCGCTGCTGCACCAGCCCAGGGTGCTGCTGATGGACGAGCCGTTCGGGGCGCTCGACGCGCTCACCCGCGAGCAGCTCAACACCGAACTGAACCGGATCTGGCGGGAGACCGGCACCACCATCCTGCTGGTCACCCACTCCATCGCCGAGGCGGTCTTCCTCGGCACCCGGGTCGAGGTGATGAGTCCCCGGCCGGGCCGGATCGTCCGTACGCTCCCGGTCGACCTGCCGGCCGAGCGCAACTACGCGGCGGTGATGTCCGACCCCCGGTTCGACCGGTTGTCGACCGAGATCCGGGAGCTGCTGGGGGCGGGAGCCAACCACTGATCGCGCCGCTGGGCGGGGAGTCCGCCCGACTCGACCAGCCCCGACGGTGGACCTCCGCCGCCGGGGCCTGGCTCGGGCTGGGCGCCGCCCCGGCCGCCCTGATCCTGGGTGCGGGCATGGCCGAGCGGCACCACGGGGCGGTGCCCGTACTGGCGTTGGTGGGTGGGACGGCGCTGATGGCGCTGCTGCTGTTCGGGCAGGGCGCGCTCGGGGTCCGGCCACCGTACGGCGACGGCGGCACGCTGACCGAGGTGGCGCCCCGCTACCTGCCGCCGGCCGGGCGGGCCGTACTGAGCGTGGTGCTCGGCGTCGCCATGATCGGCTGGTTCGGCTTCAACGTCGGGCTGGGCGGGGCGTCGCTGTCCACGGTGCTCCGGTTGCCCGGACCGTTCGGGGCGCTGCTGTTGTCCGGGGCGGTGCTGGCGGTGTCGTACGCCTCGCCCCGGCTCGGCAACGGGATAGCGGTGGCCACCACCCTGGCGGCCCTCGGCCTGGTCGCGGTCTGCGTGGCCCAGCTGCGGCCGGCGTCCGCGCCGGTCACCCTGGACCCCGGCGGCTGGGCCACCGCCGCCGACATCGCCGCCATGACCGGGTACGTCTCCGTGTTCGCCCTGCGCGCCCCGGACTTCAGTCGGGGGCTGGCCGGCCGGCGGGACCTGGGCTGGTGTGTGTTGCTGCTGGTGGCACCGGCGGTGGCGGTCGGGGTGGCCGGGGCGGGGGTGTGGCTGCGTACCGGTTCGACCGACGTGGTGGCGGTGCTGGCCGGCACCACCGGGCTGGCCGCGTACGGCAATCTGTTCGTCACCGCCGCGGTGTTCGCACCGGCGCTGACCACGACGTACTCCGGGGCTCTGGCGCTGCGTGGCGGCTGGCCGGCGCTCTCCCCCACGGCCGGGATGCTGATCGTCGCGGTGCCCGGCGCGGTGCTCGCCGCCGCTCGGTTCGATCGGCTGCTGCTGCCCTGGCTGGCGGTGCTCGCCGCGACGCTGCCGCCGCTGATCGTGCCGATGGCGACCGAGGCGTGGCGGCGGCGGCGGGGGCACCGGGCCAGGATCGTGCCGGTCTGGACCTGGCTGCCGGCGGGCCTGGTGGCGACCGGGCTGACCGCCGGCGGGCTGACCGTCGCGGCGGTCACCGGGCTGGCGATCGCGGCGCTGGCCACGGCGGTCCACGTGCGACGCGACCGACCCCGGCCAGCATGATCGATTACCGCAATGCCAGAAAAGGCTTTCCCGATTGTTTGCCGGTACGCGAAAACGCCCGCACCCGGAGCCGGACCTTCACGCATTGACCATTTCGGATTGGTTACGTAGGCTTGATCCGTCGGCGGCAGGAAAGCGCTTTCCATTATCCGTCCCTATTACCGGGAGCGCCTGCATGAGACGCTTACGATCCATCCCGATCGCGCTACTCGCGATCACCGCCCTCGTCCTGACCATAACCCCGGCGCCCGCATCGGCAGCGGCCCGGTTCCGGGTACTGGTCTTCTCGAAGACGACGAACTTCTACCACGACTCGATCCCGGCCGGCGTCGCCGCGATCCAGCAGCTCGGGCTCACCCACGACTTCGAGGTCGAGGCCACCACCGACGCGACCGCGTTCACCGACGCCAACCTGGCCCGGTTCGACGCCCTGGTGTTCAACAACACCAACTCCACCCCGGCCGCCGGCGACCTGCTCAACGCCGCCCAGCGCACCGCCTTCCAGAACTTCATCCGCTCCGGCGGCGGCTGGGTCGGGCTGCACGCCGCGACCGCCAGCGAGCGCGACTGGGTCTGGTACGAGGGCCTGGTCGGCACCATCTTCGACTACCACCCGGACTTCGGCTCCACCGGCGGCGTCTTCCCCGGCCGGATCAAGGTGCTGGACAAGGCCCACCCGTCCACCCAGGGCCTGCCGGAACTCTGGGAGCGCAGCGAGGAATGGTACAACTGGAAGACCAACCCCACGAACAAGGTGCACACCCTCGCGCAGATCAAGGTCCGCGACGGGATCAACGGCCTCGACGAAGGCGTCGACCACGCCTATTCCTGGTGCCAGAACTATGACGGCGGTCGATCCTGGTACACCGCCGGCGGGCACGCCTCGTCGTCGTTCAGCGAGCCGCACTTCCTCAACCACCTGCGCGGCGGCATCGAATGGGCGGCCGGCGCGATCCCCGGCGACTGCGCCGCCACCAAGAGCAGCAACTTCCAGCGGGTGCCGCTGGTCAGCGCGGACCTGGCCGACCCGTTCGAACTGGCCGTGGCGGCCGACCGGCGGGTCTTCTACATCCAGCGCACCGGGGCGGTGCAGGTGATCAACCAGAGCACGCTCGGCGTCACCACCCTGGTCGACTTCGCCTACACCCCGGCCCAGACCAGCCAGTCCGACGGGTTGATCGGCATGACCCTGGACAACAACTTCGCCACCAACAACTGGATCTACCTACTGTGGTCGGACAAGACACTCAACCAGTTGAACCTGTCCCGGTTCACGGTCACCGGCAACTCGATCGCGCTGACCAGCGAGCGACGGCTGCTCACCATCCCCACCTGGCGAGGTGAAGGTCGCGCCAACTCGCACATGGGCGGCTCGCTCGCCATGGACAGGCAGGGCAACCTGTACGCGGCCATCGGCGACAACACCGACCCGTTCGACTCCAGCGGCTTCACCCCGATCGACGAGCGCGCCGGCCGCCGGGCCTGGGACGCGCAGGCCACCTCCGGCAACACCAACGACCTGCGGGGCAAGATCCTGCGCATCAGGCCGCAGACCGACGGTACGTACACCGTGCCGGCCGGCAACCTGTTCGCCCCCGGCACCGCGTTGACCCGCCCGGAGATCTACGCGATGGGCATGCGCAACCCGTTCCGGATCACCGTCGACCCGATCACGAACGCGGTGCTGGTCGCCGACTACGGACCCGATGCCACCGCCGCGAACCCGAACCGGGGACCGGACGGGATCGTCGAGTTCAACCGGATCACCACCGCCGGCAACTACGGCTGGCCGTACTGCGTCGGCAACAACATCCCGTACAACGACTACAACTTCGCGACCTCGACCTCCGGGGCGAAGTTCAACTGCGGGGCGTTGGTCAACAACTCGCCGAACAACACCGGCCTGACCAACCTGCCGGCCGCCCGCTCCGCGCTGGTCTGGTACGGCTACGGTGCCTCGGCCCAGTTCCCCGAGGTCGGCACCGGCGGCGGTGGCCCGATGGGCGGCCCGTCGTACGACTTCGACCCGGCCAACACCCGGACCACGAAGTTCCCCCAGTACTACGAGGGCAAGTGGATCGTCTACGAGCTGACCCGCAAGTGGTTCAAGACGATCTCCACGCACAGCACCGCGCAGACGTTCACCAACGCCCGGTTCGGCCCGACGGCCGTCGGCGACCTCCAGTCGATCAACGGCGTGCTCAACGACTTCTCCTGGATCCAGCCGTTCGAGGCGGAGTTCGGTCCGGACGGATCGCTGTACGTGATCGACTTCGGTGCCGGCACCGGCAGCGGCCGGGGCGGCACCAACGAGGGCGCCGGCATCTACCGGATCGACTACGTCGCCACCGGCCGACCGCCGGTCGCGAAGGCCAGCGCCAACCGGGACAGCGGCCCCACCCCGCTGACCGTGACCTTCTCCAGCGCCGGTTCGGCCTCCGGTGACGGCAACCCGATCAGCTACGCCTGGGATTTCGACGGCAACGGCAGCACCGACTCCACCGCCGCGAACCCGACGTACACGTACACCAACCGGGGTCGGTTCACCGCCCGGCTGACGGTGACCGGGACCGGTGGGCAGAGCGCGGTGGCGACCACCGAGGTCATCGCCGGCAACACCCGGCCGGTGGTCACCCTGAGCGTGCCGAACGGCGGCTTCTTCGAGTTCGGCGACCGGGTGCCGTACACGGTGACGGTCACCGACCCGGAGGAGGGCACGATCGACTGCTCGCGGGTGATCGTGCAGACCCAACTCGGTCACGACTCGCACGCCCACCCGCTGGACAACTACACCGGCTGCTCCGGGGTGGCGGTCACCGACAGCAGCGCCGGTGACGGGCACGGACCGGGCCAGAACCTGTTCACCCTGCTCACCGCCCAGTACACCGACAGCGGTGCGACCGGCGGGGTGCCGGCACTGGTCGGCTCGACCCTGGTCGAGTTGCAGGTGAAGCCGAAGGAGGCCGAACACTTCGACGCCGCCCACACCGGTATCCAGGTGCTCGACCGGACCACCGCCAAGGCCGGCAAACGCCTCGGCGACATCGACCACAACGAGTGGGTCAACTTCGGCCCGGTGAACCTCCAGGGGATCAGCTCGGTGACCGTCGGGGCCAGCTCCGGCAGCAGCGGCGGCACGGTCGAGTTCCGGTCCAGCTCGCCGACCGGACCGCTGCTCGGCACGGTGGCCGTACCGAGCAGCGGCGGCTGGGACAACGTCATCTCCCCCACCGCCAACCTGACCAACCCCGGCGGGACCATCACCCTCTACGCCGTCTTCGTCAACCCGGCGCAGGTCGGCGGCACGCCGGACCTGATGTCCGTGGACTGGTTGCGGTTCAACGGCACCGGCGTCAAACAGGAGAGCGGTACGACGGTGAGCATCACCGCCACCCCGACAAGTGGTACGGCACCACGGACGGTCACCTTCACCAGTAACGCGGTGGTCGCACCGGGGCGGACCATCACCGACTACTCGTGGGACTTCGGCAACAACGCCGCGGTCGTACACAGCGCCAACACCACTCACACGTTCAGCCGGCGGGGCACGTACACCGCCCGCCTCACGGTGACCGACTCCAGCGGCGCCACCACCTCCGCCCAGGTCATCATCACCGTCACCTAACCCTCTACGAGGTCAACAGCAGGGCACAAATGTAGAGAAAGAGTGGCTATCCCACCTTGGATAGCCACTCTTTCTCTACAAGTGCGGCCGGTTCTTCCAGGGATGAATGGGCGTCAGGTTGGGATGTGACTTTGGGGGACGAGCGTGCAGGTGATGAGGAGTCGGCTGGTGATCGTGCGTTCCAGCGGGACGTCGGGCACCGGCGACGGGGCCCTGGTCACCAGCGGCAGATCGAGAGCACCGCCGCCCTCTCCCACGAACCGGCCGGTGCGCTCGTCGAAGAGCAACTCGGTGACCTGCTCGCGCTCGACACGCCGAAGGGAGACGACCGGGCGACCGGCGATCTCGATCTGCACGGCGGTGAGCCCGCTGAGCCCAGCGAGCGCGCGGTACAGCGCGGTGCGGACCGCCGGTGGCAGCAGCGGGTCGGCGGTCGGGAGGAATTGGCGAACGGCCTCCCATATGCCCTTGTCGACGGACCAGTCACCGCGTACGGAGACGCTGCCGGACACCAGCGCAGCGCGCATCGCGTCCGGATCGGTCGGCAACCGGGCGATCCAGGCAGGGGTGGCCGAGGTCAGGTCCGTGTCCGGTGGGGGGATGTGACCGGCGGCCAGGTCAGCCCGACGCAGGTCCTGGATCGGGACGTCCATCCGGGTCTCGTACCCGCGCACCCGCAGCGGCACCATGCCCTCCGGATCCTGCCAGATCTCGTGCCGGTAGTGGAGCTTGATCACCGGGCTGTGCTCGAAGTTGGCGGTGACACCGTCGGCGCGCACGTAGAACACCTGACCGGGGCCGAGAGTGAGCGGAACCTGGTCGGCGGCTGCGGTGGCGAGCGCGTCGAACGCCGCGGCAACGTCGATGGTCGGCGCGGAGGCGGCCTGTTCGGCGACCGGGCGGCGCAGGTACGAGACCGTGCCCAGCACGACGACCAGGATCAGCGCGGCGGCGAGCGCCGGTACCCACCGCCGCGCCGTGGGCTGCCGCCGCACGGGGTTCCGGGTCGGTCGGGCGAGTCGGGTGTGCAACGCGGCCTGGGTACGGCGTCGCGACTCGTCGAGTTCGCCGGGCTCGACGGTCAGCAGGGAGCGCAGGACTCGCAGGTCCTCGTCGTCGTACTCAGGCATCGATGCTCCTGTCCTGGGTGGCCAGCGCCGCACGGACCTTGGCCCTGGCCCGGTGCAGCGTCGAACGAACCGAACCCACCGGCATCCCGGCCGCGTGGGCGATCTCCTCGTAGGTCAGCTCGGCGACGGCGTACAGCAGCAGCACGTCGCGCTGGCGCCGGGACAGTCCAGCCAGCGCACCCAGAACCCGACGGCCGCGCGCCGACTGGTCGACCCGCTCGACCGCCCGGTCAGCGTGGTCCTCGGTGGACGTCACGTTGGCGGGTAGCCGGGCCAGCGCCCGTAGCCGGCGGATCTCGGCGCGACGGTGCTCCCGCAGCAGATTGGTCGCGATCCCGAACAGCCACGCCCGGACACCGGGGCCGGTGTGCTCGTACCGATCGCGCTGCCGGTGCGCGACCAGGAACACCTGCGCGACGACGTCCTCGGCGTCAGCAGCGTCGACCCGGCCGCGGCAGTACCGCAACAGGTGTGTCGCATGCTCGGCGAACAACTGACCGGCGTCGACCGCCGGCGGTGTTTCCTGGTGCGTCATCACATCCATTCATGGCCGCAGCCGACTCTCGGGTTCCACGACCGGACCGAGCCCGCCGACTACACCACTACTACCAGCGGAGGTACCGCCAGCCCTGCCGTCCGGCTGACGGTGACCGACTCCAACAGCGCCACCATTCCCACCCAGGTGATCATTACCATCAGCCGATTTCCCAGCGTGAACCGCAAGACACAGTTGTAGAGAAAGCGTGGCTATCCCCTCGCGGATTGCCACTCTTTCTCTACAACTGTGGCGCAACCTCGACAGTGATCATGGCACGGCGACACGGTGGTTCATCGTCTACTTCGGACGAGCGAAAATGGACTAGGTTCGGGCTGACCAATCGTTGACCGGTACGAGGAAGGCGGCCAGGTGGCTACCCAGGAGCAGGATCTGCGGGCCGCGAACAGGGACAGGACCATCGCGGCGGCGCTGATCTCCGCGCTGGCGGTGGTTGTCTCCGGGCTTCTCAGTTTCCTGGCAATCAAGTATCAAGCGGATCGTCAGGGTCAGCCGATGCCCGCAACCGGAGTGGCTTCGTCAGCCGTGCAGGGTCAACCAGGCAGCCAGCCTCCCTCGCAGACGGCAAACCCGACGCCCCAGGCGATGCCCACGACGGGCGTCGCGCAGGCGCCCACACCGGTGTTTCCCGCCAGTTTTGCGGGCTCCTGGGAAGGGATTCTCCAGGAGACGGGAGCCCCCGGCCGATCCTGGCTCATCCGCGCAAGAATCACGGCGGGTATCCGCGAGGCGGTTGTCGAATATCCCGGGTTCTGCACCGGCATCTGGTCGGTGGCGGTGGTGAGTGGGTCAACATTACAGACGAGAGAGCAGATCACGAATGCCCGGCGGTTCTGCGACAACCCCTCGACGGTCATCCTGACGGCGCAACCCAACGGTGATCTTCACCTGCGGTACATGCCTGATATTGGCACCTATCAGGCATCGGCAGTGATGCGCCGCGAGTCCTGACACTGCTCCGAAAGCAATACGGCTCAGATGGGGATGACGGGAAGCTGGTCCTCGTCGTCTCCGTACGCCTTCGGCTCCCCGGTCAGGACGTAGGCGGTGTGCGCAGCGGCGTCTGCCATGGCTGCGGCGAGGTCGACGCGGCCGAGGATCCGGGTCCATTCGGCGAGAACGCGCCACTCGTCTTCGGGGGTGGTGGTGACGGTGGCGCAGACGTGTTGGGTGAGAAGCAGCAGTCGCGGTGTCTGGTCGTCGTCGGCGAGGCGACTGGCCTCGGCCAGACACACGGCGGGGATGGCGAACCGTCCGCCTTCGTCGACCACCTCGGCGATGGTTTCACCGACCGCGATCGAGGTACGGGCGTAGGCGAGGATGGCCGAGGTGTCCAGGACCAGGCGGATCGCCCCGGTCACGGCGTTGTCCGGCCTACCCCGCGCACCTTGTCCCATCCCGAGGCGGTCATTCTGCCTCGGGCAGTGTCCAACCGCTGCCGAGCCTCACGGCGGCCCTCCTCGCTGAGGTGGAAGCCGTGGGCGGCGAGCATGGTGGTTGTCTGCTCGCGGTGCATGCGTTCCCGGACAGCCTCGGCCACGAACGCGGAGGCGTTCGGTTCGGCTGCGAGGCGTGCCGCGACGTCGTCCGGGAGGCTGACGGTCACCCGCTGGGTCATACTCGGAGCGTATCTGATTCATACCCCGACTGAACAGGAGAAACACTGGCCAGCACCGCGATGCCGGCCGGGACGTGGCCGGCGGGCAGCCGACCGCGGGCACTACAGCGGCTCGACGCCGGGCGGCAGCGCACCCTGTTCGGCTGCCGTCCGCACGTAGTTGAGCAGGATTCCGCGCAGTGCCCGTGCGGCGTGGGTCGGTACGGCCTCCCGGCGCCGGGCCAGCGCGATCGTGCGCCGTACGCCGGGCGGGGCCAGCTGGGTGACCCGGATCCTGGGCCGTCGGGCGACGACGATGCCCGGCACCAGGGCCACGCCGAGTCCCGCCTCGACGAAGCTGAGCACGGCGTCCATCTCGCCGCCGTCGACTGCCAGGGTGGGTTCGAAGCCGGCGTCCCGGCACGCCGCCAGGGTGACGTCGCGCAGGTCGTAGCCCTCGCGGAACATCACCAACGGTTGGTCGCGCAGGTCGACCAGGCGCAGGGTGCCCATCGGGGTGGCCGCCGGCAGCGGGTCGAGGGAGGCGACGACCAGGCTCTCCCGCAGGATCGGTTCGACCCGCAGGGCGGGATCGGGTCCGGGTGCCGGTTGGATGATGAGCGCCAGGTCTAGTTCGCCGCGCAGCAGGTCGCGTACGAGATCTTGGGAGCCGCCCTCGTGGACTGCGAGGTCGACGCCCGGGTGGGCGTCGCGGAACCGGCGCAGCACCTGCGGGGCCAGCGAGGTGACCAGGCTCGGCGTCGCGCCGAGGCGGACCCGACCCCGGCGTACGCCGACCAGCTCCTGCACCTCGCGCCCGGCGGTCTCGACGTCGGCCAGGATCCGTTTGGCCAGGGGCAGCAGGACCTCTCCGGCGGCGGTGAGGGTGATGTTTCCCCGGATCCGGTCGAACAGCGGGGCCCCGAGGTCGACTTCGAGGGCGTGAATTTGCTTACTCAACGAGGGTTGGGTGATGCCGACATTGTCGGCCGCATGAGTGAAATGCCGGGTTTCGGCTACCGCTACGAAGTACCTCAACTGATGGAACTGCACCTGCATAGCCTACGACTATCGAGACTGCGCCCCCGATGCATTGGACGACTAATCACAGCTCCTCCTAGCGTCGTTCGGGTGGCAGTAGAGACGCGGTCGCCGGTCCGCTCGTCGGTCGGCAAGAAGGCAGTGATGGCGGTGACGGGCATCCTCCTGGTGCTCTTCCTCATCGCGCACATGATCGGCAACCTCAAGATCTTCTTCGGTGCGGCGTCCTTCGACCACTACGCGCACTGGCTGCGGACGATCGGTACCCCGGTGCTGCCCGAGGTCTGGTACCTCTGGCTCCAGCGCGGCGCGCTGACAATCGCCCTGCTGCTGCACATCTGGGCGGCGACCGCGCTCGCCGTGGCCGCCCGCAGGGCCCGCCCGGTCCGGTACGTCCACCGCAAGCCCGTCCAGGCCAGTTACGCGGCCCGGACGATGCGCTGGGGCGGGGTGATCATCCTGCTCTTCGTGGTCTACCACCTGCTCGACCTGACCACCGGCACGCTCAACCCGATCGGCGACCCGCGCCGGCCACACGCCAACGTGGTGGCCGACTTCGCCCCGGAACGCTGGTACGTGACCCTGTTCTACACCCTGGCCATCGTCGCGCTCGGCTTCCACCTGCGGCACGGCATGTTCAGCGCGTTCCGCAGCCTCGGCCAGCAGTCGCCGCGCGGCGAGCGCCGGGCCCGCGCCGCCGCCCTCCTCTTCGCCGTCGTGCTATGCGGCGGCTACCTGCTGGTCCCCTTCGCCGTACTAGCCGGATGGGTGTCATGACCATGGAGATGTTCCGCTACGGCGAGCCGATCGCCGACACCAAGGCACCGGACGGGCCGATCGAGACCCGCTGGGACCGGCGCCGGTTCGACGCCAAGCTGGTCAACCCGGCCAACCGCCGCAAGCTGACCGTGCTGGTGGTCGGCACCGGGCTGGCCGGCGGTTCGGCCGCCGCGACCCTCGCCGAGCAGGGCTACCGGGTGAAGTCGTACTGCTACCAGGACAGCCCGCGCCGGGCGCACTCGATCGCCGCCCAGGGCGGCATCAACGCGGCGAAGAACTACCGCAACGACGGCGACTCCGTACACCGGTTGTTCTACGACACGGTCAAGGGCGGCGACTTCCGCGCCCGCGAGTCGAACGTGCACCGGCTCGCCGAGGTCTCGGTCAACATCATCGACCAGGCGGTAGCCCAGGGGGTGCCGTTCGCCCGCGAGTACGGCGGGCTGCTCGACACCCGCTCGTTCGGTGGCGCGCAGGTGCAGCGGACCTTCTACGCACGCGGACAGACCGGTCAGCAGTTGCTGCTCGGGGCGTACCAGGCGTTGGAGCGACAGATCGCGCTCGGCCGGGTCGAGATGCACACCCGGCACGAGATGCTGGAGCTGATAGTGGTCGACGGCCGGGCCCGCGGCATCGTGGTCCGTGACCTGGTCACCGGCCAGATCACCACCGAGTACGCCGACGCCGTGGTGCTCGCCTCCGGCGGGTACGGCAACGTGTTCTACCTGTCCACCAACGCCAAGGGCTGCAACGTCACGGCCACCTGGCGGGCGCACCGCAAGGGCGCGTACTTCGCCAACCCGTGCTACACCCAGATCCACCCGACCTGCATCCCGGTCTCCGGCGACCACCAGTCGAAGCTGACCCTAATGAGCGAGTCGCTGCGCAACGACGGCCGGGTCTGGGTGCCGAAGCGGGCCGGCGACGACCGCAACCCGGCCGACATCCCGGACGACGAGCGGGACTACTTCCTGGAGCGGATGTACCCGGCCTTCGGCAACCTGGTCCCGCGCGACATCGCCTCCCGCGCCGCGAAGAACGTCTGCGACTCGGGACACGGGGTCGGGCCGACCGGGCTCGGGGTCTACCTCGACTTCGCCGACGCGATCAACCGGCTCGGCCGGCACACGGTCGAGGAGCGCTACGGCAACCTCTTCGAGATGTACGAGCGGATCACCGGTGAGGACCCGTACCGGGTGCCGATGCGGATCTACCCGGCGGTGCACTACACGATGGGCGGACTCTGGGTCGACTACGACCTCCAGGCCACCATCCCCGGCCTGTTCGTCATCGGCGAGGCGAACTTCTCCGACCACGGCGCCAACCGGCTCGGCGCCTCGGCGCTGATGCAGGGGCTGGCCGACGGCTACTTCGTGCTGCCGAACACGATCGCGAACTACCTCGCCGCCGGTCCGTTCGGCCCGATCGACGACAACCACCCCGAGGTCGTCGCCGCCCGCGCCGACGTCGAGGACCGGCTGGCCCGGCTGCTGGCGGTCAACGGCGACCGTACGGTCGACTCGTTCCACCGCGAGCTGGGTCAGATCATGTGGGAGCACTGCGGGATGGAACGCAGTGACGCCGGGCTGCGCAAGGCGATCGAACAGATCCGTGCCCTGCGGGAGCAGTACTGGCGCCGGGTGAAGGTGTCCGGCGACGCCGAGGGCATCAACCAGTCGTTGGAGAAGGCCGGTCGGGTCGCCGACTTCTTCGAGCTGGCCGAGCTGATGTGCGTCGACGCGCTGCACCGTACCGAGTCGTGCGGCGGGCACTTCCGGGCCGAGAGCCAGACCCCGGAGGGTGAGGCGCAGCGCGACGACGAGCACTTCAGCTACGTCGCGGCGTGGGAGTTCGCCGGGGCCGACCACCCGCCGGTGCTGCACAAGGAAGACCTGCACTTCGAGTACGTCCACCCCAGCCAGCGGAGTTACAAGTGAATCTGACCCTGCGCATCTGGCGGCAGTCCGGTCCGGCCGACGCCGGCCGGATGGTCACCTACCCGGTCACCGACGTCTCCCCGGACATGTCGTTCCTGGAGATGCTCGACGTGCTCAACGAGCGGCTGATCCTCGACGGCGACGACCCGGTGGCGTTCGACCACGACTGCCGGGAGGGGATCTGCGGCGCCTGCGGCATGGTGGTCAACGGCGTACCGCACGGTCCGGAGCGGGCGACCACCATCTGCCAGCTGCACATGCGGCACTTCTCCGACGGGCAGACCATCGACATCGAGCCGTGGCGGGCGCGGGCCTTCCCGGTGATGAAGGACCTGGTCGTGAACCGCAGCGCGTTCGACCGGATCATCGCCGCCGGTGGTTACATCTCGGTGCCGACCGGCAGCGCCCCGGACGCGCACGCGCAACCGGTGCCGAAGGTCGACGCCGACGCGGCCTTCGAGTCGGCCGCCTGCATCGGCTGCGGGGCCTGCGTCGCGGCCTGCCCGAACGGGTCGTCGATGCTGTTCACCGCCGCGAAGGTCACCCACCTGAGCATGTTGCCGCAGGGGCAGCCGGAGCGGGCCGGGCGGGTGCTCGACATGGTCGCGCAGCAGGACGCCGAGGGATTCGGCGGCTGCACCAACATGGGCGAGTGCACCGCGGTCTGCCCGAAGGTCATTCCACTGTCGACGATCGGGCGACTCAACCGCGACTTCCTCAAGGCCGCGAGCACGCGCGGTGGTGCGCCGGGCACGGACTGATTGCCCTGGTACGCCGCCCGACACGAGGTTCGACGGGGGTGGACGGGAATCGGTAGTCTGACCCCGCGAGTCAGGCGATCATGACGTGACGGCGGGGGCGGCGACATGCTCATCACGGCGGAACAGGTGGTGCCGGAACACCTCACCGAGGCCACCTGGCGGCTCTACAACGACGCGTTCGAGGAGTTGCGGGCCGCCGCCGTGCAACGGCACGTCATGGTCCGGGAGGAGTTCGACACCGTCGTCGCCGACCAGCGGGTGACCAAGTACCTCGGGCTCGACCCGGACCGGCCGGGCGAGGTGCTGGCGCTGGCGACGTTCACCAACGACCTGGACGCCGTACCCCTGATCTCGCCGGACTACTTCGCGCGCCGCTGGCCGGTGCTCTACGCCGAGCGGCGGATCTGGTACATCGGCTTCTTCGCGATCGCCCCGCAGGTCCGGGGCGACGGGGTGTTCGAGACGGTGATCGGGCGGATGTGGCAGCGGGTGCTGGCCAGCGGAGGTATCGCGGCCCTGGACATCTGCCGCCGCAACAACGACATCGGCCTGCCGAAGGCGATCCACCAGACCCTGGACCAGCTCACCGCCGGGGTCCGGACCACCCCGCTGGACGAGCAGGTCTACTGGCTGTTCGAGCCGCCCGCGTCGGCCTGACCGGTATCCGGGCCGACCGCCAGGGCGGATCCGTCCGGGCCGACCGCCAGGCCGGACCAGCGTTGCGCGAACAGGTGCGGGCGTACCGGGCCGCCCCAGAGCCGGCCCTGGCCGAGCAGCACCCCGAGCGTCTCCAGCACCGCGCGCTGGGTCGGCGTCTCGACCCCCTCCGCGACCACCGTCAGCCGCAGCGCGCTGCTCATCGCGACCACCGCCCGGACGATCTCCTCGTCCTCCGGGTTGCCGCCGAGGCCGCCGACGAACGCCTGGTCGACCTTGACCCCGGTGACCGGGTGCCGGCGCAGGTAGCCCAGCGCGGAGTAGCCGGTGCCGAAGTCGTCCACCACGACCCGTACGCCCATCCGGCGCAGCTCGGAGAGGACCTGGTCGGTGCCGGCGGACGGGTCCACCATCACCGATTCGGTGATCTCCAGAACCACCACCCCGGTCGGTACGTCGTGTCGCAGCAGCGCCTCGGCGATGCTGTCCGGCAGGTTGGGGTCGCGCAGTTGCCGGGGCGAGACGTTGACCGAGATCCAGAACTCGTCGTCCACCACACCGTCGTCGCGCCACTGGGCGAGCTGCCGCAGCGCCTCGTCGAGCACCCACCGGCCGATCGCGGCGATCAGACCGGTGTCCTCGGCGATGGAGATGAAGTCCAGCGGTGACACCGCGCCCCGGACCGGGTGGTCCCAGCGCAGCAGCGCCTCCGCCCCGACCAGGCGCCCGCCGCGCAGTTCGACGATCGGCTGGTAGACCAGGTGCAACTGGTCCTTGGCGAGGGCGTGCCGGAGGGCGAACTCGATCTCCACCCGGTCGCGTACCCGGTCGCGCATGGAGGTGTCGAACAGGGCCCACTTGCCCGGCCCCTCGGCCTTGGCGTGGTACATCGCGATGTCCGCGTCGCGCATCAACGACTCGGCGGTCACCGGTGCCGCGTCGTGCTGTTCGGCCGCCGCCGCCGTCGGCAGGCCGCCCCACCCGCCGGAGCTGCCGGTCGGCTCGTCGACGTCGTACGTCAGCCCGTCGCGGGTGCCGGTGAGCTCGCCGGTCGGGACCACGGTGGTGCCGACCAGGCCGACGGAGGTGCTCACCACCACCTCGATCCCGCCGACCTGCAACGGTGCGGCGAACGACCCGAGGATTCCCTCGGCGAGTTCGACCGCCTCGTCGTAGGTTCCGCTCAACACGACCACGAACTCGTCCCCGCCGACCCGGGCCACCACCGCCGACGACGGCACCAGCGCCCGCAACCGCTGCCCGACCTCGACGATGAGTTGGTCGCCGGTGTCGTGACCCCACGAGTCGTTGACCATCTTGAAGCCGTCGAGGTCGAGGAAGTACACCCAGATCCCGGTCGGTACGGCCGCCGAGCGGCGCAGCAGCCGGCCGACCTCCCGCGACAGCGCCCGCCGGTTGGGCAGGCCGGTCAGCGGATCGTGGGTGGCGTGGTGCTCGTAGCGCCGTTGCGCCCCTGCGTAACCCTGCACCGCCGACACCGCCCGGACCAGCAGCAACGCCACCATGGTCGCCCCGGCCAGCGCCGGCACCAGCCGCTCGACCAGCGTCGGCTGGTGCAGTACGCCGATCAGCACGAACGGCGCCGCCAGCGCCGGGCAGATCAGCAGTAGTCTCGGCCAGGACCAGGCCTGCACCGGCAGCGGCATGGCCCGGCCGAGGTAGACCACCGACGGGTGCAGCGCGGCGGCACCGACCATGGCGAAGCCGAGCAGGAAGGGCAGGTCCAGGATGGGTGATCCGGAGAGGGTGCCGAAGAGCCCGACGATCGCGTACGCCAGGTCGCCGAGGAGCAGCGACGTCATCATGGCGACCAGCAGCCAGTAGCTCGGTCGCCGGGCGGCGGTGGTGAAGGCGAGGTTGACCAGGAGCAGGAGCAGCACCACGTCGAAGACCGGGTACGTGCCGGCGAGCGCCGACACCATCACCGAACGGCCCTGGATCGACGCCGCCGGCACGGCCAGCAGTAGCAGCGAGACACAGGCGGCACCGAGGCAGACGATGAGCCCGTCGATGACGGCGTGCCGTTCGAGCCCTCCCCTGGCCCGGAGCAGTCCACCGACGCCGAGAATCATCAGCAGGTAGCCGGGGACCGTGAACGCGTCGCCGGCCAGGGCGGAGATTCCGGTGCGGTCCGCCGCCCAGGGCCGGACCAGCGCTCCGACCAGGAACAACGTGCTGGCCGCGCTGAGCAGGTACCAGGGGTGTCGCGGGGTGGCCCGGTGCCATCGAGGGCCGATGACCAGGACCGTGGCGGCGCCGACGCCCACGGCGGCGAAGAGCAGGGCGCCGAGCGCGTCGGAGAGATGTACGGCGTACAGCAGCGCTCCGAGGACCCCGGTGGCGAGGAATGCCACCGAGCCGGACGCGGAGGCCCGGTCGACCGGGGTCGAGCGTCGCATCGAGATCGCCCCCAGCGAACCTTCCGTCTTCTGACGACCAGCAGGCGCACCACGCTACCAACCGGATCATCCGACGTGCTGTGGATGATCGACTCGACTTCGTGAGCCGATCGGATGAGTGCCATAACGTGCCTCACCTGCCACGACAACTACCCCGAACAGCGGAAGCGGAATCCGGGTGCCCGAGTCCGGACGATCACGGGTACACAGACCGATTTGCGGTGCTCTATCGTGTGACCGGATCGAGCCCACGGGGGGTTCGTCTCGGCTCCGATCGGAGAAGTGATTTGTCGAGCACGGTGAACCGCAGGACAGCACTGGGCATGGGCACGGCGGCAACGGCCGGCCTGGTGTTCGGTACCGGTACCGGTGCCTCCGCCGCGACCACGGGCGACCGGACGGGCGCCAGCGGGTCCCCACAGCAGCGGGTGGGAAAGATCTACCAGCGGGAGTCGACCGAGGCCGGTGGGACCTGGCGGGCCCGGATCAGCGTCACCGCCGCCGACGGCAGCGTCGTGCCGGCGGTCGAACAGGGCATCGACGACACGGTCGAGGCGTACAGCGTGAACAAGGTGGCGGTCGCCGTCGCGGTGCTGGACAAGGTCGACCGGGGACTGCTCTCGCTGAGCCAGACCGTCGAGGTGACCGCCGCGATCGTGATCCCCGACGGTGACGGCATCTTCCGGCTGGACGGGGCGTACCCGAGCACGGTGACGGTCGGCCACGCACTCGCCGCGCTGCTCACCGTCTCGGACGACACCGCCGTACGGCTCAGCGGCCTGGTCTGCCCGGCGCTGGAGATCAACCAGATCCTGGTCGCCAAGGGCTTCCCGAACACGCAGGTCGTGCCGGTCGCCAACCCCAACCGGTTCTTCCTCGGCACCACCACGCCCCGGGAGACCCACGACCTGCTGCGGGCCCTGGTCGGGGGCACCCTGCTCTCCGCCGCCTCGACCGCGTTCCTGCTGGCCGCGCTCCGCTCGCCGATCGCGTACCCGGACGGCATCCGGCACGACATGTCGTCGGACGAACGGCAGCGGGTGGCGACCAAGGCCGGCTGGTTCAACGGTGGCCGTAACGAGGCCGGGGTGATGTTCGGGACCGACGGCACGCCCCGACTGACGTACGCGATCTTCGCCGACGGTCAGGCCGACCCGGACAACTTCGGCCCGACCCACCCGGCCACCCGGGCCCGGTCGGTGATGGGCCGGAAGTTCCTGGCGGCGGTCACCGACCCGACGTCGGCCTCGGCCACCCGCCGGACCGGTCCGGGATACCGGCCGAGCAACGGCGGCTGACGAATCCGTGCTCGATCCGGGGGCCGGCTACCCGCCGGCTCCCCGGACCGGGAAGGATGGACGGATGGGTAGCCGGGGGGCGGTGGGCGGATTGAGTCGGGGCACGGGCGACCGGTCGCGGGCGGGCCGCCGTTGGCGCCGCCGGGCCGGGGGTCTGCTCGCCCTGGCCGCCGTCGCCACCGCCGCCTGGGCCGTCCGGGACGTCACGGTGGCGATGGGCGCGCGGGCGGCCGGGGAGCGGGCGGCCAGGCTGCGCTCCTCCCCCCAGTTCGCCGGCGACGGCTTCCGCAACCAGGCCAGCACCCGGACGGTGATGGCCGAAACCGGCCGCAACGTGCTGCTGGAGTTCCTGTTCGGCGGGCACCGGCGCAAGCCCGCCGACCCGGTCCCGCTGGTCGACCCCGGCTGCGCCGACCCGGCCTCGGCGCCCGCCGACGAACTGAACGTGATCTGGTACGGGCACGCGTCGCTGCTGGTCGAGATCGAGGGCCGGCGGGTGCTGATCGATCCGATGTGGAGCGACCGGTGCTCGCCGTCCCGCCTGGTCGGGCCGCGCCGGTTGCACCCACCGCCCGTGTCGTTGGAGCAGTTGCCCCCGGTCAACGCGATCCTGATCTCGCACGACCACTACGACCACCTGGACCTGGCCACCGTACGGGGGCTGCTGCGGACCCAGTCGGCGCCGTTCCTGGTGCCGCTCGGCGTCGGCGCTCACCTGGCCCGGTGGGGTGTGCCGGAGGCACGGATCATCGAGCTGGACTGGGACGAGGGCGCCGACGTGGCCGGGCTGCGGTTCACCGCGACCGAGGCGCAGCACTTCTCCGGGCGCGGCTTCACCCGCAACGGCACCCTCTGGGGCTCCTGGGTGATCACCGGCCGGACCCGTCGGGTGTTCTACTCCGGCGACTCCGGCTACTTCGCCGGGTACGCCGGGATCGGCCGCCGGCACGGCCCGTTCGACGTCACCCTGATCCAGGTCGGGGCGTACGCGCCCGCCTGGCCGGAGATCCACATGTTCCCGGAGGAGGCGGTCACCGCCCACCTGGACCTGCGCGGGGAGCTGCTGATTCCGGTGCACTGGGCGACGTTCAACCTGGCCGTGCACCCGTGGGCCGAGCCGATCGACCGGCTGTGGCGGGAGGCGAAGGCCCGTGACGTGCGGTTGGCCGTACCGCGTCCCGGTGAGCGGGTGGTCGTCGACGCGCCGCCACCGGTCGACGGCTGGTGGCAGGCGATCGTCTGACCCGGTGCGGGGCCGGAGTCAGAGCACGAACGCGTCGGTCCAGAGCTGCCCGGAGCGGCCGGAGAGGGCGTCAAGCAACGCGACCGCCTGACCGTCGGTCAGCGAGGCCACGAAGTCGATGATCGCCCGGCCGCGCGCCCTGGCCGCCCGGTCCGGCGTACGGGGATGCAGTTCCGCCTCGGCGAGGTCGATCAGGTCGTGCAGCCGGCGCGGCAGCCGGGCCTCCTCGCGGGGATCGAGGATCCAGTCGAGCAGGGCCTGGACCAGGGTGTCCAACAGCCGGGCCTGGCCCCGCTGGTGCAGCGCCAGGTCGGGCCGGGCGAGCACGAACTGGTGGTGGACGAACTTGAGCACCTGCACCTCGTGCCACTGGGCCGGGGCGAGCAGCACGTGCCCGGAGCGGACCGGCGGGTCGGCCACCACCGTGATCGCGTCGACCAGCCGACGGGTCCACCGGGCGGAGAAGCCGGAGACGCCCTGCTCCGCCTCGATCGACCCGTCGAACGGTGCGGCCAGCAGCCCGTCGACCAGCTCCAGCCGTACGTGTTCTACGGCGGCGGCGAAGGCCGTGTCGTCGCTGATCCAGGCGTCCTTGCGGTGCAGTTGCCGGCGCAGCCGCTCGATCGAGGCGCCGGGGCGGCGCAGCCCGTGGTCGAGGATCGCGTCGGTCATCACCCGGAACCGGTCGCTGTCGCGCTGCCAGGCCAGCAGTTCGGCCGCGACGGCGCCCTGGCGCAGCACGCCGACCCGGTGGAAGTCCTCCACGTCGTGGATGGCGTACGCGATGTCGTCGGCGGTGTCCATGATCGACGCCTCGACGGTCTGCTGCCAGTCGGCGATCCGCCCGGCGAACGGTGCCCGCGCCTGCCGCACGTCCTCCACCTCGGTGCCGTACGCGCCGAACTTCGCCGAGCCGCTGTGCGGGTCGTCCGGCGGCGCGGTCGCCCCGCGCGGCGGCGGGTCGAACTGCCGGGGGTGCGGATCCGGGTAACCGGACCGGGTCCACGGGTATTTCAGGATCGCGGCGCGGACGGCGGCGGTCAGGTCGAGCCCGATGGTCGCCATGCCCCGGATCTCGGTGCTGGTGACGATCCGGTACGACTGGGCGTTGCCCTCGAACCCGTCCGGCAGCCCGAGCCGCTGCCGGGCGATCCGGTCGAGCACCTGCTCACCGAGGTGCCCGAACGGTGGGTGGCCCAGGTCGTGCGCGAGCGCCGCCGCCTCGACCACGTCCGGGTCGCAGCCGCCGAGCGCGTCGAGCAGGTCGCGGTGGCGTTTGTCGGCGGCCAGCCGCTCGGCGACCGCCCGCCCCACCTGGGCGACCTTGAGGCTGTGCGTCAACCGGTTGTGGACGAGCAGCCCGGAGCCGCCCGGAGAGATCACCTGGGTGACGCCGCCGAGCCGGGCGAAGAACGGTGAGCTGACGATCCGGTCCCGGTCGGCCCGGAACGGGCTCCCGGCGAGGTCACCGAGGGCACCGGCGTGGCCGCCGAAGAGCCGCCTGGCCCGTGGATCCGCCGAAGACTCCATGATCAGACGCTAGCCCAGCCGGGCCCGGCGGGTGTGCCCAGCCCCGATCACTCACGCCCGCACCTCGGCGCCGGGTGCGGCACCGGCCGGCTGCGGCGTCGGCACGGGTTCGCGGGTGCCGCCCCCGATCCGGGCGTAGACCTCCGGTCGCATGGCCCGCAGCGCGAACCCGCGCAGCAGTCCGAGCAGTACGGCGAGCACCGGCAGGGCCGGTAGCAGGGCGCGCAGGTAGGTCGGGGTGCCGGGGGCGAGCAACGTGCCGAAGTCGGCCAGCAGGACCACCAGGAGCACGCTCAGCGCCATGGTGGCCAGCGTCGGCGCGATCAACCGCTGCCAGCGGGACTCGACGGTGACCGTACGGCCGTTGAAGAACCCGACCACGGAGACCGAGGTCAGCGTCAACAGCACCAGTACGCCGACCGCGCCGACGCCGCTGAGCCAGGTGAACAGGTCGGTCAGCGGGTCGAGGCCGGCAGCGGCGAAGCCGAGGAGCAGCGCCAGCGCGAGCCCGGTCTGCACCAGCGAGCCGGCGACCGGGGCGCCGGTGCGTACGCCGACCCGGCCGAGCCGGGCGGGCAGCACCCGTTCGAAACCCAGCGCGTAGAACTGCCGGGCCACCGCGTTGTGCCCGCCGAGCAGTGCGGCGAGCACCGCCGTGGCGAGCAGGACCTGGGCGGCGATCCCGAGCGCGGCCCCGCCGTGCCGGGCGAGGACGTCGGCGACCAGTTGGGGACCGGCGACGGCGGCCACCGTCGCGGTGTTCTCCGGCCCGGTGGCGACGGTCAGCGCCCAGGCGCCGAACGCGTAGCAGACGCCGGTGCCGGCGATGGCGAGGTAGCTGGCCCGGCCCACGGTCCGCCTCGGGTCCCTGGCCTGTCCCCGGTACGCCGGGCCCGACTCCACCCCGACGAAGGCGACGGTGGCCAGGGCCAGCACGGCACCGAGCCCGGCCACCGGAAGGTTCGCCGGGTGGAGCCCGGCGGCGTCGACCCGGCCGCCGGCCGGATTGTCGAGCGCGAGCACCACCAGGACGGTCAGCGCCAGCAGTTCCAGGACGAGCAACCCGATGAGTACGGGCCCGGCGAGGTCCACCTGGAGTACGCCGAACAGACCGACCACCGCCCAGGCGAGCAGGGCCCAGATCCACCAGTCGAGTTCGATGGAAATTTCGTCCCCGGCGAACCCGCCGACAATCGCGCCGATCAGTCCGTAGAGGCTGATCTGGATCGCGTTGTAGGCGACCAGTGCGGCGAAAGCGGCGCCGACCGCTCCGGCCCGCCCGAGCCCATTCGCGACGTACGAGTGGACCGAGCCGGGGTTCGGCACGTACCGACCCATGGCGGCGTAGCCGACGGCGAAGACGCCGAGCACGATCGTCAGCACCAGGAAGCAGAACGCGGCGCCGACGTTGCCGCTGACCGCGTACATGATCGGGATGGCCCCGCCGACGGCGGTGAGCGGGGCGGCGGTCGCGACGACGAAGAGGGCGAGCCGTCCGGTGCCGAATCGACCGGGGCGCAGCGGGATACCGGGGGCGGACGGCTCAGTTGGCATCTGCGGTCGCTCCTGACCGGTCAAAACATTGTCGATCGACAATCAGGAGAGGTTATGGCCGAATCCGGCAGCCGACAAGTTCGTACGGGGATCCGACAGTTTCGTCCCGCTCAAGTCCATTGCCCGACATAAGGACGCCGAACGGGTTGAGCGACGTGATTCCTTGCCGTAGCGTCCTGCATCAACACGCGGAGCAATCGAAGCGTCACGACGGTACCGGGCGGGGCCGGAGAGCCATGAACAACTTCCTGGGCGATACCGAACGACTCGCCGATGAGCTGTTCCTCATCGGGCACGACGACTACAACGGCCGCCCGCTGGCCGCGCCGAACCTGCTCGATCCGGCCCTGGCCGGTGCGATCCTCGCCGAGCTGGCCCTGGCCGGGCGGATCACGATCAACCGTGGTGACGTGTTCGTCGCCGACAACCGGGCCTGGCAGGATCCGGTCGCGGACCGGGCGCTGGGCGAGATCGTCCGGCGCGGCAACGGGCACGACGCCCGCACCTGGCTGGAGTTCATCCGGCCGCAGGCCCGTGAGCAGGTCGGTGACCGGCTGGTCAGCGCGGGCGCGCTGCGCCGGGAGAGCAGGCGCGGGCTGAGCCTGCGGGTGACCGTCCGCTGGCCCGGCCGGGACCCGAACCGGGCCGCCGCGCCCCGGGTCCGGCTCGCCGCCGTACTGGAACGCTCCGACCAGCCGCTGGACATCCGCAACGCCACGCTGGCCGCACTGGTCCTGGCCGGCGGCATGATCCGGGTGCTCGGCCTGCCCGACCACGCGGTGGCCCAGCGGATCACGGCCGCCCGCCGGCTGCTGCCGCCGGCCCTGGCCGACCTGCTGAACGCGGTCGACGCCACGGTGGCCGCCGCCACCCTCACCATCCGCCGCTGAGCCCCCGACGGATACCGCGACCGACAGCCGCCCGGCCGGGCGGCGCGACGCGGACGGGCGGCGGACGGCAGAATGCGTACGTAACCCACCCCGAAAAGGCGGACCAGGATCGTGACGACGTCTGTTCATCAGCGGATCGCCGAGGAGCTCGGCGTACGCGAGCGGCAGGTAACGGCCGCCGTCGAGCTGCTCGACGGCGGGGCCACCGTGCCCTTCATCGCCCGTTACCGCAAGGAAGTCACCGGCATGCTCGACGACGCGCAACTGCGCACGCTCGAGGAGCGGCTGCGCTACCTGCGGGAGTTGGAGGAGCGGCGGGCGGCGATCCTGGAGTCCATCCGGAGTCAGGGCAAGCTGGACGACGCGCTCGAAGCGCAGATCATGGCGGCCGACTCGAAGGCCCGGCTGGAGGACATCTACCTGCCGTACAAGCCGAAGCGGCGGACGAAGGCGCAGATCGCCCGCGAGGCGGGGCTGGAGCCGCTGGCCGATCAGCTGCTGGCCGATCCGGGCCTCGACCCGCGTACGGCCGCGACCGCGTTCGTCGACCCGGAAAAGGGCGTGGCGGATCCGACGGCGGCGCTCGACGGCGCGCGGGCGATCCTGGTCGAACGGTTCGCCGAGGACGCGGACCTGATCGGGTCGCTGCGCGAGCAGATGTGGTCGCGGGGCCGGCTCGCCGCCCGGGTACGCGACGGCCAGCGGGACGCCGGCGCCAAGTTCTCCGACTACTTCGACTTCAGCGAGCCGTACACCCGGCTCGCCTCGCACCGGGTGCTGGCCATGTTCCGTGGCGAGAAGGAGGGCGTGCTCGACCTCACCATGGAGCCCGAGGAGGCGCCCGAGGACGAGTCCGGCCCGGTCGGCCCGACCCGGTACGAGCGGGAGATCGGTGCCCGGTTCGGCGTCTACGACCGGGGGCGGCCGGCGGACCGCTGGCTGACCGACACGGTGCGCTGGGCGTGGCGGACCCGGATCCTCATCCACCTCGGCGCGGACCTGCGGATGCGACTGTGGCAGGCGGCCGAGGACGAGTCCGTACGCGTCTTCGCGATGAACCTGCGCGACCTGCTGCTCGCCGCCCCGGCCGGCAGCCGGACGACGATGGGCCTGGACCCCGGTCTGCGTACGGGGGTGAAGGTGGCCGTGGTCGACGCGACCGGCAAGGTGCTGGCGACCGACACGATCTACCCGCACGAGCCGCGCCGACAGTGGGACCAGTCGATCGACACGTTGTCCCGACTGGCCCGCACCCACTCGGTCGACCTGATAGCGATCGGCAACGGCACCGCCTCGCGGGAGACCGACAAGCTCGCCGGTGACCTGATCCGGCTGCACCCGGACCTGAACCTGACCAAGGTGGTGGTCTCCGAGGCCGGCGCGTCGGTCTACTCCGCGTCGGCGTACGCCTCGCAGGAACTGCCCGGAATGGACGTGTCGCTGCGCGGCGCGGTCTCGATCGCCCGGCGGTTGCAGGATCCGCTGGCCGAGCTGGTCAAGATCGAGCCGCGCTCGATCGGGGTCGGCCAGTACCAGCACGACCTCTCCGAGGCGAAGCTCTCCCGTTCGCTCGACGCGGTGGTCGAGGACTGCGTGAACGGTGTCGGCGTGGACGTCAACACCGCCTCCGCGCCGCTGCTGACCCGGGTGTCCGGGATCGGTGCCGGGCTGGCGGAGAACATCGTCATGCACCGGGACACGCACGGTCCGTTCCGTACCCGCCGGGCGTTGAAGGAGGTCCCCCGGTTGGGGCCGAAGGCGTTCGAGCAGTGCGCCGGCTTCCTGCGCATCCCCGGCGGCGAGGACCCGCTGGACGCCTCCGCCGTGCACCCGGAGTCGTACCCGGTGGTGCGGCGCATCCTCGCCAGCACCGGGACCGACCTGGGTTCGCTGATCGGCAAGAGCGCACTGTTGCGGTCGCTGCGGCCGACGGACTTCGTGGACGACACGTTCGGCCTGCCGACCGTCACCGACATCATCGGCGAGTTGGAGAAGCCGGGGCGGGACCCGCGCCCGGCGTTCCGTACCGCGACCTTCGCCGAGGGCGTCGAGAAGATCGGCGACCTGACGCCGGGCATGCTGCTGGAGGGTGTGGTCACCAACGTCGCCGCGTTCGGCGCGTTCGTCGACGTCGGGGTGCACCAGGACGGGCTGGTGCACGTGTCGGCGATGTCGAACACCTTCGTCAAGGACCCGCGCGACGTGGTCAAGTCCGGTGACGTGGTGCGGGTGAAGGTGCTCGACGTGGACGTACCGCGCAAGCGGATCTCGCTCACCCTGCGGCTGGACGACGAGGCGACGCCGGGCGCTCCGCGTACCGGTGGCGGTGGTGAACGTCGCGACCGCCCGGCGGGCGGCGACCGCCGGGACCGGGGCGGCGCCGATCGGGGCGGACAGCGCGGGGGCGGCGGCGGTGGTCAGCCCCGGCAGGGACGGGGTTCGTCCCCGGCCCCCGCCGCCGGTGGGGCGATGGCCGACGCGCTGCGCCGCGCCGGCCTCGACAAGGGGCTCGGCAAGTCCGGCCGCTGACCGGACGACGACGGCCGCACCGCCCGCCGCGACGATCTTCCGTCGCGGCGGGCGGTGTCGTCCGCGACCCCTGGCGTACGGTCTGCTGATGGTGCGGGACGGGCGGGCCGCCTGGCGGGAGGAGCACCGCCGCGCGGTGCGGGTACGCGCCGAGGCGGAGAGTGCGCGCCGGGCGGCGGAGACCGAACGGGCGCGGGAACTGGTGGCCGGGTTCGTCCGGGAGGCCGGACAGCGCGGCCTGCCGGTGGTGGCGTTGACCGCCGTCGCCCCGTCCGGTGCCCGCTACCGGACCGGGCTGACCGGCTGGTACGTCGACGTGAACCTGACCAGGGCGGTCAGCACGACGGGCGACTTCTACCTGTTGTCCGTGCCGGTGAGTTGGCGGGCCCGGCTGACCGGGGTGACGGTGCGGCCACGGGAGCCGAAGCTCGTCGTCGGCGAGGGTGGACGCGACGGCGAGTCGATGCCGCTGCGCCAGCTGCTGGATCGTCGTCTTGAGGCCGGGCCCCGCTGGCCGTGACCCGGGCCCGCCCACCGGCACTCGCTCGGCATGGTGGGCGGTCGACCCGGGCAACGTTCAGTTCGCGTCGCCGTGATGACCGTGCGCCATCATGGTGGGAAGCATGCCGAGCGCGGCGACGACGGACTCCGGCGCCCGTAGGGCTCGGGCCAGGCCGGGCTCCCGTCCGGTGAGGCTCTCCAGCACCTCGGTCGTCACGCCGTACCCGATCGGGTCGGCGTCGCTGCCCAGGGTGACGTACGCGTCGTCGCCGTCGATGCCGAGTTCGTACCGCGACTCGCCGCCGTCGCGGAGTTCGAACGTCCCGGACACCGGCTTGCCCTCGCCGGCGGCGACACCGGCGGCGATCAGGAGCCCGTACATGGTGAGCAGGGGGAAGTCGTCGGGTCGGGACTCGGGCTCCAGCCCGACCGCCAGTGCCACGTCCCGCTCGTGGATCCAGGAGTCCCAGCTGATGTGCAGGGACCGGGTGGACCAGTGCACCTCACGGCCGGTCGGTACCCGCACCATGCCGTCGGCCGGTACGCCGGGATGCGTCGCGAACTGCTCCCGCTCCTCCTCCGCCAGGCTCCGCAGTCGTCGGATCGCCGCCTCCGGTGCCAGTCGGGGCGAGTCCGCCAGCCACTTGCCGGGTGTGATGGTCGGGTCGAACGGGCTGTGCCGCATGAAACGCTCGCCCTCCGGGCTGCCGCTCAGTCCGACGACGTGCAGCTCGGTAAGGTTGATCACGTGTAGGACCACGTCGTGCACCGACCAGTCCGGGCAACGGGACTTCGCGTTCCAGTCCGCCGGTTCGAGCTTCGAGACAAGGTTGATGAAGTTCGACCGCTGTCGCTGCACCTCCTCGCCGATCGTCTCCGGTCCGCCACGGGATCCACGCTTCTCGGTCAATGCGTATTCGCGCAACGCCCTACCCCTCCCATCGAAAATTCGATGGTATGCCACGATGGGGCGCCACCGGTCCCGTAGCGCACAAATGAATAAGGGGGTCTGGCCCACCTATACGGAATGGGCGGAACCACCCCGGCAGCGCAGACGACGAAACATCAGTTAACCCACCATAAACGGAACAACTCATGAATTCTGTGGCCCACCGGCACGCCGACCTGCGTCAATGTCGTTGGGCTACGGCTGGAACCGTTCGTGCTCGACGGTCGCCAGCGGACCCGGCGGGCCGGACGCGGCCGGTCCGGTAGGGACCAGCACCTCGGGCTCCGCCCCACCCTCGTCCGGTGTGAACTCGCCGACCGGTGAGTACACCGTGGCAGTCAGCGAGAGGTCCGCCGGCCCCGCCTCGATCGCCGTACGCAGGTGGGACCGGACCCGATCATCGGGCACCGCCCGACCGAACATCTGCACCGACGCCGCCCGCAGCCGGTCCAGGTGGAGGTCGAGGTCGAGGCCCCGGACCCCGGCCACCCCGGACCCGCATGGCGGTGAAGTGGGCGTAACCGGCGAAGGCGAGCGGTGCCAGCTCCGCGACATCTACCGCCCGACCATTGCGTTGCACCACGAAGGAGGTCATATCGACAACGTAGGATCTGACACTCATGTGAGCTTCAAGCGCGGATGAGGGAGATCACACCAGATGAGAATCGGGGATCTGGCGCGTGGCACCAGCGTCAGTCCGCGCCTGCTCGCCGCGACCGCCTCGGGCGAGGGCGCGGCGGTGCCCGGGTGATCAGCCAGGTGCCCGTCGCCGCCCTGGAGACGCGCGGTCTCCGGCACGGGTTCGGGAACAGGATGCTCTTCGAGGGGCTGGACATGGCCGTCGCACCGGGCGCGGCCGTGGCCGTCACCGGCCGCAACGGCGCCGGCAAGACGACCCTGCTGCGCATCCTCGTCGGCCTGATGCGGCCGCTGGGTGGGACCATCCGTCTCGCCGGGCAACCGCTGGTCGACACGTCGACGCTGGCCCGCAGGCAGGTCGCGTACGTGCTCGACGAAAGCGCCTTCTTCCCCGACCTGTCCGTACGCGAGCACCTCGACCTGTTCGCCCGCGCCCACGGCAATGCCGATCCCGGTGACGCGATATCGGCCGTACTCGCGGAATTCGACTTCGAGGAGCAGGCCGACCAACTGCCGGTGACCCTCTCCAGCGGTCAGCGGCGACGTCTGATGCTGGTGGCCTGTCTGGTCCGGCCGCGCCGTCTGCTCGTACTCGACGAGCCGGAGCAGCGCCTGGATTCCGCCGGCCGGGCCAGTCTCATTTCCCGGTTACGAAAGGAGAAAGCCGACGGCTGTGCCCTGGTCATGGCCACCCACGACCGAGAGTTCATCGACGCGCTCGCCGACGAGCAACTGGAATTGCGCGGATGAGCATCGCCACGGCGGTGTACCCGTCACCACGGGAGCTGCGCGCCCTGATCCGGCGAAAGCGCCGAATGCGTTACCGGCGCCCGTTCGCCGGTACGGCACTCGACCTGTACGTCGCACTGTTGGGCGTACTGGTTCTGGGTGCGGTGGTGGTGTCGACGTCGTACGAGTCGTTGCGGGCCACCGACCTGCCGACGGCGCTGGACCTACCCGGCGTCGGTCAGTGGCTGGTCGTGGCGTTGACCGTCCTCGCCGCGGCCGGCGGCGTACGTCTGCTCGGCGACCTCGGCCCCGTCGTCGTCGGCCAGGCGGTCCAGTTCTGGCTGCTCGCCACGCCGGTGCAGCAGCGTGGCCTGCTCCTGCCCCGGCTGCTCGGGCAGACCCTGGTCAGCGCGACCGTCGGAGCCGTCTGCGGCTGGTGGGTCGGGATGCTGCTGGGCGTCCACCCGGCCCGGCCGACCCTGCTCGCGCTCGGCCTCGCCGTCACGGCCCACTCGTCCGCCACGTTGGCCCAGGCGAGCGGGTCGGGAGCACGGGCCGGGCGGCGGTGGGCGAACACGCTGCTGGTCCTGACGACGCTCACGGTCGTCGCCCTGGTCGTCGCCGGACGTCACGGTGCACGGCTCACCACGCCCCCGTGGAACGGCACGACCGCCGGCCTGGCCGCCCTCGCGCTGGCCGTGCTGACCACCGTCGCGGCCGTCGGTCGGCTCGACCGCCTGACGCGGGAGGCGTTGGGGCAGATCGACCTGGTCAACGCGGCCGGCGCGGCGATCGCGATGATGGATCCGGGCAGTCTGGCGAGCGTGCTCGACACCCGACGCTGGCGCCGGATCGGCCGGGTACGGTCCCGGCGACTCGGCGGCACCGGGCTCGGGACGATGCTCCGGGCCGACCTGCTGCGCCAGGCCCGTAAACCGTCCGGGCTGCTGTGGTGGTGCGTCCTGCTGCTCGTACCGCACCTGGCCGCCGCCCTGGACCTGACCGGGCTACCGCCGATGACCTTGGCGACCATCGTCGCCACCATCGCTACCGGGCGACTGGCCCGGGGCCTGCGTGAGGTGTGCCGGTCCACCTCGCTGAGGCATGCGCTCGGACTCGGCGACGGCCGGATACACCTCGTCCACCTGGTGGTGCCCACCGTCGCTGCCATTGCCTTCGTCGGCATCTGTGCCGGAACCGGGGTGGCCGGCCTCTCCTGGCCGGTGGCCGCGATCGCGGTGGTGGCGGCCGTGGCGGTGGTCTACCGGCGGGCCACGATGCCCGCCCTGGTCTGGACCGGCGCGTACATCGACACCCCGTTCGGCGTCATTCCCGCCGACCTCGTCCAGCAGGTGCTACGCGGTCCGCTGCTGCTCTCGGCGGCACTGCTGGCGCAGCTGTACCTCGGGCACGCCGCCCTCACCTGACCGCGACCGGCACTCCCCCGTGATCATGGGGACCCCCGTCGGGGACGGGAGGGCGGCCGGTGGCCGCTTCGGCGCGGCGGACCGCCAGGGTTACCCTGATCCGGCGCCGGGCCTCCCGCCGCAAACGCGCATCATGGCTGGTCAGGTGACCTCCGAGCGAGCCGCCCTGTGGCTGACGTACCGACATGCGGGCTACCGTAGGCGGCCGGGTGTGAAGAACCGATCAAGAAGCGGTTGCCTCACCGTGCGTCGAACCGGACGTCCGGTCCCATACGGCTTCCGCATCCCGCCTTCACGAATACTTCACGGGTCACCGGTTGAATCCGTCCGACCGTTACCCGTCAGGATGGGGAGTCATGGGCGCACGGATCCTGGTTGCCGAGGACGATCGTAAGCAGGCGAATCTTGTTCGGATCTACCTCGAACGGGAGGGACACAGCGTCCTGCTGGTCGGCGACGGCCGGGCCGCGCTCGACCAGGTACGGGCCCGCCGGCCCGATCTGGTGGTGCTCGACGTGATGATGCCGGTGGTCGACGGGCTGGACGTGTGCCGGGTGCTGCGGGCCGAATCCGACCTGCCGATCCTGCTGCTGACCGCCCGTACCACCGAGGACGACATCCTGCTCGGCCTCGATCTCGGCGCCGACGACTACCTGACCAAGCCGTACAGCCCGCGTGAGCTGGCGGCCCGGGTGCGGGCGCTGCTGCGCCGGGCCGGTGTGGTCAGCGCGGGCGGTCAGGCGGTGCTGCGGGTCGGCGACCTGGAGATCGACGCCGGACGGTTCGAGGTACGGATCTCCGGTCGGCCGATCACCCTGACCGCCAAGGAGTTCGGCATCCTGGAGGTGCTGGCCAGCGAACCGGGTCGGGCGTTCACCCGGGCCCAGATCATCGACCGGGCGTTCGGGTTCGACCACTACGTGCTGGAGCGCACGGTCGACGTGCACGTGATGAACCTCCGCCGCAAGATCGAGGCCGACGCCACCGAGCCCCGGTACGTGCAGACCGTGTTCGGCCGTGGCTACCGGCTCTCCGAGGACGCGGGTGTTCGGGCAGCCGCCGCGCCGTGAGTTTCCGGTTCCGGGTGCTGGGGCTGCTCATGCTCGTCGCGCTCAGTGCGAGCGGCGCGACCGCCTGGCTGACCCTGCGGCAGGCGCGGCAGCAGCTCACCGCGTCCGCCAGCGCGGACCAGGCGCAGATCGACATGATCGGCTCACAGCTCAAGGCGTACGCCAGCCGGCAGGGCACCTGGGAGGGGGTGCCGAACGTGGTGCAGCAGTTGCACCACGACACCGGGCAGCGGATCCGCCTGGAGACCGACCTGACGGTGCTGGTGGACTCCGACACCCTGGACAACCCGAACAAGGCCACTCGACCGGTCGGCCCGCTCAGCGCCGTGGTGAACCCGCGACCGACTCTGTCGCTGACCGGCGTGCCCACCGACCAGCTGGCCGCGCGTACGGTCGACGCGATCGGGAACTACCGCTCCGGGGTCCTGCTCGCGGCCTGCCTCACCCGTCGGGGAATCCCGGTGACCAGTACGCCGGGCGCGCTCGGGGTGCCCGTGTTCGAGCCCGGCCCCAGCCGCCCGTACGACGAGCCGAACGCGGTCCAGAACTGCCGCGTCGGCACCGCCCAGGCGGGACGGGACATCGATGCCGACCTGACCCGGACCGGTAACTGCGTCACCGCGGCCGGGAGACCGCTGTCACCCGAGATCGACGGAGCGTCCCGGACATCCGGGCGCGGCGTGCCGGAGTCCGCGCAGCCCCAACCGACCGGCGCCACCGGCACGACGGCCGTCGAGGACGCGGTGAACTGCCTGACACAGGTCTTCGACGTGCAGGTCGACGACGTCGCGCCGCTGCCGGCACGGCTCTACCTGGGTGCGCGCAGCGATCCGGGTGCCGCGCTGACCAGCGGGCCGATGGTGGCCGGGGTGGCCGGGGTGGCCGGGATCGCGATCCTCTGCACCGCGCTGCTGAGTCACCGGGTACTGCGCCCGATCGGCCGGCTCACCGCGGCCGCGCAGCGGCTCGGCCGGGGCGACCTCGGGGGCCGGGTGCCGGTCGAGGGCCGGGACGAGCTGGCCGAACTGGGCCGGTCGTTCAACCAGATGGCCGACTCGCTGCAACGCGGTGAGGAGCGGCAACGGCGGCTGGTGGCCGACGTCGCGCACGAGTTGCGCAGCCCACTGGCGAACCTGCGCGGTTACCTGGAGGCGCTCAAGGACGGGGTGATCAGCCCGGATCCGGAGCTGTTCGCCTCGTTGCACGAGGAGGCGGTGCTCCAGCAACGGATCGTCGACGACCTCCAGGAGTTGGCGCTGGCCGAGGCGGGCACGCTGGCGTACCACAGGGTTCAGGTCGACCTGGCCGAGTTGCTGGAGACCTGCCGTACGGCGCACCTGGCGCTGGCCGAGGCGGCCGGGATCACGCTGCGGGTGGTCGCCGAGCCGGTGCTCGTCCACGCCGACCCCGACCGGTTGCGCCAGGTGGTGGGCAACCTGATCACGAACGCGCTGCGGGCCACCACCGCCGGCGGCAACGTCACTCTGCACTGCGCCCGGACCGGTACGGCGGCTGCCCTGGTACGGGTGGCCGACGACGGTTCCGGGATCGCCCCGGACGCGCTCCCGCACGTGTTCGACAGGTTCTGGCGGGCGGACTCGGCCCGCGGGCGCGGCACCGGCGGCAGTGGGCTCGGGCTTGCCATCACCCGGCAGATCGTGACCGACCACGGCGGCACCATCGAGGTCACCAGCGAACTGGGCGCCGGTACGACCTTCCGGATCGTTCTGCCCTCCCCACTCGTCCCCGATGACCGAAAAGGATCCCTCCCTCGCTAATGGGTGGTAAAACCCTCTGTAGCGATTTGATGCGCTTTCGACCGGTTGTGTGATCGGAACACGGATCCGAACATCCGGCCGGGGCGACCGCCGGAAGGGGGGCGGCGATGAAGAGTTCGACGGATCTGACCAGCACCGAATCCTGGGACCAACTGTGGACCCAGCCCAGGTCGGGCGGAGTGGCGAGCCGGGTCAAGCAGCGACTCAAGGCCACCCGGACCTGGCACCAGTTGCTGGCCGACCTGCTCGACAGCACCGGCCGGGAGGGCCCTGTCGACGTACTCGAACTGGGCTGCGCCCCCGGCAGCATGCTGCTGCGACTGCACCAACTGCGGCCGATGCACACCTACCACGGGCTCGACTTCGCTCCCGAGGGCCTGAAGACCGCGCGACGGCTCCTGCACTCGGCCGGCGTACCGGCGAACCTGCGACTCGGCGACGTCCGTACGGCCGAACTGCCGCCGGTCGACCTCGTCCTCTCCTTCGGCCTGGTCGAACACTTCGACGATCCCGCCGAGATCATGGCGCACCACCGGCGTTTCCTCCGCCCCGGCGGGGTCGCCGCGGTGACGGTCCCCAACTACGCGCACCCCGCACTGGTCGCGCTCCTGCGCCGGTTCAGCCCGGAGACGCTCGCCACCCACAACCTGCGGGTGATGTCGGAGGACTCGCTTCGTACAGCGTTCGCGAGCGCGGGGCTGGTCGATATCGTGACCGGGGTGAGCGGCGGACCGACGATGCCGAACTCCCGGGTCCGGCCGGACCTGTCCGGCAGTTCGTACCGGTTCGCCGCCCGCACCTGGAACGCCTGCAGTGGACTGCTGCCGGACGGCTGGCCGTGGTCGGCGAACATCTGGGCCACCGGCGTACAGCCCGGATGATCCTCGACGGCCCCGCGGCCAGCACCGCGACTCCCGCCAGCGCCCCGCCCGTCACCAGCCATGCCGGCCCGGTCGCTGCGCGTTCCGGTGCCGTCGCCGGGCAGATCAGTTGGAGCCTGCTGGGCATCCTGGTCGCCTCCCTGGCGCAGTGGGTGGTGATCGTTGTCCTGGCCAGGTACGGCAACCCGGCCATGGTCGGCCAGTACGCACTCGGCCTGGCCGTGGCGGCACCGATCCTCCTGGTCGCCAGCCTCGCCCTGCGGACAGTGCAGGTGACCGACGCGCGCTCGCGCTTCGGCTTCGACGACTACCTGCGGCTGCGCGTCCTCGGCATGGTCGTGGCCACCGTGGTGATCGCGATCGTCGCCGCCTTCGTCGGCTCGGGCGGTGCCGTGGTGGTGCTGGTCGGCATCGCCAAGGCACTGGACGGCATCGGGGACATCTACCTCGGCCTCTTCCAGCGGCACGGCCGGATGCGCGGCATCAGCCTCTCGATGATCCTCAACGGGGTCGCCACGGTGCTCGCCGTGACGACACTGCTCCTGCTCACCGGCAGTGTGGCGTGGGCGGTGCTGGGCTCGGTCGCCGGATCCGCGCTCGGCGCGGTCGGCTACTGCGTGGTCACCGCGCGCCCGCTGCGCCGCAGCGCCGACCCGGCCGCAGACAGTGCCCCCGAGCGAGGGCCGGGCGGGCGGCTGGTGAGCCTGGCTGCGCTCGCCCTTCCCCTCGGCATCGCCTCCGGCCTCGCCTCGTTCACCATCAACCTGCCGCGCTACCTGGTCGGGCACGAACTGGGGACGGCCGCGCTGGGCATCTTCGCCGCGATCGGGTACGTCGTACTCGCCGCCAACGCCATCTTCGCCGCGGTAGCCCAGACCATGTTGCCCCGGATGTCCAACCTGTACGCGGACGGCCAGGTCACCGCGCTCACCCGGCTCGTCAAGCGACTGGTCCTGGCCACGCTGGGCATCGGCGGACTCGCCGTCGGTACGACCGCGACGCTCGGTCGCCCCGCCCTGAACCTGGTCTACGGCGCCGAGTACGCACGACACGCGTCGGTGCTGACCCTGCTCACCGTGGTGGCCGCGCTCAGCGGGGCGGTCTTCGTCGTCGGCACCGCCCTGTCGGCGCTGCACCGGTTCGGCAACCAGTTCACCGCGAGCGTCGCCACCCTGCTGCTGACCGTGCTCGCCGCGTACCTCCTGATTCCCCGCTACGGGCTCGACGGTGCCGCCTGGACCGTGGTACTGACGGTGGCCGGCGACGGCACGCTCAAGGCGCTGATGCTGCGCCGTGCCCTGAAAGGACGGCCGTGGACCTGAACAGCACCACGGTGATCTGGGCCTGTGTCGCGGGAGCCGTGGCGGTTCCCGTCCTGCTGCTGCTGCGATCCGGGCGCCGGGACGTGCTGCCGTACCTGGCCGGCTACTTCGCCTTCTTCGGCCTCGGCCCGGCGCTCAACCACGTACTCGGTCGGGAGATCTACCAGGGCATCGCGATCGACAAGATCGGCGCCGCGTCGTTCGGTCTGCTGCTCGCCTTCCTCGGCATGCTCGTGGTGGGCGTCGTCGTTCCGGTACGCGGGGAGGCGCTGGACCGGACCCGGATCGACCAACCCGAGCACCGCCTCCCGCTGCTCGTGCCGTTCCTGCTCGCGCTGGCGCTGTACGCGCTGACGATCGTGGCCCTGCACGGTCCGGCGATGCTCGCGGGCAACAAGCTGGACCGCATCACCCTCGCCGGCCCCTGGCACTACGACTATCTGCTGTTGCAGACCATGGCCTGTTCGCTCTACTTCGCCGCCCGCTCGACCCGGCTCGGCACCGTCGCGTACGCGGTGAACGTCGCCTGCTACGTCGGCTACTGCCTGGCCACGAACGAGCGGGACTTCCTCTTCGCGCTGTTCAGCGTCCTGCTGCACGTCCAACTGTTCCGCCGCCGCGCCATGTCGCTGCGCCTGGCGCTGATCGGTGTCGCCGGCGTCGTCCTCGCCACCTTCCTGGCCAGCATCCGCAGCCCCGGCGTCGGGATCGGCACCACCCGGGCGCTGAACGAGGGAACGGTGATGTTCCCGGACACGTACGTGATGAGCCTGGTGCCCCACCAGTTGCCGTTCGCGCACGGCGGGACGTACTGGGACGCGGTGCAGGGTGTGCTGCCCATCGGCCCCCAGTACGCACTCGCCCAGTGGCTGGTCGACTCGTACGCCCCCGGCTCCCCCGGCGGCTACGGCTTCTCGCTCACCGCGGAGGCGTACCTCAACTTCGGCCTGGTCGGCATCCCGGTCGTCTTCGCCGCGTTGACCGCCGTGCAACGCCTCCTCGTCAACCGGGCCGTCCGGGGCGGCTTCTACACGTACGCGAGCGTGCTGTTCACGGTCACCTGGATGTATAACTTCCGGGGCGAAAGCTTCGCCCTGGTGAAGACGCTGGTGTACGGCGCCGTGCTCTACGGGGTGCTGCACCTGTCCGGCAAGGTGCTGCGGACGTACGCTCCCGGTCGTCGTACCCCGGCGCGCGCCGCCGGGCCGGCCGGCAGGATCGGTGGTGACCTGCCCGCCGCCGTGCTCGCCCGAGCGAAACGGGCGACCGGGGGTGCGTCCTAGCTAGTGGAGCACCCGCAGGTCGACCCTGGCATGTGCCGCCCGGCCGGAACTCCGCTTCGATCCGGTGCCGGCCGCCCGCCCCGGCACCGTGAAGGCGAGCAGCACCACCACCGCCAGCGGCACGAACCGGCCGAGCAGGAAGACCACGATGTTGTCCAGGTCGCTGCTGAGCACCAGCACGCTGGCGATGCCGAGCGACGGGGCGAGCAGTTTCGGCACCAGGTCCGGTTGGTCCCGGGCCCGCCGGTACAGCCGCCGGGACCAGCGGACCAGCAGCGCGAGCGGGACGAACGACAACACCGCCCCGGCCGGACCGAAGTTGAGCATCGCCTCGCCTGCGATGCCGTAGATGCGGGTGGCCCACTGGCCGTTGTCCCGGTCGTAGCTGCCCGGCCCGAGCAGGACCTCGGTGCCGATGACCAGCTTGGTGGTCGGGCGCTCCGGCAGCACCCAACCCGGCAGCATCAGCGTGACCGCTCCGAGGTACGTGACGCCGTACCCCAGGTCGCCGTCACCGTGCCGCTTGCGTTCCAGCAGCACCGCCTGCATGTCGGCGCGGGCGAGGTCGTTGAGGAGCACTTTCGGCAGGTCCCGCCCGGTTTCCGAGGAGATCTCCTCGATGCTGCGGTCACCGCGTACGACGTCGACCACCTCGACCCCGGCGCTCTTGTAGAGGCCGTACAGGTACATGAACAGCACGAAGATCAGGCCACAGACCAGCAGCGCCTTGCGGGAGATGGTGAAGACGATCAGGTGGACCAGGATCAGGGCGAGCAGCATCGGCCACACGGTGTTGCTCCGGCTGCCGCGCAGACCACCGACCATGAACTGGACCAGGGCCAGACCGATCAGCAGCCACACCACCAGGGAACGCCGTCGGGCCAGCATCTCCCGCCACCGGACCAGGACCAGGGCGAAGCCGATCAGCGGGAACGACTCGGCCAGCATCAGCAGCCAGCCCATGCCGCTGAGCGCCTCGCGGTCCTGGGTCATCACGGCCAGGAAGCCGCTCAGCCCGCCGAAGACGACGATCTCGAAGCCGAACGCGACCACCCCGGCGGCCACCGCGAGGCAGCCGACCAGGTAGAACCGGGACACGTTGAGTCGCGCGCCCCACGCCGTGTGCCGACCCCGGACCGGGTACGACAGCAACCACCGGTAGATCAGCAGGCCGGTGAGGTTCAGGATCGCCATCGCGCCGAGCGCGTCGCGCCACTCCTGTGGCGGGCTGACGAACAGTCCCCAGTGGTCGAGGGTCACGTGCAGGACCGGGGCCAGGTAGAAGAAGTGCAGCCCGAGCAGGCCGAGCAGGGCCTGCGGGTCGAAGATGTCGAGCTGCCGGCGGACCCAGCGGACCACGTCGAGGGCGATCAGCGCCCCGCAGGCGGTGACCGGGAACAGGAACCAGTGCTGCAACCGGGCGTCGAGGATGGCCAGCATCAGGCTGACCGCCGACACCAGCCCGCCGGCCAGCGCCCAGTTGACGGTCTCCGGCCCCTTCCGGCCGGGCCGTCGGCCGCGACCCGTGGACCCGCCGGGGCCCGCCGCCGGCCGGTTGCCACCTGCCGGTCCGCCCCGGACCGGCAGGTGGGGTGCGTCGATGGTGCGGCCGGCTCTCATCGGCAGCCGACCGTCCAGAGTGTCCGCCACTGTGCGACGGCGTTCGCCAGCAGGAACGGCGACGAGTGCAGGCTCCGGCGGATCTCCTCGCGGGCCACCGGACCGAGCTGGATCTGGGCCACCGCCGCGTCCGCCCACCGGTACGGGCCGTCGGCGAGCGGCAGCAGGGCGAGTCCGCGTACGCGGGGTTCGACCTCGCGCAGGCACGGCAGGTCGGTGGCAAGCACCGGGACCCCGGCGGCCAGTGCCTCCAGCACCACGCCCGGCAGCCCCTCCCGCCGCGACGGCAGCAGCAGCACGTCGGTGGCGGCCAGCACGGAGGCGATCTCGTCGGTCTCCCCGGCGAGCACCACCGACGGGTCGTCGACGATCTCCGGGTACGCCCCGAGCAGGTCGTCGGCGCCGCCCGGACCGACGACGAACAGTCGGGCGTCGGGCCAGCGGGCGCGTACGGCCCGGTGCACCTCGATCAGGAACGGCCGGTTCTTCTCCGGTGCCGACCGGCCCAGGTACGCCAGCACCGGCACGTCGGTCGGCAGCTGCCAGCGGGAGCGGGCCGCCGCGCGTTCCCAACCGCCCACCCGGCTCGGGTCGACACTGTTGTAGAGCACCCGGTAGCGGCGGTCCCCGGTCGGCGGGCCGGCGAGCGCGAGTGCCGCCGTCGTCACCCCGAGCACGTCGGTGGCGACCCGGCGCAGCAGCCGGCGCAGCAGGGCGCGGCGCAGCCGGCGGGTACGGGTGTCGGGGCGGCCGTCGCCCTCGCTCCACATCCGGGCGATCCGTACCGGCACCCCGGCGAGGCGGGCGACGAGCAGGATCACCGCGCTGGTCAGGCTGACGTGGGAGACGACCACGTCCGGTCGCATCGCCCGCAGGCAGCGCCAGAGCCGGGGCCCGAACGTGCGCAGCGGGGTGACCGGGCACTGGGTCACCTCGGCGCCGGTGGCCCGGAAGTCGTCGGCCAGGGTGCCCTCGCGCCCGTTGAGGGTGATGAAGGTCTGCCGCACGTCGGCCGAAGGGATCGCCCGGCACAGGTCCAGCGAGACGGTCTCCGCCCCGCCCCGGTCCAGCCAGCCGATCACGTGCGCGACCCGTACCGCCCGGTCGGTGACCGGTTGCGTGCGCTGGCCCTGGCGGGTGGGTGAGCTGGTCATGCCCGACCACCGACCGGGGTCCGGTGCGCGGTCGCGTCCCGCACCGACCGGTAGAACAGGTCCCGGCGCGGGCGCAGCGAGGCGAGCGAGTAGTCGCGGGCCCGGTTCAGGTTGCGGGCGGAGGCGGCGCCCAGCCGCCCCGGCTGGGTGAGGAACCGCCGGATCGCCTCGGCCAGGGCGGCCGGGTCGTCCGGTGGCACCAGGTCGGCGTCGGCGAGCAGTTCGGGGATGCCACCGGCGGTGGAGCCGACGGCGGGCAGGCCACGGGCCATCGCCTCGATCAACGCCCGGGGCAGGCCCTCGGTCCGGGACGGCATCACCACCAGGTCGGCCGCGTCCAGGTGGGCGCGGACCGCCGCGCCGGCCGGTACGGTGCCGGCGAAGGTGACCCGGTCGGCCACCCCGAGCCCGGCGGCGAGCTGTTCGAGCCGGGGGCGGAACCGGCCGTCGCCGAGGTGCACCAGCCGGGCGTCCACGCCGGTGCCGGTGAGTTGGGCGAGCGCCTCGATCACGGTGTCGATGCCCTTGTAGAGCTGGTCCAGTGAACCGATCGAGATCAGGATGCCCGGCCGCGGCGGGTGTTCGACCTGCCGGGGGCCGGACACGAAGGCGTCGGCGGGCAGGTCCACGCTGGAGTAGGCGGCGCTGACCGTACCGGGTCGGGTCGGGTAACGGGACTGGAGGTGGCGCTCGGTGACGTACGCGACCGCGCCGGCGGACCGGCACAGGTGGCGCAGGCGGGTGGTGCCCCAGTGCCGCAGGAACGGGCGCAGCGGGTGGTCCACCACACCGGGGGCGAACACGTCGTACGGGTCGCCGACGACCTCCACCGCGTACGGCAGCCGTTGCCGTTCCCGCCAGCCGGCCAGAATCGACCCGGTCGGTGACGGTACCCGCAGGATCACCGCGTCGCCAGGCTGGGCGGAGGCGCGGACCGACCGTCGGATCACCCGCCACCGGGCCAGGTACTGGCGCGGGCCGACGTAGTGCGGGACCGGCCAGAGTTCGACCCCCGGACCGTCGACCCGGTGTGATCCGCCGGCCGGCGCGTCGACCTGCCGGATCCGGGCCACCACCCGGACGGTGTCGAACGCCGCCAGGTAGCGGCTGAAGAACGGGTACGCGGGACCGTCCTGGGTCCAGACCGAGCCGTCCGGCGTACGGGAGAACCGGGTCTCGGTGGTCACCACCACTCTCATCGGGACCGCACCCCATCCGCGGTCCGCTCCACGATGTCCGCGATCGCCTCGGCCGCCGGTCCGTGGTCGAAGAACTTCACCATCCGCTCGCGGGCGGCGTCACCCCGGCGGGCCAGTACCCCGGCGTCGAACTCCCGGTACGCCGCCGCCAGCGCCGCCGCGAGCGGCTCGACCTCGCCGGCCGGTACGACCCAGCCACTGGCCTCGTCGACCACCTCGGGCAGCCCTCCGGCGTCGCTGACGATGCTCGGCAGGCTCATCGCGCCCGCCTCGACCGGTGCACCGTGCCCGTCGGACAGCGACGGGCTGACGCTCAGGTCGGACGCGTTGTAGTACGGCCGGACCTCGGTCACCGATTCGAGCCAGGTGATGCTCGGGTCGGCGTCCACCCCGAAGCGCGCGACGAGTTCGTGGCGGTGCCGCTCGCCGACCGGGGAGAAGCCGCCGCCGATCAGCAGCAGGTGGGAGCGGGGGTGTCGGGCGTGGAACGCCTGCCACGCGGGGAGCACGATGTCGTGCCCCTTGATCCCCCGCCCGTGGTACGTCAGCCGCTTGGGTGCGTACACGTAGGCGACCATGACCACGACGAACGCATCCTGGTCGAGACCGAGTTCGGCCCGGATCTTGGCCCGGAGTTCGGCGGCGGTCGGCCCGCCGGAGCCGGTCGGGCGCTGCCCGGCGGAGCGCCGCTGGGCCACCACCGGCTGCCGGTTCGCCGCCGCCGGTCCGGCCGCGGCGCGCTGCTCGGCGACGAAGCGCTCCCGACTGAAGTGGCCGGTGTCGATGCCGGGGGTGGTCGACGGGCGGTGTTCCGGCGGGGCGCCGAGGGCGGCGTAGCGGCGGGAGGTGTACTCGGTGCCGCAGATGATGACGTCGTCCGCCCGCCACAGCCAGCGTTCGACCAGCCGGATGATCCGGGATTCGAGGAAGAGCGGGCCGACGACCACGTGCACCCGACCGAGCCGGAGCCCGACCGAGACGAACCGGGCGGCGAGGGCGGACGCGTACAGGTGGTATTTGAGGATGTCGAGCCGCAGGTCGCGCAGGAGCCGGCGCAGCCGCCACAGGTCGCGCAGTGTCGCCGGGCGGGGCCGGAAGCGGAAGTCGAACGGCGACTCGACCACCTCGAATCCGCGCCGGGTCAGTTCGGCCGGCAGCGGTCCGGGGCCCGGTGGCAGCACCACCAGCACCTGGTGGCCCCGGCGGCGGAGTTCCTCCACCTGTGGCAGGAGCCAACGGCCGCTCTGCCGGTGCTTGTACAGGATGGCCACGCGCAGTCCCGCCACGGTCGGTCCTTTCGGATGAAGGGTCGTACGGTCGTCAGACGCGGGTGGCCGGGTCGAGGTGTCGGGCCGGGTGCTCCGGGACCGGTTGGACCGGCACCGGGGTCTGGCCGCAGGCGCGCTCGACGTACTCCGGGGCGTCGGGCAGGGCCTCGAACTCGGCCCGCAGGATCGCCACCCGGGTCAGGTCGTGCCAGTCGCCCCGGCGGAAGACCGCCTCCCGGTCGGTGCCCTCGACCCGCCAGCCACACCGCCGTACGTAGGCGCCGAAGCTGGCGGCGTTGAAGTCGAGGATGGTGCTGTGCAGCCGGCGCAGCCCGACGTCGTAGAACGCCCAGGCCATGGTCAGCATGATCGAGTCGGAGCCGGCGCCCCTGGGTGTCGTACCGGGCATGAGCTTGACCGCGGTGAGGGCGGACCGGTTGTGCCAGTCGACCTCCCAGAGGCCGGTCAGACCGACCGGTTGCCCGGTGGTCCGGTCGACGACGGTCAGCCGGCGGTTGCGCGGGTCGCGGGACGCACCCTGGAACCACTCCCGCTGGGCGTCGCGCGCCACCGGCCAGTCCCAGCCCACCACGTTGCCGCGCACCTGCGGCGCGTTCGCCAGGTCGGTGAGGAAGTCGAGGTCGTCGGCCTGCATCGGGCGCAGTCCGACCAGTCGGCCGGTCAACATGGTTCTCCTCTCGCCGCAACGGGGCTCGACGCGGTTGTCGGGTGGATCTCGCGCACCAGTTCGGCGACCTGGGCCAGGTCGGAGCCGGTGCAGCGGTAGTCGGTGTGCAGGAAGAGCATCCGGCGGGAGAAACCGACCCACTCGTTCGTGGTCAACTCGACCGGTGCCCGATCGACCGGTGCCCGATCGACCGGTGCCGGGTCGGGGTCGAGCCGCCAGAGCACCGCCGGGTAGACCCGCCGGTCGACCAGCGCGTGCCGGACGGCTTCGCGGCGCCGGTGCGAGTCGAACTCCAGCACCACCCCGAGGGTGTGCGCGCGGGCCCGGAGCCCGGAGAGCCCGGACAGGCCGGCGGCGAGCAGGGCGGCGTTCTCGATCCGGCGGCGGCGCAGCCGGTCGACCGGCAGCACCCGCAGCACCTGCCGGGAGAACTCCGAGATGCCGCTGACGCCGCTGTCCCGGAACAGGTCCTCGCCGGCCGCGTACCGGGCCAGGTACTGCTCCTTGTCCACCGGCCCGCCGGCCAGGTAGGCCGCCTTCAGGTACATCGCGGACAGGACCCGGTCGACCAGGCCCAGGTGCCGGGCGGTCGGCGGACCGGCGGGCGGCACCGGGCGGCCGGTGTCGGACCAGAGCGCCCCGCCGTCGGGCACCGGCAGCGTCTTGCGCAGCGAGGCGAAGACGTAGTCGGCGCGGACCGAGGCGAGCCAGGGCGCGCGCGGATCGTGGGTGGCGTCGACCACCAGCGTCGCACCGGACGCCGCCGGCACCACCGGCGGCGCACCGAAGTACGACACCGCCACCACCGCGTCGGTCGGCTCGGCCGCCGGGGGCGCCCCACCGGTCGGCCCGACCGGGTAGCGCCGGACCGGCAGTACGCCGAGCATCGCGTCGACCACGTCGTCGCAGTAGTACGCGGGCAGGTGCAGCGCGGTCCAGCCGTACTCGCGCCGGCCGAACTCGACCAGGGCGCGCAGGGCCTGACGGCCGGAGCCGAACAGTTCGCCGTACGCACCGGCGGCGGGGGGCGGGTCGGGGTGTGCCGGCGTACCGGCCCAGTCGGGTTCGGCGGGCAGGTGCAGCGGGAAGCTGGAACCGACCTCCCAGCGCGGCCCGAGCAGGGCGGTGCCGGGGTCACGGCGATCGTCGACCATCGGCTCAGCCCCGATCCAGCCGGTAACCCGGGAAGTATCCCGAGCCGCGCAGGTCCTCGACGGTGCGGCCGAGCGTACGGGCGTGGTCGGCGAGCAGGTCGGCGTACCGCTGCTCGTCGAGCACCACCGAGCCGGTCCAGAACGGGGTCCGGCGGCCACCGAAGGCGCGTTTGAACTGGAACAGACCGTCGTCGGCGCGGACTCCGCCGCCGAGGTGGACCAGGGCGCAGCCGCTTTCGGCGGCCCATTCCAGGATGGTCCAGAGCAGCAGGTTGTTGGCACCGTCGCGGACGGTCCTCGGGTCGGAGCCGGCGAGGTGGTAGTGCGCCCGGTCCCGGTGGCGCAGGACGAGGGCGGCGGCGACGACGGTGCCGCCGGGGTCGCGTACCTCGGCGATCAGCAGTGCCTTGCCGAGGCCGTCGACCAGGGCCCGGTAGTAGTCCTCGGCGAACAGGTATCCGGGGGCGCTGCCGACCCGGAGCATCGTCTGCTCGTACAGCTGTCGAAAGGGCGAGCCGGCGGTCACGTCGTCGGGGCCGGCGGCCCGGATGGTCCCGCCGAGGCCGGCGTTGCGGGCCTTGCGGACAGCGGTCCGGGACCGTCCCTCCATCCCGGCCCAGATCGCGGTGCCGCCCCGGTTCACCGGCACGGTGATGGTGTCGGCGCGGCGGGTCAGCTCGACCGTGCCCAGCCGTTGTACGGCGACGACCGAGGCCGGGTCCAGCGGGGAGAACCGGAGGAAGAGGGTGACCAGGCCGAGGTCGCGCCAGTGCTCGACCGCGCCGGTCCAGAACCTGGCCAGTTCGGCCGGGGTGCAGCCGGGGTCGACGTGGATTCCGGAGTAGCCGTACGGGCTGACGCCGTCGGAGGTGGTGTCGTCGAGTCGGCGCAGCACGTACGGCAGCAGGATCCGGTCGGCCCGGTGGACGAGTTGCCAGCTGCCGGGCTCGGTGCCGGCGGCGGCCCGCCCGTAGCCGGCGGTGTAGTAGACGTCCGGGCAGTTCGCCTCGTACCCGGTTCCGTCGGTGTCGCCGGTGACCGGCGCCAGGTCGGTGCTCACCGCCGGGCCAGGAACTGCTCGACGGCGTGGAAGACCCGGCCCGTCTGGGTCTCGTCCAGCGCCGAACCGCTGGGCAGGGTGAGCCCGTCCTCGAAGAGGCGCTGGGCGGCGCCGGTGAGCACCGCACGGGACTGGTTGAAGACCGGTTGCAGGTGCATGGGTTTCCACACCGGACGGGATTCGATGTCGTGCTCGGCGAGGTGGGCGCCGAGCTGATCGGCCCGCCAGCCGGCCCGGTCGGGGTCCACGACGATCGTGGTGAGCCAGCAGTTGGCGCCGCGCGCGCCGGCCCCGTCGGCCGCGATCCGGACCCCGGCCGGTCGACCGTCGCCGCCGGGCCGGTGGTCGTCGCCCTCACCGAGCAGCCGTACGCCGGGGACGGCGGCGAAGAGTTTGGCGTACCGTTCGCGCAGTTCGCGGCGGCGGGTGAGCATCTCGTCCAGCCGGCTGAGCTGGGCCCGGCCGAGGGCGGCGAGCAGGTTGCTGAGCCGGTAGTTGTAGCCGACGTCGTGGTGTTCGTAGTGCGGGACGGGTTGCCGGGCCTGGGTGGCGAGGTGCCGGCTGCGGGCGATGAGTCCGGCGTCGTCGGAGACGAGCATGCCGCCACCCGAGGTGGTGATGATCTTGTTGCCGTTGAACGAGAACGCGGTGATCCGCCCGAACGACCCGGCCGGCCGGCCCCGGTACGTCGCTCCCAGTGACTCGGCCGCGTCGACCAGCACCGGTACCCGGGCGGCGGCGCAGACCGGCAGGAGTTCGTCGTAGTCGGCGCAGGCGCCGAACATGTCCACCGGCACGACCGCGGCGACCCGGCGGCCGGCGGCGCGCAGCCGGTGCAGCAGGTCGGCGAGGAGGTTGACGTCGATGTTTCCGGTGGCCGGTTCGCAGTCCACGAAGACCGGTTCGGCACCGGTGTAGACCACGGCGTTGGCCGTGGCGACGAAGGTGAGCGTGGGCACCACCACCACCTCGCCGGGGCCGGCGCCGAGGGCGAGCAGGGCGAGGTGCAGGGCGGCGGTGCCGGAGCTGACCGCGACCGCGTGGGCGGCGCCGACCCGGTCGGCGACCTCGCGCTCGAACGCGTCGACCTCCGGGCCGACCGGTGCCACCCAGCCCGAGCGCAGCGCCCGGACCAGGTATGACTCCTCCAGCGCGCCGACGTCGGGCGGGGACAGGTGCACCCGGCCGGTCATCGTGCTGGCGCCCGGTCGGGGACGGCAGCACGCCGCCCGGAGTTGCCAGGACGAAGCTTCACAGGCACAGCCTCCGACCCCAAACGCTCCCAAAGTATCCAAAGGGTTTGTATCAGTTCGAGCCGCGTACAAGGGCGCGTTTTGGCTATTCTGGTCGAATTGACAGGTCTGCCCGGACAAGGCGGTACAGCATGGAGAACGCGGGAACGGGCAGACAGGTCGCGGGCCAGCGCCGACGATCTCCGGTGGCCTTCCTGACCGGGTCCAGCCTCGCCCAGTCGGCCAGCTACGCGCTGGCTGCCGTACTGGCCAGCGCGTTGCTCGGGCCGCACCAGCGCGGGCTGATGGTGCTGGGCATCACCACCGGCAGCATCGCCGGCCTGCTCTCCGGACTCGGCACCGGCTCCGCCCTGCGCTCCCGCCTGCCCACCGTCACCGGTACGCCGGCCGGGCGGCGCCTGCTCGCCTCGTACACCTGGTGGTCGATCGTCTCGGCGGTGACCGGGGGCGGGCTGGCCGTGGCGCTGTCGATCCTCTCCGCCCCGCTGATCGATCCCGGACTCGCCGAGCCGCCGTTCCTGGTCGCCGTCGGAGTGGTCACGGTCGGCTACGTGGCACTGACCCAGTTCCCCGACGTCTGGTACGCCGCCGGCCGGTTCCGCGCCGGCAGCGGCTGGGCGGCCGTCGTCGCCGCCGGTGGGCTGCTCGGCCTGCTGGCCGGGGCCCTGCTCGACCGCACCGCCTGGGTCCTGCTGCTGGCCCAGGGGCTCGGCATGGTGGCGGGCGCGGCGCTCCAGTGCGCCCGGCTGCGGCTGGTCGGGCTGGTCCCGCTGCGCTCCCCCGGCCCGGCCGAACTGGTCGACCTGCTCCGGCACGGCCTCCGGGCGCTCGGGCTGACCATGGGACTGGCACTGGCCCTGCGCGCCGACCGGTACGTGCTCGGCGCGGTGGCCGGCGCCGCCACGGTCGGCATCTACTCGGTCGCCGCCACCCTGAGCGAGGGTCCCCGGGTGGTGCCGGCCGCCCTGGGACAGCTCGTCAACCGGGAGGTGGCGCTCGGCGGCGGACTGTCCCGGGTGGTCCGGGCCCGGCGTACCGCCCTGCTGGCGGCGACGCTCGCGGGCCTGGTGGTGGCGGTCGGCGGCTGGTTCCTGGTCGTCCCGGTGTTCGGCCCGGAGTTCGCCGACGCCCGCCCGCTGCTGCTGGTGCTGCTGGTCGCCGAGATCGCCTTCGCGCCGTTCGCGGTGGCCAGCCGGGCCCTGCTGGGTGGCGGCTGGATGACCACCGCCGGGCTGCTCGGCGCGGGCGGCAGTGTCGCCGCGCTGATCCTGTTCGTGCTCGCCATCCCGCTCTGGGGCGGGTACGGCGCCGCCATCGCCTGCATCGTCACGTACGCCGGGCTGTCGGTCGCCTCCTGGCGGCTGCTGCGCCGCCGGCTCGGCCACGGCAACGTCGCACCCCGTCCACGTGAGACGGTCTCACCACCGATCCGGATCGGACGGTCCTCGTCGGGTTGGTGAGGGAGGGCGGGCGGCGGTTCGCCCGTCCCGGATGTCCCGGTTAGGATGCCTGCCCGTGGCAGTCATCGATCACTCCCTGGCCGGCATCATCGACGCGTACCGGACCTGTGAGTTCGCCACGCTCGCCCGCGACGGCACCCCGATCACCTGGCCCACGGCGGTGCACCGCCGTCCGGACGGGACACTGCTGATCACCACGTCGCTCGGGTTCCCGCAGAAGGCGTTGAACGTACGCCGGGACGGGCGCGTCGCCCTGCTCTTCTCCGACCCGACCGGAAGCGGCCTCACCGATCCGCCGCAGGTGCTGGTCACCGGGACCGCGAGCTGCCCGGACGAGATCGTGACCGGCCCGGAGGGGTTGGAGGCGTACTGGGCGACCATGTTCGAGCGGCAGCCGGACAGCCGGATCTACCTCCGCGCGCCGGTACGGTGGCTGATGGACTGGTACTACCTGCGGCTGCTCATCACGGTCACGCCGGACAGCGTCCGTACCCGCGACCCACTGCCGCCGCCGACGACGACGGACGGGCCGGTGGACGGAGCCGACCGGCTCCCCGGTGCCGAGCTGGTCGCCCGCTTCCCTAGCGCGGTGCTCGGCGCCCGTGCCGCCGACGGCACGCCGGTGCTGTTGCGTACCCGCCCGGTTCCTCGCGCCGACGGGTACGCCGTGCAGGTTCCCGCCGACGCCGACGTCACACCGGGGCCGGCGAGCCTGCTGGTGCACCGGCACGACGACAGGCTCGCCAACCTCGACAACGCGCTCGTCCGTGGCCGGCTGGAGTACCGCGCCGACGGTTGGCTGCTGGTGCCCTCCCGGGTGGTGGAGCCCTCGCCCGGCAACGACGTCCGGTCCGCGCTGCGTACGCTGCGCGTCACCCGCCGGGCCGCCCGGTCCTATCTGGAGCGTCGCGGCCTCGCCCGGCCCCGCGTACGGTGGGACCGGTTCCGCTCGCTCGCCGGGGACTGAGCCGTTCGGGATCGGGGCGGTGCGGCGGGGTCAGGGGCGGGAGGCGTAGACGTAGTAGCGGACCCAGGGCCGGGGGTCGTGCGGGCGGGTCCGGATGGTGTAGCCGGCGGTCCGCAGCAGGTCGGTGACCGGGCCGAAGGTCCGTTGCCAGGACCGGTCCGTGCCGTCGTCGTACGGGGGTTCGGACAGGAAGTCGTGGCAGGAGACGACCAGGTTCTCCACGATCGCGAGCTGGTCCAGCGACTTCTCCAGCACCGGCAGTTCGGCGCCCTCGATGTTCATCTTGAGCAGGTCGATCCGGTCCACCCCGAGCTTGCGTACGATCTCGCCGAGCGTACGGCCGACGACCTCGATCCCGCCGGTGCCCTCGCCGGTCAGCCCGTTGCGGATGTGGTCGACCCGGTCGTCGTCGAGGTGCACCGCGCCGGGGTCGCCGACCACGGCGCACTCCAGCGCGGTCACGTTCGACAGGTTGTTCAGCTCGACCGTACGGCGCAGGCAGGCGAAGGTCCGGGGGTGCGCCTCGATGCTGACCACCCGGCCGGCGAGCCCGACCAGTCGGGACAGCAGCCGGACCTCGCTGCCGACCCCGGCTCCGACGTCGAAGACGGTGTCGCCGGGTTGTGGCTGGTAGTCGAAGAGGAAGACGTCCTGGGTGGCCTGGTCCTGGGCGCGGGCCGTCGGGCCGCCGAGGGTGGTGTTGACCACGACGCCGGTCGGGTAGCGGTGTACCCAGTGGCCTTCGGCGTAGCGGACCCGGCAGCGGGACTGGGAGCGGGCGGACAGGAACAGCGAGCCGAGGCCGGCGACGACCCGCCGGTCGACCCGCTCGTCCAGGGTGTCGAAGAGCCGTTTCCGGAGGCTGGTCGGCATGGTCTTGGTTCCGTTCTTCCTGCTCGGCGGTGGGCCGGGCGGCTCAGTGAGCCGGGCTGACCAGCGGGGCCGGCTGCCGGGGCACGGCCTCGATCCCCTCGGGCCCGGTGGTGGTGGCGGTGTCGGTGCGGTTCAGCCACTCGCGGTACCACTCGAAGGTGCGGCGTACGCCGTCGGCCAGTGGCACGGTCGGTTCGAAGCCGGTGAGTCGACGCAGTTTGCCCAGGTCGGGGCTGCGCCGGGTGACCGAGCCGGGTGGCGCCGGCAGCCGTTGGATGGTCGGGCTGACCCCGGCCAGGTCCAGCACCAGGTAGGCCAGGTCGGCGATGTTGGTCTCGGCGCTGTCGTCGCCGATGTGCACGATCTCGCCGGTCACGTCCGGGCGGGCCATCAGCCGCAGCATCGCCTCGACGGCGTCGTCGACGTAACAGAAGGCGCGGTACTGGTCGGCGCCCCAGACCCGGAACGGGTCCTCGCCGCGCATCGCCCGCAGGGCCATCTCCGGGATGACGTGGTCGGTGCCCATCCTCGGGCCGTAGACGTTGTGGAACCGGCCGACGACGGCGGTGCAGTCCCTGACGGCGGCACCGTGGATGAAGGCCGCCTCGCCGAGCAGCTTGCTGATCGCGTACGCGAACCGGGGCGAGGTCACGTCGGCCACCATCACCGGCACGTCCTCGGCGGTGGGTACGGCCACGATGCCGGCGTCGACGCCTCCGGCGTACACCTCGCTGGTGGAGCTGAAGAAGATCCGCTCGCCGGGGCTGACCCAGTCCAGCAGGTGCAGGGCGGTGAGCGTGTTGACCCGGATCACCCGGGACGGGTCGGCTTCGACGTTGCGTACGCCGACGACGGCGGCGAGCAGGTAGATCTGGTCGTAGCCTCGGGGCAGTTCGGCCCAGGCCCGCGCGCTGGTGAGGTCGGCGGAGCGGACGTCGACGGCGGGATGCGTGCGCAGCGCGGCGATCCGCTCGTCGTCGCGGCCCCGGGAGAAGTCGTCGACGATGGTGACCGTGTGCCCGTCGGCGACCAGCCGGTCGGCGAGGTGCAGGCCGACGAAACCGGCTCCGCCGAGGATCAGCGCGCGCATCAGGCACCTCTCGCCGGGATGGGCACGGGTGAGTCCGCCGAGACCGGTGCCGGTGTGGCCCTACGCGGATACGGCAGGTAGCCGATGCCGGCGTAGCGGATGCCGGCGGCGGTGATCGCGGCCTCGTCCAGGATCCGCCAGGAGTCGTAGATCAGGGCCGGTCGCTGGCTGCCCCCGCCGAGCAGGGTCTCGATCCGGATCGCCCGGTAGTCGGGGTGGTCGTTGACGAGCAGGACCGCGTCGGCGTCGCTGAACGCCTTGTCGATGCTGGTCGGCTCGCCGCCGTAGCGGTGGATCACCTCGTCCGGGACCATCGGGTCGTGGCCGACGACGGTCAGTCCGGCGGACCGGAACACCGGCATCATGGTGGCGATCGGGGTGCCGCGCATGTCGTCGGTGGGCGGCCAGCCCTTGTAGGCCCACCCGAGTACGGCCAGCCGGGCACCGACCGTGCCGCCGCGTACCTGGCGGAGCAGGTCGACGACCCGGTGGGCGACGTGTACGGGCAGGTACTCGTTGAGTCGCCGGGCGGCGCCGACCAGGAACGGGCCGGGCTCGCCACCGGCACTGTTGATCATGATGTACGGGTCCTTGGAGAGGCAGCCGCCGCCGACGTACCCCGGCTTGCTCAGGTCCGGCCGGGGGTAGTCCAGGTTGGCGGCTCCGATCACCTCCAGCGGGTCGAGCCCGTGCCGTTCGGCGATCAGCGCCAGCTCGTTGCCGAACGAGTAGATCAGGTCGGTGTGGCAGTTGTTGGAGAGCTTGACCAGTTCGGCCGCCTCCAGGCTGGACACCGGTACGACCTGGGTGGCGAGCCCGCCGAAGAAGTCGATGCCGGCCCGCAGCGAGTCGTCGTCGAGCCCGCCGACGACCTGCGGCAGCTCGACGAGTTCCCGCAGCGCCTGGCCCTGGATGGTCCGCTCGGGTGCCATCACCAGCTTGGCCCGGCCCCAGGCGGCGAGCAGCGCGGGCAGCACCACCCGGCGACTGGTTCCGACCGGTACGGTGCTGCGGACCACCACGAGCGTGTCCGGCCCGCACCACTCGGCGACCTGTTCGGCGGCGGCGGCGAGGTTGGTCAGGTCGGGTTGCCGGGTGCGGTCGTCCACCGGGGTGGAGACGGAGATGACCGCCACGTCGACGTCGGCCGGCAGTTCGGTGCGGACGAAGACGCTGGTGCCGACGGTTTCGGCGAACACCTCCTCGATACCGGGTTCGAAGAGGTGGACCCGGCCGGCGCGCAGTGCCTCCCGGACCGCCGGGGAGGTGTCCACCCCGTGTACCTCGTAACCCTTGCGGGCGAGCGCGGCCGCCAGGGTCAGGCCGACATAGCCGAGTCCGACGACCCCGATCTTTCCGTACAACTCCGGCCTCCTTGGTGAGAATGCGTCGGGAAAGGCGCACGCCGCCGCCGATCAGGCGGTGGCCCCGCTGGTCAGTGGTGTCCGGGTGGGACCGCCACCGGTGGCGACAACGGTGGCGCCACCGGTGGCGGTGGCGGAGTCGGGACCGATGCCGGTGGCGGCGGCGACCGCCGCGTCCCACAGGTCCCGGACCGAATCGACCAGGTCGTGGCCGGGTGCCCAGCCGAGCACCCGCAGCGCGAGCGAGTTGTCCCCGCACATCCAGGGCACGTTCGCCGTTCGGGCCGCCGAGGCGGCCGGGTCCTCCTCGCGGATGGTGCCGTTGAACCCGGCCGTCCGGGCGAGCAGCCGGACCGCGTGCCGGGTGGCGACGGCGTGCCCGCTGGAGATGTTGAAGACGGGCTGGGGCGGCTCGGGCACGCCGATGACGGCCCGGACCGCGAGCGCCACGTCGCGGACGTCGACAAAATCCCGGTACGCCCCGAGCGGGCCCAGTCCGATCTCCGGTTCCCCGGTCTCGGCGGCCGCCAGCAGCAGTGCCGCCGCCCGGCCGAGCACGTTCTCGGTGGACAGTCCGGGGCCGATCGGGTTGAACACCCGCAGCACCACCGCGTCGATCCGGCCGGTGGACCGGGCCAGTTCGACCAGTCGGGTGCCGGCCAGGTGGCTGAGTCCGTACGCGCTGACCGGGGCGGCGGGTTCGTCCTCGGCGATCGGCGTACCGAATCCGACGACGCCGTACTCGCCGGCCGAGCCGAGCCGGACCAGTCGGGCCCGGGGGGCGCCGGTCGCGACCGCCTCGACGAGTTTGGCGGTGACCAGGGTGTGCGCGTGCACCATCGCCGGCCCGTCGCCGGTGAGCTGTCCGGTGCAGTTGACCACGGCGTCCGGGCGGGCCGCGTGGACGAGCTCGGTCAGTTCCGCGACCTCGGTGGCGAGCAGGTCGCACTCGGCCCGACCGGGGCAGATCAGCTCCGTGTCGGGTTCGAGTACGGCCCGGACCCGCGCGCCGAGGAAGCCGGACGCGCCGAAGAGCAGGACCCGGCTCACACCGGCTCCCGTACCCCGGCGGGGAGCAGGGCCGCGCGGACGTCGTCGAAGGTCCGGTTCGCCTCGTCGTAGTCCTCGGGGCGGCCGATGTCGAGCCAGTAGCCGTCGAACGGGTAGCTGGCCGGCTGCCGTCCCGAGCGGAGCAGGTCGATCATGAGCTGGTCGAAGCCGAACGGCAGTCCGACCGGGTACGCCGCGATGGTGTCCCGGGACAGCCCGTAGAGGCCCATGCTGACCTCGTAGTCGAGGGTGGGCTTCTCGACGAACTCGACCACCCGGTCGCCCCGGCTGACCAGCACCCCGAAGTCGATTTTCACGCTGCGCCGGAAGGTCGCCACGGTCAGCGGTGCGCCCGAGCCGCTGTGCGCGGCCAGCAGGTCGGCGTAGTTGATGTCGGTGAGGATGTCGCCGTTCATCACCAGGAAGTGCTCGGGCAGCCGGTCACGGAGTCCGAACAGCGGGCCGACGGTGGACAGCGGTACGCGTTCCTCCGCGTAGTCCACCCGCAGACCGTACCGGGATCCGTCGCCGACGAAGGCGCGGATCAGCGATCCCATGTGGTTGATCGCCAGGGTGGCGTGGGTGAACCCGCATTCGGCCAGTTGGAGCAGGACGATCTCCAGGATCGCGTGGCTGTCCCCGATCGGCACCAGCGGCTTCGGCAGCGACGTGGTGTACGGACGCAGCCGAACTCCCTTGCCACCGGCCATGATCACCACGTGCATCTCGTCCCCCACGCTCCTTCCCACCTGCCGGGACCGGTCCTCTGTCGTCAACGACGGCACCACCGCCGAGTCACGCAAATAGCCCGAGCACCCGAATAAAGTGAATGAAGCGTCGAAATAAAGTGAAACACCCCACCCGAGGCGAAAGGAACGACTAAGTCTTTGTCCCATGCCACTCGCCGCAGTCCCCGCCTCCCACCCACAGCCCGTACGCCGGCCGGGAGCCCGGCGTCGCACGGTGGCGCTGCTCGGCGTCGACACCGCCGCCTGGGTCGCCGGTTTCCTCACCGCCGCCTGGACCCGGTACGAGTTCGACCTGAGCGCCCACGTGGTCAGCCGGGTACTGGTCGCCGGCCTGGTCGCCAGCGCGATCTTCACCGCCCTGACCACCGTGCACCGCGTCTACCAGGGAAGACACCCGCTGGGCAGCCTGCTGGAGGCACGTGCGCTGGCGGTGACGGTCGCCGCCACCGCCACCCTGATCGTGCTCGGCGTGCTGCCGCTGACCACCCACCCGATCCCGGCCAGCACACCCCCGGTCGGCGGAGCGATCGCCCTGCTGCTCATGCTCGCCGTCCGGTCGGTGCACCGGCACCGGCGCAGCCGCTCACTGCGCCCCACCACCGGCTCGGCCGTACCGGTGCTGTTGTTCGGTCTCGGTTCGGCCGGCCAGTCCCTGCTCAAGGCCATGGTCAGCGACCCTCGGGGGAAGTACCTGCCGGTCGGGCTGCTCGACGACGACCCGGAGAAGCGGCACCTGCGCCTGGACGGCGTGCCGGTCCTCGGCGGACGCCCGGAGATCACCACCGCGATCAACCTGACCAGGGCGAACACCCTGATCCTGGCGATCGCCAGCGCCGAGCCGGAGCTGATCCGCCAGGTCCGGGCGACCACCCTGGAGGCCGGCGCCGAGTTCAAGGTGCTCCCCCCGGTACGCGAACTCGTCGACCACCGGATCAGCGTCGCCGACGTACGCGACCTGAAGATCACCGACCTGCTGGGCCGCCCGCACGCCGTCGCCGACCTCGGCGCCCGGGGTGCGGAGGTGACCGGCCGGCGGGTGCTGGTCACCGGTGCCGGCGGCTCGATCGGCTCGGAACTCTGCCGGCAGCTGATGCGCGCCAACCCCGGCGAGCTGATGATGCTCGACCGGGACGAGTCGGCGCTGCACGCCCTGCAACTGTCGCTGACCGGCCGGGCCCTGCTCGACGGCCCGGAACTCATCCTCGCCGACGTACGCGACGCCGAGGGGATCGCCCGCGTGGTCGCCGAACGCAAGCCGGACATCGTCTTCCACGCCGCCGCGCTCAAGCACCTCACGCTGCTGCAACGGCACCCCGGCGAGGCGATCAAGACCAACGTGTGGGGCACCCTCGCGGTGCTCAGCGCCTGCCGGGACGTGGCCCGGTTCGTCAACATCTCCACCGACAAGGCGGCGAACCCGATCAGCGTGCTCGGTTACTCGAAGCGGATCACCGAGCGGCTGACCGCGCACACCGCCGCCGCCACCGACGGCACCTTCCTCAGCGTGCGCTTCGGCAACGTCCTGGCGAGCCGGGGGTCGGTGATCGGCGCGTTCCAGGCCCAGATCGACGCCGGACTGCCGATCACCGTCACCCACCCGGAGGTGACCCGCTACCTGATGACCGTGCAGGAGGCGGTGCAACTGGTGCTCCAGGCGTCGGCGATCGGCCGCGACGGCGAGGCGCTGGTGCTGGACATGGGCGATCCCGTACGCATCGACGACATCGCCCGGCAACTCGCCGCGCAGGCCCCCGGCGCCCCGCAGATCGTCTACACCGGCCTGCGTCCCGGCGAGAAGCTGCACGAGGACCTGATCGGTGCCGGCGAGACCGACCTGCGGCCGCTGCACCCGCTGATCTCGCACGTGAGCGTGCCGCCGCTCGACCCGATCGAGGCCAGCGCGCTGGACCCGTTCGACAATCCGGCCAGGGTGATCGAGCGGCTGGCCTGGCTCTGCGGCCAGCCGGCCACCTTCGCCCCGCCGGTCCTGCTGCTCCCCAACCGGCCGGCCCGGAGCAAGGGCCCACTGCTGTCCGACTCCGACGTCTGAATAGCCCACGGTGACGGGTGGGCATAGGGTGCTGGCGGTGTCCACCGTTGACTTCACCACGACGCTGCCACGCAAGCGGATGGGTGCTGGGGTGCTGATCCGGCACGCCGACGATGACCGGGTGCTGCTGGTGGAGCCGACGTACAAGGACCGCTGGGAGGTGCCCGGCGGGGTGGTCGAGGCCGACGAGTCGCCGTACGCCGCCGCCGCTCGGGAGCTGACCGAGGAGTTGGGCCTGGTCATCGCCCCCGGACGGCTGCTGGTGGTGGACTGGGTCGCGCCGCGCGACGGTCGTACCGAGGGGATCATGTTCGTCTACGACGGCGGCACGCTCGATCCGGCGACCGCCGCCGGGATCGTGCTGCCGGACGGGGAGTTGCGCGGCTGGGCGTGGTCGACGCCGGAGCAGGCCGACGCGCGCCTGCTGCCGGTGCTCGCCCGCCGGGTCGCCGCCGCCCGCCAGGCGGTACGCGACGGCGGCACCCGGTACCTGGAGGACGGCTACCCGATCCCCTGACCGACGGGGCGTACCGGCAGGACGCGCAACCGCCACGCACCCGGCACCAGCTCGCGTTCCAGTTCGTCCGCCGGTACGGCCAGCGTCAGGTTCGGGAACCGGCGCAGCAGCGCCCCGAACGCCACCTCCCCCTCCAGCCGGGCCAGGGGCGCACCGAGGCAGTAGTGCAGCCCGTGGGCGAAGGCGACGTGCCGTTCCCGCCGCCCGTCCCGGTCCCGGCCCAGGTCCAGCCGATCCGGATCGTCGAACGCGCGCGGGTCGAAGTTCGCCGCGACGAGGATCGGCAGCACCGCCTCGCCCCGGCGGACGAGCACGTCCCCGACCGGGACGTCCTCGGTCGCGTACCGGATCCGGGTCGCCGTCGCCGGGCCGCACCAGCGCAGCAGCTCGTGGACCGCGGCGGGCAGCAGCTCGGGCTCGGCGCGCAGCCGGGCGAGCTGGTCGGGGTGGGTGAGCAGGGCGGCGGTGCCGTTGGCGATCAGGTGCGCGGTGGTCTCGTGGCCGGCGATCAGCAGGGTCAGCACCATGGCGATCAGCTCGGTCCCGCTGAGCCGGTCCCCGTCCTCGTCGCGGGCGCGGATCAGCGCGGAGACCAGGTCGTCGGCCGGTTCGGCCCGGCGTACGCCGATCAGGCGCTCGGTCGAGTCGACCAGCTCCCGCAGGGCCTCGGCCATTCCCGCGCCGGACGGCTCGACCAGCGCGGCACTGGCCCGCTGCCAGACCGGGCGGTCCGCCACCGGGATGCCGACCAGTTCGCAGATCACGATCACCGGCAGCGGGTACGCGAAGTGCCGGAGCAGGTCGACGACACCGTCCTCGACCGCGTACGGCAGCCGGTCGAGCAGGTCCTCCGCGATCTCCTCGATCCTCGGCCGCAACCGTTCGACCCGGCGGGCGGTGAACGCGCCGGACACCAGCCGGCGCAGTCGGGCGTGGTCGGCGCCGTCGAATTCGAGGATGTTGGCCAGCAGGTGGCGGATGTGTTCCTCGGCGACGCCACGGGACCGGAGCACCAGCTCGGCGAGGTTGGGCCCGGTGCCGCCCGGCACGTTGGCGGGGTTGGTGACGAAACGCGGGTCGGCCAGGACCGCCCGGACGTCTTCGTGGCGGGTGACGACCCACGGCGGTTCGATGCCGGGGATCGTGGCGCGGGTGATCGGGGTCTGCTCCCGGATCAGGGAGTATCCGGTGAACGGGTCGCGCAACAGCCGCTCGGCCATCAGGTCGAAGGTGCTCTCGGCAGCGTCGGGCCGGGTCGCGGTCATGGCTTCTCTCCCACGGTGCTCGGAAGGTCTCTCACGGTGGTCAGAAGGCGAACTGCCGACTGAGCTGCCGGTGCAGCTGGTCGAGGGTGCGGTGCAGCAGGGCGCGTACCTGTTGGGCGGCCGGGTCGGATGACCGGCCGGCGGCCGGGGCCTCGAAGGCCGCGCCCGCGATCCCGCCGACGAAGTCGGCGGTGGACTCGGCGTCCGGCGCCCCCGCCTCGGTGGCCAGGTAACCGGTCAGCAGCGCGACGAATCCGTGCCGCTGCTGGGCGGGGTCGGCGTCCGTACGGGCGATGCCGTGCTCGCGCAGGATGGTGAGGTAGTCGCCGATGATCCGGTCCCGCTGCTGCGGTACGTCGGCGAGGTCGGGGCTGTGCGCGAGCGCGCCCAGCGTGTCGGTGTCGCCGGTGAACAGAGCCCGGCTGATCGGGTCCTCGCGCAGCCAGCGGTAGCCGAACCGGGCCACCCGGCCCGGCACCATCGCGGCCGGGTCCTCGTCGATCTCCCGCAGCAGCGCGTCGACCAGCACCACCGCCGACCGGGTCAGCACGGCCAGGAACAGCGCTTCCTTGGTGGGGAAGTGCAGGTAGACGGTGCCCTTGCCGACGCCGGCCCGGCGGGCGACCTCACCGATGGTGATCCGCTGGTAGCCCCAGCTGACCACCAGGCGACCGGCGGCGTCGAGGATCCGGTCAGCCCGCAGGCCGCGCTCGACGTCGACCGGGCCGGCGCTCTGTCGTTCGGTCTGGTCCACCCGGATCCCCTCTCGTGACCCCGTGACCAGATCTGACGATCTGGTCACGGGCTACCCGAGGGCGAGAGTAGGGCACCGCGAACCCCGTACGCAAGCTATTCGGCGTAGACCTCGGGGATCGCGGCTCTGATCCGTTGCACGGTGCTGTCGACGTCCAGCCGGGTCGTGTCGATGCCCACGTAGCGGTAGTCGGCGTCGGTCGCCTGCCGGAGGGTCGAATCCTCCGGAATCAGGTCGACCATGTCCCGCCACTCCCGCGTGGTCCGCTTCGCCCGGGTGGTCCGGCGGTGGTCCCGTACGTCCTTGGCGACCAGCAACTCCACCAGGAACACCGCCGGTGGCCAGGTCAGCAACCGACGGAAGGCCAGATAGTCGGGGTAGTGCCGGAGGAAGCTGCCGGCGATGACGTTGACGTAGCCCGCCTCCCAGAAGTTCTCCACCAGGCCCCCGACATTTCTGCGCAGCAGGCCGAAGAACCGGTCGTCCATCGGGCAGGGATTGGTCTGTCCGATGTCCTCCGCGTCGATCCGGGCCCCGTGGGGCGTGTGTGGCAGCAGGGCGCGGACGATGGTGGACTTGCCCGCGCCCTCCTCGCCGTTGACGATGATCAGCCGACGCTCGCGTTGCGGGCCGGGACGTCGCTGCGGAACAGACATCCGCCGAGTATCGCCGGCTCGGCTCCGGCCGGCTGCGGACGAGTTCGGAGACCGGTCACAGAGATCGATCTTCAACACCCCCTGCCCGCGTCCGCAGCCGGGACCCGTGCGGACGTGCCCAGTCAGGTGGTCAGCGGGCGGCCTGCTCGATCACGTTCGTCACCACGTCGGGGCGACTGACCATGACGGCGTGCGAGCCGTTCGTCTCGACGGTGTGGGCGCCCATCCGCTGGGCCATGAAGCGCTCAAGATCCGCGCCGATCGCCCGGTCCTGCCGGGGCACCAGGTACCAGGAGGGAATGGTCTGCCACGCGGCGGCCGGGCTGGGCTCGCTGAAGGCGGCGGCGTCGAGTGGCCGCTGCGTTGTTGCCATGTCCGCTGCCCGCGAGGCGTCGACATCAGCCGCGAAGACCGAACGGAACTGGGCCGGGTCGATCGAAAGCTCGGCACCGGTTGCGCCACCCGGACCGGTGGTCGGCACCACCACCAGCGGCAACGCGGGAACCGGGTGGGCGACCTGTCGTGCGCTCAGGTCGGCGAGGCTCTCGCCGGCCTCGGGGGCGAAGGCGGCGATGTAGACGAGCGACTTGACGTCCGGGTCGCCGGCCGCCGCGGTGCCGATGACCGCACCGCCGTAGGAGTGGCCGACCAGAACCACCGGGCCGTCGATCGTCGCCAGGTAACTCTTGACGTACGCGGCGTCGGCGGCGACTCCGCGCAGCGGGTCGGCGATCGCCCGGACGGGGTAGCCGTCGTGGCGCAACCGTTGGATGACGCCGTTCCAGCTGGACGAGTCGGCGAACGCGCCGTGCACGAGCACGACGGTGGGCTTGGCCGGCCGGTGGTTGGTCGCCTGCGCCGGCAGCGTGGCCGCGACGGTCACGGCGAGTACGCCGGCCGCGACGATCGCGGCCCGACGGGTGAGGGAGATGCGCATGGTTCATTCCTTCGGTTCGTGTTGTTCGACGGAGGTGGGTGTTGCTCGGCAGGGTGAGGTCAGAACGTCTGGCGATCGAGCCAGGCGAGGGAGAAGTCGGCGATCTGGCGCCAGCCCTGGTCGAAGACGAGGGAGTGGCCACGGTCCGGGAAGACCTGGTAGTCGGTTGTCGCGCCGGATCCGGCATAGAGCTTGTACGCCGCCCGCACGACGACCTCGGGGACGGTGTGGTCCCGGCCACCGGCGATGAGCAGCAGCGGCCCACGGTCGCCCCTGCCGGTGTCGACGGCGGCCGGTGACGTCCTGCTGAAGTTGGCGGCCGTGGCCTCGAAGAGCGGTCGGCCGGGACCGGGGATGGCCCAGCGCTGGTGCAGCGACGCCGATTCGGCCGGGCTGAGGGCGTTGCCGAACCCGTACGCGAACTGCTTCTCGGTCAGCGTGACCGCCCGCCGCCGGTTTCCCGGCCGGGACAGCACCGGCAGCCCGGCGCGGACCTGGGCGAACGGGACCGGCTTGACGCCCTTGATCTGAGCGGGGTCGATGGCCACGGCAGCGGCGGCCCGCCCCTGGGCGAGGAGCTTCTGGGCGATCAGGCCGCCGAAGGAATGCCCGATGACGACCGGTTTGTCCGGTAGCCGGTCGATGATCTCGGCGTAATGCCGCGTGATGTCGTCCAGTCCGTGGCCGGCGACCGCGTCGGGGCGGGCACGGGTGCCGGCGACGGTGTCGGCGTCGCCGGGCCAGCCGGGTGCGGTCGGGGCGTAGCCGCGCTCGGCGAACAGGTCGAGCCATGGCTGCCAGGCCAGCGAGTGAATCCACAGCCCGTGTACGAAGACGACCGAAGTCACGATTCCTCCAGGTAGACTAACTAGTAACTCTACTTGGGCCATGATGGCCCCCGAGACGTCCGCCAGCAAGGGAATGTGAGATCCGTATCGTGGAAGCCGTGAAAGTGGCCATGCGGGAGCGCATCGTCGAGGCCGCCAGCGACCTCTTCTATGCCGAAGGACTCCGGGCGATCAGCGCCGACAAGATCATCGAGCGGGTCGGCACCACGAAGGTCACGTTCTACCGGCACTTCCGGAGCAAGGACGACCTGATCGTGGCGTACCTCGAACGCCGGGCCCAATGGGAGCGCAACGCCGTCACCCAGGCACGCGAGCAGGCCGGCGGCGACCCCGACACCGCGCTACGGCTGATCGCCGACGGCATCGGGGCGGCCAGTTGCAGTCCGGGTTTCCGGGGCTGCCCGTTCATCAACGCCGCAGCCGAGTACGCCGACCCCACGCATCCCGTCCGCCAGGTCGTGGACCGGCACCGCCGCTGGTTCCACGACGCCTTCGAGGAGATGCTCGCCCCCGTCGACATCGACGACCGGTCCGCCGTGGCGGCCCACCTGGTCCTGCTCCGCGACGGCGCGATGGTCAGCGGCTACCTCGGCGACCCCGCCGAGGTAGCCCGCTCGCTCTACCAGGGCGCCCGAGCCGTGATCAGCTACGCCACCGTCAGGTAGACCTCGTCCGGCCGGGTCAGATCGATCTGAGCCGGCGGCGGATCGGCGGGTCGTTGGTCCAGCCAACGAACCGGCCCTCCACCTGCTCGGCGGTCAGCTCCGGCAGGACCGGGGCGGCCCGGTCACGGAAGTGCACCATGAACGTCACCAGCCGGTCCCGGTCCTCCTGGTAGAGCACCAACATCCGGCGCCGGAAGACCGGGCACGGCCACGGTCCCCCGTCGTCACGGCAGAGCCAGTCCGCACCGGGCCGGTGCGGGGCCACCAGGTCGTCCTCGTCCGCGTCGGTCACACCCGCGCCCCCATCTGCGTCGCCAGGTCGGTGACCAACGTGGGGGCCGCACCCTTCGTACGCCGCAGGATGTCCGCCATCAGCTCGTGCGCGACCGGGCGACCCCGGATCTCCCACGGCGCGACCCGGTCCGCCTCGACCAGCGCGTCACCGGCGGAGCCGGTCTCCCCGACCAGCAGGTAACCACGGGCGAGATCGAGCAGGTGATGAGCCCGGCGCTCCGGCAGCAGGGCGGCGAGCGCCCGGTGGTTGAGTTGCTTCTCGTGGATGGCGATCGCCTGCCGCCCCTCGCCGAGCTCCACCGCCGCCGCCGCCCGGTGCAGATCCACGTTGGTCGGGCCGAAGCTGGTCCAGTACTCGTTCCGGTCCTCGCCGAGCAACCTCGCCGCCTCGTCGGCCTCCCGGAACAGCTCGTTGACGCCCGCGTTGTCGCCGAGCCGGGCCGCCGCCATCGCGGCCTGGAGCAGCAGTGACCCGTACACCGAGAGTCGGGCCGGGTCGGCGCTGGCCGCGCCGGTCGGCGCGAGCCGCTGCACCATCACCATGTTCGTCTCGAACGCCGGACGGGCCCGACCCATCGCCAGCAGGGCGTTGGCCATCCTGCTGGTCGCGATGGCGGCGAGCAGATCGTCCTCGGCGCGTACGGCGGTCCCGATCGCCCGGTCGGCGGCCAGCCGCGCCAACTCGGACTCGCCGAACTTGCGCAACGCCGAGGAGGCGATCTGGAGGACCTGCCCATGCAGGCTCGCCGCCTGCCGACCGGCGTCACCCCGGTGGTACGCGTCCGCCGCCCGGGCGTCGCGCAACAGTCCCGGCAAGCCACGGACCAGCACGCCGTAGCGGGCGTACTGGTAGGTGAGCCAGGCGTGGTTGACCGACTGGCTCAACTCGGCCAGCGGCGTCACCGGCGCCCGGCCGAGGGCGGCAACCGGCGCGGACCGCTCCAACGCCTGCCGGAGGTCGTCCAGTTCCCGCTGGTCGTAGCTGCCCGGCGGGGTCGGCGCCGGGTCCAGGTCCCGGTTGAGCAGCATCGCCACGTCGATCTGGAGCACAACGGCGATCTGGTAGAGCAACGAGAACTTGTCCAGCCGGCGGTCTCCCCGTTCGATCTTGTCGACCCAGCTCTTCGACCTGCCGATCCGATCGGCGAACACCTGCTGCGACATCTTCCGCTGGCCGCGCCAGTAGGCGACCCGACGCCCGATTGGCAACTCGTCCATCAGGCGGTCGGGTTCTGCCGGATCCGACCGGACACCCCAATCGAAAAGAATTCGTACGGCATGGCTGCCGCCGGGGTATCGAACTTCCCGCGATTGCGGGGTTGCTTGCGATTCTCCGTCTCCGACGGGGAGCCTGCGGTTGTTGTCCCCTCTTCGGGGGTCACCGGGGTATCCGAACCGAGCGTCACTTGCGATTCGCGTTCCTCGTTGGACATCGCTCTCCCTTTCGTCGTTGGAAGGGGCCGCCCCGGACGCTGACCAGGGAAGCCGGAGCGGCCCCGCAGTCACGCCCGGTCGAGTTCGTTGCCGACGAACCCGGGGCGTTCCCACTAGTGACACTCTGCTGTGGAACCGCCTACTGTCGGGGACGGTTACGCCTCTCGGTGGTTTGGTATCGAATCGACGGTCCGCGCGTGAGACACGCGACGAATGATGTGAGGACGGTGTGGGATCCGATGGATGACCGGTTGCGATTTCTCCTGGAAGAGTTGCGTCACGCGCGAGTCGCTCGGGGCATGACCCAGGAGGATCTGGCGCGGGCGATGAACTACTCGTCCTCCACGATCGGGATGGTCGAGACCGGTGGACGCAAGCCACCGCCCGGATTCTGGAATCTGGCGGACAAGGTGCTCAACACCGGCGGCCTCTTCGTCCGCCTACTGAACCGACTCGGCTCCCCGCAGTGGATGCAGGAGTGGGAGAGCGCCGAGCGCGAAGCCCTGGCGCTCCGGTCGTACCAAAGCATGGTCGTGCCGGGGCTGCTTCAAACCGAGCCATACGCCCGTGCAGTGTTCATGAGCGGTAATGTCCTGACCGAGGAGGAGTTCGAGCAGCGGGTGGTGGGCCGCCTGGCGCGGCAGTCCGTACTCAACCGAGACAAGCCACCACAGTTCACGGCAGTGCTCGATCAATCCGTGCTTGAACGCCCAATCGGCAACGCGCAGGTCATGCACGAGCAACTGCTTCACCTTGCCAAGATGGCCGAACGACCCCGAGTGCATCTACATGTCGTGCCCTCATCGGTCGGGGCGTACCTTGGACTGAACGGGGCCTTCGTTCTCGCTACCCTGCCGGGCGGGGAGGACGTCGCCTATCTGGACAACCAGCTCAAGGGTCAGGTCATCAATCGCGCGGAGGACGTGTCGTTGGTGCGAGAAGCCTGGGAGTCCATCCACGGCGACGCGCTTCCACACCAGCAGTCGGTCGAGTTGATATTGAAGGTGGCAGAGAAATGGATTTGAGCGGCGCGAACTGGCGTAAGAGCACCCGCAGCAGCGCCAATGGCGGCGACTGCGTTGAGGTGGCCGACAACCTACCCGGACGGGTGTTCGTCCGGGACACCAAGGACCGTGATGGCGGGACGTTGACCTTCGGGCCGGACGCCTGGCGTGCGTTCGTCGGCGCGGTCAAGGTCCGCTGATCCAATCCCACGCGACGCCCCCGCGCCGACCCGGCCGGGGGCATCGCTGACCCAGCGAAAGCTGGTCAGGGCCTCGGCCGGCGCCGGGTACGGCCGGAGACACCGATCGCGAAGGTCACGCCGTGCGTGAGGGTCTTGTGCGGCCCTTGCGTACCGCCGCCGGTGGTCGCCGTACCGCTGGGGTTTGTCGCCCTTCCCGCCTCGGCGGTCGTCTTCGGGATGACGCCGGTCGGCGTCTCCGGCGCGGACGCTCTGGTCGGCTCGGGCGTTTCGGTGGGCATCGGGTTTCCTCTTGCCGGCGGGACGGGACACTGGCACCCAACCGTAGAAGCCGTCGATCTCCAAACCGGCAGCCCCGGACGGAACTTGATCAGAACTTGAGCCGGACGACTGCCGGTGTCGGCAACGTGGTGGGGCTCACAGCACTTCGCCTGATCATGCTCGGGGTCGTACGGCGCAGGCGCGGCTAGCCTTGCGCGTTGGACGATGACCCCGACCGGGAAATGTGGCAGCGATGAACATCAAGCCGGACGAACTCGACATCTCAGCTAACCCCGTCTGGTCCTCGCTCACCGGCCGGCACGCCCGCTTCGCGACCGCCCATGGCCGGGCCGTGATGTTCGAGCCGGACATCTCACCGTTCGCCGCCGTGACCGACTGGACCGACGAGGGCGCCTGGGCCGACCTGGCGGAGTTGGCCGGGCCGCAGAGCGTGGTCGCGGTGGCCGGTGTCGGACTCGTCCTGCCCGCCGGTTGGGACGTGGTGTGGCACGGGGAGGGTCTGCAACTGGTCGACGCCGCGGTGGAGGCCGCCGAGGACACGGAAGCCGTGCGGCTCACCGCCGAGGACGTACCGGAGATGCTCGACCTGGTGGCGCGTACCGAGCCGGGGCCGTTCGCCCCGCGCACGATCGAGCTGGGAACGTACCTGGGCATTCGCCGCGACGGTGTGCTCGCCGCGATGGCGGGTGAGCGGCTGCGGGTGCCCGGCCTGACCGAGATCAGCGCGGTCTGCACCGACCCCGGCTATCGCGGTCGGGGCCTGGCCAGCCGGCTGATCAAGGCGCTGGTGGCCGGGATCCGCGCTCGCGGCGAGACACCGTTCCTGCACGTCGCCGGCTTCAACACCAACGCCATTCGACTGTACGAGTCGATGGGCTTCAAGGTGCGCACGGAGATCACCTTCGCCGCCGTCCGTACGCCGGCCCGCCCGCGTTGATGGGCGGACCCGGATCATCCCCGGTGCTGCGGAAAAACGAGTCGGCGCTGCGGTTCTACGACCGCCTGCACGCCCGTGGTCTGGACGATATCGAGGTGCTGCGGCTCGACGGCGACCTGCTGCGGGAGTTGGCAACAGCCACCCGCTGAACCGCCCCGCGCGAGGTCAGCCGGCACCATTTTGAGGGTTGTGCCGCGCTCTCCTGGCAGTATCGCTGGAAAGTCTCAACACGGTGGTTCAACGATATCGTTGATGGTATGCGGGTGGCCGACGAGAGTCTGACGATCGAACTCAGCATCACCGAACTGCGCGGGATCGCGGCCTACGCGGTTGCCTGCGCGGAGCCCGCATTGGCGATCTTCGAACGTACGCGTCCTGACGATCGACGCCCCCGAGCCGCGATCGACGCCGCTGCCGGGTTCGCGGACGGAGCCAGGCGGACCAAGGCGATCCGTGACAGCGCGTGGGCGGCACAGCGCGCGTACCAGGAGACCCGCGATGTCGGACAGGCCGCGGCGAGCGAGGCCGCGCGCGCGGCCGTTGCCGCAGCCAGTGCCGCCTTCCTCCACCCCCTGGCGAAAGCGACCCAGGTCCTGCACATCCTCGGACCGGCCGCCCACGCCGCTCGCGCCCTCGAACTCGATGCCGGCGACGATCGCACCGTCGGCGCTGACCACATCGCACGGTCACGGGGTCTGGCCGGCCCGGTCGTGGTGAGTGTGCTGACCCGTTACCCAGCCGCCCCAATGGGTCGCGGCCGGGCGGGAGAACTGCTGCGGACACTGGACGCGTCGTTGCGCCGGCCGACGAAGCGGTGAGGACGTACATCTCCAGCGGCGTACGTACGCCGAATTTGATGTAGGAGAACTCTGCGTCATCTGGCCGGCGACGGCCGCCGGCCGCCGGCAGCGGCAGCGGCAGCGGCAGCGGCAGCGGGCGACCCGAACACCGACCATGGATGGGTGCTCGGGTCGCCGCGAGGGTTACCGGGTCAGGCGGCGGCGCGGTCGGCGATCGGGCGTCGACGGCGGGCCGGGTCGGTCAGCGACACCGGGCGCCAGGCACCGTCGGGCTGGTAGACGTTGGTGCCCGGCGGGACGATCTCGTCGATCCGGTCCAGGGTGGCGTCGTCCAGGGTGAGCGAGGCGCCCTTGAGCGCGGCTTCCAGGTGTTCCATCGTGCGCGGGCCGATGATCGTCGAGGTGACGCCGGGGTGGGCGACGGTGAAGGCCAGGGCAAGCTCCGGCAGCGTGCAGCCGATGCCCTCGGCGAGTTCGACGAGCTGTTCGACGATCTCCAGTTTGGTCACGTTCAGCGGCAGCGACGGATCGAAGCGGGCCGGGGTGAGCCGGGCACGACCGACCGACAGGTCGACGGACTGGTCCCGGCGGTAGCGGCCGGAGAGGAAACCGGAGGCGAGCGGGCTCCAAACCAGCACACCCATGCCGTACCGCTGGGTCACCGGGAGCACGGACGTCTCGATCCCCCGGGCCAGGATCGAGTACGGCGGCTGCTCGGTCCGGAACCGTCCGATGGCCCGGCGGTCGGCCGCGTGGTGCGCCTCGACGATCTCCTCCGCCGGGAAGGTCGAACAGCCGAACGTACGGATCTTGCCCTGGCGTACCAGGTCGTCCAGGACCGAGAGGGTCTCCTCGATGTCGGTGGTGTGGTCGGGGCGGTGGATCTGGTAGAGGTCGATCCAGTCCGTCTGCAACCGCTTCAGGCTCTCCTCGACCTCCCGGAGGATCCAGCGGCGGGAGTTTCCGCCCCGGTTGCGGCCCTCCCCCATGTGGAAGTGGACCTTGGTGGCGAGCACCACCTCGTCCCGCCGGCCCTTCAGGGCCTTGCCGACGATCTCCTCGGACTCTCCCATCGAGTACATGTCCGCCGTGTCGACGAAGTTGATCCCCCGGTCGAGGGCGGCGTGGATGATCCGGATGCTGTCGTCGTGGTCGGGGTTGCCGACGGAGCCGAACATCATGGTGCCGAGGCAGTGGACGCTGACTTCGATGCCGGTGCCGCCGAGAATTCGATAACGCATGGTCGGCAACCTATGACCTAGAGTCGACTCTAGGTCAAGCTCGTATCCTTGGCCGGATGGAGAGCCGCCCCACGGAGCACCCCGGCCTGAGCATCGGACAGGTCGCCGAGCGCACCGGCCTGAGCGTCCACGCGCTGCGCTTCTACGAGCGTGAGGGCATCCTCGAACAGGCCGTACGCCGCGACGGCGGCGGTCGCCGGGTCTACACCGAGTACGACGTGTCCTGGCTGCGGGTCTGCATCATCCTGCGCGCCTCCGGCATGCCGCTGCCGACGATCCGCCGCTACACCGAGATGGTCCGGCAGGGCACCGGCAACGAAACCGAACGCCTCGCCCTCATGCTCGAACACCGCGACCGGGTCAACGCCCAGATCGCCCAGCTCACCCAGTCCCTCGACCTGATCAACCACAAGGTCGGCGTGTACGAGGACATCCTCGCCGCCAACCCGGCCGACCCGTCCGCCTCCTGCACCATCCCGTGAACCTCGGTCAGAACGTGGCGATCGGGTTGACCGGGCTGCCGGACGTACCGGCGAAGCGGACCGGCGCGACCGTGAGGTGGAAGTCCCACTGGCCGAGCTCGACAGCCGTCGCCGCGCACGCCTCCAGGTCGCAGTTGTCGAGCAGCCACAGACCCATCGCGACGAGACCCACCGCGTGGACCGGCATCAACACGTCGTCGTACCCCGACGGCTGAACGTCCTGGGGGGTGTCGGCGCCGATCAGCGCGACGCCGCGCTCATGCAGCCACGGCAGACAGGACGCGTGCCAGCCGGCCTGCGTGAAACCACTGGCCACACCGCCTTCGTGCCGGAAACGGCCGTAGCCGGTCCGCAGGAGTACCGCATCGCCGGATCGCACCCGCACACCCTGACGACGCTCGGCCTCCTCAAGATCCTCGGGGAACACACCCTGCCCCGGCTCCAACCACGGCACGTCACGGACCCCCGCAACGTCCAGCAGGACACCACGCGTGATGATCCCGTTCGCCGCCGCCGTGACGGCCGCCCACGCCGATCCCGTGGCGGCGTCGACCAACGAGTGCGACCGCCCGTTATACATCGCGCCGTCCCAGAAAAGATGGCACGGCGAGTCGACGTGGGTGAGGGTGTTGCCGTGGAACGTGATGCCCAGCCGCTCGGACGAGAAGCCCCAGCGCCGGTCGGCGTGGAAGGCGCGCGGCATGTTCTCGGCACCCGGCATGTCGGCGGCGCACGGGCACGTCGTGGTCGATCGCTCCATGTCCGCCGGTACGGCAACCTCCCACCCGCACGACACGCTCCTGCCGTGGCGCACCGCCCGCGCCGCCGCCAACCGGACGTCGTCGGTGATGTGGTTCAGCGTCCCGCGCTCGTCCTCGTCGCCCCACCGTCCCCAGTTCGACAGCGTGTCGAAGTACCCGAGCACGTCGTCCTGTGTCGGCATCGGTCGCCCTGCCGTCATCCCCGCATCGACTCCTCCGGTCACCGTCCGAGACCCCGCAGGCAGGGTATCCCGACCCCCTGACGACGGGGAGGAGAGCCGCTGGCCGGTTACGGTCAGCGGTCGTCACCGGCGCCCGGTGTCCGGTGACGATGTCCGATGATGCGAACAATCGGCAGCGTACTGACGACGGCGGTGATCGTGGTGGGCATCGCGATCACCGCGCCCGGCGCCTCGGCGGCCCCGCCCCCGGGCGCCTGCCACAACCCCGACCCGGCCCGGCCGCCGGTGACCGCACAGCCGTGGGCCCAGCAGATGCTGGACCCCGGATCCGTCTGGCCGCACAGCACCGGAGCGGGCGTGCTGGTGGCCGTGGTCGACTCGGGTGTCGACGCCGACCACCCACAGCTCAGGGCCCCCGGAACGGTCCTGCGGGGCAGGGACTTCCACCTCGTCGGGAACCTGCCCGGCAACTTCGACTGCGTCTCCCACGGCACCGCCGTGGCGAGCATCATCGCGGCCGACCCGGTCGACGGGACCGGCTTCGCCGGCCTCGCGCCGGACGCCCGCATCCTGCCGGTACGGGTGACCGACCGGGACGTCACCGACACCGGACAGGTGGCGGGAATCGATCCGGCGGTGCTCGCCCGAGGCATCCGGTACGCCGCCGACCAGGGCGCCAAGGTGATCAACCTGTCGCTGGCCGGCACCGCCGACGACCGGTACGTACGCGACGCCGTCGCGTACGCGCGGGGGAAGGATGTGCTCGTGGTTGCCGGCGCCGGCAACGGGCAGCAGGGCACCACCCAGCGGACGCTCTTTCCCGCCGGTTACGAGGGGGTGCTCGGGGTCGGCGCCGTGGACCAGACCGGCACCCGGCTGCCGACTTCGCAGGTCGGCCCGCACGTCGACCTGGTCGCGCCGGGCGGTGCGGTGCTCGGCGCGACCCGGGCCGGCGGCCACCAGTACTGGCAGGGCACCAGTTTCGCCACACCGTTCGTGTCGGCCACCGCCGCCCTGGTTCGCGCCGCCTGGCCCACGCTCACCGCCGACCAGGTCGCCGAACGGATCCTGGCCACCGCCACCCCCGCTCCGGGCGGCCGGGGCAGCCCCGCGTACGGTGCCGGCCTGGTCAACCCGTACCGGGCGGTCACCGACGGGCTGGTGACCGCAGCACCGGCCGGGTTGGCCGCGATGACCCTGACGCCGGAGGATCCCGAACGGGCGCGAGCGGCGGCACGCTGGGAGGCAACCGCCCGTACGGCCCGATGGTCGTTGGGTGCGGCCGGTGTCGCCGTCGCCCTGGGCCTGCTCGCCGCCCTGGTGCTCGGGCGGGGCCGGCGCGGCCGCTGGCGGGCCCGGCCGGCTCGACCGCTGCCGGAACAGCCGGCCTCGACCGAGCCGCCGGACGAGGTGTTCCTGTTCTCGCCGCAGCCCGGACGGTGAGCCGGAACCACCGAGGGGGGAACGGCCGGTCGGCCGTTCCCCCCTCACCCCACGCCCCGCCTTCGGTGCCGGCGACGGGAAGCCGCCCGACGGTGGTCAGATCGAGGTGCTGCCCACCCGCGCCACCGAGGACGCCAGTGCCTGCTGCAACTCGTTGTTGGCGGTCTGGACGCCGCCCCGCAGCGCTTCGAGCATCGCCTGTTGCGCGGCGGACACCTGCTGCCACGCCCGGCTGATCTCCTCGAACTCCCCGCCCGCGCGGTCCATCCAGTCGGCCGTGGTCGCACCCGAGGTGCTCTGCCAGGTGTCCATCTCCTGCTGCACCCGTCCGACCGTGGCGACGATCTGCTCGGCCAGACCGTCGAGCTGTCCGAAGTTACCCTTGATCAACATCTCTCTGCTCCCCTCCGTCGTCCCGCTCAGGCCCGTAGCGCCCCGCCGAAGGCGCCCGTGCCCTGCGCCTGGTTCACACTCGCCCGTCCGGCCTCGTCGGCCTGCAGGTAGGTGTTGGAGGAGAACCGGGTGTTCTCCCCCAGGCTGTTCAGGGCCGCGACGAGCCGGGTCATGCCCTGCTCCCACTGCTCGTGTGCCGCGTCGAACGCCGGCCGCGCGGTGCCCTCCCACTGCCCCTTGAGGGCATCCACCGTCGGCCGCAGGGACGCCCGGTGCCCCTCGATGTTGCCCGAGACGGTGCCCGCCATTCCGGCCGCCCGTTCGAGCGTCTCCGTCACACCATGAAGCTGATCCGCCGCCATGACCTCGCTCCTCTCCAGCCCGGCGGTTCGCGCCGAGACAGCTGTCGGTCGACCCGTCCGTCGGACGGGGAACGAGTCGAACGTAGGTCCACGGACCGGACCGGCGGGCCCCTCGTCACCTTCCTGCCAGCCGGCTCCGGCGGGCCGTCGCGTCGGTGAGGATCGACCCGTCGAGAGCGAGGAGGACCGCGGTGGCGACGAAAGTGGTGCAACGGCCGGTACGCCGGCCGGCACCGGAGATGCCCTCGGGTGAACTCGTGCTGGAGGCGCCACCGGAGATCCCGCCGCCGGCCGGTCGGCAGTGGACGCAGGTGCTCACCATCCTGCCGATGTTCGTGATCATGGCGGCGGTGTTGCTGATGTTCTCCGGCTCCACCACCGGCACCCTGCGGCTGGTGGTGTTCGGGCTGTTCGGCGTGGCGATGCTGGCCATGGTGCTGGTCGCCTTCCTGCGCGGCGGCGGCCCGAGCAGTCAGGAGATGGGGTACGCCCGGCGCGTCTACCTGCGCCGGTTGGCCCAGCACCGGCTGCGGCTGACCCGCAGCGTCGGGCGGCAACGGGACTCGCTGCTGTACCTGCACCCGGAACCGGACCAGCTCTGGTCGTTGGTCGCCAGCTACCGGCTGTGGGAACGGCGCACCGACGACGCCGACTTCGCGGTGACCCGGGTGGGCGTCGGGCCGCAGAGCCCGGCGACCGCGCTGGTCGCGCCCGAGACCAAGCCGATGGAACAGCTCGAACCGCTCTCCGCGCTGGCCCTGCGCCGGTTCCTGAAAACGTTCAGCACCATCCCGGACCTGCCGCTCGCGGTCGCGCTCACCGGGTTCGGCCGACTGCACGTACGCGGTGACCGGGCCCGTACGCTGCCGCTGGTCCGGGCGATGATCGCCCAGCTCGCCGCCCTGCACGCCCCGGACGACGTACGCGTCGCCGTCTGCGCCGGCCCGGACGAACTGCCGGACTGGGACTGGATCAAGTGGCTGCCGCACGCCCTGCACCCGGATCGCACCGACGCGGCCGGCCCACTGCGGCTGGTCGCCCCGACAGTGGTGGGCGTGGAGGCGATGCTCGACGAGCTGCTCGTCGCCCGCCCCCGGTTCGACCCGGACGGCCGGCGTACGGCGGGCCCGCAACTCGTCGTGGTGCTCGACGGCGGCAGCGTGGCCGGGTCGGACCACCTGATGACCGGCGGTGGGGTCGAGGGCGTGACCGTCGTCGACCTGAGCACCGTACCGTCCAGGTCACTGGACCGGGCCACCGTCGTGCTCGCCGTCGACACCGACGGCACGCTCACCGCCTCCACCCTGGAGGGCAGCAGCGAACTCGGCCGGGCCGACTCGCTCGACGCCGTCGGCGCGGAAGCGCTCGCCCGCCAGCTGGCACCGCTGCGGCTGACCGGCTCCGGACGAGGCGAACCGGCGCTCAGCGGCGACCTCGGCCTGGCCGACCTGCTCGACCTCGGGGACCCGTACCTCTTCGACCCGCAACGGACCTGGCAGCAACGGCCCAACCGCGACCGGCTGCGGGTGATGTTCGGCATCCAGTCCGACGGCGCCCCGGTCGAGGTGGACCTGAAGGAGTCGGCGCAGGACGGCATGGGGCCGCACGGGCTGCTCATCGGTGCGACCGGATCCGGCAAGAGCGAACTGCTCCGTACGCTGGTGCTCGCACTCGCCGTGACGCACCCGCCGAACTCGCTGAACTTCGTGCTGATCGACTTCAAGGGCGGCGCCACGTTCACCCGGATGGACGCCCTGCCGCACACCAGCGCGGTCATCACCAACCTCGCCGACGAACTGCCGCTGGTGGACCGGATGACCGACGCGCTCACCGGCGAACTGATCCGACGCCAGGAACTGCTCCGGGCCGCCGGCAACTTCTCGTCGGTACGCGACTACGAACGGGCCAGGGCCGCCGGAGCGCCCCTGCCCGAGGTACCCACCCTGCTGGTCGTCTGCGACGAGTTCAGCGAACTGCTCTCCGCGAAACCGGACTTCATCGACACGTTCGTCCAGATCGGCCGGGTCGGCCGGGCGCTCGACGTACACCTGCTGCTGGCCAGCCAGCGCCTGGAGGAGGGCCGGCTGCGCGGGCTGGACGGACACCTGTCGTACCGGATCGGGTTGCGCACCTTCTCCGCCATGGAGAGCCGTACCGTGCTCGGCGTCACCGACGCGTTCGAGCTGCCCCGCGCCCCGGGTCACGGCTTCCTGAGGTACGGCACCGAGCCGCTGGTCCGGTTCCGCTCCGCGTACGTCTCCGGGGTGCACCGCCGACCCGAGGCGTACGCCGAGCCGACCGGGCAGGGCGTCATGGAGCTGCTGGAGTACACCACCGGTTACCTCCCACCCGCCGCCGCAGCGACTCCGGTCACCGAGGCGGCCGAGGACACCGACGAGGGCGACGGCACCGGGGAGAGCCTGCTCGACATCCTGGTCGACCGGCTCGCCCACCGGGGCACCCCGGCCCACCAGGTCTGGTTGCCGCCGCTGGCCGAACCGCCCACGCTGGACCTGCTGCTCGGGCCGGTCACCGCCGAGCCGGGGCGTGGACTGCGCAGCACCCGGCAGGACCTCGCCGGACGACTGCGGGCGCTCGCCGGGATCGTCGACCGGCCGCTGGAGCAGCGACGTGACCCGCTGGAGTTCGACCTCTCCGCCGAGGCCGGACACCTGTTGGTGGTCGGCGGACCGCGCAGCGGCAAGAGCACCGCGCTGCGTACCGTCGTCACCAGCCTCGCCCTGACCCACACCCCACGCGAGGTGCAGTTCTACTGCCTGGACTTCGGCGGTGGCTCACTGCCGGCGCTGCGCGGCCTGCCGCACGTCGGCGGGGTGGCCGGACGGCAGAACACCGGCGCGGTGCGGCGCACCGTGGCCCAGGTCGCCGGGGTGCTCGCCGAACGGGAACGGCGGTTCGCCGAGCACGACGTGGACGGGATCTCCGCCTACCGTGCGGCCCGCGCCCGGGGCGGGTTCCCCGACGACCCGTACGGCGACGTCTTCCTGGTCGTGGACGGCTGGCAGACGCTCCGCAAGGAGTTCGAGGACCTGGAGGAGGTCGTCTGCGACCTGGCCGCGCGTGGTCTCGCCTACGGCGTGCACGTGATCACCGCCTGCGCCCGCCCGTTCGACCTGCGACCGGCCGTCCGGGACCTGTTCGGCAGCCGGGTGGAGCTGCGGCTCGGCGACCCGATCGACACCATGGTCGACCGGGTCGCCGCGCAACGCGTACCCCAGGGGGCGCCGGGGCGGGGCGTCGCCGGGTCGAAGCACCAGATGCTGCTGGCGTTGCCGAGGATCGACGGTGTGCAGGCCGACAGCGGGCTGCGGGAGGCCATGACCGGGCTGGTGGAGGCGATCGCGGCGGCCTGGCCGGGCGAGCCGGCGCCACACGTACGCCTGCTGCCGTCGACCGTGCCGTACGACGCCCTGCCGGCCCGCGACGAGTTCGTCGACGGCGGACCGAGGATCACCGTGGGCATCGGCGAACAGGACCTGGCCCCGGTGCGGCTGGACTTCGCCGGCGACCCGCACCTCCTGCTGCTCGGCGACTCCCGCTCCGGCAAGACCGGTTTCCTCCGGGTGCTGGCCCGGCGGATCGTGGACAGCTACCAGCCGAGCCAGGCGCGGATCGTGCTGATCGACCACCGCCGGAGCCTGCTCGGCGACATCACCACCGAACACCTGCTCGGCCACGGTACCGACCCGGTCAGCACCCGGCGACTCGTCGCCGAGGCGGCCCGGGGCATGGTCGAACGGGCGCCGGGTGCCGACGTCACGCCGGAACAGCTCCGCCGGCGCAGTTGGTGGCGTGGTCCCGAACTGTTCGTCCTGGTGGACGACTACGACCTGGTCGCGAGCCCGATGGACAACCCGTTGCAGCCACTGCTGGAGTACCTGCCGCAGGGCCGCGAACTCGGCCTGCACGTGGTCGTCACCCGGCGTACGGGCGGGGCCGGACGGGCCCTGTTCGAGCCGTTCCTCGCCCGGCTGCGCGACGTCGGATCCCCCGGACTGCTGCTCTCCGGGGACCGGGGCGAGGGGCCGCTGCTCGGTGGTCTCAAACCCGAGGCGCTACCGGCCGGCCGGGGACGGCTGGTGGTACGCGGGCAGGCACCGCAACTCCTCCAACTGGCCTGGCTACCGCCCGCCGAGTAGCCCGGCCCCGCCGTCGCCGGAGTCCCCACCCGCCGGTGGCCGGAAGCTGCCGCACCACCCAACACGGGCCGACGTTCTGGTTGGCTCGCCGGACACGACCTCGTTCGTCAGGAGGGAACATGGCCACCGCGTCGGGATCCATTCATGCCAACACCGGCTTCCTGCGACAGTTCGCCGACCAACTGGACCCGTCGGCCGCCACCGCCGCCAGGACCGCGGCCACCGAGGTGCGGGGCACGGCCAGCGACTGCGGCGACCCACTGCCCGGATGCCAGCAGTTCAACGCGACGGTCACCCGGGTCACCGACGAGATCATCGCTTTCTGCACCGAGGTCGAGCAGGGCATCCAGGCGTACGCGTCGGTCGCGCGGGACAGTGCCGCCGGCTACGTGTCCGGCGACGGAACCGGGCGTACGGCGATCACGCAGGCCGCCGCCCCACAGTCAGCATCCGGGCGATGAGCGCCCGCATCACCGGTGGTGAGGAGGTGACCGAATGGACATCGGTCAGTTGATCGAGCAGATGTACCTGCTGTACGGCCAGGCTCAGGCGCAGCTCCCGCACGCCGAACAGCTGCGGCGCAGCCAGGTCGGGTGGGCCGCGATCGAGGTGGGACTGCGCGACACCGGGGACCTGCTGCGGCGCGGGGCCGGCGAGGTCGGACCCGAGTGGCAGGACGAGGCCGGAGAGTTGTACTCGCAGCGCATGCAACGCAGCTCGGTGACGGTCCAAGCCTGGCAGCAGACGCTGGCCTCGGCGAACATCGGGCCGACGTTGACCGTGCTCGCGGACGGGGTCGACACCACGTTCGACGGCGTCAGCCAGCTGAAGACGCAGTTCGACGCGTTGGTCGTCCAGTTGGGCGAGGTGGCCGCCGGGCCGACGGCGGCCGCGGCGGTGGAGGCGATCATCGCGCAATTGCGGGTCCTGGTAGAGGAGGCAACCCGGCTGCTCCAGCAGTTGGACCAGGCGTTCGCGGTGGCCGCACAGCAGATCGGCGGCGCGTCGAACGGGACGCCGTGGGACGGTCCGCAGGCCGGTGGCGCCGCGGCGGCCCAGGCAGGCACGGCCGGTGCCGGCGCGGCCGGCGGCGCCGCCGGGGCAACGGCGGCCGAGACGGCCGGCTCGGCAACCGCCGAAGCGGCAGCCGGCACGGGCAGCACCGCCGACACGGGCAGCACAGCGGGCACGGGCGGCGCGGCGGGCACGGGCGGCGCGGCGGGCACGGGCGGCGCGGCGGGCACGGGCGGCGCGGCGGGCACGGGCGGCGCGGCGGGCAGTGCGGTCGGCGGAGCCACCGGATCGGGCGGGGCCGGCGCCGCACCCGGACTGGCCGGCGTCACCACACCGGCCCCGGTCGGCCTGACACCGGGCAATCTGCCGACCATTCCGCCGGTCTCGACCCCGCCGATGCCGACCCTGCCACCACTGGTTCCTCCGACCGGTGCGCTCGGATCCGGCGCTGCCGGACCGAACCTGGCGGGCCGGTTCGGTGCGGGTGTCCCGCCGCTTGCCGGTGCCGGTGGTGCCGCTGGCGGCGGCGCGATCCCTCGGGCGGGCAAGGTGGTCGGTGGCGTCGCGCCGCTCGCGGCCGCGCAGCCGCCGATGCCGCCGGCCGCGAACGGCCCCGGCACGGCGGGAACGTCCACCGGCACCGGGATGGGCCGGATGATGCCGCCGATGATGATGCCGCCGCTCGGCGGTGCGGCCGGCGCCGGCATCACCCCGAGAGCCGGTACGCCGGACAACCGGGACGGCGGACACCGCAATCGCCCGTTGCGGGCCGTGCCGGGCGTACCGCCACGGCTGCGTGGCCGGTCCGCGACGCTCGCCGGCACCCCGGCGGTTCTCGGCGGGACGGCGCGACCGCCCGCCCGCCGCGACAGCGAGCCGGATCGCGCGGCAGAGGAGTTCCTCGACGAGGAACTGTGGCAGGTGGAGCAGGCACCGGCACCGGTAACCGACCGGCGCCGGGCGCGCTGAGGCGGACGGGAGGGAGCTCGGCCATGACCGCACCCAACGGAGGGTTCGCCCACATGGACACAGGTGCCGTCCTGCCGATCGTGCTGGGGCTGGCCGAGAACGGACGGACGCTCGGCACCGCGTGGGGCGACAGCCGGGCCGCGATAGCCGGCAGCGAGCCCGGCATCGGCGCGGATCTGCTGGGTCAGGCGTTCCGCAGCGTCTACACCGAACTCAGCGCCGCGATGCGGCAGGCGGGTGACCGGCTGCCGTCCACGATCCTCGCCGATGCCGCCGCCGGTGAGCGGTGCGTCGCCGACTACCGGGACGCGGACGCCCGTGGCGCGTCCGCGTTCTCCACCCCGCCCGGTTGAGGCGGCGGAGATGACCATTCCCGAGCCGTCGAGCGACTTCGACCTCTGGCCCCGGGTGAAGGCGATGACCGGGTGGCCGGAGCCGGACGAGGTCGCCATGCGCGACCTCGCCCGCAGCTGGCGCACCGGCGGCGAGCAGTTCACCCGGGCCGGACGGTACGACATCGGCGGACTGGCCGGCTCCTGGCCGGACGGGGCCGGGGCGGCCTTCGCGGCCAGGGCCGGGGCCAGCCTCGACGCGGCCACCCGCAGCGGCGAAGGCATGGGAATGCTCGCCGACCGGGCGGAGTTCTTCGCCGGGGAGGTCGGCCGGGTGAAAACCGGCATCCGGGAACTGATCCATGCCAACCTGGCGACCTTCGCGAGGACCGGGCTCCTGCTGCCGGGCGCACGAGAGATGGTGCAGCAGGCATTCGTGGCACAGGTCGCCGGTGAGGTCAACGCGCTCGTCGCCGACGCCGCCGGTCGGATCTCGGACTCGGGCCAGGGCGGTTACAACCTCGTCGAAGCCATCAAGGACGTCGGCGGCGTCTTCAAGGGGATTGCCGAGCAGGTTGTCGAGACCGCCCAGGGCCTGGTCGAACTCCCCGGCAACATCGACGACATCGTGCAGCGGTTCCGGGACGATCCGGGCGGTGCATTCAGGGACGCCTGGAAAAGCGTGACCGATCCGATCGTCGAGGACTGGAAGAACGGTAATCCGGGCGAGGCGATCGGCCGTGGTCTGGTTTCCGCCGCCGAACTGGCCGTGGGCGGCAAGGGCCTGGGGAAGCTCGGCCACCTCGATGACGTACCCACGCCCGATCCCGAGGGGAACGCACCGTCGTCTTCGGACGCGCGGGGCAACGTCCCGGACCCGAACACCGGCGGTGACGGCTCCGACCGGGACGGTGCTGCCGATAGGAACACGACGACGATGGGATTCCGCGGTAGGCCCTTTCGCGAGGGTCCGCAGAATGTCGATACCGAGATCGGTGGTCGAGTTTACGTCTGGCACGCGCTGGACCGGATGCAGGAGCAGGGGATTGTTCCCTCGGTGGTCGAGGACGCGATCAGGGGACCGGCGATTCCGGGAAAGGTCGCCGGCACGACGGCCTACTACAGTGAGGCCAACGATCTGACGGTCATCACCGATACGGCGACCGGTCGGGTCGTCACAGTGGATTACGGGAGAATCAAGCAATGATCGAGGATCGTGTGCCGCACCACCGACTGCGTGAATCGATCAACCGTAGCCTGGCCGGATTCCGCCTGGGTGAGCTAACGCTCGGTCAACTCGTGGACGCACTCAGCCTCGCGTGGAACGACCTTGAGCCGTCGGAATGGCGAGACGACTTCAGGGGACACTGGTGGACCCTCGAACAGATCTATGCCGTCGCGCTCGACCGTGACGAACTGGACTCCCTACCCACCGCCTCGGCCGACGACATCGAGGAGGCGCTCGTGGGGATCGAATCGCTGATGGATACGATGGAGTAGGCGCTTTCGGATCCGCCAAAGCAATCCTTGCCCGGCCCTGCCGAACCACGGCGACGTCAACGCAGATCGCCGCCGTTCGGGCCCGCCTCGGGAACGTCGCTCCGCATTGCCAGCCACCGATTGCCGCTCGGCCGGTACTGGAGTACGACGGCCGGCACGGCGAAGATCGCGGGCCAGATGGCGAGGCTGTACGCCAGGCCCAGCACGGTCAACACGATCCGGACGTCCCTGCCCCGGCGAAGCCGCACACCGAGGAACCAGAGACAGATCCCGAGAGCGGTGACCGCCAGCGCGGCGATCAGTTCGGTGGAGGTTCCGCTCCCGGCTGCCCGGAGGGCCATGGTGGACGCCGCGAGAGCCGTCAGCGCGCCGAGGACGATCCACAGGATGGACGCGACGGTCACCGTGATGGGACGGGGTGCGCCCGCGACAGTTTGGTCATTCATCGTTCTCGTGCCTCCGGTCGTCGGTCGGTTTCGGTCATGCTGCCCTGGCCGTCACCGGGTCCAGGCCACTGCCCATCGGCACCCGGGTAACCAGCCCGGCCGGCAGGCGTACCGGGTGGACCCGGTCGTAGCCGAGGATGGCCGGCACCTCGCGACCGGCCAACGGATATCCCCGCCCCTGGTCGGTGACGAGCACCAGGGTGCCCACCGGCGCCTCGTCGCTCGGCATCACCTCGACCAGGGCGGCCCGTCCCGGCGGCACGTACACCCGGTCGGCCAACGGCAGTCCCTCCACGGTCCGCGCGCCGGTAGCCACCATCGAGTCGGGCGACGGCAGCCGCGCGTCCACCCGTAGCCGGGGCACCGCACCGCCGGGGTCGTACGTCGCACACACCGCCACCGGCCCGGAGCCGGCACCGGCGAACTCCGGACGACGTGCCGGGGCGGCCCCGGACGGTACCGTCGGTCCCGCCTCCTGGCGGGCCTCCGCCGCCGCCACCAGCCCCAGCGGTACGCCCACCGGCTCGGCACCCTGGTACGCCCCGGCCGTCTCCCGGTACGCCAACTGGATGTCGTACTGGAGTTCCGAGATCAACCGGAGCCGGTCGGCCTCGGTGAGGTAGTGCTGCACGCCCCCGCCGGAGGTCTGCACCACCAGCACCTGCCCGATGCGCAGGTCCGGACGGCGGGGCACCGCCTTCGACGGCTTGCCCACGTCCGGCAGCGCGATCGGCGCGATCGCCTCGCCGGCCGGCAGGATGTCCACCACCGCCGGGCCGACCCGGGCGCGCGGCTCGGCGCGCAGCGCCAGCCCCACGGTCACCGTGTCCGGCTGCCGGATCCGGTGCCGATGTCCCCGCCAGATCAGGTACTGGTCCCCGGTCTCCGGCACCTCGACCAGCAGCGCCGTGTCGTCCAGCGGACGACCGCCGGTCGGCTCGGTCCCCACCAGCAGGGCCGACTCGTCGATCCTGGCCCCGCTCTCGTCGGCACCGGGTCGGGAACAGAGGGTCCATCCACCGCCGAGCATCCGGTCGGCCCCCGGAAGCGCGTCGGGTGCGTCCGGGATGCCGATCCGGGGTCCGCGTGGCACGCCGAGCAACGACTCCCGGGACACCGTACGGGTCTGCGCGTTGCGCCCGAGCGCGAGCAGCGCCGACGCGTAGTTGAGCACCGGGTGCAGCCGGCCGTCGACGTAGACGTACCGGGTTCCGGTCTCCTTCACCACGATCACCGCGTCACCGGCCCGCCAGGCCCGGTTGCCGCCGGGCACGATGACACCGTAGACGCCCACGGCGGCGAGCACGATCACGGCGATCGCGATGCTGCCGACGGCCGCCCCCGACGGGCGGCGAAACGGTGGCTGCTCCGGGTCGGTCTGCCTGGTGACCAACGCGGAGACCACCCGTTGGCCGATGAACCGCTGGGCCTGCAACTGGTCGCGCTTGGACGCCATCTCAGCCGCCCCAGCCGCGAACCAGCCCGTACAGCCCCAGCACCGCGCACACGACCGGCACACACGCCAGCACCAGCACCACCTCCAGCAGTTCGGCGTACCGGCCGAGGAAGGCCGTCGGAGCGCGTCTGCTGTAAACCAGGCCGACCAGCACCGCGACTGCCCCGGCCCCCGCCAGCACCGGCACCACGAGGCCGACCAACCGGTCCGGGTCGGCCATCAAGGGACCGGCGGCCAGCGCCGCCGCCCCGGCCAGGCCGGCGCCGAGCACCGGCACCCGCTGCCGGATCGCCGGATACAGCCGGGCCCGGACACAGAACCCCAGGCAGAGCAACACGAGCAGGACCACCGCCCAGGTACCCCCCGCGCCGGCGAGCAACACCTGGGCGACGCCAACGGCCAGCGCGGCCCCGGCCAGCAGACCGGTGAGCAGGCTGTCGGCACGCACCACCGCCGCGTACACGGCGTGCCGGGGCGGCTGCGGGTCGTCGCGGACCAGGTCCGTGGCCGTACGCGGGAGCACCGGCATCGGCACCCGCCCCAGCCGTACCGCCAGCGGTCCGAACAGCGGCGAGAAGAGGAACACCGTGGCCGCCAGCACCGCCGACGCCCCGGTCGCGTCCACCACGCCGGTGCTCACCGCAGACCCGGCCAGCCCGCCCAGCAGACCCACGGTGGCGGCGGCGGTGAACAGGGCCGCCCGGTCGACCGCACCCAGGTGGCCGAAGACCGCCGCCACCAGTAGTGCGGCACAGCCGGCGACCATCTGCGGGGCGCCGAAACCGGTCAACAGCGCCGAGTCGGCGAGAACCAGTGCGCCGCCCAGGAACGCGGCCGGCAGCGCCGACGCCGCGAGCACCGCTCCGGTTCCGGCGTCGCCGAGGGCGCGGGCGGTCGCCGTACCGGCGAGCAGCAGGACCACCGCGAGAGCGAGAGCCGCCCACCCCGGCGCCGGCCACGGCGGTCCGGCGCGCAGCAGCGCGACGAGCGCGAGCAGCACCGCGACCACCGCCGTCGTCAGCCCCGCGAGCCGGGTGTGCCGCGGTCCCCACAACCGCCCGGTACGTCCGGCGCCCCCGGCGATCGCGTCGACCAGGTCGTCGTACTCCAACTCGGGCCACTGCATCCGGCGGGGTACCAGGTGCAGCACCTCACCGTCGCGGACCTGCTGCGAACCGAGCGTCCGGGACCCCTCGACGGCCGTGCCGTCGGTGCGGCGCAACACCCAGCCACCGGCGGCCACCCCCTCGTCGCCGAGGTTCTCACCCGCGTGCCGGAGCAGCCCCGGCAGCATCTCGGCGACCGGCGCGCGCTCCGGCAACGCCAGGTCGATCCGGCGCAGTGGCGCGGCGATGGTCACCCGCACCACACCCGTGGTCGTCATCGTTTCCCGTCTCCGATCGGGTCCGCGGCAGCAACCTGCCGCCCCGCACCGCCTCGTGGCCCGTGTTCCTACGATGGGGCAACCGGCCGGGCGGCAGAAGGGGCGCGGCAGCTAGCGGCCATCACCTCCGGCCATCCCGTGCGGCCATCGCGTGCGGCCATCGCGTGCGGCCATCGCATCGACGTGCCGGACCCCGGCATTGCCCGGCTCGGCCCCTGCACCGCACCGTCCCGGGATGACAGACTTCAGGCGCGGAGCCGACGTGAGAGCACGAGGATGAGCGACACCATGACGACCGAGCGGGAATACGGCGAGCTGGTTCCGCTGGGCGACGGTCCGGTGACGACCGTGCTGGCGGGCGTACACACCCCGACCGGTGCGGCGGTCGCGCTGAAGGTGCTTCCCGGCCGGCTCGACCGGCGCACCCGGGCGAAACTGGAGGCCGAACTGCGCCGGCTGTCCGCGCTGCGGACGCAGGCGCCGATCCTCGTCGCCGACCGGGTGGAGGAGCTCGGGGACGGCCGGCTGGCCCTACGGATGGAACTCTGCACCCAGTCGCTGCCGGAACTGCTCGCCTCGTTCGGGCCGCTGTCGGTGCCGGACACGCTCGCGCTGGGCACCGCACTCGCGGAGGCGCTGGCGGCGGCGCACGGGGTGGGGATCGTGCACGGCGGGATGGCCCCGGGCAATGTGCTCTTCCGTCCCTCGGGGGAGCCGGTGCTGGCGGACTTCGGGCTCACGCTGCGCCACGCGTTCCCCGCCGACCCGGCCCGGACCCTGGACTTCCTGGCACCGGAGACCGTACGGGACGGTTCGGTGGACGAGCGCTCCGATCTCTACGGTCTCGGCGCGATCCTCTACCTGGCCCTGTCCGGTCATCCGCCACACCGGGGCGCACCGGGTGAACAGGAGGGCGAGCGGCTGCTGCGGGTGCTCGGCGCCCCGGTGCCGCCGCTGCCCCGTACCGACCTGCCATCGGGGCTCGCGGAGCTGGTCACCGGGCTGCTGGAGAAGGAACCGGAGAACCGTCCGGCGGAGGCCGCCACGGTCGCCGGCAAACTGGGTGCCCTGTACGCGGCCCTCGCGCCCCCCGAACCGCCGGACCCCACGCCCACCGGGCAACCCGTCGACAAGCCGGACCCCACGGCCACCGGGCAACCCGTCGACAAGCCGGACCCCGCGCCCACCGGACAGCCCGTCGATGAGCCGGACCCCACGCCCACCGGACAGCCCGTTGGCGAGTCGGAGCCGGACTTCGACGATTTCGCGGCTCCCCCGGCAGCGGCGGCCGAACCGTCGCCGCCCGCACCGCGTCCTCGGGGCGAACCGATCGTCGTGTTCGGACCCAAGGGACCGCCCCGGTGGATCGGCCGCCCGGCGGTGCTCGCCGGAGCGGGCGCGCTCGCGCTGGTCGGCGTGCTGGCCGTGCTGCTCGTGGTGAACCGGCCCGCCGAACTCGACGTGCCGCCGGCGCCCGCACCGGTCGCGGCGCCGAGCACCACACCGACCCCGACCGGGCCCGCCGTCGTGCTGGAGCTGACCGACCCGACCGACCGTGGCAACTTCGTGGAACTCTCCTGGCGGAGCAGCCAGCCGTTCGACTTCGCCGTGATCGTCGCCGGTGAGGGAGAGCAGACCAAGACGATCCTCGCCCATCGCAGCACCAGCTACCGCGTGCCGGTGGACCCGGTGCGCAAGTACTGCTTCGAGATCCAGGCCACCGACGGGCAGGGGCTCTACGTCAGTCCGTCCAAGCCGATCCGTGGTGCCACCTGCCGCAGGTGAACACCGCTCACCGGGGCGGCAGCAGCCCGCGCGGGTCGAACACCGCGCGTAGCCGTACCCGCCATCCGCGTCGGGCCAGGCCACGCCGGACCGCGCGGACCGCCGCCCAAGCCTGTACGGAACGCTGCTCTCCCGGCACCGTCCCGGACCAGAGCGCCTGATCCACCAGGGCGCCCAGTTTCCGGATCTCGGCGACGGTCGCCGGATCCGCCACGGTCCCCGCCCCGACGCCCAGGTCACGGACCGTCATTCCGGGCGACACCGCGACACCGTACGCCCGCAGCCGGTCCCGGACCTCCTCCCAGGCGCCCAGCACCGCGCCCGTACCCGGCCGGCGCCGGCGCCGCCACGACCGCACCGACCAGATCGCGGGCACGCCCAGCGACCAGCCCACCAACAGCGCCACCGGGACGGCGAGCAGGGCCGCCCACGGTACGGGGCTGCCACCGCCACCGTCCGAACCGCCCGCCCCGGCCCGGTGGCGGGACGCGACCGGCGGATCGCGGAGGTCTGCCGGCGCGGGCAGTTGTGCGCGTACCCGCTCCGCCAGGGCGGCCAGTCCGCCGCCGTTCGCGGCACCCGATGCCGAGGCCGTACCGCCGGGGTCGAGCGGCACCCAGCCGATTCCCTGCACCGCGACCTCCGGCCAGGCCAGCACGTCACCGTTGCGGACCGTGTACCACCCGTCCGGGTCCCGTTGGGTCGGCGCCCGGAACCCGACCGTCAGGCGGGCCGGGATGCCGCGAATCCGGGCCAGCGCCACGTAGGCGGCGGCGAACTGTTCGCTCGTGCCCCGCTTGCCGCGCAGGAGGAAGTCCGTCAGTTGGGGCCAGGCGTGCCCGGTCGGCAGGTTCTGCCCGACGGCCAACCGGTAGTTGTCCCGGAAGAAACCTTCCAGCACCAGCGCGGTCTGGAACGACGGACGCATCCCCCGCACCGCCTGACCGGCCAGCTCGGCCACGCCGGCCGGCACCACGCCGACACCGCCGAGCGGGACGAGCGGGTCGATCGCGGCATCGGCCAACGTCGCCGTGTCGAGCTGCGGCTGCCACCAGCGCAACTCGTACCTGGCGGTACCGTCCGATCCGGGCAACAACAGGGTGCCGTGCCGCTCCGCGACCAGCGGGTCGACGCCCCGGACCTCGGCGGGCCAGGTCTGGCTCGGCAACCAGGGGCCCCCGGTGTCGGCCGCGTCGATCGTCGCGGTCCGCGACCGCACCTGTACGGTCACCGCCGGGCTCGGCCGCAGCTCGGCGCCGAACCGCCGGTACCGCTCACCCGGCGTCCAGTTCACGCCGTCGAACTCGTCGAGCACCACCAGGGGCCAGCGGTCCACGTCGGTCGCGTCGCCGACCCGGAACACGGCGGTGCCCGGGTGGGTGAGTCGACGGGCGATCTCGTCCAGTGGGCTGGTGACCCCGGCCTCGGTGAGCGGTGCGGCCCGGCCCTCCCGAAGCGAGTACCTGGCCGGCGCGGTCGGCAGGAACGCCCCGGCCAGGAGCGCACCCAGCACGGCCAGCACCACCGGCGGCGCCATCCCGGCCAGGGCCGGCAGCACGGGTCGCCGTGGCACCGGTCGCCGCTCGTCCGCACGGCCGGTCCGGCCGGCCACGAGCAGGGTACCGGCGATCGTGGCGTAGCCCAGCGCCGCGACGGCGGCGGGGCCCGGTGGCAGGGCCGCGTAGAGCTGGGCCAGGATGACGACCGCGAAGCTGGGCAGGAGCGCCACCAGCGGGTCCCGCACCCGGTCCAGCAACTCGACGCCGAGCACCGCCGCGAAGACGACCAGCAGCGGGACGAAGAGCAGCAGCGCCGGATCCGGTCTCGCCGGCCAGGTCGACTGCAGGGCCAGTTGCCACGACTCGGTGAAGCCGGCGGCCAGGTCCCGCACCGTCCGACCGGTGGGCAGCCCGGCGGTCGTGGTCGACCACAACACCGTCTCGGTGACGGCGAGCAGACCGGCCAGGGCCGCCAGCGGTGCGCGCCAGTCCCGCACCGCCTCGCGAGCGGTGCCGAGCAGCGCGACCAGCAGTACCGCCGCCGCCGGCACGCCGACCGGGAGCAGCAACGCGGGTACGCCGAACACCGGCGCGAACAGCATTCCGGCCAGGGCAGCCGCGAGCACCAGGCACACCGTGGGTACGGCCCGCAGCGCGGCTGTCCTCACCTGATCGCCTCGTTCCATCGGCGTACGGCCTCCTCGGCGTCGCCGGCCCGGAGCACCCGTGCCCCCGCCACCTCGACGGTGCCGGAGGCCTCCGGATCGGTCAACGCGATGACGAAGATGGTCGGGAATCGTGACCGCAACCAGGCCAGCGAACCGAGTCCGGCCCCACCGCCGGTGACCACCACCAGCCCGCCGCCGGCCGTACGGTTCGCCGCGAGCCGTACGGGGACCACCTCGGCGTCCGGCGCGGCGTCCTGCCGCAGCTCGCTCAGCTCGTCGAGCAGTCGCCGGACGGCCTGCGGCCCACCGGACACGGGCAGTTCCAGACCGGCCGAGGTGACCAGGCGGGTGTGCTGTCCGGCCCGAGCCGACGCGCAGAGCAGGGACGCGGCGAGGTCCACCGCCTCCTCGAACCCGTCGTCGGTCAGCCCCCGGGTCCGGGTGTCCAGCAGTACGGTGAACCGGCGCTGCTGCGGGTCGGCCAGGTCGCGCACCATCAACCGGCCGGTCCGGGCGGTCGCCTTCCAGTGCAGGTGCCGCACCTCGTCTCCGGGGACGTACTCCCGGACGTCCTGGAGGTCCACCGAACCGCGCAGGGCGTCGTCGGTGCCGGCGCCCTCGTGGTGGTGCCGGGAATGGCCGCCGATCAGCGGTCGCGCCGGTAGTTGTCGAGGGTGCACCCAGAGGGTCGCGGTCTCGCCGGTGGGCCGCCGGCTGCGGGCCAGCTCGAACGGGTCCACCCGGTGCAGGGTCAGCGGGCCGATGGTGAGTCGACCTCGGACGCTGGTCGGCAGTTCGTAGTGGTGGATCGCCTCGGCACCGGGCAGCAGCCCGCGCACCCGGACGGTACGCGTCACGCTGCCCGCCGTGTCGGTGGCCAGGAACCCCGCCCGGCGGCGATTGCCGGGGTTGCTCACCTGTAGCCGGGCCAGCGCCGGTCGGCCCCGCTCGACCCGGTCCGGGTAGACCGACCGCCGCACGTCGATCCGCAGTCCGCGCAGGGTGAGCCCGACGGCGGCGAGGACGGCACCGACCAGGATCACGCCCAGGGTGCTCAGCAACGGGTAGTGCCCCCACGCGCCGGTGGTCACCAGCAGCACGGCGACGACGAGCACGGCGCAGCCGCGCCGGGTCAGCGGCACCTCTAGCGGCCCGCGCTCGCCATCGGCGCGGAAGTCGAGGCGAGCACCTCCGCGACGATCTCCTCGGTACCGCGCTGGTTCAGTTCGGCCTCCGGGGTGAGGACCAGCCGGTGCGCCAGCACCGGTACGGCGACGTCCTTGATGTCGTCGGGTGTGACGAACGCGCGCCCGTCGATCGCCGCGAACGCCCTGGCCGTACGCACCAGCGCGATGCTGCCCCGCACACTGGCCCCGAACCGGACGGCGGCATGCTCCCGGCTGGCCACGGCCAGCCGGACGGCGTACTCGGCCACGGCCCGGTCGACGTGCAGGGCGCGTACCTCGGTGATCGCTTCCCGCAGCGTCGCGATGTCCACCACCGCAGGCAGGTCGTCGGCGCTCTCCCCGGCGGAGTCACCCATGATCACCCGCACCTCGGAGTCGAGGTCGGGGTAGCCGACCGACAGCCGCATCAGGAACCGGTCGAGTTGCGCCTCGGGCAGCCGGTAGGTGCCCTCCATCTCGATCGGGTTCTGGGTGGCGACGACCAGGAACGGCAGTGGCACCTGGTGTGTCTCGCCGTCCACGGTCACCCGGCGTTCGGACATCACCTCAAGCAGCGCCGACTGGGTCTTCGGCGTACCTCGGTTGATCTCGTCGGCCACGACCACGTTCGCGAACACCGCGCCGGGGTGGAAGGTGAACCGCTCGTCGCGCTGGTGGTAGACGGTGACCCCGGTGATGTCGCTGGGCAACAGGTCCGGGGTGAACTGGATCCGGCTCCACTGCCCGCCGATGCTGCGGGCGAGGCACCGCGCCAGGGTCGTCTTGCCCAGGCCGGGGACGTCCTCGATCAGCAGGTGTCCCTCGGCCAGCAACCCGGCGATCGCCAGCCGCACCAGTTCCGGCTTGCCGTGGATCACCCGCTCCACGTTCTCCGCGATCAGTGTGGCGGCGTTCGCCGCCCGGGTGCTGCTCACCCGGCCCTCCAGAGGAAGTGGTTGGACTCGAGACCGTCCACGGTGACCCACACGTGCTGTCCCACGGCGTCGAACGGGAAGTCCTGGAACGTGAGGTTACCCCTGCCGTCGGTGCGCAGGGTGGTGCCGGGGTTGTAGTCGGGCCACTCGTCCGAGTGCGGCTTGATGAAGTAGTTGGTGTTCGCCCGGAACCCCGTCATGACCACCCGCATGAACGCGCAGTCCGGGGCGTGGCAGGTGTCCTCGTACGTGGTCGCGCGGCCCCGGGACACCGTGACCGAACGGGGTGGCAGCGGCACCGTCGCCTGGACGGCGGCGGGAGTGCCCCGGCCGGCCGAGTTCTGCGCGCTGACCGTGATCCGGTACGCCGTACCCCGGGTGAGTCCGGTGATCGTCATCGACCGCGCCTCGCCGGGCTGGGTGGACGAGCCGCCGCCGCTGCCCGAGGTCGGCGCCCACGCCACCTGGTACGCGCTCACCGTCGCGCCGTTGGCGGCGGCGGCGCTCCAGCTCACCACGAGGTTCGCGCCGTTGGCGGTGGCCCTCAGACCGGGCGGCATACCCGGTGGGGTGGCCGGCAACGGTTTGCGCTCGGGCGTCGGTGGGTTCGGTACGGCCGCGCCGCGCGTCGTCGCGGGCTGTCGCTGGTCCGCCGGAGTCGTCCTGCGCTCCGGTCCCGGCGGTGGCTGCCGCGGACCGGCCGGCTGCTGCTCCGGCCCCGGGCTCGGCTCGGTCGGCGGTGCCACCAGGGTGGGGTTGGGGGTCGGTTGCGCGTTGCCGGTCACCGGCACCAGGCCGATTCCGCCGTCGTGGTCGACGACCATCACGTGCCGGCCCTCGGCGCCCTCGACGTAGACCCGCTCGTCCTCGCCACGGATGAGCCGGGGCTCTCCGGTCTCCGGTGGCATCGTGGTGACCTGCCGCTGCCGGCCCGCGCCGTCGTAGGTGAGCACCGTGTTGCGCTGCAAGTCCAGCAGGACCACCGAGGTTCTGCTGACCGACGGCGCCGAGTAGGTGCCCTCGGGCAGGGCGACGGTCACCGGGGCTGCGGCGGCCCGGTCGGTGCCGAGGCCGGTGGCGTCGACCAGGTGCATCCGTCGCGTCGAGGGGTCGACGATGGCGACCCGCCCGCTCACGTCGGCGCCCGCGACCTGGGCGGTGGGCGGTAGGTCCACCCCGATCCGGGTCGGCCGGCCGAGGCCGTCGTCGGCGACGGGACTCATCGTGTCGGTTTCCGTGTCGACGAAGACGGCCTGCTTGCCCACGACGGTCAGCGCCCCGGGGTGCCCCCGGGGAGCGGTCGCCGGACAGGAGACCCGGTCGGCCTCGGGGGACAGGTGACAGAGCACGTTGGAATCGGTGCGGTGCAACCAGAGGGTGCCGTCGCGCGTGGTGACCGGCTGACCGAGAAGGCGACCGGCCGGAATGGTCGCGGGCGTGTCACCCAGTCGCACCACGCTGCCGGCCTCCCGGTAGACCAGGTAGGGCCCGCCCTTCGCCTCGACCGCGACCGGGCGTTCACCGGTCGGCGGGGTCAGCGTCTGCTCGACCGACAGGTTCGACTTGCCGAACTCGATGATCCGGGAGCGGCCGACCACATAACCGCTGGTGTCACCCTGCACGACCTGGCTGTCCGCCTCCACGCCGGTGATCGCGGCCTGGGCGTCCACCGTGCGGGTGGCGCCGTTGACGTGGAAGACCATGCCCAGGGACGGGTTCGCGACCCAGTGCCCGGCCTGCGCGAACGTCAGCCCCGGTGGTGCGGTGACCGCGCCGGACATCGCCGCCGTGACGGCGACGAGACAGGTGCCGACGAGCAGCACCAGGGGCAGTCGACCACGGCGCAGCGGGTTGCGGACCCGAACGCGTCTGGTAACAAAGCGCCATGGAAGGCCCATCCTGGTCACCCCGTGAGCATAGAAGAGGCGGTACACGATTGGTCCATTGCCGATACAGCCGATCACTGGTCGCCCGGAGGCAACACCAGTTCGAAGATCGCCCCGCCCTCTTCGGCGTTATACACCCGCAGCTCGCCGCCGTGGGCCTGCGCCACCCAGCGTACGATCGCCAGCCCGAGTCCGCTCGACCCGCCGCCGCTCCTGAACCGGTCGAAGGTCTCCCGGGCGACCGAGGCGTCGATGCCGGGCCCGTGATCGGCCACCATCACCCGTCCACCGGCGACGGTGATGTGCACGACGGCGTCCCGGCCCGGTACGCGCCCGTGCCGCAACGCGTTGTCCAACAGGTTGCCGACGACCCGCTGGATCAGCGCCGGGTCGGCGTTCACCTTGGTCGGCGCGGTGGTCACCGTCACCTGTGCCCCCTCGGTGGGGGTCTCCTCCACCACCGTGCTGACCAACTGGTCCAACCAGACCGGTTGGATGGCCAACGGCTCGACCCCGGCGGCCAGCCGCGCCCGCATCAGCACCCCGTCGATGATGGTGCCCATCCGCTTGGCCAGTTCCACGGTGCGCGGCAGCAGCTCGGTTCGCTGGGCGGGATTGAGCAACGCCGTCTCGGCGAGCGCACGCAGGGCCGCCACCGGCGTACGCAGGTCGTGCGCGGTGTCGGCGAGCAGCACCTCCTGTTGTTCGAGGGCGGCCACCGCGGGACGGACCGCCCGTACGGAGAGCAGGTGCCCGGCCGCCGCGACGGCGGCGACCAGCAACACGCAACCACCGATCACCAGCAGGACCAGCCGGCGGTGCCGGGACTGCTCACCCTCGGCGTCCATCACCGCCACGACCGCTCCGATGTACTGCCCCCTGTTGTTGCCGAACGGCTCGACTCCGACCCGTAACAGCTCACCCCCGGTGCCCCGGACGTACCCCGTGAGCAGACGACCGCTGCTCACCCCCTCCACCGCCAGACCGGCGAGCTTCGCCGGGTCCACCGGCACGCAGTCCTGCTGGCTGAAGTGACCGGAGAACTCCCCGGACCGGCCGGGAAGGATCGCGAACTCGGGGCAACTGGTGCTCATCGGGTCCTCGCTGACGTACGCGGTGACCAAGGTGCCGTCGTACTGCGTCAACCGGGCCACGCTCGACGTGACCCGGCGCAGTTCGCCGTCCATCCGCAGCTCACCCTGGCGCGCGTCGGCCTGCACCAGCAGCCAGCCGAAGACGATCAGCCCGACCGCGTTCATCGCGGTGAACAACGCGGTGAGCCACCGGGGCAGCCGGCGCAGTCCGCCTACCGCCGATCCCCTCACGTCGCCGACTCCGGGCCGGCGAGCCGGTAACCACGCCCCCGTACGGTGTGGATCAGCTCCGGCTCGCGCAGCTTCACCCGCAACCGCCGGACCACCACGTCCACCACGTTCGACATCGGGTCGGTACTGCTGTCCCAGCAGTGCTCGATCAGCTCGTCCCGGCCGACGGCCTGCTCCGACCGGGACAACAGGTACTCGAGCACGGCGAACTCCTTCGCGGTCAGCCCGAGCAGGACACCCGCTCGACGCGCCTGCCGGCGGGCGCAGTCCATCTCCAGGTCGGCGTGGCGCAACACCGACGGGCGACCGGTGCCGGCACGCCGCCCCAGGGTCAGCACCCGGGCGGTCATCTCCGCCACGGCGAACGGCTTGACCAGGTAGTCGTCGCCGCCGTGCTCGAAGCCGGCCACGATGTCGGCGAGACGGTCCCGGGCGGTCAGGAAGAGCACGGGTACGGCCCAGCCCTGCTGCCGGCGCCGGTGCACGTACGTGATCGCGTCACCGTCGGGCAGCATGCGGTCGAAGACCACGCAGTCGTAGTGCCCGGTGGACAACGAGACGTGCGCCGTCGCGATGTCGCCCGCCTGGTCGACCCGCAGCCCGGTACCGGCGAGTTCGGTGGTCACCGCGAGCCGCAGGTCGTCGTCGTCCTCGACCACCATCACTCGCACGGCCGGCCTCCCCGATGGCGTGTCATCTGATCCTCATGTGCGCGGACCGATCGTATGGGTGCACCGGATCACCGCAACCGGTCAGGGCTTTCGAGGAGGTGCAGGGCACGGTGCTGTTCCACGTACTCGGGCCGCTCGAGGTGCACGACACGACCGTGCACCGGTTCGGCACGAGCAAGCCCGCGACGGTGCTGGCGGCCCTGCTGCTGCAGCCTAACGCCTGGGTGGCGGTGGATCGCCTGGTCGAGGCCACCTGGCAGGAACAGGCCGTGCCGGCGTCGGCGGAGGCCAACCTGAAGACGTACGTCTGGCAGTTGCGCCGCCTGCTGCCGGAGCACGACGGGCACACCCGGATCGAGGGCAGGTCCGGCGCGTACCGGATCCGGGTCGGGGCGGGTGACCTGGACTCCGACCGGGCGGACGAACTCGCCGCCGAGGCCCGGCAGGCGGCTTCCGACGACAACCCGAAAGCCGCGCTCACCCTGGTCCAGGAGGCGTTGCGGTTGTGGCGGGGACGTCCCTTCGAGGGTGTCGAGGCGGCGGTCTGTGCCGCTGTGGTGGCCCGGTTCGACGAACTCCACCTGCGACTGCGGGAACATCTCGCGGAGTTGCAACTGGTCCTGGGCCATGGTCAGGACGCGGTGGCCACGCTGCGCGCCGTCACCGCGGACGCCCCGCTGCGCGAGGGCGCGTGGGCGCAGCTCATCCGTACCCTGCACGAGGGCGGCATGCGGGCCGAGGCGCTTGTCGCGTGCCGGCGGGCCGGGGAACTGCTCTCCACCGAACTCGGGGTGGAGCCGGGGCCCGTACTCGCGCAGGCGCAGCGGTTGGTGCTGGGCGACGGGGAGCCGGTCCGGACCCGCAGGGAACTTCCCCGGGACGTTCCACTCGTCGAACGCAGCGCCGAGGTGGCAGCCGTACGGCGGGCCGCGACCGCCGTCGCGCCGGTGGTGCTGGTGGACGGCATGGCGGGCGTCGGTAAGACCGCCCTGGCCGTACACACCGCGCACCGCCTGGCACCGGGCTACCCGGATGGCCACTTCTTCGTCAACCTGCGGGGTTCCGACCCGCGTTCGGCGCTGACCGCGTCGGACGTGCTGGGGAGGCTGCTGCGCGGCATCGGCACGGCCGCGACGGAGATGCCGTCCGATCTCGACGAGCGGTCCGCGCTGTGGCGCTCGGAGCTGGCCCGGCGACGGGTGTTGCTGGTTCTGGACGACGTGGCCGACGGCGAGCAGGTGGCGCCGCTGCTGCCGGCGGCACCCGGATGCCTGACCCTGGTTACGACGGGCAACCGGGGTTGGCATCTGGACGGCGCGGTACGGATCGGGCTGGAGCCGCTCGGCGACAGGGCCGCCGCCGCGCTCTTCATGGCGGCGGCCGGCGGCCGGCGGACCGGCGCGGACCACGCGTCCGTCGCCGCTGTCGTCGGCCACTGCGGTGGGTTGCCGGCCGCGCTGCGCGAAGCCGCCGCCCGGCTGCGGACCCGACCACACTGGACGGTACGACGGCTGGCCGAGGAACTGGACGACGAGCCGTGCCGGGTGCTCTCCGACGCCCTCCGACGTTCGATCTCCGCCGCCCGCTCCCGGCTCGACAGTCCGGAGGTGGCCGCCTGGCACGCCCTCGGTGACCTGCCCGGCGAGTTCGAGGCCACCGTCGCGGCACGTGCGCTGGGTTTGACGACGACGGCTGCCCGGCCGGTGCTGGAACGGCTGGTCGACCAGGGACTGTTGGCGGCCAGCTCACCGGAGCGCTACCGCAGCCATGTGCTGGTACGGCACCTGGCCGGCTGCGTCACGTCAGCGGGGCGGCTGCCTCGGGACGACCACCGCGATCGACGCAGGGTCACATGAGGGGAACGAGCATGGCAACGACCGCCCGGACGGAAAGCGACCGGCAGCCCGAAACGCCACCGCCACCGCCACCACTGGCACCGGCAGCCGCACCGGATGCTCCGGGTACCGCCACGCGCCGGACCCGTACCGTGGTCGCCGCCGCCCGTCTCGGTGGCCAGCCGGTCCTGTTGCCGGGTGCCCGGCCAGTACCCGCCCCACCGGCACCGGTGGCCGTCCCCGCCGCCGACCCGGCCGCCGCCACCGCCGCCACGACCAGAGGCCGTGCCGGTACCGACTCCGCCGGGAACCGTGCCGGTGCCGACTCGGCCGGGAACCGTGCCCGTGCCGACTCGGCCGGGAACCGTGCCCGTGCGGACTCGGCCGGAAACCGTGCCCGTACCGACTCGGCCGGGGCCGGGCGTCCGGCGGGCCGCGCTCGACGCCTCACCCTCCCCCCGGTGGCGCGGATCGTGTGCTGGCAACTGGCCCTGGTGCTGGGTGTCGGCGCCGTCGGACGTGACTGGCCGGTTGCCGTCGCGCTCGGCGCAGCCGCCGCAGCGCTGCTCGCGGTGACCGCGATCCGGGTCCGGGGGACGTGGCTGTCCACCCTGCTCGGCCGGCGGTCACGACTGCTGCTGCGCCGACGGGCACACGACCTACCGGCCGTCGAGGGTCCCGCTGCCCTGTTGGCGCTGCTGCTGCCCGGTGCCCGGATCGACCCGGCGGAGATCGGCGGCGAGCAGGCCGGGATCGTCAGCCGGGCCGACGAACTGGTGGCCGTGCTACGACCGGTACGACCTGACTCGGAGGCATTCGTCCGCGCCGTACTCGCCGGGGCGGTGTCGGCCGACGGGGATCCCGACGCCCCTCGGCTCGGGCTGCACCTCGTGCTGCACCGAGGCCCGCAGCAGGTGGCCCCGCGCGCGTGGCTCGCCGTGCGGGTGCTGCGCGACGTGGACGCCGCCGAGGACGCGGTGCTGCGGATCGCGCTCGGCAACGCCGTACGCCGGCTACGCCGTCGGCTGCGGCGTACCGGCCTCGATCTCGTCCTGGTGTCGGAGCGGGAACTGCTCGCCACATTGACCTCGTTGACCCACACCGGTCCGGGGCGGGAGGCGATCCGCGAGCACTGGCACCACTGGCGGGCCGGCCCGATCACCCAGATCGGGATGCGCCTGGCCATCGTCGGGTCACCGGCACCCGGGTCGTCCGAGGTGCTGGAACAGTTGCTCGGCGGCGTACGGGACGTCGCGGTCACCGTCGCGGTGGTCGTCGGGGACCCGGAGCTGAGCGGCGTACTGCGGATCGCCGCCGCGACACCGCAGGCGGCGCAGGCCGCAGCCGGGATGCTCACCTCGCTCGGCCCGGACCTCGGTGTCCACCTGGAACGACTGGACGGTCTGCACGGACCGGCCGTCACGGCCTCACTGCCGATCGGAGGAACGCTCTGATGACCGTCCAATCCCTGCCCGCCGCGCGGGACCGACAGGCCCCGGTACGTCCCACGTGGCACCCGGTGCCGAGCCCACGGATCGTGCACCCGACAGTGCTGTCCACCCACGCCGGCATCGACGCCACCCTGGCCACCGCGACCCGCGAGGTGCTCGTCATCCGTACGCTGCGCGCGCACCCGGGCGAACCGGTCGACCCGCTGCGCCGCGCCGACCAGGAGAACCTGCGGCGCGGGGTGCGCTACCGGGTGCTCCTGCCGGACCACGTCCGGGACGTTCCGGTACTGGCCATGCGACTCGGCGGGCTCGGCCCGGCCGGGGCCGAGATACGCACGCTGCCGAGCGTGGCGGCCGACGCGACGGTGGTCGACGAGGCCCTGGCGATGCTTCCCAGCGACCGCCGGGACGGCCGGCCGGGCGACGTGGCGATGTTCCGGCTGCCGAGCGTGGTTAACGCGGTCACCGAACTGTTCGAACGGCTCTGGCCGGCCGCGGTGCCGCTCACCGCCGCCGACGTGACGGAGGGCACCGGGCTCGGCGAACGCGAGCGAGAACTGCTCGCACTGCTCTCGGCGGGCTGCACCGACGAGTCCGCGGCGGCCCGCCTGGGCATCTCGGTGCGGACCGTACGCCGGATGATGTCCGCCATCATGAACCGCCTCGGCGCGCGCAGCCGGTTCCAGGCCGGATTGAAGGCCGCCGACCGTGGTTGGCTGGGGTAGCGGTCGACGCCCGCCCTGATCGCACAACGCTGCCGCGCCGGCTACCGTATGTGTCGTGCGGGTACTGGTCACCGAGGACGACGAGGATCTCCGGGTGGCCGTCGACGCGTCCCTGCGGGGTGCGGGGTTCGCCGTGGACACCGCGGTCGACCTGCCGCAGGCGGACGAGGCGCTGAGCGTCAACGTCTACGACTGCGCCGTGTTCGACCGGATCCTGCCGGGCGGCGACGCGCTGCGGTACGTGGCGGACCGGCGCCGTACCGGCTGGCCGGTACCGGTGCTCTTCCTGACCGGGCGGAACACGCCGGACGACCGGGTCGAGGGACTGGCCTGGGGTGACGACTACCTGGGCAAACCGTTCGCGGTTCCCGAACTGGTCGTCCGGGTCCGCAGCCTCTGCCGGCGCGGTGACACCGGGCCGGCCCCGGTGCTGCGCCATGGTGACCTGGAGCTGGACACCGGTAGGTACACGGCCCGTCGCGGTGGGAGGCCGCTCTCGTTGACCGCCAAGGAGTTCGTGGTGCTGGAACGGCTGGTGACCGCCCGGGGCGAGCCGGTCCGCCGCAGCGAGCTGATCGCGGTCGCCTGGGACGAGCTGGTCGCGCCGAACTCGAACGTGCTGGACGTTCTCGTCGCGGGGCTGCGGCGCAAGCTCGGCACCCCGCCGGTCCTGCACACCCTGCGCGGCGTCGGCTACCTGCTCCGCTGAGCGGTCTTCGCCCGGTCCCGCTGACCGGGTGCCGACGTGGCCGGAACCGGTCAGCGGGACCGGGGACCGGCCGCGCCCGCCGACACTGGGGGCATGGACGCAGCAGCGTACGGACGCTTCGCCGAGGACCTCCGCGCCGTACAGCGGGGAATGGCCGAGGTACGGGCGGGCGCCGAATCATCGGACGGCCTGATCACCGTCACCGTCGGCGGCCGTGGCGAGCTCCTGGAGTTGGCACTCGATCCGCGCATCTACCGGGAGCACGACGCGCGGGCGCTCAGCCGGCGCATCCTCGACACCGTCAGGGAGGCGGCCGACCTCGCCCGCGCCGAGGTGGTCGCCCTGACCCGACACCTGATGCCGCCGGAGGCGACCGATCCGAGCTTCGATCCGCTGCTGGCCGACCTCGACCGGATGGCGAGGGCCAGGCGGTGACCTTCGTCCAGATGGAGACCGCGTCCACCGCAGCCGCGATGGACGGGATCGAGGCGGCCGGGCGGGCCTTCGGCGACGCGTGGAGCGGTCTCAAGGGCCGGATCGCCGCCGACGAGGCCGGCATCGGCTCCGGGCAGCTGGCTCGGGCGTTCCTGCCCAGGTACCAGCCGGGTCCGGTGATCAGCACCGCCGACGAGCTGTCCGACGCCTTCCTGGGCCGGGCCACCGTCGGGCGGCAGTCGGTCGAGGACTACCTGGCCGCGGACCGGATCGGGGCGACCGGGTTCGGTCTCACCGGGGACCTCTCCACCCGTGGCGCCGGCGGCTGAGGGGACGGGACGACACCATGCCGATCGCACCACCGCCGACCGACCTGGGACTGTGGCCACGGGTGAACGCCCTGGTCGAGTGGCCCGACACCGACGAGGACCGGGTACGGGCGCTCGCCGCCTCCTGGGGCGAGGCCGCCGGGCACGCGGACACCCTGCGCCAGCTCGACATGGCCGATCTCGTCGGCTGGTCCGACCAGGCCGGTGACGCCTTCCGTCGCAGCATGTTCGGCCTCTTCACCGCGACCCAGAGCGTCGGTACGGGGATGCGGGACCTGGAGGCGTTGACCACCTCGTTCGCCGACACCGTCGTGGCCGCCAAGCAGGCGATCGTCGACACCATCGTGCGCAACCTGCCGGCGTTCGCGCTGACCCTGCAACTCGACCCGGCGGTCTCGGCCGCGGCGCAGGAACGGTTCGTCACCGACATCGCCGCCTGGATCCAGGAGATGCTCGACTCCCTGGCCGGGCAGGGGCCGACGCCGCCGCCGTTCGCGCCACCGCCGCTGCCGAAGGAACCCACGGTGCTGGGCACGATCGGGGACGCCGCCTCGGTGTTCTCGTCCGTGGCGAGCCTGGCCGCGTTCATTCCCGGCGCCACCGCCGTGGCCGTACCGCTGGCGTTGGTCGGCAACGCCGTGGCGCTCGGCGCCCACGGTCTGGACATGGCGATCAACGGCGACCAGGCCTCCAGCACCAGTGTGACCCTCACCAGCGATCTGCTCGGCTTCGGCGGCAACCTGGTGAAGGCGGCGCAGAACGCGGACAACCTCGCCGGACTGCTGAAGGGCAGCAGCACCCCGTCCAGCCCCGCGCGGGTCTTCGGGGACCTTGCCGGTCTCGCGACGACCAACCCGGTGAGCAGGTTCGAGGGCGGGGTGGCGTTGCAGGTCGTCGCCACGGCCGCCTCACAGGTGCCGACCGTCATGACCTGGATGCATCCGGGTGACATCGACGCGCAGGCCGCCAAGGACGAGGCGAGCTGGGCCAAGGTCGCGATCAACGGCGCGAAGCTCGTACCGGAGCCGGCCCTGGAAACACTGCGGATTCTGCGATGAGGCTGCCGTTCCGGTTCGACGTGCCCGCGCAGTTCACCCCGCTGGACCTGACCGCGACGCGGGAGGACCGGATCGAACGGACCACCCGGCGAATATCGGAGGTGTGGCCGGACAGCACCGAGGAACAGCGGGACGCGATCACCGCGGGGCAGGAACTGCTGATCGAAGGGTTACGGTCCAACGGTGTGCGGTACGCCGCGACGGTCCTGGAGCCGGCCGTGCCCACGACCGGTCTGTTCACGGTCAGCCTGCACCGCGTCGACATCGCCGACGCGTTGACCCCGCTCGCCGACGCGTGGCGCCCGCACGCCGAGGTACACGACCTCGACAGCCGTTTCGGGCGGTTGCTGGCCATCGGCCACCACTGGGACGGTGTCCACCAGATGCAGGTGGTCCTGCCGCTGCCGGAGCAGAAGGCGATGGCGCTGTTCGGCATCTCGACCACGCACCTGTCGGAGTGGGAGACCTACACCATGCACCTGGTGTACGTGATCGGCACCGTACGACCCGACGTGACACAGGTGCCACCGAACCACCCGGTCGGCACGCCGGGGCTTCCGCCGGGTCAGTCGGGCGGCGACGCGACGCACCGGTCCACGGCGACGAACCGGAACTCGGCGCAGTAGCGGCGGCCGGCGGTGTCGGCGAGCCAGAGCTGGTCCGGGCCGGGCAGCATCTCGGTCACGGTCACCCGGCCGCCGGCCGAATCGAGCCGGGTGGCCCGGCGGACCGCCCGCGCCAGCACGTCCACCGAGGCGAGACTCGTCAGGTCCAGGTGGATTGGCTTGCGCTCCCCGGTGACCCGGACGAAGACGTACCGGGGCAGGTGGTGCCGGGCGACCCAGCGGCGTACGGCCAGGAAACGGTCGGCCTCGTCCGGCTCGGCGAGCAGGGCCAGGTCGCCGAGCCCGAAGGTCCACGACTCGCGCTGCACCACCAGCCGGTCGAGCTGCACCCTGGGCGTGTGCGGGGCCGGCGGCAGCAGCCGGAACTGCTGCAACAGGCTGCCCGCGACCAACTCGGCGACGACCTCCAGCAGCTCGTACTCCGGGCCGCCGGAACGACGACGGACGACCAGTCGACCATCGGCCTCGAACAGCTCGCAGGCGCCGACCAGCAGGTCCCGGTCCGGGTCGTAACCGCAGGTGTCCGGGGCGAAGACCAGCCGTACGTCGGCCGGCCCGGCCAGTTCCGGGGCGATCCGGACCGGGGTGCCGCCCTGTGCCCCGGTCGCCCCCATCAGCACCACCCCCGGCGCCAGGTCGGCGGCCATCGCCGCCCGCATCTGCTCCGGATCCGGGTGGTAGGCGAACCAGCTCGCGTACCGCATGGTGTTCGCACCGGGGTGCAGTTCGCCGAGGACCCACCGGAAGTCGCCGGCCTCGACGGCGGCCGGGTCGGCGGCGGCGAGCATCAGGTCCGGGCTGTGCTGCACCGCCCCGACCCAGCCGGGCCGGTTGGCCGGGAAAGCGGCCCGGACCGCTGCCCGCAGTGCCGCGCCGTCCCGGTGCACCCGGCGCGGGGCACCGTCGGCGTCGGCGCCGGGTAGCGCCAGAAGCTGCGCCCAGCGGGCCTGTAGGGCTCGGGTCAGCGGCCGGACCAGCGTATCCACCTGTTGGACCAGCAGGTCGTGGGCGAGCAGCCAGAAGTCGGCCAGCGGCACCGGGCCGGCACCCGGACCGGCGAGTTGGCGGTAGAGGTCGCGGAACGCCCGGCGGTAGAGGGCCGCGCCGGCCGAGGTGTACCAGCGGGCGCTGTGCAGCACCAGCCCGAGCGGGGTCCGGAGCGGATCCAGCAGCGCCGGGCCCAGGGTCACCTCGTCGGCCCGCCGGCACTCCTCGAACAGCACCGTCCGGCCCGCGTACGTCTGACCGCCCTCGCGCTGGGCGGCCCGGTCGGTGAGCCGGGTGAAGGTGGCGTCGAGCCGGTCGAGGGCCGGCAGCAGCAACCCCGCGTCGCCGGCCGCCGCCGCGACCGCGTCGCGGGCCGAGGTCAGCTCGGTCAGCGCGGCGACCGCCGGGGCGCGGGCCGCCGGGTCGTCCACCCGGTCCAGGAGCCGGCGCAGGGTGATCTCCGACCGGAGGTCGTCGGCCGGGGCCTCCCACTCCCAGGTGATCCATTTGGCGGCGTGCAGGCGGCCGAGCGCGGCGAACACCTCGGCCGGGTCGGTGGTGCCGGCGGTCGGGTCGGCCAGCACCTCGGCCACGATCGCCGCCGGCAGCCGTACGCCGTCACAGGCGCGCAGAACGGCCGCCGCGCACGGGTCCAACCGGATCGGGTCGGCCAGCGGCACCCGCAGCCGACCGTCGACCACGTCGACCAGCGGCATCCGGCGGGGTGCCAGCCAGCGGCGCAGGGCCGGGGCGTGGACCGCCGCGACCGCCGCCACCGCCCAGTGCTCGAAGTAGATCGTCCGGGCGTCGACCGGATCCGGCGTTCGGGCGTGCCGCAACGGCGTGACCTGGTCCGGGACGATCGCGGCCCAGCCGACCGGGCCGAAGAAGCCGATCGTGTCGTTCTTGGCGCAGTACCGGTGCAGGTAGTTGGTGACCAGCGCCTCGTACCGGCGGTGCCGGCCGGTCCGTACGACGGTGTCCGGGTCGCGGCGCAACAGGGTGTCCAGACCGGTCCGTACGGCGTGCGGGTTCTGCCAGGTGACCGCCTCCCGGAAGCGCGGCTCGGCCGCCACCCGGTGCAACGCCGCCGCCAGCCGGCGACCGGCCAGCCGGAACCGTTCCCGGTACGCCTCGACCGCCTCGACCGCCTCCGGGGCGTCCGGCCCGCCCCCGGCGACCAACCGGTCGGCGGCGGCGGCGAGAGCGGGGTCGGCCAGCTCGTCGAGCAGGTCGAACGCGAAGCCGGTGCCGCGCAGGCAGACCGACCGCCAGAGCGCCCACTCCCCCTCGACCAGCGGCACCAGGTGCGGCACGATGCCGGTCCGCTGGTCGGTGGCCAGCGCTTCGTCGAGGTCGGCCGGCACGGGAGCCTCCACAACAGACGGCGACATCAGGGCTGCGACACGGTACCCCGACCGGAGGCCGCCGGGACACGGCAGAGCAGTGGGTCATCACCTGGTCACCGAGCGCCCCAGAGCAACCGATCGAATCATTGACACGTCTGAGCTGGCACAGAATGCTCCCCCGTAGAGATCTTTCGAACGAGGGGGCGCAATGCGCAAAACACGGCTGGCGATCGCCGGCGTGTTCACGATGGTCGGCGTCATGGTGCTGACCACACCGGTCAGTGCGAAGCCACCGACCACACCGAACGGCAACAACAGCAATCTTGAGGTGTACGTCGGCTCAGCCGATGCCAAACAGCTCGACGTACTCCGAGATAGCGGTGTCGACGTGGGACACGCGGTCGGCGGCGCCGACAAGGCCGGCAACTCCGCGATCCAGGTCGTGTTGACCAAGGAGCAGGCCGCCCGCGTCGCCACCAAGGGCGTCAAGCTGTCGGTCAAGAAGGTACGCGGCAAGGATGCCTCCCGGGCGCTGCGCGAGCAGTCCGCCAACGGATGGTCGGCGTTCCGGTCGTACAGCGAGCCCGGCGGTATCCGGGACGAGATCACCTCGACCGCGGCCCGGTTCCCGAAGCTGACCAAGGTCGAGACGCTCGGCCGGACCCACCAGGGCAAGCCGATCCTGGCGGTCAAGGTCACCAAGAACGCGAAGTCGATCGAGGACGGCAAGCGCCCGGCCGTGCTCTACGGCGCCGCCCAGCACGCCCGTGAGTGGATCACCCCGGAGATGACCCGGCGGCTGCTGCACCACGTACTCGACAACTACGGCACCGACCCGGAGATCACCCGGCTGGTCGACACCACCGAACTGTGGTTCCTGCCGGTGTCGAACCCGGACGGGTACGACTTCACCTTCACCGAGGGCAACCGGCTGTGGCGCAAGAACCTGCGCGACAACAACGGCGACGGTCAGATCACCAGCGGTGACGGCGTCGACCTGAACCGGAACTTCTCCTACAAGTGGGGCTACGACAACGAGGGCTCGTCCGCGGACCCGTCGAGCGAGACCTACCGCGGCCCCGACCCGAACTCCGAGCCGGAGACCAGGGCGCTGGACGGCCTGTTCCGGCGGGTCGGGTTCGAGTACTACATCAACTACCACTCCGCCGCCGAGCTGCTGCTCTACGGCGTCGGATGGCAGGTGGACACCCGGACCCCGGACGACGTGATCTACGAGGCGTTGGCCGGTGACGACGCCCACCCGGCCATCCCGGGCTACGACCCGGACATCTCGGCCGAGTTGTACACCACCAACGGTGACACCGACACCCACGCCACCGTCCGCTACGGCACGCTCGGCTTCACCCCCGAGATGACCACCTGCGAGACCGTGTCGGCCGCCGACCCCAACGACGAGTGGCTGGTCGAGGACTGCGCCAGCGGCTTCAACTTCCCGGACGACGAGGAGTTGATCGCCGCCGAGGTGGCGAAGAACATTCCGTTCGCGCTCTCCGTGGCCAAGTCCGCCGCCACCCCGGACAACCCGGTGTCGGTGCTCGGCCGGACCACCCCGGACTTCGAGGTCGACAAGTTCGAGACCTCGTACGGCACCCGCCAGCCGGTCGCGACCATCGCCCGGCGTTCGCTGAAGAACGTCCAGATGCACTACGTCATCAACGGCGGCAAGCCGAAGTCCGTCGCGGTCAAGGAATGGCGCGGCGGCGAACGGTACGGCGACACCCACGACGACTACTACGCCGAGGTACGCGGCACGGTGACCGGCGCCAAGGCCGGTGACCGGGTGGAGGTCTGGTTCACCGGCACCAAACCCCAGGGCGGCGGACCCACCGCCAGTGAGCACTTCACGTACCAGGTCAGCACCGACATCGGTGGCGACGTCCTGGTGCTGGCCGTCGAGGACGTGACCGGGCTCAGCCCGACCCAGACCGGCACCAGCGCCAAGTACGCCGACGAGGTGGCCGCCGCGCTGACCGCTGCCGGCAAGACCAGTGACGTCTACGACTTCGACACCCGTGGTCGCAAGGCGCCGCACCCGCTCGGCGTGCTCTCGCACTACGACGCGGTGGTCTGGGAGACCGGCGACGACACCATCCTGCGGGCGCCCGGCCAGGTGCCCGGCACCACGGCCAAGGCCGCGATCGAAACCGAGTTCGCGGTCCGGGACTATCTCAACGAGGGCGGCAAGCTCCTGGTCAGCGGCAAGAACGCGCTGCTGGCGCAGTCGGCGGACGGCGGGTACTACTACTCGCCGGGCGCACCGCCGGAGTGTCCGGCACCGGGCGGCGCCTGCCTGCCGATCCTGAACGACTTCCAGCAGTACTACCTGGGCGCGCACACGTACGTCAGTGGTGGCGGCCAGGACGGCGACGAGAACCCGTACCCGGTGGTCGGCAACGACGGTGTGTTCGCCGGCTTCAACGGGGTGCTCAACGCGCCGGGCTCGGCGGACAACCAGGACCACACGGCGTCGTTCCTGACCACGTCGAGCTTCCTGCCGCCGGACCAGTTCCCGCAGTTCACCAGCACGGCACCGGTCGGCTGGGGCCGGCCGGGCGGAGCACCGTTCGACCCGCGCACCGGTGACTGGTACCTGTTCAGCAGCCAGGCGGACTCCACGTACAAGCGGCTGACCCGGACCGTCGACCTGACCGGGGCGACCAGCGGTTCGCTGAACTTCTTCATCTCGCAGGAGGTGGAGGCGGACTGGGACTACGTGTTCGTCGAGGCGCACGAGGTGGGCACCGACAACTGGACGACGCTGCCGGACGCCAACGGGCACACCGCCACCGGCACCGGCGAGAGCTGCGCGTCCGGCTGGGCGGAGACGCTGCACCCGCAGCTCGCCCACTACATCGGCGAGGACTGCTCGCCGACCGGCACCACCGGTACGTGGAACGCCTCCACCGGCCCGTCCGGCGGCTGGCAGGAGTGGTCGGTCGACCTGTCGGCGTACGCCGGCAAGCAGGTCGAGCTCTCCATCACGTACGCGTCCGACTGGGCCACCCAGGGCCTCGGTGTCTTCGTCGACGACACCAAGGTCATCAGGGACGGCGTCACCGTCGCGGAGACCTCGTTCGAGTCCGACCTGGGTGGCTGGACGGTGGCCGGCGCGCCGGCCGGTTCTCCCCCCGGTTCGAACGACTGGGCACGCAGCCGGACCGCCTTCGAGGAGGGTTCCGTGGTGACCACCCCGGACACCGTCTACCTCGGCTTCGGTCTGGAGGGGCTCGCCCCGGCCGCCCGTGACGACCTGGTCGCCAAGTCGCTCACGCACCTGCTCGGCAGTGGCGCCAAGAAGCCGCTGTCGTAACGGCACCAACGCAGCACGGCGGGGCGGTCGGCGCGAGCCGGCCGCCCCGTTCCGCGGACAAACCCATCGCGGTGCCGTCGACGGCATGGGGAAGAATCGGCCCATGCCAACCTTCACCAGCGTCGACGGGACCACCCTCGCCTACCACGTCACCGGAACCGGTGAGCCGCTGCTCGTCCTGCCCGGCGGGCCGATGCGGACCTCGGCGTACCTCGGTGACCTGGGCGGGCTCGGGGCGTACCGGACCCTCTACCGGCTGGACCTGCGCGGCACCGGCGACTCCGGCACCCCGGCCGACCCGGCGACGTACCGCTGCGACCGGCAGGTGGCCGACGTGGAGGCGCTCCGCGAGCACCTGGGCCTGCACCGGTTCGACCTGCTCGCCCACTCGGCCGGCGGCGACCTCGCCACCCTGTACGCGGCCAGCCATCCGGACCGGATCAGCCGGCTGCTGCTGATCACACCGGCCCTCTTCACGCTCGGCATCGACTTCACCGCCGAACTACGGCAGGAGGGGGTCGCCCTGCGCGCGGCCGAGCCGTGGTTCGCGGACGCGGCGGCCGCGTTCGGCAACATCGCCGCCGGCAACCCGACCGACGAGGACTGGCGGGGGATCATCCCGTTCACCTACGGCCGGTGGGACGCCGCCGCACAGGCGCACGCCGCGGCCGGTGCCGGGCAGCGCAACCCCGAGGCGGCCGACCGTTACTACGCGGTGGAGGCGGCCGACCCGGTCGGCACCCGGACGGCCATCACCGCGCTCGGCGCCCCGGTGCTGATCCTCGCCGGAGAACTGGACACCGGCCCGAGGCCGACGACGGCCCGGGAAGGAGCCGCCCTCTTCCCCAAGGGTGAGAGCGTCGTCCAGCCGGGGGCCGCGCACTACCCGTGGCTGGACGACGCCGACACCTTCACCCGCCTGGTGGCGGACTTCCTGCGCTGATCCGGGGCGCGTCACCGGGCAGCGCTCCGACGCGCGGTATCAGCGAACGACGGTGCCGGAACTCCACACTGGTCGACCCGCAGAATAGATCACCATATTGCCGTCGCCCTGGACGTAGAACACGGTGTCCGGTTGGCCGGCGGTGGCCGTACGCCAGATCGTCTCGCCGCCGGAACCGGTCAGGGTGAGGTCGCCGTCGGTCCGCAGCGCGGCCTGGGTGACCGGGCGGCCGGCCGTGCCGGTCGACCAGAGGGCGGTGGCGCCCTGCTGGAGCACCAGGTTGCCGTCACCCTGGAGCCGCAGTTGGAACCGCCCGTCGCACGAGGTGAGGGTCTGGCCGCTGGTCAGCCCCTGACCGGGCAACAGCCGGCCGCAGGCGGTGGGGGCGCCGATCGGCGGGGTGCCGCCAGCGGTGAACAGGTTCGGGTTGACCGCGGTGGCGATCGCCTGGAGCCCGGCCTCGTTCGGGTGCAGGTGGTCACCGGTGTCGTACGCGGGCAGGAACCACGTCGGTCGGGCCGGGTCGTGGGTGGCGTTGTCCTGGTCGACGAGGCCGTCGCAACCACTGGCGGTGCTGCGGACGAAGGCGTTGATCGCCGCCCGGGACTGCTCGCCCTCGGCGGACCAGCCGCCGGAGCCCTGGAACGGGGTCAGGGTCGAGCAGAGGAACTTCACCCCGCGCTGGTGCGCCCGGTCGATGAGCTGCCGGAGTCCGGCGATGAGCTGGTCGGCGCCCGGCCGGCCGCTGCCCGCGCCGAGGTCGTTGATCGGGTCGTCGGCGAAGATCACCCAACGGACGCCCGGCTGGTTGAGCACGTCCCGGTCGAACCGCTTCAGCGCGCTCTGCCCGGCCCCGTCCTGGAGCAGCTTGTTGCCGCTGATCCCCTGGTTGAGTACGCCGATCGTGCGCCCGGTCGAGGCCAGGTTGCGGGCCAGGTGGTTCGGCCAGCGGCGGTTGGCGTCGAAGTTGGAGCCGATCCCGTCGGTGATCGAGGCGCCGAGCGTCACCACCGCCCCCTCGGCGGCCGGGTTCTGCACGTCGAGGTTGGCCAGGAAGTAGTAACTGCCGTTGGTCTGCGCGCCGGTCAGGGTGGCGTTGCCGCTCTGGTTGCCGGCGGTGACGTAGTTGTTCTGCAACCCGCTCTGGTGGTAGGTCGCCGGCCCGGTCGGCTGGGGCAGGTAGAGGCTGACCACCACGTCGGCGCCGGCCGGCACGGTGAACGCCACCGCGTCGCTGGCGACCAGGCCGCCGACCGGGACGGTCACGCTCTGCTGGCCGCCGAAGGTGACCCGCCGGTCGGTGCCGGTGTCGACCGAGGAGCCCGAGGTACGCCGGGCGACGTGCACCTCGCCGACCACCAGCGGCCGGTCACCGAAGGCGTTCGACAGCTGGATCCGGGCGGCGGTTCCGCCGATGCTGGTGCGGACGATCTGCCGGATCGTCTGCTGGTTGAAGCTGGTGCCGCCGCTCTGCGGGGACGCGGCCCAGGTGCCGGTCCAGGTGTCCGCGGCGGCGGCGTGCGCGTACCCGGGTTGCGCGAAGGTGAGCGCGAGCAGGGTCACCGCCCCCAGTGCGGTGCCCCAACGGGTGAATCTCATCCTGCCACTTTTCCTTCCCCTCCGACCGGTACGCGTGCTTCACGTACCGGTCGGGCGATCTCGGATCAACTGGGCGGGTTTACCCACCAGCGGTACGAAGATCACAAAAGGAAAGATCACGTTCGGGCCACCGGAGTGAGCCGGGTCACGCCTTGGCCAGCACCTCGGTGACCAGGGCGCGGGCCTCCTCCTGGATCCGGGTCAGGTGCTCCGGCCCCCGGAACGACTCCGCGTAGATCTTGTAGACGTCCTCGGTGCCGGACGGGCGGGCGGCGAACCAGCCCGACTCGGTGGTCACCTTCAACCCGCCGATCGCCGCCCCGTTGCCCGGCGCGTTGGTCAGCGTCGCGGTGATCGGCTCACCGGCCAACTCGGTCGCGGTCACCTGCTCCGGCGAGAGCTTGCCCAGCGCCGCCTTCTCCGCCCGGCTGGCCGGCGCGTCGATCCGGGCGTACGCCGGGTCACCGAACCGGGCGACCAGGTCGGCGTAGTGCTGGCTCGGCGACCTGCCCGTGCTCGCCTGGATCTCGGCGGCGAGCAAGCAGAGCACGATGCCGTCCTTGTCGGTGGTCCAGACCGAACCGTCCCGGCGCAGGAAGGAGGCGCCCGCGCTCTCCTCGCCGCCGAAGCCGACCGAGCCGTCCAGCAGCCCCGGCACGAACCACTTGAAGCCCACCGGCACCTCGACCAACGTACGGCCGAGGTCGGCGGCGACCCGGTCGATCATCGAGGACGAGACCAGCGTCTTGCCGATCGCCGCCCGCGCCGACCAGTCGGTCCGGGTCCGGAACAGGTGCGCGATCGCCACCGTCAGGTAGTGGTTCGGGTTCATCAGGCCGCCGTCCGGCGTGACGATGCCGTGCCGGTCGGCGTCGGCGTCGTTGCCGGTGGCGACCTGGTAGTCGGCGCGGGCGGCGATCAAGGACGCCATCGCGTACGGCGACGAGCAGTCCATCCGGATCTTGCCGTCCCAGTCCAGGGTCATGAACCGCCAGGTCGGGTCGACGGCCGGGTTCACCACGGTCAGGTCCAACCCGTGCCGGTCGGCGATCTCGCCCCAGTAGCCGACGCTCGCCCCGCCCAGCGGGTCCGCGCCGATGCGCACGCCGGCGTCGCGTACCGCCGCCAGGTCGACCACCGAGGGCAGGTCGTCGACGTACGCGCCGAGGAAGTCGTACCGGTCGGTGGTGCCCGCCGCCCGGGCCCGCGCGTACGGGATCCGCCGGACCCCGGCGAGCCCGTCTGCCAGCAGTTGGTTGGCCCGGTCCTGGATCCACTTCGTGGCGTCGGTGTCGGCCGGCCCGCCGTTGGTGGGGTTGTACTTGAACCCGCCGTCCGACGGCGGGTTGTGCGACGGGGTGACCACGATGCCGTCGGCCAGGCCGCTGCCGCGCCCCCGGTTGTGGGTGAGGATGGCGTGCGACAGCGCCGGGGTCGGGGTGTAGCCGTCCCGGCTGTCGATCAGCACGGTGACCTCGTTGGCGGCCAGCACCTCCAGCGCGGTGACCAGCGCCGGCTCGGAGAGCGCGTGCGTGTCCCGGGCCAGGAACAGCGGACCGTCGACGCCCTGGTCCCGGCGGTACTCGCAGGTCGCCTGCGTGATCGCGGCGATGTGGTCGTCGTTGAAGGCGGTGTTCAGGCTCGACCCGCGGTGCCCGGAGGTGCCGAACGCGACCTGCTGGCCGGGATCGGCCGGGTCGGGATGCTCGGCGTAGTACGCGGTGACGAGGTGCGCTACGTCGATCAGGTCGGCGGGGTCGGCGGGCTGGCCGGCACGGGCGTGGACCGACATCGGCGATTCTCCTCCTGGATGTGGCACGGGCTGTACGTACAGGCTGACCTTACGGCTCGACCCGTTGGCCCTTGCCGATGACGACGATCCCGGCGTCGGAAACGGTGTAGCGGGTCCGGTCGAGTTCCAGGTCGACGCCGATCTCGGCCCCCTCCGGCACCACCACGTTCTTGTCCAGGATCGCGTTGCGGACCACCGCGTGCCGGCCGATGTCGACGCCCTCCATCAGCACCGAGCCCTCGACGTGCGCCCAGGAGTTGACCCGCACGTTCGGCGACACCACCGAGTTCTCCACCAGCGCACCGGAGACGATCACGCCGGGCGAGATCATCGAGCCGATCGCCCGGCCGACCCGCTCCTGCCAGCCGTGCACGAACTTGGCCGGCGGCCACGGCGGGTGGTCGGTGTAGATCGGCCAGGCCGAGTTGTAGAGGTTGAACACCGGGTGGATGGCGATCAGGTCCATGTGCGCCTCGTAGAACGAGTCCAGCGTCCCGACGTCGCGCCAGTAGCCCTGGTCGCGTTCGGTGCTGCCGGGCACCTCGTTGTCGCGGAAGTCGTAGACGTTCGCCTCGCCCCGCTCGACCAGCATCGGGATGATGCTGCCGCCCATGTCGTGCCGGCTGGCCTTGTCGGCCGCGTCGCGCTCGACCGCCTCGCAGAGCGCGTCGGTGGTGAAGACGTAGTTGCCCATCGAGGCGTAGATCTCGCCCGGCGCGTCGGGCAGCCCGCGCGCGTCGGTGGGCTTCTCCCGGAACGCCTGGATCCGGCGCCCGTCGGCGGCCACCTCGATCACCCCGAACTGGTCCGCCTGGCTCAGTGGCTGGCGGATCCCGGCGACGGTGACGCCGGCACCGGAGGCGATGTGGTCCTCGACCATCTGCCGGGGGTCCATCCGGTAGATGTGGTCGGCGCCGAACACGATCACGTGGTCCGGCTTCTCGTCGTTGATCAGGTTGAAGCTCTGGTAGATCGCGTCGGCCGAGCCGGCGAACCACCACGGGCCCCGGCGCTGCTGGGCGGGGACCGGGGCGACGTAGTTGCCGAGCAGGTTCGACATCCGCCAGGTCTTGGTCACGTGCCGGTCCAGCGAGTGTGACTTGTACTGGGTCAATACGACGATCTTGAGGTAGCCGCCGTTGGCCAGGTTCGACAGGACGAAGTCGATCATGCGGTACATGCCGCCGAACGGCACGGCCGGTTTGGCGCGGTCCGTGGTGAGCGGCATCAGGCGCTTGCCCTCGCCGCCGGCCAGGACGATGGCGAGGACCTTGGGCGACATGCACCGACGCTAACCACACCCGGCCGTTCGCACCAGTCGTACCGGGCAACATGCTCGACTAGTGTGCGGAACGTGGCTGAAACCGCACCGGACGACCGGCAACTCCGGATCGACCTGCTGACGCGCGAATACCCACCGGAGGTGTACGGCGGGGCCGGGGTGCACGTCGAGTACCTCGCCCGGGACCTGCGGCCCCTCGCGGACCTGCGGGTGCACTGCTTCGGGGCGCCCCGTACCGGGCCGGACGACCCGCCGGGGGTGACCGCGTACCCGGAACCGGCGGAGTTGGCCGGCAGCAACGCCGCCCTGCGGACCATGGGCGTCGACCTGGCGATGGCCGCCGGCTGTGCCGGCACCGACCTGGTGCACAGCCACACCTGGTACGCCAACCTCGCCGGCCACGTCGCGAAGCTGCTGCACGGGGTGCCGCACGTGGTCACCACGCACAGCCTGGAGCCGCTGCGGCCGTGGAAGGCCGAGCAGCTCGGCGGCGGCTACGCGCTCTCCTCCTGGTGCGAGCGGACCGCCCTGGCCGCCGCCGACGCGGTGATCGCGGTGTCGGCGGGGATGAAACGGGACCTGCTCACCGCCTACCCGGAGGTGGCCCCGGAGCGGGTCCGGGTGGTACACAACGGCATCGACACCCGCCAGTACGCCCCGGACCCGGCGACCGACGTGCTGCGCCGGCTCGGGATCGACCCGGATCGGCCGAGCGTGACCTACGTCGGCCGGGTGACCCGGCAGAAGGGCCTGCCGTACCTGCTCCGGGCGGCCCGGTCGCTACCGCCGCAGACCCAGCTCGTCCTGCTCGCCGGGGCGCCGGACACGGCCGACATCGCGGCCGAGGTGCAGGGCCTGGTCGCCGAGTTGCGGGCCAGCCGCTCCGGTGTGGTCTGGGTGGCCGAGATGCTGCCCAAGCACGAGGTGATCCAGGTGCTCAGCCACAGCACGGTCTTCGTCTGCCCGTCGATCTACGAGCCGATGGGCATCGTCAACCTGGAGGCGATGGCCTGCGAGACGGCGGTGGTCGCCACCGCCACCGGCGGCATCCCCGAGGTGGTTGACGACGGGAGGACCGGGCTGCTGGTGCCGATCGACCAGGCCGCCGACGGCACCGGGACCCCGCTGGCGCCGGAGAAGTTCGTCGCCGACCTGGCCGCCGCGATCAACGAACTGCTGGCCGACCCCGCCCGTACCGCCGAGTTCGGCCGAGCGGGGCGGCGCCGGGCCGTGCAGCACTTCTCCTGGGACACGATCGCGGCCCGGACGATGGGGGTCTACCGCTCGGTCCTGCCCGCCCGCTGACGCCGACCGGCCCCGGCGAGGATGATCGGATTTCGACCGGGCGCCGGGACGGTCGGGGCAGTAGGTTGGGCACCGTGACGGGACGGTTTCCGATCGAAGAGATCAGCCCCTCGGTGGCGTGCGGTCGCTACCCGGCCAAGGCGGTGGTCGGCGAACTGGTGCCGGTCTCCGCGCGGGCCTACCGGGAGGGTCACCGGGCGCTGGGCTGCACCGTGGTCTGGTCCGGCCCGGACGGCGAGCCGCGCCCGTTCACCCGGATGCGCCCCGGCTGGGACGACCACTGGCACGCGACCATCACCCCGGACAGCGTCGGCGCCTGGACCTTCGCCGTCGAGGCGTTCGACGACCCGTACCTGACCTGGCGGGACGCGGTGACCAAGAAGACCGCCGCCGGCCAGGACGCCGCCGAACTCGGCAACGACCTGGCCGAGGGCGCCGCACTGATGGACGCGGCGTCCGCGCTGGTCCCGGCCGAGTTCCAGGCCGGCGTACGGGCGGCAGCGGCGGCACTGCGCGATCCGGAGCTGCCGCTGTGGTCACGCCTGTCCCCCGCGCTCGACCTGGCCGAGCTGCTGTGGGAGCACCCGGTACGGCGGCTGGTCACCCGCAGCGCCGAATACCCACTGTGGACGGACCGGCCGCGCGCCCTCTTCTCCGCCTGGTACGAGTTCTTTCCCCGATCCGAGGGGATCGCCCCGCCCGGCGAGGGCAAGCCGGCCGAGCACGGCACCTTCGCCACCGCCGCGGCGCGGCTGCCCGGCGTGGCGGCGATGGGCTTCGACGTGCTCTACCTGCCGCCGATCCACCCGATCGGCCGGGTCAACCGCAAGGGCCCGAACAATTCCCTGGCCGCCGGCCCGGACGACGTCGGCTCACCGTGGGCGATCGGCGCGGCCGAGGGCGGCCACGACGCCATCCACCCGGACCTCGGCACCGGTGCGGACTTCCGCCGGTTCGTCGTCGCGGCCGGCGAGGTCGGCTTGGAGGTCGCCATGGACCTGGCGTTGCAGGCCGCGCCGGACCACCCCTGGGTGACCGAGCACCCGGAGTGGTTCACCACCCTCGCCGACGGCTCGATCGCCTACGCCGAGAACCCGCCGAAGAAGTACCAGGACATCTACCCGCTCGACTTCGACCGCGACCCCGAGGGCATCCGGGCCGAGGTCCTGCGGGTGGTGACGCACTGGATCAGCCAGGGCGTACGGATCTTCCGGGTGGACAACCCGCACACCAAGCCGTTCGACTTCTGGCACTGGCTGATCGGCGAGGTCAAGCGGATCGACCCGGACGTGCTCTTCCTCGCCGAGGCGTTCACCCGCCCGGCCGTCATGCACGGCCTCGGCAAGATCGGCTTCACCCAGTCGTACACCTACTTCAGCTGGCGCTACAGCGCCGACGAGCTGCGCGACTACTGCACCGAGCTGATCAACGCGGCCGACTACATGCGGCCCAACTTCTGGCCGAACACCCCGGACATCCTGCCCGAGCCGCTGAAGCTCGGCCTACCGTCGATCTTCAAGATCCGGGCGGTGCTGGCCAGCCTGCTCTCCCCCTCCTGGGGCATCTACGCCGGCTTCGAACTGCTCGAACACGAGGCCCTGCCCGGCGCCGAGGAGTACGCCGACAGTGAGAAGTTCCAGCTGCGTCCCCGCGACTGGACCGCCGCCGAGGCACAGGGGCGGTCGCTGGGGCCGTACATCGCCCGGCTCAACGCCGTACGGCGAAAGAACCCGGCGCTGCACTGGCTGCGCAACCTGCGGTTCCACCACAGCGACAACCCGGCCCTGTTCTGCTGGTCGAAGCGGGACGAGCGGACCGGCAACACCGTCCTGGTGGTCTGCTCGCTCGACCCGCACCACGAGCAGTGGGGCAACCTCAGCCTCGACCTGCCGGCGCTGGGCCTGGACTGGCCCGACCGGTTCACCGTCTACGACGAACTGAGCGGCGCCCGGTACGACTGGGGCCAGCACAACGTCGTCGGCCTCGGCCCGGACCACCCGGCGCACGTGTTCACCGTGCACCGCTACGGTCCGCCACCACTGCCGCCGGCTACTGTCCCCACCGTGCCCGCCACCACCGAGACCGCGAAGTGAGCCCGCTGATGGACGTTACCTTGGACTCGCTGGTCGCCGGGGTGGCGTACGACCCGCACGCCCTGCTCGGGGCGCACCCGCGCGGCGGGCAGACCCTGGTCCGGACCTGGCGGCGCGGCGCCCGGGAGGTCTCGGTGCTGGTCGCCGGGGACCGCTTCCCGATGCGCCGGGTGCACGACGGCGGCGTCTTCGAGGCGACCGTGCCCGGCACCGTGCTCGACTACCGGATCGAGGTCGACGGCGAACCCCGCGACGACCCCTACCGCTACCCGCCGAGCCTGGGCGAGGTGGACCTGCACCTGATCGCCGAGGGCCGGCACGAACGGCTCTGGACCGCCCTCGGCGCCCGCCCCCGCCCCGGTGGCGGGGTCTCCTTCGCCGTCTGGGCACCGAACGCCCGGGGGGTACGCGTGGTCGGCGACTTCACCGGCTGGGGCGCGTACGAAGGCTGGCCGATGCGCTCGCTCGGCGGCAGCGGCGTCTGGGAGATCGTCGTCCCGGAGGCGATGGCCGGCCAGCGCTACAAGTACCGGATTCTCGGCCAGGACGGCACCTGGCGGGACAAGGCCGACCCGATGGCCGCGCACACCGAGGTCCCGCCCCGGACCGCCTCGGTGATCTACCGGTCGTCGTACGAGTGGTCCGACGACGAGTGGCTGGCCCGACGCGCCCAGCGGCACCCGCACCAGGAGCCGATGAGCGTGTACGAGGTACACCTCGGGTCGTGGCGCCCCGGCCTCGGCTACCGGGAGCTGGCCGAACAGCTCACCGCGTACGTGGTCGACCTGGGCTTCACCCACGTGGAGTTCATGCCGGTCGCCGAGCACCCGTTCGGCGGCTCCTGGGGTTACCAGGTCACCGGCTACTACGCCCCGACCTCCCGGTTCGGCACCCCGGACGACTTCCGTTACCTGGTCGACCGGCTGCACGCCGCCGGCATCGGGGTGCTGCTGGACTGGGTGCCGGCGCACTTTCCGCGCGACGAGTGGGCACTGGCCCGGTTCGACGGCACCGCCCTCTACGAGCACCCCGACCCGAGACGCGGCGAACACCCCGACTGGGGCACGTACGTCTTCGACTTCGGCCGCCGCGAGGTGCGCAACTTCCTGGTCGCCAACGCGCTCTACTGGTGCGCCGAGTTCCACGTCGACGGGCTGCGGGTGGACGCGGTCGCCTCCATGCTCTACCTGGACTACTCCCGCGAGGACGGCAAGTGGCTGCCGAACCAGCACGGCGGCCGGGAGAACCTGGAGGCGATCGGCCTGCTCCAGGAGACGAACGCGACCGTCTACCGGGAACACCCCGGCGTGGTCATGATCGCCGAGGAGTCCACCGCCTGGCCGGGGGTGACCCAGCCGACCCACGGCGGCGGGCTCGGCTTCGGCTTCAAATGGAACATGGGCTGGATGCACGACACCCTGACCTACCTGAGCAAGGAGGCGGTGCACCGGCAGTTCCACCACAACGAGCTGACCTTCTCCCTGGTCTACGCCTGGAGCGAGAACTACCTGCTGCCGATCAGCCACGACGAGGTGGTGCACGGCAAGGGCTCGCTGGCCGGCAAGATGCCCGGCGACACCTGGCAGCGGCTGGCGAACGTCCGCGCGCTGCTGGCGTACATGTGGGCGCACCCGGGCAAGCAACTGCTCTTCATGGGCAGCGAACTCGCCGACGACCGGGAGTGGAGCGAGGACCGGGGGCTGGACTGGAACCTGTCGTACGACCCGGCGCGCGCCGGGGTGCAGCGGCTGGTCCGGGACCTGAACGCGGCGTACCGGGCCACCCCGGCGCTCTGGTCGTTGGACACCACCCCGGACGGGTTCCGCTGGATCGTCGGCAACGACTCGGGCAACAACACGGTGGCGTTCATCCGGATCGCCGCCGACGGGTCGCCGCTGGTCTGCGTGGCGAACTTCTCCGCCGTACCGCACGACGACTACCGGCTCGGCATGCCGGTGGCCGGCGTCTGGCGGGAGATCGTGAACACCGACGCGGAGAGCTACGGCGGCTCCGGGGTCGGCAACCTCGGCTCCGTACGGGCCGAGCCGGTGCCGTGGCACGGTCAACCGGCCTCGGTCACCCTGCGGATCCCGCCGCTGGGTGTGCTCTGGCTCCGCCCGGCCCCGCGAGGACAGGCCCACCTGGGGGAACAGTGACGGAGCCGGCACCCCGCGTCGCCGTACGGCGTCCGCAGCGGGCCGACGCCCGCCGCAACTTCGACGCCCTGCTCGGCGCGGCCCGCGACGTCTTCGCCGAGAGCGGCACCGACGCCTCCCTGGAGGAGATCGCCCGGCGGGCCGGGGTCGGCATCGGCACCCTCTACCGGAACTTCCCCAATCGCCAGGACCTCTTCGACACCGTCTACCTCGACGAGGTAGAGGAGCTGTGCCGGGCCGCCGACGAGGTCGGCGAGCTGACACCCTGGAACGGCTTCCTCGTCTGGCTCCGGCACTTCGTCGACTACGTCGCCACCAAACGGGCGATCTACGAGTCGCTCAACCGGGACTCGGCGGCGTTCCGCTCCTGCCGCACCGCTATCTACGACGCCGGCCAGCCCCTGTTCGTACGCGCCCAGGCGGCCGGTGAGGCACGTACCGACGTCAGCTTCGACGACGTACTGCGCATGATCAGCGGCCTCACCGCGACCGGGTTCGTCGACGAGCGGCAACGCGAACGGGTGCTCGGAATCGCCCTCGACGGCGTACGGAGCCGACCGCCGGGGTAAACGGGCGGCATGGAGAATCCCCCCGGTGTGCTGTTCGACATCGACGGCACCCTGGTCGACACCACGTACCTGCACACCGTCTGCTGGTGGGAGGCGTTCCGACAGGCCGACCACGACGTACCCATGGCATCGATCCACCGCAGCGTCGGCATGGGCGCGGACAAGCTGCTGGAACACGTACTCGGGCCGGAGCACGACCACGACGGCGACGAACGGATCCGCGCGGCGCACGACAGTCTCTACGCCGAGTACTGGCCCCGGCTGCGCCCCCTGCCCGGCGCGACCGACCTGCTGCGTGCCTGCGCCAACATGGGACTGCGGGTGGTGCTGGCCAGCTCCGCCGCCGAGCACGAGGTGTCCGCGCTGCGTGCGGTACTGAACGTGGACGACATCGTCGCCGCCACCACCACCTCGGCCGACGCCCGGCAGAGCAAGCCCGCCCCGGACATCGTGGCCGCCGCGCTCGCCCAGTCCGACCTGGAAGCCTCCCGGGTGGTCTTCGTCGGCGACTCCGTCTGGGACGTCGCCGCCTCCGGCCAGCTCGACATCCCCTGCATCGGCCTGACCTGCGGCGGCACCAGCCGGGGCGAGCTGGCCGGCGCGGGGGCGATAGCCGTCTACCACGACCCCGCCGACCTGCTCGCCACGCTGTCCGACTCCCCCATCGGCACCCTCACCTGAGCCTCCGGCCGGCGCGGTCGGCCCGAGTGATCGGCCGAGTGATCGGTCACCACAGGCGTGGGCGACGCCGAGTCGGGGAAAGGCTAGGCACCACCTGCCCGTCGGGCAGAACGGGAGGGGTGGTGGCGTGGAGCCGGTCGACGTGGCGTTCGCTCTGGTCGGGGTCGGCGCGCTACTGGCCGGCGTCCTGCCCCGGATGGTGGAACACCGGCCGTTGTCCATGCCGATCGCCTTCCTCGGGCTCGGGATGCTGGTCTTCCTGCTGCCGACCGGGCTGCCCAGCCCCGACCCGCTAGCCCACCCGCAACTGACCACCCACCTCACCGAGATCGGGGTGATCGTCGCCCTGATGGGCGCCGGGCTGAAGATCGACCGCCCGGTGGGCTGGCGGCGCTGGTCGTCGACCTGGCGACTGCTGGCCATCGGGATGCCGCTCTGCATCGCCTGCGTCGCCCTGCTCGGCTGGTGGTGGGCGGGTCTGGTGCCGGCCGCCGCGCTGCTGCTCGGTGCCGCCCTCGCACCGACCGACCCGGTACTCGCCGCCGACGTCCAGGTGGGCGAGCCGACCGACGTCGAGGACAACGAGGACGAGGTCAGGTTCACGCTCACCTCGGAAGCCGGGCTCAACGACGGGCTGGCGTTCCCCTTCGTGTACGCCGCGCTCGCGATCGCCGGCACCAGCCTCGCCCCCGCCGACTGGCTCGGACACTGGCTCGCCGTCGACGTCCTCTACAAGATCGCGATGGGGGTCGGTGGCGGGCTGTTCGTCGGTTGGCTGCTCGGCAAGCTCTTCTTCCGGGCGCCGGCCCAGTTGCGGCTCGCCCGCCACGCCGAGGGCTTCGTCGCCATCGCCGCCACCTTCCTCGCGTACGGGCTGATCGAGGTGGTCGGCGGGTACGGCTTCCTCGCCGTCTTCTTCGCCGCGCGGGCGATCCGGGCGGCGGAACGTACGCACGAGTTCCACGGGGTGCTGCACGACTTCGCCGAGCAGATCGAGCGGCTGCTGACCGTACTGCTGCTGCTGTTCCTCGGCGGGGCCGTGGTCGACGGGCTGCTGGCGCCGCTGACCTGGCCGGCGGCCCTGGCCGGGCTCGCCCTGCTGTTCGTGATCCGCCCGCTGGTCGGCTGGCTCTCGCTGCGCGGGGCACCGGGGCGACCGGCCGAACACTGGGTGATCGCGTTCTTCGGCATCCGCGGGGTCGGCTCGATCTACTACCTCGCGTACGCGACGAGCCACGCCGACATCCCGCAGATCGAACTGCTCTGGGCGACGGTCGGCCTGGTGGTGATCGTCTCGGTGGTGCTGCACGGGGTGGCGGCCACACCGGTCATGCGGCTGCTCGACCGGGCCGGCGGACACGCCGAGCCCCCGGCGCAGCAGGGTGGCGCACGTCCGGTCGCGCGGCAGCGGACCGGTAGATTGCCGGCATGACGGACCAGGCGGCCGAGAAGGTCGTGACGATCTACACCGACGGCGCGTGCAGCGGCAACCCCGGACCGGGCGGCTGGGGTGCGGTGCTGCGCTACGGCGAGCACGAGCGCGAACTGTACGGCGGCGAGTCGGCGCCGACCACGAACAACCGGATGGAGCTGATGGCCGCCATCCAGGCCCTGGAGAGCCTGAACCGGCCGGTGACCGTACGCCTGCACACCGACAGCACGTACGTCCGCAACGGCATCACCAGTTGGATGGCGAGTTGGAAGCGCAACGGCTGGCTCACCTCGGCGAGGCAGCCGGTCAAGAACGCCGACCTGTGGCAGCGGCTGGAGCTGGCGGTCAAGGAGCACCGGGTGGAATGGCTCTGGGTGAAGGGGCACAACGGCGACCCCGGCAACGAACGCGCCGACGCCCTGGCCAACCGGGGCGTGACGGACGCCCGGAGCACACTGTCGGGCCGATAGGTCCGAATGCCGCGTACGCGGTTACGGTGACCAAATGGCATGTCGGATAACCGAACTGGTCCTGGACGCACGTGATCCCGAACTGCTGGCGCGGTTCTGGTGCGAGGTACTCGGCTACGAGGAGCTGGGACGCGTCGAAGGAGACATAGAGATCGGGCCGCCCGGCGTCGGCTTCGGCGGCCAGCAGCCCACGATCGTCTTCAACCGGAGTGACGAGCCCAAGACCGGCCGGTTGCGTCTGCACATCGATGTGAATGCCACCGATCGGGAGCAGGACGACGAACTGGAGCGGCTGCTCGCGGCCGGCGCCCGCCCCGTCGATATCGGACAGACCGGCGCCGAGTCATGGCATGTGCTCGCCGATCCGGAGGGCAACGAGTTCTGCCTGCTGAAACGTCGGGTACCGGAAGTCTGAGAAGTCGGAGCGTCGATGTCATCGGAGGCGGTTCCGACCTTTCACGTGGTCTGGCGATGCCGACGGTCACGGCGGAACTCGTACTGTCGCTGGAGCGCTCCGTACTGCTCGAACCGGTGTTGCACCGTCGCCCCATTCCGCTCCAGCAGCCTCGTCGAACGATCATTGGCGTCCTGTGTCACCGCGATCAGGACGTCCTCGTCCATCGTCGCGAAGAACCAGTCGACCAGTGCACTGATCGTCTCCGATGCCAGCCCCATTCCCCATGACGCCGGCCGCAGCTGGTACGAAATCTCCCAGGGACCGCGCTTACGACTGAGGTCGCCGCTGCCGACCAGCTCACCCGTGGCCCGATCGACGATCACGAACTGTCCCCAGGACGGGTCGGCGACGAGCCGAACGACTCTCTCCCGCGCGGTCTGCCGATCCAGCGCCCCACCGAGGAAACGGCGAACCTCGCCGTCGGTGAGGAGCCCGACCAGCGCGGCCAGATCGTCGGGGGCCGGCCGACGAAGGAGCACTCGACCGGCATCGAGCGGCGTGGGCAGCCAGGCAGTCACGCCACCATGATTGCAGGGAAGGGGTGGGTATCCCCGGTGCCACCCGCTCAACCTGTCCGCGAGCCGGCTCGGGCTGTCGGAGGTTCGTGCAAGGATCGTCGCCGTGACCGAATGGATCTACAACGATCGTCCCGAGGGGGTCGGTTTCCTGACCGAGCGGATCGCCGAGCCGGGCCACCGGAAGGTCGAGGACGAGATCTGGGCCCGGGTCGTGCGCGGTCAGGACGACGCCGACGAGTTCGTGGATGTCTTCGACGAGGACGAGCAGCGTCACGGCGCCACCGACGAGGAGCTCAGGACGGCGTACGAGAAGGCACTGGCCGCTCGGCGTCAGCAGCAGCGTGAGTGGGGCGAGGTGCGCGGCAACCTGGGCCGTGCCTTCGCCGACCTCAACGAGCTCGGCGTGTTGGCCAGGGAGAATTTCAGCTGCTGCGGCACCTGCGCGGCCGGCGAGATCCACGACGAGCGGGACGACTCCCGTCACTGGCACGGGTTCCTCTGGTACCACCAGCAGGACACGGAGTCGCTGATCGCAAGTGCGGAGGGCGAGGTCTACCTCGGCTACGGCGCCTATCCGCCGGTGGACTTCGACGAGGCCGCCTACGCCGCTCTGTCCGAGGACGAACAGCAGGCCAGCTACCAGGCCGACCTGGAACGGCTGCTGGACGGCATCGCGTTTCCGGTACTCCGCAAATACGGCATGCGGGTGGAGTGGAACCGCAAGCAGTCCACCCGGATCCGGGTCACCGGCGCCCACTGGTACATGCCGTTGCCCTGAGACACACCCGTTCGCCGATCCGGAGGACGCGCTGGGCGTACCCGAGAACCGCGTCTTGCCCCTCGGGTCGTGTGCCGATTCGCCGGGCAGTCTGCCTCGGCGCCGGGTAGCGGCCGGGTCAGGCCGAGCCCCTGCCGTCGTCGTCGAAGACGGCGTCGTCGAACGGTGCCTCGGGGAAGGTCGCGCCGTACCTGCCACCGAAGGTGTGACGGGCGTGGGTGCGCATGCGCGGACCGTACGTGGGGTCGGTCGCCAGTGCCGTGTAACCGTCCTCCGGCCTGGTGATGAGTCCGGCGGTGTCGGCCAGGTAGGCGTCGAAGCCCGGATACATCAGTTCGATGCACGGCAGGTCGTCGACGTCCAGGGCGAGCACCGGGTACTCGCCGGTCTCGTCGGGTTCGGTCACGGCGAACACCCGACGGGAGTCCGAACCGCCGGGCAGCAGGAAACACTCGCCGAATCGAGCGGAGACCGGGCGGTAGATCGTCGCCCATGGCTCGCCGTACTCGGCGGCGGCCAGTTCCCCGAGTGGACGCGGTGTCAACCGGTGGCTGCCGTCCGGCGCGAACCAGCCGAAACGGACGAGCAGGCTCGTGTCGTACGCCAGCCATCGACGCAGGCTCGGCGGTAGCGGCCGACCGCTGGGGAACCTCAACGTCGCCAGGACATCGGTCGGCACCGGAGTGGGTGGGCCGTCCAGCCAGGCACCCGCCCAGGGCGCGTAGTCCATGATCAGGTCACCGGGTTTCGCCGAGACCGACGCGATGACCCGCTCGACCAGTGGCACTCCGTGCTCGGGGCCGGCTGGCTCGGAGGTGCCGGGCCGATCGGCTGTCTGTGCCACGTCGACAATCCTCTCGATCTCCAACCACCATCCGCAGTGGAGGGTAGCGGGCACGGCAGGTCCGCATTGACCCGAGGCGCCTGCTCCTACCGCGCCGACGTGGGCCGCTGTCCCGTGAGCACAGTCAGGCGGACGTGCACGACATCGTCGAGGGCGATCTGCTCTTTCTTGCGCACCGAGTCGCGCAGCGGCAGCACATAGCCGCCATCCCTGGGGAACAACGAGGTACGCCATCGACTCTGCCCGAGACGAACCTCGACCGGCACCATGCCCCACCCTGCCCAGGATCGATGACACACGTACCGCACGTACGGCGGTGGGCCGCCCGGAATCGGACGGCCCACCGGGTGGAACGGGTCAGAGGCGGCCGGCCGGTGCCGGGCGCGCGTCCGGCTTGACCAGCGCCGGGAGCTTGCGCTCGAACCGGTTGAACAGGTTCATCGACGGCAGGACGGGCTGGGTGCCCGTGGCCTGCTGGGCGACCTGGGCGCCCCAGACCGAGGCCCGCAGGCGCTGGTTCGGGGTGCCGTGGTGGCCGGGGCTCTCGAAGGAACAGTCGCCGACCTCGTAGAAGGCTTGCTGCGCCTGGTGGATCTGGACGCCGTTGAAGTTGAGCCCGCGAGGGTGAACGACGAAGTAGGTGCCGAAGCCGTCGGCCATCAGTTCGGTGCGGCGAGTCGCCTCGGCACCGGTCAACGGGCTGTCGAACATGCCCTGTTCGAGCTGAACGTGGTGGGCCATCTCGTGGGCGAGTACCGTGCGCGAACCGGCCGTTCCCAGACCGAGTCCGTCGAGCGCGGTGAGCAGGCCCTCACCGAAGACGACCTTGTCCGGCAGGCCGCTGAGCACCGGGTCGGTCTCACCCTCGGCGGTGAAGGCGAAGGCGTTCAGCGTGAAGATCGGGTTGCGTCCTCCGTCGAGCGCGGGGGCGGAGTTGATGATGGCCATGATCTCGGCCGCGATGGCTGCCGCCTGATCGTCTGCTATGCCCCAGAGGAAGGAGACCATGCGGGCCACTCGCTCGGGGTCCTGGAGCATGTCGTTCTGCATCGCCATGAACTTGACGTCGAAGAGGTCGACATCCCAGAACTGCTGCGCGTCCTTGAAGGTCCGCTTCAACGTGCTCTTGTGGCTGGCGGGCAGACCGTAGTCCGTCTCGTTGTTGGCCTGGCCGTAGATCAGCGCGTCGTAGGCCGGGTAGTCCAGGACGCCGAAGATAACCAGAACCAGCAGGGTGTCGAGGTCGACGCCCTCGATCAGGCCCTGCGCGTACGTGCTGAACTGGGTGTCCTGGCACTCGTAGAGCGACGGGTCGATCGCCTCCGCGACCACCTCCTGCACGAGGGTCGGCTTCAGGCCCATGCGCTCCCGCTTGTCGGCGAGCATGGCCTGCCAGTTCGTCGGCAGCAGTGCGGTGATGGCGTCGATGCGCGCCCGGGTCGCCGGATCTGCGGAGCGAGCGGCGGCGAGGTCGAACTGCGGTGGGGCGACGATGCCCCCGCCCGCGCTGACGCTCGCGGGGGTCGCCGCGTGGACAGGCCCCGGGACCAGTGCCAGGCCGAGGGCGGTTGCCGCCAGCAGTGCGGGGATGCGTCGTCTCATGCACGCTCCTTGTTGTGTTTCGATCCTCTGTTTCGAGGCCTCGATCAACTTGCCAGTATCGGCATTGAAGCACATGGGTGAGCCACTACGCACCCTCCGAGATCAACTACCTTCCCGCAGTCGTTCCGGCCACCACCGGCCCGCCGACGGAGAAGGGACGCGCCCTACGGGATGAGCCGCCTTGACTTCAAGCACGGTTCAGGTTGCAGCATGATCGTCACTCGTCCGAACGGAGCTGTTCGCATGATCGACCCGAAGGTAGGTATTCGTCTCGCCCGGCCCACCCGTGACCTTGCGGCGGCCGAGCGCTTCTACGTGCAGGGACTGGGGCTGGAGGTGCTCTACCGGGCCGCGGGCGGCCCCGGGGAACACGACCTGCTGATGCTGGGCTGGCGCGAGGCGTCATGGCATCTGGAGCTGGTTGGGGGCCCGAACCTCTCGGTGCGGCCGACACCGACAAGCGAAGATCTTTTCGTACTCTACGTATCCGAACCGATCGACGACGCGGTCGTGGCCCGCCTCGAACGGGCCGGTGGCAAGCGCGTCTCCCAAGGCGCGTACTGGGATCGGTGGGGTATCACCGTCGAAGATCCGGATGGTTACCGCCTCGTACTGTCCACCCGCTCGTGGTCGAACGCCGCGTAGTCGGGCCGCGTCACGCAGACCTCCCACTCATGGCGACGGAGGGACCGGCGGCCGTACCGCCACCGTCGCCGACGGAAAGGCCATCAGCTGGACAACGACCACTAGGCCAGGCAGCATGACCGAGAGAAGAGAGGCGGCGATGAATACGTCTGGCGGGACGCCGTCCGCCCAGTAGCTCCGGTCGACAGCGGTCAACAGACCAAAGATGACGGCACAGCTGAAGACGTAGGCAATCCCGAGGTAGGCCGCGTGGGTCACCGCCCGATGCGCCCCGTAACGAAGTCGGGGAGCGCACGCGTGCCCGACGATGACCAGCGCGACCAGCGCCGACCATGCTCGAACCAGCCAGTCGAGCCAGGGGTACATGCCCTCGGGCCGGACATCCCTCAGATAGTCGTGCGCGGTCACCGTCAACTGCCCGACTATCACCAGGGACAGACCGTACGCGGTCACCCGGACGAACCGGAGCGGGGATTCAAACTCGCTGCGCCCGGCGATCAGCCACGCCAAGCCGGTGAACAGGGTGAGCGAGCCAACCCCAAGCAGCCCAGCCGCCACCGTCGTCTGGGTCCAGACCCGGGGGCAGATCCGTTCACCGGCGATGACGCCAAAGAAGAAGCTGTCCAGCGCGAACGTGACCAGGCCGGCGATGAACATCGTCAACGCCTTGGCCGACGGGGCTCTCGACGTCTGCCGGTCGATCAGCATGACTATGCCGGCGAAGACGAGACCAGCGACCACACCGGCCAGTTGAGAGTGTGCCCCGGCCGAGCCCAGTGGGTTCCAATCTACCGCCTCACACCCGTCACCCACCGGCACCTCGCTCAAGTCCTTGGCGATTTGGCCACACCGTCGACGCTATCGGTACAAGCTCCACTGTAGAGGGCGAAGGCAAGGATCTCCGGACACATCAGTGGGGCGAGCGCGGCTGCGAGCAGGTGTCGACGGGTCAGTGCGATGGTCATCGGTCCTCCGGGGTGTCGATGGTCTCGACGCGCGTGATGAGCAGCTTGAGTCGCGCGATCTCTTCGGCCAGGGCGGTGCTGCCGGCGGGGGTGAGGGTGATCCAGGTACGGCCGCGCCGGCCCTCGTACCCCTTCTCCACCGCGATCAGGTCGGCGTTCTCAAGCACACCGAGGTGCTTGGAGAGGTTGCCGGCGGGGCGCCACCGACGGCACATCCCTCGACAGCGCACGGAGGCTCACCGTCCGGGGCGCCCCGTCAACGGCAGCTGTGCGCATCTGTACGGACGCAGCTCGACCCAGCCGACAGCCTGGTGTCTGGCATGCCACGGTGGATGGTCCACCAGGGTCTGTCGCTGGTGGCCTTATCGTGGCGCGATGGGAATGTACCCGGCGTACAAGGAGATACCCGCAGCCCTGCTCGCCCGGCTCCTCGAACGCCCCGACGACGAGGAGTGGGTCGACGGGCTGCTGTTCGAGGCCGGTGACCCGGATTCCGATACCGCACCGGGCTGGAGTACGGCGGCGATCTGCTCGACCCTGACCGACGAGGAGCTTCGCACCAGGTTCACCTGGCCCCACCTGACCTTCTCGGTTGAGCAGCAGCGTCGACTCGGCGGCCTCGACCTCGGCAAATACCCGGATCCGGACTGGTTCGGTCATCTGCTCGCCGCGGCCGATACCCCGGAGCGGATCGATCTGACGGGCGTGCTCAGCGACGACTGGGACGAAAGAAACGCCGCCTGGGAGAAAATCGTGGAGGTGCCCGTCCAGGAAACGGTCCACAGCGCCTATCGAAGAGAGGACATCGAGTACGGCTTCCACACGGACGTGCCCTGCTACGGCATCAGCGGGTACCGCACGGCTCAGGACCTGACCATCGTGTGGGGCACGGTCGAACGCGTGCTCGCCTCGTACCCCGAGCATGCCAACCGCATCATCGAGCAGTTCGAGGCACAGATCAGGTACTACTACGGCTGTGTCGCCCGGGGCAGCGTCGACCTGAGCGTGTGCTGGTAACGCGGCGGCGTTGGTCGCCGTGGTGGTTGATCGGTACTGTGCCTCGTGGCCCGTACGCAGCTCTCCGCCGAGTTGGTCGTTGACGGTCGAGTGCTGCGGGGGTTGGCACTGTCGCCGGACGGCAGGTGGGTCGCGTACGTGGTCGCCCCGGTCGGCCGGGCTGGTGATCACCCCGTTGCCGAGCTCTGGGTCGCCGCCACCGACGGGTCCGGGACGCCTCGACGACTGACCTCGGGTGAGGCGCACGATTCGGCGCCACGGTGGGCCGCGGATTCGCAGTTGGTCTACTTCCTCTCCGACCGGGCCGAGCGCGGCACGGCGCAGGTGCATCGGGTCGGGCTGGTCGACGGTGTCGTGGAGGCGCTCACGTCCTGGTCCGGTGGGGTGTCGGGTCACCTTCCGCTGGCCGATCCCGACCTGGTCGTCGTGATCGCGGCCGACGAACCGTCCGCCGAGGACGAACGTCGGGACCGGGAGCGCGACGACGCCCGGGTGTGGGGCGAGCGCGTACGCCCGGACCGGCTGCGACTGCTCGACGTCCGGAGCCGGGAGGTCCGGACACCGGACGCTTTCGGTGATCGCCATGTCGTCGAGGTGGCCCGGCGACCCGGCGACGGAACGCTGGCGGTCCTCACCTGGTCGACCCCGGACGTGGATCCGGGTCGGGTCGAGCCAGGACTTCACCTGCTCGACCCGTACGCCGAAAGGGCGCGGGACCTCGGCCCGGCTGCGGCGGACGCGTCGTCTCTCGCCTGGTGGTCCGCCGACGACGGCTGGCACCTGGCATACGTCGCGAAGACCCCGCCGGTCCTGGTGGGCGGGCACGCGGTTCTCGATGTCGCCGTACCGGTGAGCGGGCCGGTGGGCGCGCACCGCAACCTGACCGCCGGCACGACCGGCTGCCCGAGCGACCTGGTCCAGGTCGACGACGGTACGCCGCTGGCGCTGGTCGCCGACGGGCTCGATACCGCGATCCATCGGCTCGATCCGGTCGGGCCCCACCTCGTCGAGGTGTTCCGGGTCGACGGCCTCGCAAGGTTGTTGACCGCGAACCGGCACGGTGACGGTGTCGCGGTGGCGGTCAGCACGTCCTACGAGCCCGGAAACGTCCACGCCGGCCCCACCCGCGGGCCGCTGTCGAGGCTGACCGACCTCGGGCCCGAACTCCGCGACATCCGGTGGGGTGTCCAGGAGCGCCTGTCGTACGAGGCATCCGACGGGCTGGTCCTCGACGGCCTGCTGATCCTGCCCGCCGGTCGGTCCCGCGCGGACGGGCCCTTCCCGCTGGTGACGCTGGCTCATGGCGGCCCGTACGACCGGCACGCCGACCGGCTCACGGCCGGTTGGGAGCCGCCCGGCCAGTGGCTGGCGACCGGGGGCTACGCCGTGTTCCTGCCGAACCCGCGCGGCGGCAAGGGGCACGGCCACGACTTCGCGGCGCGTGCCGCCGGTGCGGTCGGCGGCGATGAGTGGACCGACATCTGCACCGGCATCGACCTGCTCGTCGCCGACGGCGTCGCCGACCCCGACCGGCTGGGCATCGGCGGCTGGAGCCACGGCGGGTTCATGGCCGCCTGGGCGGTCGGGCAGACCGACCGGTTCAAGGCCGCCGTGATGGGAGCCGGAATCAGCGACTGGGGAATGCTCGCCGCAACCGGGGAAGAGGGGCCGTTCGAGTCCGCCCTCGGTGGTAGCAGCGGCTGGGAGGGGACGGGCCCGCACCGCCACGACCGGCTCAGCCCGATCTCGTACGCCTCCAGGGTGCGCACGCCGGTGCTGATTCTGCACGGCGAGAACGACACGAACGTGCCGGTGTCGCAGGCGGAGTTCTTCCACCGCGCGCTGCGCCGGTTCGGGGTCGAGCACGAGTACGTCGTCTATCCCCGGGAGAGCCACGCGATCCGCGAACGCAACCACCAACTCGACGTGCTCCGCCGTACCCGTGCCTGGTTCGACCGGTGGCTCGGCTGACCGGCCTGCGACCGCCCGAGGTCACGGTCGAGCGGGATCAGGTCGAAGCCCGCTCGCTGGTAGAACCGCAGGGCGGAGGTGTTCTCGGTCGACGTGACCACCCAGATCCGGCGTACGCCTGCTCGTCGCGCCTCGAAGGCGATCTCCGTACCGCCGAAGGCGTCGGCCAGGCACGCGCGTATGAATGCCTCGTCGGGCGGCCCGCTGTGCCGCACCCGGCCGGGTCACCGGACATCCGTGCTCTCCTGTCGCTTCGACGTCGACGACGAGTATCCGGGGATCCGGCAAGGATCAGCCGGACGTACGGGCGTGGCGTACCGCCCAGTCCAGGGCGTGGTCGGCCACCTCTTCCCAGCCGGGCTGCGCGGGGAGCAGGTGGCAACGGCCGGCGTACTCCCTGACCTCGGTGATCGTGTTCGAGGTGTAGTGCTCGGCGTTGGAGTGCTGGATCGCCGGTGGCATGAGGTGGTCCTTCTCCCCCGCGACGAACAGCAGCGGCGCCCGGTTGTCGTTGGCGTAGTCCACCCACGCGGCCTGGCGGCCGGGCTGGAAGTTCGCCAGCAGGCCGGCCCACACGATCTGTCCGGGGCCGGGGATGGCGTAGCGCTCGTACAGCCGCCGGGACTCCTCCTCGGTGAACGTGTTGGTGAAGGCGTAGTGCCACTGCTCCTGGGTGAAGGCGACCGCGCGGTGCCGGTTCGCCGGGTTCTTCAACACCGGGAAGGTCGACCTCACCTGCGTGGCCGGCAGCACGGTGACGCCCTCGGTCGGGGCCGAGTTGATCGCCACGCCGACGGCGCCGACGCCGTGGTCGAGCAGGATCTGGGTGAACACACCACCGGCGGAGTGCCCCATCAGGATCGGCGGGCGGTCCAGTTCGGCGATCACCGACTTCAGGTGGCTGACGATGCCCGGAATGGTCACCGCCTCGATCGGCGACGGGTCGGCGTTCAGCGCCTCCACCTCGACCTCGAAACCGGGGTACGCCGGAGCGATGACCCGAAAGCCCCGCTTCTCGTAGTGCTCGATCCACTGTTCCCAGCTGCGCGGCGTCACCCAGAGACCGTGGATGAGCACGATGGTGTCGGGTGCGGTACTCATGGTGCTCCCTGGTTGTCGAGGAGGACGAGCCGGCCGTCGCCCCGCTGGCGCCGAATTCCCGAGCGTCCCGGTGGGGTACTGCGCTCGGTCGCGGCGATAATGGCCAGGTCGACCGTCCCCGGTGGGTGACGGGACCGACCGTAGGCCGGGCGACACAGGGAAAAACTGAAGAAGAAGTGAGGGCCCGCCGAGCAGGCCCGTGCGACGGGGACGATGGGTTCAGTGACAGCGGAAAAGACGGATCCGGTACGCCTGACCGTGCTCGGGCCGGTGCGTCTGTGGCGGGGCGGTGACGAGGTCCAACTCGGCGCCCCGCAGGTACGGGCGCTGCTCGCCGTACTGCTCGCCCAGGTCGGCACCCCGGTCAGCCTGGCCGGGATCGTCGACGTGCTCTGGGGCCAGGATCCGCCGGTCACCGCCGTCAACGCCGTACACGGGCACATCGGCACCCTGCGGCGGCTGCTGGAGCCCACGCTCGGTCCCCGGGAACACGGCCGCTTGCTGGGCCGCTCCGCCGGGGGTTACCAGCTCACCGGCGACGCCGACACCGTGGACCTGCTGGAGTTCCGGCGCCGGATCGACGACGCCCGTTCGGCGGTCGCGCAGGGGCGTACCCCGGCGGCGGTGGCGCACTTCGCGGCGGCGTTGCGGCTGTGGCAGGGGCCCTGTGCCGCCAACATCAGCCCGGCCGTCCGTACCCATCCGGTCTTCGGCGAACTCGACCGGGAGTTGTTCGCCGCCGCACGCGAGGCGGCCGACTGCGCGCTGCGGTACGGGCAGGCCGACGAACTCGTCGCCGACGTGCAGCGGGCCGCCGAACGGGCGGTGCTGGACGAGCCGTTGCAGGCGCGGCTGATCCTGCTGCTGCTGGCGTCCGGTCAGCAGGCGCAGGCGGTGACGGTGTTCAACCGGGTCCGTACCGCGCTCGCCGACGAACTCGGGATCGACCCCGGCGGCGAGTTGCGGGCGGCGTACGAGCTGGTCCTCGACGGGCAGCGCGGTAACGCCGCGACGGGGTCGGACCGGCCCACCGCCGAGTCGTCGCCGGCCGGGCCGGTGGTACGCCCGGCGCAGCTCCCGCCGGACCTGTCGAGCTTCGTCGGGCGCGGGGGAGAGCTGCGCCGCGCGCTGGCGCTGATTCCCGAACCGGGCGCACCGGCACGGGCGATGGTGGTCAGCGCGATCAGCGGCATGGCCGGTACGGGCAAGACGACGATCGCGGTGCGCTGGGCCCACCGGGCGGCGCCGCGCTATCCCGACGGCCAGCTCTACGTGAACCTGCGCGGTTTCGATCCGACCGGTACGGCGATGAGCCCGGCCGAGGCGCTGCGCGGGATCCTCGACGCGCTCGGTGTGGCCCCGGAACGGTCGCCGCGCACCGTCGAGGGGCAGACCGCGCTCTACCGCAGCCTGGTCGCCGACCGGCGGGTCCTGGTGTTGCTCGACAACGCCCGCGACGCCGAGCAGGTCCGGCCGCTGCTGCCCGGCGGGCCCGGCTGCCTGGCGATCGTGACCAGCCGCAACCAGCTCTCCGGCCTGGTCGCCGCCGACGGGGCACACCCGCTGGTGCTCGACATCCTGCCGGCGGCCGACGCGCGGGAACTGCTGGCCCGCCGGGTCGGCGCCGCCCGACTGGCCGCCGAACCCGAGGCGACCGACGCCATCCTGCGCCGCTGCGGCGGGCTGCCGCTCGCGCTGGCCGTGGTCGCCGCCCGCGCGGCCAGCTACCCGAGCCTGTCGCTGGCGAGCATCGCCGCCGAGTTGCAGGACGAGGAGGGCGGGCTGGACGCGTTCGCCGATCCCGACGACGCGGTCGACGCGCGGGCGGTCTTCTCCTGGTCGTACCACGCGTTGGGTGCCGATTCGGCGCGGTTGTTCCGGCTGCTCGGCGGGACCAGGACCGGACCGGACATCGGTCTGCCGGCCGCCGCCAGCCTGGCCGGGGTGCCGCTGCGGCGGGCCCGTGCCCTGCTCGCCGAACTCGTCCGGGCGAACCTGGCCGGCCAGCCCGTGCCCGGCCGCTACACGATGCACGACCTGCTGGCCGCGTACGCCGGAGAACTGGCCGCGAGCGACGACGGCGCGCTGGAGCGCCGGGCGGCCCGGCACCGGTTGCTCGACCACTACCTGCACAGTGCCCTGGCGGCCGACCGGCTGCTCTCCCATCAGCGGCGGGCGAGCGCCGTCCCGCCGACGCAGCCCGGCGCGGCCGCCGAGGTTCCGTCCGATGTGGACGCCGCGTGGGCCTGGTTCAGCGCCGAACGCCCGAACCTGCTCGCCGCCGTCGGCCGGGCCGCCGCCGAGGGTTTCCCGCACCACGCCTGGCAGCTCACCTGGGCGATGGTGCCGTTCCTGCACCGGCGCGGACACTTCAACGACTGGATCACCGCGCAGGAGACCGCGCAGGCGGCGCTCGATCCGCGCGCGGACCGCCTCGGGCTGGCCCAGATCGGCAGCCAGTTGGGCCTGGCCTACACCGAGCTCGGCCGCTACGACGAGGCCGGGGAGCAGCTCACCCGCGCGGTGGCGCTGTTCGACGAGTTGGGTGACCACGTCGGGCAGGGCGACACCTGCCGCCGCCTCGGCGGCATCGCGTACAAGCAGGGGCGGTACGACGACGCCCTCGCCCACAGCCTGACCGCGCTCGACCACTACACCGCCGCCGGTGACCGCCCCGGTCAGGCGCACGCGCTCAACTCCGCCGGCTGGGTGTACGTGCTGCTCGGCGACCACCACCGGGCGATCGAGCACTGCCGGCGGGCGCTGGTCATCCTCCAGGAGGTCGGCAACCGGCAGGGTACGGCGGCCACCTGGGACAGCCTCGGTTACGCCCACCACCACCTGGGCGAGTACGCGCACGCGGCCGAGTGCTACCGGGAGGCGATCCGGATCCGGCGCGAAACCGGGGACCGGGTGTACGAGGCGAACAGCCTGCACCGCCTGGGCGACAACCACCGGGCGGCCGGGCAGGTCGCCGATGCGTACACCGTGTGGCGGCAGGCACTCGACGTGATGGCCGAGATCAGCCACCCGGACACCGAGAAGGTCCGGGCCAAGCTGGTCGACGGCCCCCCGCCCGCCGCTACTGGGTGATCTCGGTGTCCCGCAGCAGGCGCCAGAGGCCGGCGCCGTCCGGGGCATAGAGCCAGGGCTGGCCGGCCAGGCCGGAGGCGCGCGGGTCGCCGTTGTGGTGACCGGGCAGACCGCCGGCGAGCACCGACTGGGTCGGGGAGAGCCGGCGGATGGCGACCGCGGCCACGTTCTCCGGGTGGGCGGCGGCGAACTCGGCGTAGATCTCCTGGTCGTGCTGGCCGTCGTCGCCGACCAGCAGCCAGCGGACCTTGGGGAACTCGCGGGCCAGCAGGGCCAAGGTGGCCCGCTTGTGCTCCCGACCGCTGCGGAACCAGCGGTCGACCGTCGGGCCCCACTGGGTGAGCAGCAGCGGACCGGCCGGGTAGAGGTGCCGGGAGAGGAACCGGGTCAGCGTCGGGGCCACGTTCCAGGCGCCGGTGGAGAGGTAGAAGACCGGGGCGCCGGGATGGGCGGTGACCAGCCGCTCGTAGAGCACCGCCATGCCGGGCACGGCCATCCGGGCGTGTTCGTCGAGGACGAACGTGTTCCAGGCGGCGAGCATCGGCCGGGGCAGCGCGGTGACCATCACCGTGTCGTCGATGTCAGAGAGGATGCCGAACCGGGCTTCGGGGTCGACGACGCGTACCGGCGCCTCGACGGGTTCGGCGCCGGGGCTGGTCAGTCGCGCCGAGCCCCAGCCGGGCGGCAGGTCCGCCTTGATCACGGCGTCGATGAAGCCGCTGCGGTCGGTACGCGCCTCGTGGCGGCCGCCGCCGGCCTCGATCAGCACCGGGGCGTCCTTGACCGGCAGGGTGACGAAGCTGCGCCAGCCGCGTACCTTCTCGGCGGGTCGGGGGGCGCGCGGGTCGATCCGGGTGAGCAGCATCCGGCCCATCACCCGTACCCAGCCCTGGCCGCCGTAGCCGGCGTACGCGACGATCGTGGGCGGCCAACCGCGCTGGCGCAGCCGCCGGGCGAGCAGCTCGTGCACCGCGTCCTCGACCCGGGCCGCCCGGTGGGGGCGGCGGGCTACGGCCGACGATCGGGCGGGTACGAGCGACACCCTGACACCCTGCCACACACCGACCCGGCCGGCCACGCGAGCACGGGGTGCGATGATCAAAAAATACCGAAGGCTGCCCGCTTTGCCAAGTTGAGCAGTTTTCACCCTATTCGTCGTGCGACACTGCCAGCGGGGCGACGACGGGGGCGTGGTCGTGTCAGTGGCAGCGCGGCAGACCGGACGACGACGCGGAGCACTCGATCCGCCGGGCCTGGTGGCCCTCGTACTCGGGCTGGTCGGGATCGGCTACCGGCTGGTCCTGATGCTGCTGACCGTACCCGGCTCGAACAGTGACGAGGCCACCTTCGGGCTCGCCGCCGCACACATCGCCACCGGCCGGGAATGGCCGATCTTCCTCTACGGGCAGCACTACATGGGCGTGGTCGAGTCCTACCTCGCGGCGCCGCTGTTCGCCGCCTTCGCACCGAGCTGGGTGCTGCTCCGACTGCCCCTGCTCCTGCTCTACGCCGCCTTCGTCTACCTGATGTACCGGCTCACCCGCCGGCTCTACTCACCGTGGCTGGCCACGTTCACGGTCGGGCTGCTCGCGCTCGGCTCGGAACGGATCATCCGCGACCAGCTCACCGCCGTCGGCGGCCGACCGGAGGTCAAACCGGCGGTCGTCGCCCTGCTGCTGATCGCGCTGGCCCTCGGCGAGCACCGGATCGGCCGCCACCGCTGGCTCGCCTTCGGTGCCTTCGGCCTGGTCACCGGGCTCTGCGTCTGGGACGACTGGCTGATCCTGCCGTACCTCGCGGTGGCCGCGATCGTGCTGCTGGTCGGCAACGCCCGGGAACTGCTCGGTTGGGCGGGACTGCTGCTGGTCGTCGGGTTCGCCATCGGCGTACTGCCGCTGATCCTGGACAACATCCAGGCACCGCCGGGGCAGGACTCGCTCTCCGTACTGTCGCAGGTCAGCGCCGGGGAGGGCGGGGACACCGAGACCGTCGACCAGTTGCACGGCGCGGTGCTGGTCGGGATCCCGCTCGCCACCGGCATCTGCCTCTCCACCGGCTGCGCCGACTGGCAGCTGGCCTGGGGTGCGCTCTACCCGCTGTTGCTGCTGGTCGCGGCGGTGCTCGCGATACTCGGCCTGCGCCGACCGGGTCCACTGCCCCCACCGACCGCCGCCGGTCACCCGGCCGACGCCGCCGCCGGCACCACGCCGCTCGCCCGCCGGCTGCGGTACGTCACCCAGCTCGCCCTGCTCGTCGGCGCCGCCCTCACCCTCGCCGGGTACGCCCGCAGCTCGCTCGCGGCCAGCGCACCCCTGGCCAGCGCCCGGTACCTGTCGATCCTGCAACTGTCCCTGCCGGCCGTCCTCTGGCCGGTCTGGCTGCTGGCCGGCCACGCCTGGCGCGGTGTCCGCCCCCGACGGGCGGGCATGCGGCCGGATCCGCCGACGAGCACGAGTGCGGCGACCCGAGCGCCGGGGCGGACCGGGGTGCCGGTACGCCTGGGCGGGGTGCTGGCGACCGGGCTGCTGACCGTGCTGACCGCCACGATGGTCTGGACCACCGTCGACCTGATCACCGAAGTACCCACCATCAGGGCCGAGGAGGGCCGGTCCCGGGAACTGGCCACCGTGCTGCGCCGGGCCGGGATCACCCGCGTCTACGGCGGCTACTGGACCTGCAACCGGTTGATCTTCAACAGTCGGGAACGGGTGCTCTGCGCCGTACTCGGAGACAGCCTGCGACCCGGTCAGGACCGCTACCCGGCCTACCCGCGCAGGGTGCACGCGGCCGACCGGCCGGCCTTCGTGTTCACCCGGCTGGAGCCGGCCGACCGGGCCTTCCGCGACCTGCTGCGCGAGCGCGGCATCGGTGCCCGGACGATCGAGTTCGGCGAGTACCGGATCTACCAACCCGACGTGACCGTCCGCCCCCGGCGGTGACGCCGGTCAGCCGTAGAGCTTCTCGGCGTAGCTCGGGCCGTAGTAGCGCTCCAGTTCCTCGATCGTCTCGTCGGGGCGTTCCAGCGCCTGGGCGATGTGCGCCCGCGACGGCACCGCCTCCGGCTGCCAGCTCTCCGGGCGCCACAGCTCGGACCGGAGGAACGCCTTCGAGCAGTGGTAGAAGACCTCGTCGATCTCCACCACCAGGGCCACGGCCGGCACCCGGCCCTTGACCGCCAACCGGGGGAAGAACGGCGCGTCGCGGACCAGCCGGGCCCGGCCGTTGATCCGCAGCGTGTCGCCTCGACCGGGCATCAGGTAGAGCAACCCGACGTGCGGGTTGTCGAGCACGTTGTGGAAGCCGTCGGCCCGCCGGTTGCCGGGCCGGTCCGGAACCACGATCGTGGTGTCGTCCAGGACCAGGGTGAACCCGGCCGGGTCGCCCTTCGGCGACACGTCGCAGTTGCCGTCCGCGTCGGCCGTGGACACCAGGCAGAACGGCGACGCGGCCAGCCACCGCCGGTCGTGCTCGTGCAGGGACGTACGCGCCTTCTCCGCCGTCCGCCGCAGTGGCGCCCCGAGCAGCTGACGCAGCTCGTCGTGCGAGGTCACCTCGACCAGATCGTCTTCGCCCGTCATCGTCACTCCCCCGGTGCCGTCGGCCCCTGCTGATCGGAGCCGTCCGAACCGAACCTATGGTGGTTCGCTCACGGGTGACAACCCGGTTTGCCCACCACCCGGCCGTGGATCTCCCCCGTCACCACGACCGGCGCCGGCCCCCTCGACCTCTACCCGTCCCCGCGGACCTAGCCGAGTACGCCGTCGACCCGCCGGACGATCCCGAGCGGGTTGCCGTCGCGCAGCGCCACCGGCAGCAGTTCCTGCGGCAGCCCCTGGTAGGCGACCGGACGCAGGAACCGCCGCGCGGCGGTCTGCCCGACCGAGGTGTGGATCGAACCGGTCGTCGCCGGCCACGGGCCGCCGTGCTGCATCGCCCAGGTGACCGCCACCCCGGTCGGCCAGCCGTTGAAGATGACCCGGCCGGCGCGGGCGGTGAACACCTCCACCAGATGCCGGGCCAGCCCCTCGTCGGCGGGGAGTTCGGCGTGCAGGCTCGCGGTCAGGCTGCCGGGCAGGACCGCCAGCGCCGCCAGCAGTTGCGCCGGGTCGGCGTACTCGACGAGCAGGGCGGCCGGGCCGAAGCACTCGGCCAGCAGCTCGTCCGGCCGGGCCAGCAGCTCCGGTACGGAAACCGCGAACAACCGCGCCGGCACCCGGTAGCCGGCACGCTGCGCGTCGTCCGGTCCGGTGAGTTCGCGTACGCCCTCCACCCCGGCCAGGGCGGTGGCGATGGCGGTGTAGCCGTCCCGGATCCGGGAGTTGAGCAGTGGGCCGACCGGGGCGCCCCGGAGCGCGTCGAGCAGCGCCGGCTCCAATCCGTGGCCCGCCGGCAGGAACAGCAGGCCGGGTTTGGTGCAGAACTGGCCGGCGCCCATGGTGAACGAGGAGACGAAGCCGGCCGCCAGTTCCGCCGCGCGGGCGCCGATCGCGGCCGGGGTCAGGACGGTCGGGTTCAGCGAACCCAGCTCGCCGTAGAAGGGGATCGGGTCGGGGCGGGCGTTCGCCAGGTCGAGCAGGGCCCGGCCGCCGGCCTCCGAGCCGGTGAAGCCGACCGCCCGGATAGCCGGATGGCTGACCAGGGCCCGCCCGGCCTCGGTCCCGTGCACCACGGCGAACGATCCCGGCGGCGCACCGGCGGCGGTGAGCGCGTCGGCCACGATGCGTCCGCTGAGGACGGACAGGCGAGGGTGTCCGGGGTGCGCCTTGACCACGACCGGGCAGCCGGCGGCGAGAGCGCTGGCCGTGTCGCCACCGGCGACCGAGAACGCGAACGGGAAGTTGCTGGCGGCGAAGACCGCCACCGGCCCCAGCGGCACCAGCATCCGGCGCAGGTCCGGTCGGGGCGCCGGTCGGGCTCCCGGATCGGCCGGGTCGACCACCGCCTCCAGCAGCGATCCCTCCTCCACGGCGTCGGCGAAGAACTCCAACTGCACGGTGGTACGGGTCAACTCGCCGCCCAGCCGGACCGGACCGAGCCCGGTCTCCCGGTCGGCCAGTGCGACCAGTTCGTCACGGGCGTGCTCCAGCGCCGCCCCGACGGCACGCAGCAGCCCGGCCCGCTCGAACGGCGACAGCGCCGCCAGTACGGGCGCCGCCGCGGCGGCCATCCGGCCGATCCGGTCCACCTGCCCGGCGGAGCTGTGCGCCACCGGGGCACCGACCGCCGCCCCCGTCTGCGGATCCATCCCCTGGTCGAAACCGGTCGACTCCACCGCGTTCCCTCCACCCTCAGCTGTATCGCTAGTGCGCCCTCGGCAACACCGGCTCGATTCGGAACGATCCCTCAGCCGGCGATGACCAACTCGCGCAGTCTGGCGTCGAGCGCGGTGGCGTCGAGACCGCCCGGCCAGCCGCGCAGCAACGCGCCGCCCTTGGCCACGATCGCCACGGCCGGTGGCTCACGGACCGCGTACGACTGCCAGATCGTCTGTTCCCGGTCGAAGACCACCGGGAACTCGACCCGGTGCTCGCGCAGGTAGGTCTCCAGATCGGCGGGCTCGTCCTCGCTGACCACGCCGACGAAGACCACCCGGTCGCGGTAGCTGCGGGCAAGCTCGCTGAGCGCGTTCTGGCGCTCGACACAGATGGTGCACCAGGAGCTGAAGAAGAGCAGCACCACCGGGCGGTCGGCCCAGAGGTTCGCGGCGGTCAGCGGGGTGCCGTCGGTGAGGGTGCCGGTGAACGCGGGTGCGCCGGGCGCACCGGACGGGGCCGGGCGCAGGGCCAGCCCGCCGGGCACCGGGCCGGGCAGGGTGCCGGCGCCGCCGGCAGCCGCCGCCGGGGCGGAGGATTCCCCGACGGCGGACTCATCGGCGGGACCGGAGCAGGCGCCGAGCGCGAGCGCGGCCACGACCAGCAGCGCGGGCAACAGCGCCGTACGCGATGCCGGGCCGGTCGGCGCCGTACGGAAGATTCGCCTCACGACGGCACCACGGCGACCAGCGCCGGTCCCTCGTCGTTGTTGGCGGTGAGGTCGATCGGGGCGCGATCGTCGACCACCAGCCGGTATCGGTCCCGCTTGGGCACGTTGACCGGGATGGCGAACTCGCAGTAGGTGGGGATGCGCGCCACTTCGAGATCCTCCTGGAAGGTGCGTACCGAGGTGCCGGGCGGCAGCTTGCCGTCGGTCAGCGTTTCGCCGTCGCCGTCCACGATCCGGTACGCCGCCCTGTTGTGGATGAACAGGTACGGACCGGTTCCGGCACAGTCGATGCCTTCCTCGCGGATGTTGATGTCCCGGACCAACACCCGAACGGTCAGGGCGGAGGTCGCCTCCGGCTCGTCCGAGCAGGCGGTCAGCCCGGTTCCGGCCAGGAGGGCGCCGAGCAGCAACGGCGCGAGCGCCGCCGGCCGGGCGTACCCGATGGTCGGTCGCCGCATGGTCTCTCCTCGCAGGTGTTGGTGCCCGGACGGGGGGGGGGGGGGGGGGGGGGGGGGGGGGGGGGGGAGGAACGGAGGGAGGGGGGGGGGGTTGCGGGGGGCAGGCGGGAGGGGGGGGGGGAGGGGGGGGGGGGGGGGGGGGGTCGGGGGGATGGGGGGGAGGGTGAGGGAGGG
>NZ_JBVJHT010000006.1:143212-223015 GCF_055586685.1 Micromonospora sp. NPDC049529
CTCTTCCCGGCGGTGTGTGGTTCCCGGGTTGTTCCCTACGTCCCCCCCCCCCCCCCCCCCCCCCCCCCCCCCGTCCGGTGGTCAGTTCCGGTGATCAGTCTTGACGATCGGTCAGGACTTCTCGACCCGGCACTGCTTGGTGACGGTCTTGCTCGGGTCGCTGACCGAGGTGGCGGTCAGCTTCACGAACCCGGTCGCGGCGGCGTCGCTGTTGGCGGCAACCGAGACCTTGACCGTGGTGGACTTGCCGAACTGGGCGGTGGCGAGTGCGTTCGGCAGCTCGGAGCGCCAGCCCTTACCGGCGACCTCGGTGGAGAGCCGGTAGACGTCGGACTTGAGGTACGCGGCCGCGTCCTCCGGGTGCTGCTGACCGCCGGCCGAGTACGTCCCGGTGTTGGTCAGGTCGAACGAGCAGGTGACGCCCTTCTTGGTGGGCGCACCGGCGCTGGTCACCTCGCCCTTGCCGAGGTTGACACCGTGGGCGCTCGGCCCGCCGTTGCCGTCCAGCGACTGGACCGCGACGGTGTACGACAGGATGCCGTCCGCGTTGCGCTTGATGTCCAGGACGTAGAAGTGCAGGCGGTTCGGGCCGTCGACGTACTCGAACTCGCTGCCGGAGTTGGTGCCGGCGTGGAACAGCGCGTCCGAGAGCTGCCGGTAGTCACCCATGGTGATCTTCTGCGGGGTGCCGTTCGGCTGGTAGAAATCGATCATGTCGATGTCCTGCGGGTTCGCGTCCACGACCCACTGGAACGGCGAGCTGTCCGCGTTCTTGGTCTTGCTGACCAGTACGCCGCTGTCCGGGGTGAACGAGTCCGCACCCATCCGGTCGACGACCTCGACGGTGTAGTTGTTGAAGTTGCCACCGTCGCAGAGCGGGTCGGTACTGGTGTTGCAGGCCGGCTGGAGATCCTTGTTCAGCGCGATGTTGATGCCGGTCAGACCCTTCGGGCCGGCGTCGACGGCACGCGCCTTGATCTCGGCCACGACGATCCCGGACGAGGCCAGCGCCTCGCGGGACAGCCGCAGCACGTGCTCCTCGCCGAGCAGACCGATCTTGAGCTTGTCCCGCACGGTGTGCAGGGAGCCCATCGAACCGCCGTTGACCGGCGGGATCTGCCAACGGGTGTGCGGACCACCGGGGCCGTTGAACGACCCGCGCGACATCATGCTCCAGATACCGGTGTACGCCCGGCGCAACGGAGTGCCGTACGGGTTGTTGTAGTTGTCACCGATGCTGAGCAGGTGCGTCAGCTCGTGGGCGTACACGCCCATGCCGGAGCTCTCCGCCTGGGTGGAGGAGCCGCCACCGGCGTTCGGCCAGATGGTCGCCGCCGACTTCCACGAGGTCCAGTCGACGTACCGGGTCTTGGCGTAGTTGGGCATCGCCGGGTCCGGCGGGCCCCACGCGTCCGGCACGTCCTCCTTGGTCTGGAACATCATCTGGCCGAATTCCTGCCAGGTCGACGACTCGTCCTGACCGGCACCGAGGATGAAGACCAGCTCGAACGAGTCCGCGACCTCGTCGCCGACGGCCGCGCGCCAGGCGCCCAGACCATCGGTACGGATGTTGCGGTTGCAGGTCTCGCCGCCGGGGCACATGCCCGGGTTCATGTCGTTGGTGATGCCGTACTGGTACGACTTCGCCGGCATCTGGTACGGGCCGAACCCGGACAGGTCAACGCCGTACCGGCCGTTGGAGTCCTGCATCCAGTACTCGTGCAGGGTGTGACCCTTGTTCAGGTCGTTCGGCTTGTTCAGGAAATCCTGGTAGAACTGCGGCACCTGCTCACGCGGGATGTTCGCCGCGCTCGCCTGCGGGTTGCCGAAGACCGACGACCGGGCCCGCTGGGTGACCACGAACGGCTGGTCGACGTAGTCGAGCGTGACCAGCGCGATCTTGAAGTTACGGACCGAGCCGCGCACGTTCGGGTCGGCCCAGTTGGTGCCCGGGGCGGCCTTGTAGTCGTCCCAGGTCATCGTGTCCGGGTTTTCCCAGTTCTGCGGGTCGAGCACCTGGAAGGGCCCGGTGCCGCCGGCCGGGTTGGCCGGAGCCGCCGACGCGCCGCTGGTTGCCACGGAGACGACCAGTGCGGACGTGACCGCGGCGACCAGGATGGAGCGCCGTGCGTTTCTCTTGTTGAACGGAAGGTGCATGTAGTCGCCCTTCGTCGCGGGGGTTCGACGCGGGAGGCGCCGAAGTGGCCGGGCGCCCCCGAAGGGTCCGCGCCGCGCAACGAATGTAGAAGCCTCGCCACTTCCCGGTCACCGTGCAGATGTCGGCAGGTCAACCAGCGGCTTTCGACAGGTGAATGAGCATCGAGGGCCGCCTGTTCGACGCCGTGTCGGGGCGGCTCGGCAACGGTCGATGGCTTGATCAACGGGGCATCGGCGGGCCGCTATCTCGGCTAGGGTCGCGGTGATCGTCGGCAGCGGGCCGGCCGACGAGGGGAAGGACACCCGTGATCGCCGCGAGCCGCCGGAACCTCCTCGCCATGGTCACCCTGGCCGTACCCGCCGTGCAGGTTCTCACCTCCACCGCGGCGAGCGCCGCGGACGCGTACCCGTCGAACACCGCCCTCTACGCGGACCGCGACCTGGTCGAGGGGGTCGACTACGGGCGCCGCCACCAACGGCACCACTACCTCGACGACGGCCTGTCCCAGCGGTATCCGTTCGCGAAGACCACGGTCCTCGCCCCGCACGGTGGCGGGATCGAGGTCGGCACCTCGGAGTTGTGCCTGGCCATGGCCGGCTACCACCCGGCCAGTCTCGCGGTCACCCCGGGCGGCGGCACCACCCACGACTACTGGCTGTTCGAGGGGCTGCGGGCCTCCGACAACGGCGAACTGCACGTCACGTCCTCGCACTGCGACGACGGAATCGCCCGGTCCCTCTGCGCGGGCGCGCTCAACGCGCTGGGCCTGCACGGCTGCACCCCGTCCCAGGCCGGTGTACCGGACGGCACCGCCGCGCTGCTGGTCGGAGGCCGGAACAACACGTTCAAGCAGTACCTGCTGGAGGAGCTGACCGCCGCCGGGTTCCAGGCGATCGACGCGGTCGACCACGACTCGCTCAACGGCAACCACCCCGACAACATCGCCAACCGCACCCTGCTCGGGGCCGGCGGTCAACTGGAGCTCACCACCCCGCTGCGGCTGGCGATGTTCGAGGTCAACACCCGAGCCCAACGCAAGAACACCACCACGCCGCTGTTCTGGAGCTTCGTCGCGGCGGTCCGGACCGCGATCGCCCGCCTGGAGGCGGGCCAGGTCATCCTCTAGACCCATCCCGGTCCGGAGCCCCGGTCACGGGAAGCGGTGGATCGGGCCCGAATCGTCCGGGTACACCGGATTCTGGTGGTAGCCGTGCTCCTGCCGCTCGCCCTCCGTGCGTGTCCGCGCCGACCGGACCAGCACCCGCTTGAGCCACCGGTCGGTGCCGTCGTACCGGGCGCGGAAGGCGACCCGCCCGTGCACCATCGCGTCGTTGTCCACCACGAGCAGATCGCCCGGCCCGAGAGCCAGGGTTCGGCCGCACTCCTCGAATGTGCCGCCGAGCCGCCGAAAGGCCGCGACGAACCCCGCGTCGTCGGTCATCAACCGGGTGTACGACGGGTCGTAGCGGACACACCGGCCCGCCGGGCCGTTCCAGATCGTGGGCATGCCCACCGCTGCGGCCCCGGTCGACGCGTCGGCGCCGTAGCTGTCGTCCGGCTCGATCGCCACGAGGGGGCGGGCGAGCTGCGCCAGATCCGCACCGGTGACCGCCGCGTCGCGGATCCCGGCCAACCGGGTGCCGATCAGGTCCGGGTTACGGACGCAGGCCAGTAGCAGCAGATCGGCCCGCTCGGGATGGAAGGCGTCCTCGGTGTGCCATTCGAGCGGCACGGTGCTGCTCGCGCCGACCTGGGCGTGGCTGTGTTCCGGGCTCGGCAGGATGTTGTGGACGAATCGCCCCGCCTGCTGGTTGGCCCAGCCGAAGACGCGACCCAGCGCCGCGGCGACCAGCGCCAGTGCCACGTCGAGGGCGGCGGTCCGCTCCGGGTCGGCCTCGGCCCACCGCGCCGGTGTCGGTCCGGGATCGTCCAGGTCGTCGAACAGTCCGGGCACCAGCGCGAACCCCCGCGCCAGTAGGGGCGGGGCGAGCGTACGGCGAAGTGTCGCGGCAAGGGCCTGGGGCAACCGCCAATGCGGCTGCCGGAGAACGTTCTCTCCCCGCGCTCCCACGCGGACCAGATCGTGTGCGGCGCGAATGATGGCCACCCTGGCGCGCTCCGGAACGTCGACTTCGAAGCTTGGCAGTGCTTGACCGGCAGGCATATGTGCCCCTTGGCATCGGATGGAGTGACATGCTTTGTTGGTGATCGCCCGAATTGACGCGTATCACTGGCCTACAGTGTTCGCGCCAATCAGGCACAGCCAGAACAACAAATTTGTCGAAATCGGACCAAAGGTGGCACGCCAGCCGACGATTTTCCGTTCCCGCTCGCGCGCACAAATCCACGTGCACGACAGACCAGTGTCTACATTAGAGCATGTCAAGCGCACCCAGCCGAAGGGGACTGTGATCCACATCTCAGGCAAAATTTGACCTTGTCCATCGTCGACCATCACATTAACCTGTGCAGCAGCATGTGACGCCTGACACCCGAAGACAAGGGAAGCAATAAGGGCACTGCCATTTGTGGCATTGCCCCGAGAGGCTTTTCCGGTCTTGATTCCCGAGCACGGCAGTACTTGCCTGAGGAGATCAGTGTCCACTTCCGCCGAGCAGGCCGCCAGTACAACACCGTCGACCACCTCCACGAACCGGACCGACGAGGTACGCCAAGGCGCGGAACACTTCTTCGGTCTGCCCGAGCTTTCGCACGTACCGCCGGAACGTCGGGCGCAGGTGCTGCGCGACATCGAGGAGACGGGCACCTACACGCACACCGTCGACGAGCTGCTCATCGGCGCCCGCCTCGCCTGGCGCAACCATGCCCGCTGCGTGGGGCGCATGCACTGGCGGTCACTGAAACTCCTCGACTTCCGCGACCGCACGAGCGCGGACAGCATCGCGGAAGCGTGCTGGGAGCACGTCCGCACCTCGACCAACGCCGGAAAGATAGAAGCGGTTATATCGGTGTTTCCACCCCGTACACCAAATGGCGACACGATACAAATATCCAATCCACACCTGCTCCGCTATGCCGGGTACCGCCAGCCCGACGGAAGCATCGTCGGTGACCCGGCGACCGCCGACCTCACCGATCAGGTCCAGCGTCTGGGCTGGCAGGGCGCGGGCACCCCGTTCGATTTACTGCCACTCGTCGTCACGACCCCCGACGACGGGGTGAAATGGTACGACGTCCCGCCCGACACCGCACTCGAAGTTCCGATCGACCATCCGGACCTGCCGTGGTTCGAGGAACTCGGGCTGAAATGGTACGCCAATCCCGCGCTCTCCGACATGGCACTTGAACTGGGCGGTCTCACCTACACCTGCGCACCCTTCACCGGCTGGTACCTGAGCACCGAGATCGGTGCCCGGAATTTCAGCGACGAGGACCGGTACAACAAGCTGCGGATCGTCGCCGAGAAAATGGGGCTCGACACCTCCGGCGATCGTACGATGTGGAAGGACCGGGCCCTGATCGAGCTCACCTATGCCGTTCTGAGCAGCTTCGAGCGGGCCGGCGTGCGCATGTACGACCACCACACCGCAGCCCGCCACTTCGTGCAGTACGTCGAACGGGAGGAGCGGCTGGGGCGTACGGTGCCGACCGACTGGTCCTGGGTCAATCCCCCGCTGTCGAGCAGCACGACACCGGCATTCCACCGGACGTTCGACGCGCCGGACTTCGACGTCCGGCCCAACTTCGTCCGTCAGGACGACCCGCTGTCCGCGTGCCCCCACGCGACCCGGCCCGACTCGGCCAACAGCTGATGACACCGGGAGACTCCGTGCGGTACGAGTGGCCGAAGGTGCTCTCCGACGGGGAGATGCGCGAAATACTCGACCTGATGAACGGCGTGGCCCTCCGGGAACGGAACCTCGGCTTCAACGAACCGCTCAACGACGAGGAAGGACTCGCGCTGATGCGGTCCTTCAACGACGACCTGCGTCGGGGCGCGGTCAAACTGATGGCCGTCCGCACCGAGGATGGACACATCATCGGAATGGTCACGCTCGCCCAGGCGCCGCAGCCCGGGCGCCGGCACATCGTGGACCTGCGACGCTGCGTGATCCATCCGGACTACCGGAACCGCTTTCTCGCCGCCGGCTTCGGGGAGGCTCTCCGGGTGGCCGCCGAAATGGGCTGCGACATCCTCACCCTCGAAGTGCGTGACGACGGCCCGAGGCGGCTCTGGGAGCGCCTCGGCTTCCGGGAGTACGGGCGCCAGCACGACTACGCGCGCAAGGACGGGCGTTCGGTCACCGGCTACTTCATGGAGGCCCGCCGGGCCGACCTCGAAGACCACTTCCGGCGTACGGGCCGGTGGTCACACCAGACCAACGCCCGACACCCAACGTCCTGATCCTGCCGTTCATCGGCCGCCAACTCCGTCGTATGCGAAGAGCGCCCGCAACTCCGCCGTATATTCCTCAACCATCGACTCACCTGGAAACCGCTCGACCAGGGCATCGACCAGTTCGCGGGTATACATGGAAAGCGAAGGCAGAGAGCGGCGAGCACCGGCGAGCGCCCTGCGTCCCTGAGAGAGCGCGGCCTCCAGGTCACCATCGCGGGCGGCGACGACTCCGAGCGTGACATGAGCCTCGGCCACCCGCATCGGTCTCCGAACGCGACCGTCGGCACCGGTCGAGGAGCGGATGACCTCTTCCGCGTACGCCTTGGCAAGTTGGTCTTCGCCCACGTGCCGATAGCAGTCCATGGTGTAGAAATCCCACTTCGACGGGTCGACCACAAAGTGGTTGTCGATATTGTCCGGGTACGGTAGCGCCTCCAACACGGTCCGCCCCCGTTCGAGGACCGCGCTCACCCGACGTCGGTCACCGAGGCGAGCCCACGCCTTGGCCTGATGCGCGGCCAATTGGACAACAACGCTGTGGCTCGGACCGACGGCGGCCAGGCCCGTTTCCGCCGCTGCGGCCGCCGCCCGATACTGACCCTGAGTAAGTGCGTACCAACTGCGCATCTCGTGCGCCCAGCCGACGATGTCGCTGTCGGCGCACTCGTTACCGAGCGCGAGAGCGGCTCGGCGAGTCGCCTCGGCAGACCGAATCTCCCCCATGTCGTATTCGACACACCCGACCAACAGTGCGACCCGACCGGCCAGAGACAGCACCTTCCGGTGCTGGGCGAGCGTAAGCCGTCCGTCGCGAAGCAATACGAGTCGCCGAAGCCACTCACGCCCCTCGACCAACAGCTCACCGGACGGCACATGGGAGTATTCGCAGCTCAACCGTTCTGTGGTGATCTCGAGCGCATCGATGGTGCTCGCCGAAGCATCCGAGGCGCGCAACCGAGAAAGAAGCTCGACGGTATCCATTCCAGTGCTCGCCACGAGCTGCGCCTCGACGTCCGCCCCGCCCTGTCGCGGGAAGAGTGCGGCGGTCACGGTGCTGAAGGTGGCCGCCAACAGCGGCTTGTAGAACCCGTCGGGCTCCGCCTCGCCGGCCTCCCACCGCTTCCAGTTCCGGAGAAGGCTGGCGCTGCCGGGAAGGCTCCTGTCGCTGTGTGCCCGCAGCGCGGCCACGGCGTCGCCCTGGGACCAGCCACGGGCTTGCCGCTCCGACCGAAGCCGGCGGGCCCAGCTCGGCCGATCGTCGCGCGGGGACTCCGGGTAGACCATCAGCCCATCTTTCCCCACTCATGACACAGGTGACAGGTGGTGGTGACGATCGGTTGTCCCATCGTGACACCTAGCCGCCCAGGTCACTCAGCCTGTTGGCTCTGATGGTGACTCCGGCACTCGTCGGGATACGAAGCGTGATACCAGGAAAGGCACTCCGATGATCTTCAGTGGAGACTACGAGCCGACGATGACCTTCGATCCGAAATCCCTGACGAAGGAGATCGAGTCGAGACAGGAAGTGTTGGCCGGGGTCGAGTCCGAGCCCTCGGTAGACGCGATCCGCGAAACGGCTCCCGAGCCGCAGCCCGTCCCGGCGAGCCACAACCTTCCCGCGAACCGGGGACGCCGATACGACGCCCCGGTCGCCACAGCTCGACGGACGCGATTCGCAGCCGAGGTCTCGGGGCACGCACGACATGACCCGAGCGATCCGGCGTGACCGCTCGTCGCCGTACGCAGAAACGACTGCACCTGCCGATGCGGCCGACCTGGCGGTGTCGGGTCTGCGCTGCGGCGTGGCCGTGCAGTCCGGCTCGACTCGCGCTGCTGGCGGAATTCGTCAACAACCGGGTCGGACTCTGCCAGTACCTTGCCACCCAGTACGTCCAGGCGCTCGACGACCTGGCCCGGAACGCTCCGAATGTGCCTCGCCGTGGTCTCTACACCCGGTTCCTCGGCTGGCCGTCGGGCCCCCGGCGATGACCGGATCCGACCGGCCCCGACTCGTCAAGATCACGGTCAACCTGACGAGTGTTGCCGACGCCGCGTTGACGGAATTCGCCAACGACCAGGGCACCAACCGCACCGACGCGGTGAACCGCGCGATCCGGCTGGCAGCGTTGCTGCACGATCTCGCCCCGGACGGGCAACTCACGGTCGCCGCACCGGACGGCACCCCGACCCGGATCTATCTGCTGTGAGGGCATGTGACATGACTGTTCGGCACAACACCGCATCCGCCATCGTGCTCAACGGCGGGGATCAGGTGCTTCTCGTCCATCACCGCAGGTCCGGGTTGTGGCTGTATCCGGGTGGGCACGTCAACCCGAACGAGGACCCGGCGGAGGCCGCCGCCAGGGAGGCTCGCGAGGAGACCAGCATCGACGTCGACCTCGTCGGCAGGCCCTCGTTCGAGCATCCAGCGGTGCGGAGCATCGTCACGCCGTTCGCGATCATCGAGATGGACGTTGCCGACTCGCGGGACGGGTTACATCGGCACATTGACTTCGTCTATGTGTGCCGTTCCCGGCCCGGCGCACTCACCGCCAAGGTGGACGAGGTGGCCGACGCAAAGTGGGTATCCATCGACGGGATCACCGGCCTGAACGTTCCTCGGGAGTTGCCCACGCTCGTCGCGGCCGGCGCTCGATGGGCGGCGAACATCGTGGCGGTGGGCCACGCCGACTGAGAAATTGGGGTTCGGCCGACCGGCTCAGTCGAAGGGCGGGGCGGGACAGATGGATTCGCACTCCAACGATCGATGTGGAGGGGCGGACCACCGCCGTACGGTCGTTCTCGGTCCAATCCGTACGAGCGATCCGTGAGGTGTTTCCCATGAAAGGTCAGATTGACCGCAGGCGATTTCTGCGACGTGCCGTCGGTACGGGCGCCGGGGTCGGCGCGTTCGGGCTCGGTGCCACGGTGAGCGCGGCCGAGGCGGCCCCGACCGGCCACGGGGTGTCCGGCAGCCCGGTGCTGGGCACCTGGCGCGGTGTGGTCACCTTGCCGCACGAGGAGGAAATCGGCCTGTTCACCTTCCTGCCCGGCGGCTTCTTCCTGTCGTTCGCGGAGGGTATCCACATCGCCACCGGGCGGTGGGAGGCCACCGGACGGCGTACGGTCACCTTCACGCTGTGGCAGGTGCTGCCGGACGACCTGAAGGGGCTGCCACACCGCTACAACGGCGAGGTTCGGGCACTGCACCACGCCCGGGTGGACGGCGACAGGCTGACCAGCGAGGGCACGTACCGGGCGCTCGACATCGACGGCAACGAGATCAGTCGTGGCCCGGTGAGCGCCAGGGCGACCCGGTTCGACATCAGCACCTTCTGACCGGCCCCGGGCGCGGACGGCGCTCAGTTCACCAGACCGGCGTGATGCGCCAGGATCGCCGCCTGCACCCGGTTGGTCAGTTGCAGCTTGGCGAGGAGCCGGCTGACATGGCTTTTCACGGTGGCCTCGCTCAGGTGCAGCCGCCGACCGATGTCACTGTTGGTCAACCCTTCACCGAGGGCCACCAGGACCTCCCGCTCCTTGTCCGTGAGCACCTTCAACCGGCGGGCGGCGTCCGCGCGGCGGGGGCTGGCCGGCTCGGCGAACCGGTGCAGCAGCTTGCGGGTGACCTGCGGGGACAGCATGGCATCCCCGGCGGCGGCGCTGCGCACAGCGGCGGCCATCTGGTCGGCGGTGGCGTCCTTGAGCAGGAACCCGACCGCGCCGTGCCGCAGCGCACTCTGGACATACTCGTCGAGATCGAACGTGGTCAGGACGACGACCTTCGGCGGCACCGCGAACCGGGACAGTGTGGCGGTGGCGGTGAGGCCGTCGGCGCGGGGCATCCGGATGTCCATCAGCACCACATCGGGGCGCAGCGCGTGCGACTGCCGCACCGCCTCGTCCCCGTTCCCGGCCTCACCCACGACGTCGATGTCGTCGTAGGCCGACATGATCGTGCGCAGCATGGCGCGGACCATCCACTCGTCGTCGACGATCAGCAGCCGGATCATCGCGGGACCTCCCTCGCCATCGCCGCCATCGGCATCCTGGCCCGCACCTCGAATCCGCCTCCGGGCAGCCGCCGGGTGCGGAGCGTGCCACCGATCAACCGGACACGTTCGGAGATTCCGAGCAGCCCGTGCCCGCCGCCGGCAGCCACGTCCGGCGTCGGAGTGCTGCCGCCGTCGGCGACGACCAGCAGCAGGCCGTCACCGTCCGAGGCGACGGTGACCGTGGTCCGGGCGTCGCCGGCGTGCTTGTGCACGTTGGTCAGAGCCTCCTGGACCACCCGGTAGACCGCGTGCTCCACCAGGGCAGGCGCCCGTAGTCCGTCCTCGATTCTCAACTCGACCGCCAGGCCGAGCGCCGCCGAGGAGGCGACCAGTTCCTCAAGATCGGTGATCCCCGGCTGCGGTCGCAGCGGCGCGGCGGCGCCGTCGCGCAAGACTCCGACCAGCGTACGGAGCTCCTCCAGCGCGGTGCGACCGATGCCCTGGATCTGGCCCGCGATCGCCATCGCGTCCCGCCCCTGCGCCGACTCCAGCGCCGTGGCGTGCAGCACCATGAGGGACACCCGATGGGTGACCACGTCGTGCATGTCCCGGGCGAGATGGGCCCGCTCCTCGGCGCGGGCCTGGTCGATCCGCAGCCGCTCCTCGCGCTCGTTGCGCCGGGCGCGCTCCTCCAGGCTGGCCAACAACTCCCGACGGGACGTCAGATAGAGACCGACCAGCACGGGCACGATACAGAGCGCGAAGCTGAGCGGTACGGCCCCGTCACCACCGCCCACCCGCCACAGCGGCCCGGTCACGACGACCAGCATGGCGGCCGTGAGTACGACCCGACTCCAGGCGGAGCGGACATGGGCGCCGACGGAGAACTGCGCCACCAGCAGGGCCGGGTAGGCGCCCACGACGCCCCAGCTCAGCAGGGCACAGACGTACAGCAGCACCGGACGACTGCGCCGGACCAGGACGGTGAGGCCGGTAAGTATCCCGAGTGCCACGTTGACCGCCAGCGGCGCCCGCTCGTCGACGAGCGGTGAGCCGTTGAAGAGGCCGGACTGGAGACCATCCCAGGCACCGGCGAGTACGCAGACCGCGGCGAGTAGCACGTCAACGACGCGGCGCTGACCGAGCCCCATGCCGGAAGTCTACGGAGGTCGGCGGCACTGCGCCTCCACCGTCGGATTCAACCGAAAGTAGTGCCCGTCGCCGCGTCAGCCGACTATTGACCACCGTTTCGGAACACATCGACCGATGTCGCGCAGCTCGGGCGAACCTAGTTTTCGAGCATGCATCCCGACATGCCATCTGGTCCCCGCATCGCGACCGGCCGTGACGCCACCCCTGCGCCGGCCGCGATACTGCACTGGGCCTTCACGTGTTTCGCCCTGTTGAACGTCGTGCTGCTCCTGAACGGCTCCGGCTCCGGCGTGCTCCGGACGGCGGCCCTCGTCGGCTACTCGCTGGCTGCCGGGTTGTCGGTGTCAGCCGCGTTACGCGGACCGGAGCGCGGTCGCCAGGTCACGATCGTCCTACACCTGGTCATGGCGCCACTACAGTTCGTATTCAGCATCCCGGTCCTGATCGCTCTGCTCGGCATCCCGCTGTCGTTGACGATCCTGGCGCTGAGCCGGCCACAGTTCCCCCGAATGTCGCCCCGGACCCGCAAGATCTGGCTTGTTCTGCACGTCGGGTTCAGCGTCGGATGGCTCGGTGTGGGTCTCACCATGACCGTGCTGGCAATCGTCGGCACGACCGCCGCCTCGCCCGCGATGCGACACGGCGCGTACGAGTTGCTGCACGTCGTCGATCAGGCGGTCGCGATTCCGTCGATGTTCCTGTCGATCATCACCGGCGTGGTCGTGTCGCTCGGCACGAAGTGGGGCCTCGTCCGGTACTGGTGGGTGATCGTCAAGTTCGCCATCTCGGTCAGCATTCCGCTGGTGGCCGGCACGGTCGAAAGCGCGCTGGCGGACGAGCTCTCCCTGCGTACGGCCGACCCGGCCGGCGAGCCGGGTGGGACCGGGATCGCCCTGACGGCCTGCCTGGCCGGGTTCACGCTCGCCCTGTGGGCCGCCACCATCCTGTCCGTGGTGAAGCCGTGGAGCCGGACCCGCTGGGGCCGCGCCGCCGACGCGCGGGAACGGCAACAGCGCCGCCGACGAGTCGAGGGCGTTCCCGAGCCCACCACCATCGCTTGAACCTGCGTAGCAGACCTACCGCAATTGCACTGCGGCCGGCCGGCCGGCGGCGCGACGTCGGTGCCGACGGTAGCCGCGTCGGACGTGCCTGCTCGGTTGGTACCGGCCCGGTGACTGAATGGTGCCCCTGCACAACGTGTGGCGATGACAGGGGCCCCTCCCGTACTCAGATCAGGAAGCCCTCGGGGAACGGGTCCTCCGGGTCGAGCAGGTACTGCGCGGTGGCGGTGATCCAGGCCCGGCCGGTGACCGAGGGAAGCACCGCGGGCAGGTCGCCGACCGTGGTGGTGCCGGTCAGCCGGCCGGTGAACCGGGTGCCGATCGGCGACTCGTTGACGAAGTCGGTGTCCAGGTCGAGCAGGCCACGAGCGTGCCGCTGGGCCATCCGCGCGGACGTGCCGGTTCCGCACGGCGACCGGTCCACCCAGCCGGGGTGGATCACGACCGCGTTGCGCGCGTCGGCGCCGTCGGTTCCGGCCTGGACGATCTGTACGTGCCGGCAGTCGTTGATCTCCGGATTGGTGGGGTGCACCGGAGGCGCCTGCTCGTCGATCGCCGCCATGATCTTCATGCCCCGGCGGATCAGCTCCGGCACCGTGGCCGGCTCGATCGGCAGACCCAGCGACTCGGCCTCCACGATGGCGTAGAAGTTGCCGCCGAAGGCCATGTCGTACCGGACCGGGCCGATGTCGTCACCCACCTCGACCACCTGGTCGGCGGCGAGCAGGAACGACGGTACGTTGCGGATGGTGACCGCCGCCGCCCGCCCGTCGCGGACCGCCACGTCGACGGTGACCAGCCCGGCCGGGGTGTCCAGCCGGACCGTGGTCACCGGCTCCACCACCGGCACCATGCCCGTCTCGACCAGCACCGTCGCCACCCCGATCGTGCCGTGACCACACATCGGCAGCAGGCCGGAGACCTCGATGAAGAGCACCCCGAAGTCGGCGTCCGGCCGGGTCGGCGGTTGCAGGATGGCGCCGGACATCGCCGGGTGGCCGCGCGGCTCCTGCATCAGCAGCCGACGCAGGCCGTCCCGGTCCTGTTCGAACAGGCGCTTGCGGTCGAACATCGTCTCCCCCGGCAGCACCCCGACGCCGCCGGTGATGACACGGGTCGGCATCCCCTCGGTGTGCGAGTCGACCGCGTGCAACACCATCCGGCTACGCACCCGAATCACCGCTGACGGCGAGCGCGCGGGCCATGTCCTTGCGGACCTGGGCCTCGGTCTCCGCCGAGAGCGGGCCGCGCGGCGGGCGGCAGGGGCCGCCGTACCGGCCGGCGAGTTCCATCCCGAGCTTGATCGCCTGTACGAACACCGGCCGGCTGTCCCAACCGAAGATCGGGTGCAGTTCGGCGTAGAGCGGGAGCGCCTCGGCCAGGTTCTGCGCACGGGCCAATTCGTAGAGCTTCACCGACAGCTTCGGCAGGGCGCTCGGGAAACCGGCGATCCAGCCCTTCGCCCCGCACACCACCAGCTCCAACAGCACGTCGTCGGCCCCGGCCAGCACGTCGAGGTGCGGGCTCAGGTCGAGGATGCGGTGCAGGCGGCGTACGTCGCCGCTGAACTCCTTCACCGCCACGATCCCGTCGGTCTCGGCGATGGTGGCGAGCAACTCCGGGGTCAGGTCGACCTTGGTGTCGAACGGGTTGTTGTACGCCACCACCGGCAGCCCGGCCGAGGCCACCTCCCGGAAGTGGGCCACCACCTCGGCATCACGGGCGGCGTACGTGTTCGGCGGCAACGCCAGTACGGCGTCCGCACCGACCGACGCGGCGTGCTCGGCCCAGCGGCGGGACTGACGGCTGCCGTACCCGCCGACACCGGGGACCACCGCGAACCCGTCCGGTGCCGCCTCCACCGTTGCCCGTACGACGTCGGCCCGCTCGTCGTCGCTGAGGTTCTGGTACTCCCCCAGCGAGCCGCACGGGGTGACACCGTGACAGCCCTCCTCCGCCAACCAGCGCACATGCTCCTGCAACCGGTCGAAGTCGACGGAGAGATCGTCGCGGAACGGCGTCGGAATGGCGACCACGACGCCCTGCCACGGCTTGTGAGCTGTCACGGGGTTGTTCCTTCCTCGGCGACGGTGCCCAGTGGCACCGGCATGGCTATGTGACGGTTGGCGAAGGTGGCGAGCGGCTGTGGCCGCCCGCTGACCTGCCCGAGCAGGCAGGCAGCGGCCCGCCCGCACATCCGACCCTGGCAGCGGCCCATCCCGATCCGGGTGACCAGCTTGAGTGCCCGCAGGTCGTCGATGCCGTACGCGGCGATGTCGGACCGGGTACGCCCGACGGTCACCTCCTCGCAGCGGCAGAGCACGGTGTCCGCCCGCAACCAGTGCGTCCAGCCGTCCGGCACCGGATGGACCCGGTGCAGTGCGGCGGCGAACCGGCGCTGGCGGTCGATCCGGCGGCGCAGTGGGCCGGCGGCGCGTACGAACGCGGCGGTGTCGAGCCGGCCGAACCGGTGCAGGACGGCCAACCCGGCCAGCGTCCCCTCGTGTCGGGCCAGGTCGGCGCCGCCCACTCCGGTCGCCTCACCGGCGACGAAGACCCCCGGTACGGTGCTCGCCTGGCTGTCGTCGACGTCGACCACGAGGCTGCCGTCGGCCGGATCGTGGTGGGTGGCGCAGCCGAGCGCGACGGCCAACTCCACCGACGGGGTGAAGCCGTGGCCGACGCAGACGGCGTCCACGTCCACCGTCCGGGTTACCCGGCCGGCACGCCAGCCGCCGTCCACCCGACGGACGGTGGCCCGCAGCCGGTCGCCGTACGCCTCGACCATGGTCACGGCCTCGCCGGGCCAGATCGGGATGCGGTGGCGGCGCAGCGCGCCCAGGTAGCGAACCGCTTCGCCAAGCTTGCCGGGAACACCGGCGATCGCGCCGAGGTGCCGCCCCCAGCGGCTCATCCGGGACGCCTCGACCACCCCGGCCACCTCCGCGCCCGCGTCGGCGAGTCCGGCCGCGACGGTGAGCAGGAACGGCCCGGTACCGGCGACCAGCACCCGCCGGCCGACCAGCACGCCCTGCCCCTTGGCCAGGGCCTGGGCGGCACCCGCGGTGACCACGCCGGGCAGGTCCCAGCCGGGGAACGGCACCACCCGGTCGTGTCCGCCGGGGGCGAGCACCAGCGCGGACGGGTGCAGCGTGACCGGCCCGTCCGGCCCGAGCAGCCGCAGGGTGAGTCCGGGGCCGCCCCGGTTCTCCAGGTGCGGGGTCGGGTCGGCGCTGGCCTGCCAGACCTGGTGGCCGAGGAGGAAGCTGATCCGGGGATGGGCGCGGGTGCGGTGCAACAGCGCGTCGGCGGCGGCCGGGTGCCGGGCCGGTGGCAACCCGACGACGGCCGGTTGGCGCAGGTACTGCCCGCCCGGCAGCGCACCCAGGTCGACCACGGTCACCTCGGCGCCACCGTCGGCGGCGGCGAGCGCGGCGGCCAGTCCGGCCGGCCCGGCACCGACCACCGCGATCCGCGGGTCAGTCATCCCCGGCCCCCGTTGCCGTTGCCGTCCCCGTTGCCGTTCCCGGTGTCGACCCCGTTCCCGTTGCCGACGCCGACCCCGTTGCCGGTTCGGCGGTGCCGGTTTCGATGACGCCGCCGGTGTGGATGACGTCGCCGGGGGCGACGGGGCGCAGGCAGGAGCGGACGCCCGGTTCGTCGTTGCAGACGACCAGGCAGTCGAAACACGTACCGATGCCGCAGAAGATCCCGCGCGGGCGGCCCCGCATCCGGGTCAGCCGGGTGACCGGCCGACCGGCTCCGAGCAGCACCGCCGCGACGGTCTGCCCCGTACGGACCGGAACCCGGACACCGTCGACTGTGATGTCGAAACGGTCGGTGGACGGGCGGTCAGGCGGCGACATCCGTGACCACCTCCTCGGCCGAGCCGAACCGGGTCGGGTCGAACGGGCGCAGGTCCAGCTCCGGGGGCTCACCGAGCACCACCTGGGCGACCAGTTCCCCGGTCACCGGGGCCAGGCCGATCCCGGCCCCCTCGTGGCCGTGCGCGTGGACCAGTCCGGGGGCTCGTGGATCGGCCCCGATCACCGGCAGGTGGTCCGGCGAGAACGGGCGGAAGCCGTGGTAGAGCCGCATCACCCGGATCCGGGCCAGCACCGGGAACAGCGCGATCGCGTTGTGCGCCAGCCGGCGTACGGCCTCCGGGTTGGGGGTCGGGTCGAAGCCGACCAGTTCGCGGGTGGCGCCGATCAGGATGGTGCCGCTCGGGGTGCCCTCGACCACGGCCGACGACTGGAGGTCGGAGTCACCGCTGGCGACGTTGTCGAGATAGTCGGCGGCGTAGACCTTGTGCCGGACCAGCTGCCCGACCGGCTCGGTGACCAGGATGAAGCCGCGTCGCGGCGTGACCGGTACGGTCGCCCCGGCCAGCCCGGCGATCTGCCCCGCCCAGGCTCCGGCGGCGTTGACCACCTGCCCGGCGGCGACCATCCCGGCCGTGGTGAGCACCCCGGTCACCCGGCCGGTGCCGTCCCGCCGGACCCCGGTGACCTCGGTACGCAGCCGTACGCTGGCTCCCGCGTCCCGGGCGGCGGCGAGCAGGACAACCGCTGCCCGCGCCGGCATCAGCTGCATGTCCTGCGGGTAGAGGACACCCCCGGCGAGCCCGTCGGTGATCCCCGGTTCCAGGTCCCGCAGTCGCTCGGGGTCGACCGGCTCGACGGTCACCCCGGCGGCCGCCTGCCCGGACGCGAACCCGTTCAGCGCCGCCAGCCCGGTCTGCGTACGGGTGACCATCAGGCCGCCCTTGCGTTCGAGTTCGAAGTCGCCGTAACGGTCGGACAGTTCCTCGTCGAGCCGCTGCCAGAGCCGGTTGCTGCGCAGCGCCAGATCGAGTTCGGGACCGGGCGACTTGTCCGAGACCAGCAGGTTCCCCTCGCCCGAGCCGGTGGCGCCGCCGAGCAGGCCACCGCGTTCGAGTACCGCCACCGACAGGCCCCGCCGGGCACAGGCGTACGCGCAGGCGGCACCGATGATGCCGGCGCCGATCACCACCACGTCGTACCCGTCGGGCATCTGGTCTCCTCCCCCGCGCTTCGGGGCAACCGTAGGTACGACGGTTACGCCCAGTCTTCGGACAGTTGCCGAAACAGCGCCGGGCCCGGCAGTACTTCTGTCGGTAGTTCGCCCCGACTTCTGCCGGTAGCTGGGTCCGCCCTTCGGTCTTGACTTGGTAACGACCACTTGCGCTCGGACCAATGTCAACGCGAAGGTAGGGCCTGGCGGTCCAACGGCTCCGGTCGGATTCCCGGGGCACCTGCCCCATTCGGTAAACCAGGGACGACCAGGGGATGACATGCAGGCTGAGCTGCAACGCATCGTCGATGCCGTCGCCGCCCGCGTCGGTCGGCCGGCGCTCATCGAGGACCGGCGCCAACGCGTCGTCGTCTACAGCGAACACACCGGGGTGCTCGACGACGTCCGGCGGGCCTCGATCCTGCGGCGGCAGACCACCCCGGAGGTGATCGCCTGGTTCCGCAACGTCGGCATCATGAAGGCGCGGGAACCGGTACGCACCGAGGCGTGCCCGGAACTCGACCTGCTGCCCCGGGTGTGCGTACCGATCCGGCACGACGACCTGCTGCTCGGGTTCGTCTGGTTCATCGACGCCGACGGGGGAATGACCGACGCCGACATCGAGACCGCGAACGGGGTGATGGCCGACCTGGCCCTGGCGCTGTACCGGGAGAACCTGCTCGGCGAGTTGGCCTCGCAGCGGGAGACCGAAGCCGCCCGTACCCTGCTGGTGGAGAGTGTGGAGGCCCGCCGGCACGCGGTCCGTACGCTGCTCGAAGAGGGTGTGATCGCCGGTGACGGGGCGGCCACCGGACTGGTCGCGCAACTCGTCGTACCGCGCGGGCAGGTGCCCGACGAGGTGGCCCGGATCGCCCTGGAACAGGCACTGGTCACCACCCGCCGCTGGCTCGGCACCCGCGAGGCGTTGCACCTGGTCCGGCACGACCACGGGGTGCTGCTGGTCTGCGGCGGCCGGGTCGCCGGCCGACCGGCACCGGAGGCGGTCGCCCGCCACCTCGACGAGGCACTCCAGCACGCCACCCGGGGGCTCGGCTCGGTCGCCCGTACGGTGATCGGCATCGGTGGGTCGCGGGCCGGCCTGGTCGACGCCGTCGGCTCGTACGAGGAGGCGGCGCAGGCGGCGCGGGTGGGTGTGCAGCTGCCCGCGCTCGGCCGGGTGGTCTCCTGGGCGAACCTCGGCATCTACCGGGTGCTGTCCCGGCTGGACCACCAGCACCTGGACGTGGCCGGGGTGCATCCCGGCCTGGAACGACTGCTGCGCGACGACGCCAACCACGTCCTGCTGGAGACGTTGGAGGCGTACCTGGACCTGGCCGGCAACGCGCACGCCACCGCCGAACAGCTCCGGCTGCACCGGACCACGCTCTACTACCGGCTGCAACGCGTCGAGCAGCTCGCCGAGACCGACCTCAAGGACGGTAACGAGCGGCTCTGCCTGCACCTGGCGTTGAAGCTGGGCCGGCTGACCGGCAACTACCGCCCGCAACAGTAGGGAGTAACCACCCATGTCCTCCACGCTCGACACCGGCAGCCACGACCTGGCCATTCCCGCCGCCCTGGCGGAGTTCATGGGGACCGGCTGGAGCGACCCGGACGCGCCGGTCGAGGTGCACCCGGAGGTGGCCGCCTGGGCGGCGAAGCGGCGGGCTCGGCTGTCGGGGATGTTTCCCGGCGAGCATCTGGTGGTGCCGGCCGGCGCCGCACCGGTACGCAGCAACGACCAGTTCTACCGGTTCCGTCCCGGAGCCGACTACACCTGGTTGACCGGGGACGGGACCCGTGGCGGGACGCTGGTGCTGGACCCGGACGGCGAGGCGACCCTGTTCACCGACGAGCCGCCGAAGCTGGGCAGCGTCGCGTACTGGGCCGACCGGACGACCGGGGTGGTGTGGAACGGTGCCCGAGCCGACCTGGCCACCCTCGGTCGGGCGCTGAACCTGCGCTGCCGGCCGTTGACGGAGCTGCCGGACGTGCTGCGGACGACCCGGCGGGCGCGGGTGTTGCGGGGCGTCGACCCGCATCTGGACGCGCTGGTTCCGGTGACCGACCCGGCCGGGGACGCTGATCTGGCCGTCGCCCTGGCCGACCTGCGGCTGATCAAGGACGAGTGGGAGGTCGCCCAGCTCCAGCACGCCGTCGACGTCACCGTCCGCGGCTTCGAGGATGTCGTACGGGCGTTGCCGCAGGCCACCGGCCCCGGTGGCGAGCGGTGGCTGGAGGGAACCTTCTGGCGGCGGGCCCGGACCGAGGGCGAGGAGGTCGGTTACCACTCGATCGTCGCCGCCGGTGCGCACGCGGCCACCCTGCACTGGAAGGACAACACCGGCCCGGTCCAACCCGGCCAGTTGCTGCTGCTCGACGCCGGGGTGGAGGTCGGCACCCGGTACACCGCCGACATCACCCGGGTGCTACCGGTCAGTGGCCGGTTCACCCCGGTCCAGCACGACGTGTACGAGCTGGTCCGGGCGGCCAACGACGCGGCCATCGACACCCTGCGCCCCGGAGCGGCGTTCCGCGACTACCACTGGGCGGCGATGGCCGTACTCGCCGCCGGGCTGGTCGACCTGGGTCTGCTCAACTGTTCCTTGGACGAGGCGCTCGACCCGCAGCGGCAGCTCTACCGCCGGTGGACGCTCTGCGGTTCCGGCCACATGCTCGGCCTGGACGTGCACGACTGCGCCCGAGCCACCGCCGGCCGGTACGCCGACGGCGAGTTGCAGGCCGGGATGACCCTGACCGTCGAGCCGGGGCTCTACTTCCAGCCGAACGACGAGCTGGTGCCGGCGGAGCTGCGCGGCCTGGGGATGCGGATCGAGGAGGATCTGCTGATCACGACGACCGGCAGCCGCAACCTCTCCGCCGCCCTGCCGCGCAGCGCCACCGACGTGGAGTCCTGGATGGCCGCCCTGGCGCAGTAGCCGTCGCCGGGGCGGGCGCTCCGGTCAGGCTTGCGCCTGCCGGGCCTCCTCCAGCACGGCCAGGTACCCACCGGCGACGATCCGCTTGGCCCGGTCGGTGTAGAAGTCGGGGTCTTCGGGCAGCGCGGTGGCCAGTCCGTCGACATAGCGGTTGAACATGCAGAACGCGGCGGCGATCAGCACCGTGTCGTGGATCTCCTGGTCGCCCGCGTCCTCGGCACGGGCAGCCGCGACAAGGTCGTCGGTGACCGCCCGTCCCGTGTTCTGCACGGCGGCGGCGATGTGCAGCAGGGCCCTCAGCTTGGCCGAGACGGGTGCGCCGTCGACGTCGGCGCGTACCTGCTCGACCAGGTCCATTCCCTCGTCGAGTTGCGCGGCGGCGTAGGCGGCGTGGGCGGAGTAGCAGTAGCGGCACTCGTTGAGTGCCGAGACGTAGGCCGCGATCAGCTCGCGTTCGCCGCGAGTCAGCGTGCTTGGCCCGCAGAGCAGCACCTCGACCAGCCCGTTGAGTGGAAGGGCCGTCTCGGGTCGGAACCGGAACAGGCCCCGGATCCCCGGCTCGTGCAATGTCAGGTGCGGCATCCGCGCTCCCTCTCCGATTCGCTCGGGCCCGGAACTCCGGGCCCGCCTCCGTTGATCAGCCTGGTTTACCCCCGTCTATACGTCAACCAACGCTTCACCACCTCGGTACGAACCAGCGGCGACGTATTCCGCCCGATGACGGGCCTTGTCGCCATATCTCCGCCTCCCGGGCGGACCGGGATCGACAACATCGCCATCGAGTCGAACGACTTCACCGGCGGCACCTACAGCCTGCAGATCCGCGCGAAGAACGGGCAATCGCTGACGAACGTACGGGTGCGCGACAACCGCTGGCACACGCCGTACGAGTTCGGGCCGCACGACGTCGACCCGGCCTCCGCCGTGACCGAGTGGACCGGCAACACCCTCAACGGAAACCCACTCCGACTGCGCTGATGTGACGCCTGCGGCGAAAGGGGCCGAAGCGGCGCCCGTCAACCACTTCGTGTGACAAATCCGCTGCGGACGGCACCCGCCGGGCCGGGCCGGATCGGTGTCCGTAACGATGTGCGGGTGACATCGGTGCAGGCGAGAATCAGTGCGGTGGTCGGCGGACGGGTCGACTACGAGACCGGGCTGGACGCGCTGACCGTCACGCCGTCGACCGAGGTCGATCCGGTGCTGGTGGAGATGGTCCAGGAGGCGTGCGCCCGGCTGCTGCGCGACGGTTGGCAGCCGGTCGAGTTGCACCGGGTGGTCGAGCGGAAGGGACAGCCGACGCACGGGCAACTGGTGACCGACGCGGTCGCCGCGTACCTGCGGCGGTTTCCCCGCGCCACGGTCGACGAGCGGTGGCTGGCCCAGGCCGACACGCTCGGCGCGCAGATCTGGTGGACCGCCGACGCCAGTTACCTCGACGAGGTCACCACCAGGTGGCGGTCGGACCGGGTGACCGTGCTCGACTCGGTGCTGAGCCTGCTCACCATCCTGTCCGGGTTGCCGCCGATCGAGGTGCTCGTACCGCCGCCCGGCACGGCACCCCGGCGCGGTGGCCGGTCCGGCACCGACGGGTCCCGGCGGATCGACGAACGCCTCCTGGACCGGGTACGCGCGCTGCTGGCCAAGGCGGAGTCGAGCACGTACCCGGCGGAGGCGGAGGCGTACACCGCCAAGGCCCAGGAGTTGATCACCCGACACAGCCTGGACGAGGCGCTGCTGGTCGCACGGGACGGCAACTCGACCGTGGTGCCGTTCGCCCGCCGGATCGGCGTGGACCACCCGTACGAGGGTGAGAAGGCGTCGCTGCTCGACGCCGTCGCGCGGGCGAACCGCTGCCACACGGTCTGGTCGCCGGAACTCGGCTTCAGCACGGTCTTCGGCTTCGACGCCGACATCGACGCGGTCGACCTGCTCTACACCTCGCTGTTGGTGCAGGCGCACCGGGCGATGGCGCGCAGCGAGCCGCCGGGCGGCAAGGCCGGCCGGGCCAGGCTCAAGGCCTTCCGGCAGTCCTTCCTGGTGGCGTTCGCCATCCGGATCGGCGAACGACTGGCCGGCGCCGCGAAGGCCGCCCTGGCCGAGGCGACCCGGAGCACCGAGGCGACCGGGAGCACCGGGGCGATCGGCAGCGCCGAACCGGTCGACCTGCTGCCGGTGCTCGCCGCCCGCGACGAGCAGGTACGCGAGACGATGCGGCAGGTCTTCCCGAACACGGTCCGGGCCCGTGGCAGCCGGGTCGACAGCCGCGAGGGCTGGGAGTCGGGCCGGGAGGCCGCCGACCAGGCCACCCTGCCCACCCGCGACCCCGCCGCCGGCTACTGACCCGATCGCCACGAGGCGCACCGACGCAAGCGGTTTCCGGACAGTTGTTCATGGCTTCGGCCACCATCGAAACGTGAGTTCCACCATCGACCCATCCGGTAGCGTCGATTTCATTCATCGACAAGCCGCGTACGGGGCGGGGCTTCCGTCGGGCACGATTATCGGCCCGCCATTCGGTTGCCCTTTCCCACACGGGCGCGTATCCGGAGGTCAATGATGCTCACTCGAAGGCGAATCGCGGGAATGCTGCTCGCCAGTGTCCTACTCGTCCTGTCCTCGCTGGTCGGCGGGGTCGTCCCGGCCAGCGCGGTCGATCCCGCGTTTCCCTCCAACTGGCCCCGGTACCGGTTGATGGAACGCGCCACCGCCGATCTCTACATGGACGTGTCCAACTCGGGGGGATCCGGCGCCGCCGTGCAGTTGTGGACCAACAACGGGAGCGACGCGCAGCTCTGGGTTTGGGAAACCGCGAGCGAGGGCGGCGGTTACCTCCACCCGGGATACAACCGCAATCTGTGCCTGGACTTCGACGGAGAACGCAATTGGGGCGTCCCGATGAAGGTCAACAACTGCAATGGCAGCGCCTCCCAGAGGTGGCACTGGGCTCCCGGTTGGGGGGGCGGATACCAACTCGCCACCCACAGCGACTACGCGATCTGCATCGACGTTCCGGGAAGCAACTTCAGCAGCGGACAACGGCTGCAGCTGTGGGGCTGCAACGGCTCGGGAGCGCAGTCCTGGACCGTCTACGGGGGTTAGCCAGGTCGGCCACCTGAACCGTCACCGGCCCGGCGCCGCCGCCCTGTCGAACGGGGTGGCGGCGCCGGCGCGGTCACGCCGGTCGTCGGTCCGGAACACGTGCCGGTACGTCTGCGGCGACACGCTGGTGACCCGGCGGAAGTGCCGGCGCAGGCTGACCGGGTTGCCGAACCCGGCCCGGCGGGCGATCCGCTCCACCGGTTCGTCGGTCGTCTCCAGCAACTCCTGGGCCACCCGTACCCGCTGCTCGACCAGCCACTGCAACGGGCTCGTGCCGAGCGTGTCCCGGAACCGCCTGGCGAACGTACGCGGGCTCAGGTGTGCCCGGTGCGCCAGCTCCGCCACGGTCAGCGGCCGGTCGAGGTGTCCTCGGGCCCAGTCGAGCAGCGGGGACAGGTCCGACTGGGGCTCGCCCCGGGTGACCGGTCGGGCGTACTGGGCCTGGCCGCCGTCGCGGTGCGGCGGCACCACCATCCGGCGGGCCACCTCGTTGGCGACGGCGGTGCCGTGGTCGAGGCGGACCAGGTGCAGGCAGAGATCGATGGCCGCACCGGTGCCGGCGGAGGTGAACAGGTCCCCGTCGTCGGTGTAGAGCACGTCCGGGTCGACCCGGACGCGGGGGAAGCGGTGGGCGAAGTCGACCGCGTTCATCCAGTGGGTGGTGGCCCGGCGCCCGTCGAGCAGGCCGGCGGCGGCGAGCAGGTAGGCGCCGCTGCAGATCGAGACGATCCGGGCGCCCCGCTCGTGTGCCCGGCGCAGCGCGTCGAGCAGCGGCTCGGGCGGGCGCAGCTGGGTCGGCCGGTTGCAGGCGGCCACCACCACCGTGTCGGCGGCGGCCAGTTCGTCGAGCCCGTACGGGGCGTCGACCCGCAGGCCGAGAGTGGTCCGTAGCGGGCCGGGGACGGCGGCGCACAGGCGCAGGTCGTACCAGGGGTCGGCCAGGTCGGAGCGGTCGACCCCGAAAACCTCGCACGGTACGGCGAACTCGAAGACCGGGATCGCGTCGGTGACCGCGAGCGCGACCACGTGGGGCGACTTCATGGCAGGAACGTACCGCAGATCGGCATTCCTGCCACTGGTCGGCGGTCGGCGGGTGCAGCAGGTTGGACCCGTGACCGATTCCTTGATCGAAAACAGCGGCACCGTACGGTCCGGCGGCCGGCTGACCGTCGCCCAGGGCACCGCGCTCTACGTCGGGGCGGTGCTCGGCACCGGCGTGATCGCCCTGCCCGCGCTGGCCGCCGAGGCGGCCGGACCGGCGTCACTGCTCGCCTGGCTGGCCCTGGTGCTGCTCTCGATGCCGCTCGCCGCGACCTTCGCCGCGCTGGGCGCGCGCTACCCGGACGCGGGCGGCGTCTCGACGTACGTCCGCAACGCCTTCGGGGCGCGGGCGGCGGCCGTCGTCGGCTGGTGTTTCTATTTCGCGGTCCCGGCCGGCGCCCCCGCCGCGGCGCTGTTCGCCGGTGGTTACGTGGCCGCCTCCCTGGGCGGCGGCGCGACCACCACGGCGGTCACCGGGGCGGTCCTGATAGTGGTCGTGACGATGACGAACGCGCTCGGGCTGCGGGTCTCCGGGCGGGTGCAACTGGTGCTCGCGGCCCTGCTGGTGGCCCTGCTGGTGGCCGCCGTGCTGGCCGCGCTGCCGCACCTGCGCTGGGAAAACCTGCGGCCGTTCGCGCCGCACGGCTGGCTGGCGGTCGGGCCGGCGGCGGCGCTGCTGGTCTGGAGCTTCGCCGGCTGGGAGGCGATCACCCACCTGGCGGCGGACTTCCGGCAGCCGAAGCGTGACCTGCCCCGCGCGGCCACCATCGCGGTCGTGGTGGTCGGGGTGCTCTACCTCGGCGTCGCCGCCGCCACCGTGCTCGTCCTCGGCCCGGCGGCCGGCGACAGCGAGGCGCCGCTCGCGGAACTGCTCGCCCTCGGCATCGGCGGGGAGGTGCACCTGATCGCCGCCGTCGCCGCGCTGTTGCTCACCCTCGGCACGATGAACGCCTACTTCGCCGGGGCGGCGAAGCTCGGCGCCGCACTGGGCCGCGACGGCGCGCTGCCGGCGTGGCTGGACCGGGGCAGCAGCGCGGGCGAGGTGCCCCGGCGCAGCCTGCTGGTGGTCTCGACACTGGCCGGGCTGGCGATGGCGGTCGCGGTGGCCGCCGGGATCGGCCCGAAACCGCTGGTGCTGCTCACCACCGGCTGTTTCGTCCTGGTGTACGCCCTGGGCACGGCCGCCGCGCTCCGGCTGCTGCCGCGCGGCACCCGAGCCCACCGGTACGCGCTGTTCGCGCTGGTGGCGGTCACCGCGCTGCTGGTGATGACCGGTTGGTACCTGCTCTGGCCGCTGGTCCTGGCCGCCGGTGCTCTGCTCTACCTCCGCCTGCGAGCCGTTCCTTGAGCCGGCGACGGTCCACTTCGGAGCGGGTGGGACCCGCCCGGGTAGCTTGGACGCGATCCTCGACTCGCCGCAGGTACGCCGCACGCTCGACCTCGACCAGCCGGTCGGGCTGCTGCTGATCGCCATCATGCACTTCGTGCCCGACTCGGACGACCCGTACGGGCTGGCGAACCGGCTGCTTGACGCGCTGCCGGCCGGCAGCTACCTGGCCCTGTCCCACCGCACCGGTGACTTCGCACCGCAGGCGTGGGAGGCGATCGCGGCGGTCTACCGCAGGACCGGGGTGACCATGCAGGTGCGCCCCAAGCCGCAGATCGAGCGCTTCTTCGACGGCCTGGACCTGATCGAGCCGGGTGTGCGGGTGCTGCCGCACTGGCGCCCCGACCTCGGCCCGGAGCGGACCGGGGACCTGCCCAGCGACGCGGCGGTCTCGGTCTACGGCGGCTTGGCCCGCAAGGGCTGACGTTCGCCGGTCCATGCCGGACCGGACTAGCTCGGGGTCGGTGCGTGGGCGCCGATCTCGGCCTCGCTGACCCGGGTCGGTTCCAGCACCCGGTGCAGGAACGCGCGGGTCCGGGCCTCGCGCGGCGCCCCGAACACCTGCTCCGGCGGCCCGGACTCGACGACCGTGCCACCGTCCATGAAGACCACCCGGGACGCGACCTCGCGGGCGAAACTCATCTCGTGGGTGACGACCAGCATGGTCATGCCCTCGGCGGCCAGGCCCCGCATCACCGCCAGCACCTCGCCGACGAGCTCGGGGTCGAGGGCGCTGGTCGGCTCGTCGAAGAGCATGAGCTGCGGGTTCATCGACAGCGCGCGGGCGATGGCGACCCGCTGCTGCTGCCCGCCGGAGAGCTGTGCCGGGTAGGCGTCGGCCTTGTCGGCCAGGCCGACCCGGTCGAGGTTCGCCGCCGCGATCCGGTCCGCCTCGGCGCGGGAGCGACCGAGTACGCGTCGCTGCGCGATGGTCAGGTTCTCCCGTACGCGCAGGTGGCCGAAGAGGTTGAACTGCTGGAAGACCATGCCGATCCGGCGCCGTACGTCGTCGATGTCGCAGTCCGGGTCGGTGACCTCGACGCCGGCCACGTGCACCGACCCGCCCGACGGCTGCTCCAGCAGGTTGACGCAGCGCAGCAGGGTCGACTTGCCCGAGCCGGACGGTCCGATCACGCAGACGACCTCACCGGTCTCCACCGACAGGTCGATGCCGCGCAGCACCTCGACCTTGCCGAACGACTTGCGCAGGTCGCGAATCTCGATCGCGGACACCGCCGGTCACCTCTCCTTCGCGGCCCGGCGTTCCAGCCACCGGACCAGTTGCGACAGCGGCAGCGTGATCACCAGGTAGAGCAGGCCGGCCACCACCAGTGGGGTCGGGTTGACCCTGGTGTTGAGGGCGTCACCGGCGAACTTGGTCAGCTCGATGGTGGTCGCGGTGACGCCGAGGACGTACGCCAGCGAGGTGTCCTTGGTGAGCAGGATGATCTCGTTGGTCAGGGGCGGGATGACGATCCGGAACGCCTGCGGCAGCACGATCGAGACCATTGCCCGCCCGTGCGACATGCCCAGCGTCCGGGCCGCCTCCAACTGTCCCTTCGGCACCGCCTGGATCCCGGCCCGGATCGTCTCGGCCATGTACGCCGCGGCGGTCACCCCGAGCCCGACGGTGACCGCGCCGTACACCCCGCCGGGGATCTCCCGGTTGGGGAAGGCGAGCGGGACGCCATAGCCGACCATGAACAGGACCAGCAGCGACGGCAGGCCACGGAACAGTTCGACGTAACCGGTGGCGAACCAGCGGTACGGGCCGACCGACGACAGTCGCATCAGTGCCAGCACCAGGCCGAGCACCAACCCGAAGGCGAACGCCAGCAGGGTGTACACGATGGTGTTGCGCAGTGCGACGGTGATCGCCTCGGGGAACATCTCCCCGGCGACGTCCAGCCGGAAGAAGGCGTCGGCGAGCCGACCCCAGTCGGCGGCCGCCGCCACGGCGACCAGCAGCGCGACGAAGACCAGGTATCCGGCCGTACGTCCGAGCCGTTGCCGTTGGCGGCGACCGAGCCGGCGCCGGGCCGGCGGCGGTGGGACCGGGGCGGGTCGCGCCCCGGTCCCGGCCGCGAGCGTCTCAGGTTCTGCCATGCCTCCCCCAGATCGCCCGGCGGCGGGTGCCACCGGGCGATGTTGTATCCCGGACCCGGTCAGCTCGCCGGCTTCGCGCCGATCCACTTCTCGTAGATCGTGTCATAGCTGCCGTCGGCCCGTGCCTCCGCGAGCGCCTCGTTGATCGCGGCCAGCAGCTTGGGGTCGCCGTCCTTCTTGACCGCGAAGCCGTACTGCTCGCCGGTGTCGAAGCCGGCGGCGACGACCACCTTGCCGGGGTTGGCCTTGATGTACTCGTTCCACACCGGCAGGTCGCCGACGACGGCCTCGATCTGGCCGGTGGCCAGTGCCTGCTGGGCGGCGCCGAGGTCCTTGTAGGAGACCACCTCGACCTTGAGGTTCTGCTGGGCGACCTGCGCCTTGACGTAGTCCTCGCCGGTGGTGGCACCCTGTACGCCGAGCCGCTTGCCGGCCAGGTCGGCGAGGGTCTTGTACGGCTTGCCGACCGGCACCGCGAGGGCCTGGGTGGCGTCGAAGTACGGGTCGCTGAAGGTGAGGACCTCCTTGCGGGCCTCGGTGATGGTCATGCCCGCCGCGGCCACGTCGCACTTGCCGGAGTTGAGGTCGGCACCGGACTTGATCCCCTCGAACGGGGTGTCGACGATGTCCTGCGTCACGCCGAGCTTCTTGGCGGCGAGGTCGACCAGGTCGACGTCGAAGCCGACGACCTTGCCGCTGCCGTCCTTGGACTGGAACGGCGAGTACGGCAGGTGGGTGCAGGTGGTGAGCTTGCCGGCCGCGACCAGCGCCACCCCGTCGGTCGTGGTGGCGCCGGTGTCCTCCTTCGCGCAGCCGACCAGACCGCCGATCGCCAGCACCGTGCCCACGGCCAGTGCGGCACCCCGCCGGGCGCCTTGAAGCTTCCTCATCCGCACAACCTCCCCAGGCGAACAAACCGTATGTTCCCTATAGGTTATGCCAAGATCTTCCGGTACGGGTCGCCGGCCCGTGCGGGGGTGGCGTGGCTAACCCCGCGACGGCGGCCGATCCGGCAGGGTGGCCTCGATCCCGGTGAGGATCCGGTCGAGGCCGCGCTCGAACCGGGTGTCGAAGTCCCGGTCGGCGCCGGCCCGCACCACGCGGGTGAAGTACGGATACTGTCCGCTGCCGGTCAGCGTCTCGATGTAGCGGGACATGCTCTGCTGCCACTCCCGCTCGTCCAGGCCCCGGTCCCGACGGGCCGCCCGCTCGGCCACCTCCTCCTGCACGAAGCCGCCGACCCAGCTGCTGACCAGGGCGAAGATCTCCAGCATGTCGGCGGTGTCGAGGTCGAGCCGGTCCAGGATGGACATCCCGTACTCGAAGATCTCCAGCATGTTCGGGCCCATCGCCGGACGCCCGGCGGCGATCCGGGCCAGCCACGGGTGACTGAGCTGGGCCCGGCGCAGGCTGCGGGCCACCTCGGCCAGGTCGGCCCGCCAGTCGCCGGTCGGCTCGGGCAGCTCGGTCTCACCGAACATGTGGTCGAGCATCAGCTCGCAGAGCGCTTCCTTGTTGTCCACGTAGCGGTAGAGGCTCATCGGCCCGGTCCCCAGGGCGGCGGCGACCCGGCGCATGGAGACCGCCTCGATGCCGTGCTCGTCGGCGATGGCGATCGCGGCGGCGGCCACCTGGGCCCGACTGTAGGTCGGCGCGGGTCCGCGCGACGACGGCGGGGAGGGCAGGCTGACCCGTACCGCCGTGGGCAGGTCGGGTGTCTGCCCGGTCCCGGAACCGTCGCCGCTGAACCTGTCGCCTGTTGCCACCACGTGCCTTCCGGTGTGTCGCCCGTCGCCGTCGCGCACGGGTTCCGTCGATCCGATCCGCACCCGATCCCGCACTTGCGTACAGCGTACCCGGTTAGCTAGCGTGCGAGCATCAACCGCGTACGGCGTACCCAGTAGGAGGTCCCGTGGCACAGGCAACAGGCGACGCGGTGGTCGTCGCGGAGGGGCTGCACAAACGCTTCGGCGCCACCCAGGCCCTCGCCGGTCTCGACCTGGCCGTACCCGCCGGTACGGTCTACGGCCTGCTCGGACCGAACGGCGCCGGCAAGAGCACCGCGATCCGCATCTTCGCCACGCTCACCCGACCCGACGCCGGCCGCGCCTTCGTCGCCGGGCACGACGTGGTCCGGGAGGCGATCCGGGTACGGCACCGCATCGGCCTCGCCGGCCAGTACGCCGCCCTGGACGAGGGACTCACCGGCCGCGAGAACCTGCACATCTTCGGTCGCCTGTTCCACCTCACCCGCGCCACCGCCCGCCGCCGCGCCGACGACCTGCTCACCCGGTTCGACCTCGGGCACGCCGCCGACCGGCTGGTCCGCACCTACTCCGGGGGCATGCGCCGTCGGCTCGACCTGATCTCCAGCCTGATCGTCTCCCCGGCGGTGCTCTTCCTGGACGAACCGACCACCGGGCTCGACCCGCGCAGCCGCAACGAGATCTGGCAGACCGTCCGGGAACTCGTCGCCGACGGCATGACCGTCCTGCTGACCACCCAGTACCTGGACGAGGCCGACCAGTTGGCGCAGCACATCGCGGTGATCGACCAGGGCCGGGTGGTCACCTCGGGCAGCCCGGACGCGCTCAAGGCGCAACTCGGCGGTCGGATCGACGTGGTGGTCCGTACGCCGGCCGAACTGGAGTCGACCGGGGCGGCGCTGGCCCGGCTGGCCGGCGCGACCCCGGACGTCGACCCCGACCGGCGGCTGCTCAGCGTGCCGATCGGCGCCGACACGCTCACCCTGCCGGCGGTCGTCCGCCTGCTGGACCAGGCCGGGGTGGACCCCGAGGACGTGGCGGTACGCCGCCCCACCCTGGACGAGGTGTTCCTCCGGCTGACCGGCAACCCGGCCGGTGACAACCGGGACAGCGACCACAACCCGATCGAGGAGACTGTCGGATGACCGCGATCACCACCGGCGTACGCGACGACGTCGGACTGGCCCGGCTGCGCTGGCGGCTCAGCGACATCCTCACCATCTGCCACCGCAACCTGCTGCAACTCAAGCACGCGCCGGGACAGATCGTCGGCACGCTCGCCTTCCCGCTGACCGCCGTGGTCCTCTTCGGATACGTCTTCGGCAGCGCCATCCCGATCGCCGAGGGAGCCAACTACCGGGCGTACCTGATGCCCGGCCTGTTCGTGATGTCGGCGGTGACCACCCTGGTCACCTCGATGATCACGATCGCCGGCGACAGCGACCTCGGGGTGATGGACCGGTTCCGGTCGATGCCGGCCACGCGCTCGTCCATCCTGTTCGGCCAGACCCTCGCCGACCTGCTGACCCACGCGGTGAGCCTGCTGGTGATGGCCGGCGCCGGCCTGGTGGTCGGCTGGCGGGTGCAGACCGGTCCGGGGTCCGCACTGGCCGGTTTCGGGCTGCTGATGCTGTTGCAGTTCGCGATCTCGTGGGTCGGCGTCTTCCTCGGCACGGTGATCCGCGACGTGCAGACGGCCGCCAAGCTCGGCCCACTGATCATGCCGGTCACGATGATCTCGAACGTCTTCGTGCCGACCGAGGGCATGCCGGCCGTGCTGCGTACGGCCGCCGACTGGAACCCGGTCAGCGCGGCCGTCGCCGCCTGCCGTCAGCTCTTCGGCAACCCGGCCGCCACCACGGTCGACCCGGCCTGGCCGATCGCCCACCCGGTCACCGCGACGGTCGGCTGGTCGGTGCTGCTGCTGGTGGTCTTCCTGCCGCTGGCCATCCGCCGGTTCGACACCGGCCCGAGGTGAGAACGCCGGCTCAGATCGGGTAGCCCCACTCGGCCAGCGGCTTCTCCAGCACCCGCTCGACCGCGCCGAGCTGCGCCGGGCTGAGCTCGTCCCGGTACGCCGCCGCCCGCCCCGGCGGGAAGTCGTACCGGGCGAAACCCTTCTCGAACGCCGGTGACCAGTCCAACCCGAGGAAGTCGAGCATCCGGCCGACCTGTTCACGCGGCTGCGCCACCAGGTCCTCGTACCGTACGTCGAGCCACTGGTCGGCCGGGTGCCGCAGCCGGGCCTGGGTGAACGCCTCCATCAGCATCTTCCAGCCGAGCGCCGCCAGGACCTGGAAGGACTGGCCGGACTCGGCCCACTCCTGCCGCAGGTCGTCCGGCAACGAACCGTAGATCCAGTTGTCCGGCCCGCGCCAACCGTCCCACCAGCCCATCTGGAGCCAGGAGTTGGCCACCGCCCGGCCGTCCCGGACCACGTTGACCACCCGCAGATCCGGGTACGCCGCATGCAGGAAACCGGTACGCGGCCACCCGGTGACGTGCTGCACCAACTGCTCGCAGCCCTGCCGGTTGATCCGGTCGTCGAAGAAGGCGCGCAACCGGCGGGCGACGAACGGGGTCAGGTCCTCGGCGAGCAGGTCCCGGCAGGGCCGGGAGAAACCACCCATCACCTGCCGGTCCAGCAGGTGGTACGCCTCCGACGGGGCAACCCGTACCCGGCCCCGCTCCAGCAGCCGGCGGCTGTGCCGCAGCGAGGTCATGCCGGCCGGGCGCGGCGCCGATCGCCGGTAGAGCGCGCCGTTGAACCGGCCCTTCGGGTTCAGCCGGGAGAGTTTGTCGTCCAGTCCGGAGACGAAACCGACCGCCGGGTGCCGGGAGAGCAACTCCTGGACCAGCGTCGAACCGCACCGGCCGGTGCCCACCACCAGTGAGAGCATCGTTCAGCCTTCCTGCCGGGCGGCGGGTGACGGGGAGACGACGGCCGCCCCGGGATCGGGGACGGTGGCCGGTGCGGCGGCGCCGGGGCGGCGCAGCGGGTAACCGAACCGGCGCAGGGTCGGCCCGGTCAGCCCGGTCACGGTGGCGTACGCACCGGTGGAGAGCCCGTCGAGCCATTCGCTGTCGGCGACGACACCGACCACGCCGGTCCGGTGCCGGGAGGGGTTGCCGGCGACCGAGTGGGTGGCGGCCAGCCGGACCGTGTCCGGGGTCGGGAACGGCAGCTCCCCCGGTATGCCACCGACGAACCGAACGATCCGGGCAGTGGTGTCGGCCGGGGCGGCGACAAAGTCCTCGTAACGCACCCGCAGGTACCGGCCCGACGAACCCCAGAGCCGTACGGTGGCGTTGTTCCAGACCAGCCAGAGCAGGGCCGCCTTCCACACCGGAGGGCGGGCCATCAGCCGGTCGTCGCCGCCGTCCAGCGCCCGACGGCGCCGCCAGGAGAAGGCGGTGGCGCGCGGGTCCCGGACCACGTGCAGGACGTACAGCTCGATGCCGGGCAGGCCGCCGAGCAGTGCCCCGTACGGGGGCAGCTTGGACGAGTCGACGACGACGGTCCCGGGGCCGGTGTGCGCGGCGATCGAGGCGTACAGCCGGGTCAGCTGCTGGTCGTCCGGGTGACCGGGCACCGGTGGACGGCCCCGGCGGTGCCGGCGCAGCAACGCGGGCAGTCGGCGCAGCCGGAGCCGGTCGCCCAGCCGGGCGGCGATCCCGGCCGGGTCGGCGTCCGGCAGGTCCCGCAGCACACCGGTCCAGAGCGGACACTCGGTCAGTGGCAGCCCGCACCCGCACGGGCGGTGCTCCAGGATGCCGCGCCGCCACAGGTAGCGCAGCTCACCGGCGGCGAAGAAGCCGGGCAACTGGCCCAGCACGGTGGTGACGAGCGTGCTGCCGCTGCGCCCGCTGCCGGCGAGGTAGAGGACCCGGACCGCGCTCACCGGACCGCCCCGGCGACACGGTCGGCTCCGACGGCTGCGGCGGCCTCGGCGTACAGCTCGCGGAGACGGCGAAGGTGCAGCTCCGGGGCGAAGTCGCGGGCCACCTTCGCCCGGCCCGCCCGCCCCATCGCGAACGCCCGCGCCGGGTCGGCCAGCAGGCCGCGCAGCGCGTCGGCGAGCGGACCGGCCGCGTCGGCGGCGACGATCTCGCCGTCCACCCCCGGTTGCACCAGCTCCGGCAGGCCACCCAGGTCGGTGGTGACCACCGGAACCCCGCAGGCGTACGCCTCCAGCACCGCCATCGGCTGGTTCTCGTGCCACCGGGACGGCACCGCCACCACCGCCGCCGACCGGACCAGCTCGTGCAGCCGGCCCTTGTCCAGCCGACCGTGGAACCGGATCCGGCCCGGCACCAGCCGCGCCGCGAGCGCCTCCAGCGCCGGGCGGGCCGGACCGTCACCGGCGATGTCGACCGGCACCCCGTCCGGCAGCGCGGCGACCGCCTCGACCAGCACGTCGACGCCCTTCTCCGGGGCGAGCCGGCCGGCGAACACGACCCCGCCACCGGGTTGCTCCTTGGCCCCGATCCCGGTCAGGTCGACGAAGTGGTTCACCACCCGCAACCGGTCCGGGTACACCCCGGCGCGGTGCATCACGTCGGCGAGGAACCCGCTCGGGCTGACGAAGACCTGCACCGGGTCGTACGCGTGCAGTTCGCGGTGCAACCAGGTCTCGACCGCGAGCAGCGCGCTGCGCGACAGCGAGCCGTCCTTGCACCGCCGCCGGGCGGCCTGCAACGGGCCACCGGTGACGCACGCCTGGCAGGGGCGGCCCCGGTCGAGCAGCTGGTAACTGGGGCAGGCGAGCTTGTAGTCGTGCATGGTCAGCAGGCACGGCACCCCGGCGGACCGGGCGGCGGCCAGCACCGACGGGGAGAGCTGGTGGTAGACGTTGTGCAGGTGCAGCACGTCCGGCCGGAAGTCCTCGATCACCCGGGCCAGCCCGCGCCGGCTCGACGGGGACCAGAGCATCCGGCCGGCGGCCGTCGCGCGCGGGCGCAGTCCGCTCGGCGCCGGCTCCAACTCCACCTCGGCCGGGAAGTGCCCGGCGTACGGCAACGGCGTCTCGTTCTCCGGGTGGGTCATGCCGAAGTAGGCGACCGTGTCGCCGGCTGCCCGCTGCAACGCGGCCAGGTCGAGCAGGTAGCCCTCCGCACCGCCACGGCGGTAGAGGTACTTGTTCACATGCAGCACACGCATCGACTCGGCCCGCTCACGTCGATCGGGCGAACCCGGCCCGGGGGTGGTGACCGGGGCCTGCCTGCCCCGACCAGGGCTCACGGTATGCAGGGCGGGTCGGCGAGTCCAGTTCACCAATGTCATGTGCCTGAACGGATGATCTTTGTGTGCCCGTACGGCCCGCAGCCTGGCCTCTCGCCATGATCTCCCGATAACCTGGCTGCGCCGCCGGCCGTACCCCGCCCTCCGGGCAGGGTGGCGCCGGTGCCCGAGCGAGGAGGACCGTGGCCGCCGACGACGATCTCTCCGCGTTCGCGTACACCGCCCGGCGGGTGGCGCGGCACCTGCGCTGGGCGCGTACGGAGGGAATCGGTCGGCTGGTCGAGGAGGACCGGCTCAACCCGGTCGACCGGATCGGCACCGCGCTGGCCAAACGGCGCTGGCGGCGGCGGGCCGGCCGCACGCCCGGCTCGGCGATGCCGGTCTACCTGGTCGGATTGCAGCGCTCGGGCACGAACATGCTGGTCCGGGGGCTGGACTCGGCACCCGAGGTCGAGGTGCGCAACGAGAACGACAGCACCGTCTTCCACCGCTTCCAGCTCCGCCCCGACGAGGTGCTGACCGCCACGATCCGGCGCAGCCGGCACGCGTACGTCCTGGTCAAGCCGCTCTGCGAGAGCCACCGGGTGGACGAGTTGCTGGACCTGCCGGGGCTGGCCCCCGGCCGCGCGCTCTGGGTCTACCGCGACGTCGACGACCGGGCCCGGTCCGAGGTGGCGAAGTTCGGCGACGCCAACCTGCGGGCGCTGCGGGCGATCGCCGACGGCAGCATCGGTCGACGGTGGCAGGGGCAGCGGCTCGACCCGGCAACGGTGGAACTGGTCCGCGACTGCGGACCGGAGCGGATGGACCCGCACACCGGCGCCGCCCTGTTCTGGTACGTCCGCAACTCGCTCTACGTCGACCTGGGCCTGTCCGGGCGCACCGACGTGCTGCTCTGCCGGTACGACACCCTGGTCGCCGAGCCTGCGGCGCAGATCCGCCGGCTCTGCGCCTTTCTCGACTTCCCCTACCACCCCCGGCTGCACGCCCACATCGCCCCGCGCCGGTCGCACGGCGCACCGGAGGGCGGGTCGGCCGGCCGGCGGCTGCCGATCGACACGCGGGTCCGGGCACTCTGCGACGACCTGGCCGCCCGCCTCGCGCCGTACGCCGCCGCCGATGCTGCTGGATCCGAACGGAAGGTGGCCGACCGTGGCTGAACCCGAAGCCCGTACCGCGCCGATCTTCCTGGTCGGCTGCCAGCGGTCCGGCACCACGATGCTGCGACTGGTGCTCGACTCGCACTCCGGCATCAGTTGCGGCCCGGAAACCCGGTTCCTGCCGGACCTGCAACGCGTCGTCGGTCGGGACTGGGAACGGCTGGCCCGGTTCGGTTTCCCCCGGGAGGACTGGCTGCGCCGGATCCGCGAGTTCTTCGGCGGCGTCCACGCCGACTACGCCGCCGCGCGCGGCAAGACCCGGTGGGCCGACAAGACCCCGCTGTACGCGATGTCGCTCGACTTCGTCACCGAGGTCTTCCCGGACGCGCAGATCGTGCACCTGATCCGGGACGGGCGGGACGTGGTCGTCTCGCACCGCAAGCGGTTCGGCTACTGGTCGGCGGTGAAGTGCGTGGTCAAGTGGCCGCGCTACATCCGTACCGCGCGGGCGGTCGGCGCGACGCTGCCCGCCGACCGTTACTACGAGCTGCGTTACGAGGACACGGTGACCGAACCGGAGAAGGCGATGCGCGGCCTGTTCGAGTTCCTCGGCGAACCGTGGGAGGACGGCATCCTCGACTACGGCAGCAAGCAGCACGACGTGGCCCAGAAGTACACCACCGAGGCGGAGAAGCGGCGGGCGGCGGCGGACGTGGCGGCACCGATCTACCCGTCCCGGGTGGGCACCTACCGGCGCGAACTGGACCCGTTCCTGCGCCTGCTCGTCTGGATCTTCTCCGGGCGTACGCTGCGCGCCCTGGGCTACCGGTGAGGCGCCTCGGGCGGGCGCCGGTGCGGGCGCTGACCGCCGCCGTAGTCGCCGCCGTGGTGCTGCTCGGCGCCGGCTGCACCGGTGCGGGCGAGGACTCGCCGCCGCCGGCCGCGCCGGGCACCGGCACCCCGGCAGGTACGCCGGCACCGGGCGACACCGGAGCTGGTCGCCCGGTCGGCGGGGTGTCGAACCCGTTCGGCGCCCACTGGGACTGGTCCCGGTACGACCAGTTCGCGCCGTACCTGAAGAAGATCGGTGGCTCGGCCACCTACGAGGAACTGACCTGGTGCGAGATCGAACGCAGCGCGGGGCAGCTCGACTGGGCCGAGCTGGACCGGATCGCCACCCGCAGCCGCGATCTCGGGATCAAGCTGCACCTGAAGATCCGTACCGGGGTGTGCTGGGCGACCGGGGGCACCGCCGCGTACACCCGTGGGGCGGCGAACAAGACCGAGTCGGCGATGCCGACCGACCTCGCCGCGTACCAGGGGTTCGTCCGCGCGGTGGTGACCCGCTACGCCCCGTACGGGGTGACCGAGTACGCGATCGAGAACGAGGTCAACGCGCCGAGCTACTGGGCCGGCAGCCCCGAGGACTACGTACGCCTGGTGAAGGCCGCCGCCGAGACGATCCGCGCGACCGACCCGAAGGCCCTGGTGGTCGACTCCGGCATCAGCAGCGTCGCGTACGGCATGGGTGTCGCCGACCGGCTGCTGAAGGCTGGACGGGTGCCGGACGCGGTCGCCGCCTACCAGGCGTACTTCCAGCGGCGGGTGGGCACCCGGGGCCAGCAGATCCCGGCGGTGACCGGTGAGGCGGCGCTGCGCAAGGCGCTCGGCACCGACACCAACACCCGCAGCCTGCGCTTCCTGGCCGCCACCGAGTCCCTGCTCGCGGACCGGACGGTCGACGTCCGGCAACTGCACTTCTACGAGCACTTCGACGGGGTGCCGCCGCTGCTGGACTACCTGCGGGAGCGGACCCCGGCCGGGATGCCGATCCAGGCCTGGGAGGTCGGCCAGTTCTGGCGCGACGCCGACGGTGACCCGGCCAGCCGGGCGGCCGAGATGGTGAAGACGGTGTCCCTGCTGGTCGCCGGTGGCATCGGGGAGATCGCCTGGCTGCCGTTGGCGTACAACCCGAACAACGCCGCCGGCAGCGAGGTCCGGTACGGGCTGCTCGACCCGAACGGCACCGAACGCGAGGCGGGCGCGATGATGGCGAGCCTCGCCGAGGCGGCCCGCGACGCCACGGTCACCGCGCTGCCGGCCTCGGCCGCCGGCAAGCTCGACGGGGTCGCCTTCGTCCGGGGCGCCACCAGCACTCTGGTGCTCTGGTCCGCCTCCGGTACGCCGGTCAGCGTGCCGGCCGCACCGGGCGGGCAGAGCGGGGCGGTCGGCACCCAGTTGCGCGCGGCCGGCCGCACCGGCACCACCGTTGGCGGCACTCCCCTGCTGCTGCGCGCCGACCAACCGGTGGACAAGATCCTCGCCGGCCTCCGCTGAGCACCCGGGAGACCGACCGGGGCCCGGAACCATGAACGGTTCCGGGGCCCGACCCCCGCTCTACGGATCCGAGACGGTGTTACTTGATGATCTCGATCTTGCGCTCGTCGTACACGGTCTGGCAGCCTCGCCGGTCACAGACGTCGAGCTTGGCCGAACCGAACGCGACGCCCTTGGTGTAGGGCCGCTGGTCCGGGGTCACCGCGACGTTGATCTTCTGCTGCTCGCCGGTGCAGTCCCGGATGACGATCGTCTTCTCACCCTTGGCGATGGTGTTGCCCACCGCCTGGGTGACCTCCACCGTCAGCGTGCTGCTGTACGAACCCGGCGTGCAGGCGACCTTGACCGGCGCGAACACCACCGCACCGTTGGCGTCGAGCCGAGCCTTGCCACCGAGGGTCAGCACCGCCACCGAGGGCGACTCCGACTGCACGCTGACCGCCGCACCCGCCGGCAGGGCGAACGCGATCACGGCGCCCACCGCGATGGCCAGCAGGGCGAGCCCCGACGCCCGAAAACGGGACATCTTCATTCTTTCTCCTCTACTTGGGTCGTACCAGATTGGATCTCCCCGGTGGCCGGTGCGGTGAGCCCGACGAGCAGTGCGCCGACGAGCGGTAGTACCGCGATGTGCCACAGGAAGTCGAAGCCGCTGTGCACGGCGAACGCCGTCAGCGCGGCAAAGGCACCGGCTCTGATCCCGGCCCGGTGCCGGTCGGCGCCGCCCCGGCGGACGGCCAGTGCCATCGCCGCGAACAGCGCCAGTAACGCGATCCCGCCGACCACGCCGAGGTCGACGAGAAGTTGCAGGTACTCGTTGTGGGCGTAGAGCGCCAGCGCGCCGTTACCGTTGGGCGTCACCCAGAGGAAACGGGCCTCACCGAGCCCGGTGCCGAACCACGGGTTGGCCGCGACCAGGTCGAACGCGGCCGTCGCGGCACCACTTCGGCCCGGCGAACTGAAGTTGCCCCGACTCGCCAGCACCGCCCGCAACTGCGCCGAGTCCCACTGACTCAGCAGGGTGAGCCCGCCGGCCACCAGGGCGACCACCATCGCGGCAGCGCGTAGCCGGGCCGACAGCAGGACCGAGCCCAGCACGATCAGGGCTCCGGCCAGCAGACCGAGTGTGGCGAGCGCCGGTTGGGGTTGCCCGGTCGCCGGGGTCGACGGCACGAGCGCCACCACGGCGACACCCGCGCCCAGCAGCAGCGGACCCACCCGAGTGATCGTCCGCCACGGACCGACGACGATGCCCAACACCACCAACCCGGCCACCAGCGCGATCAGCCCGGCCCGGCTCAGGGCCGCCCCCGTGCCGACCAGCAGCAGGTACGCCGCCCCGGCCCGGACCAGCGACCGGGGCCGGGCGAGCAACAGCGCGATCGCCAGCAGGGCGAGCGGCGCGAGCAGCGCGGCGGCGGCGTTGGGGTAGGTGAGCGTGGAGGCGCCCCGCCACAGTCTTCCCTCGACCAGCACGGCGAACCGGGGCACCCGCATCGCCACCCCGATCCACGCGGTCACCGCGACCAGGACCCCGAGCCCGAGCAGCGCCTCGACGCACCGCTCCCGCTCCCGTGGACTGGTCCGCGCCAGGATCAGCACCACCGCGGCCACGCCCCCGAGCGTGGCGACCGCCCCGATCGCCACCGGGTACGCGTCCGCGATCACCGCCCGCACCAGAATCCACCCGGCCAGGGCCGCGCAGGCCGCCACCACCAGCCAGCCGTCCCGCCGTACCCTGGGCCGAAGCCAGACGGCCACCACCAGCGCGACCGCCACCAGTACGGTCACCAGCGCCCGCCCGGCCGGGTAGTAGCCGCCCTGGGCGACCACCCCGGCGGAGAGCGCCGCGATCAGTACGACAGCGTGCGCGGGCAGCGTCGCCCCGCCGCCTTCCGTAGCCGGATCCGGCGACGCCCCGCCACTGTCCGTGCCGGCGTTGGACAAGATGGACTTCGAGCCCGATCCCGACCCCGCCCCACCCGTGTCGGTGTCCGTGTCCGCGTCCGGACCCTGCCCCGTCCCACCCGTTTTCGTGTCCGGCCCGGTGCCGACGACGGCATCCGACCCGGATCGCGCAGAAGTACGCATCTGTCCCCCGTGGACGTCCGTCGCGTTCCTGTGATCCGCTCGATCGTCGTCGGGGTCAGTCGCCGCACCGCCTACCCGAGCCTGCGGCGTCGACGCATCCCCCGACACGTGACCGACGTACCACTCGGGACACTCGGCCCCGCATCGCGGTCACGGGGGATAGACGCCCCGGTCCCTCGCAAGGTTGCACCCCAACCTCAAACTTCTCCCCCCACCCCCCCACCCCCCACCCCGCCCCGCCTGCCGAGGTTGATCATGAAGTTAGCGCGCCCCCGGAGCCCTCCGGAGGTCGCTAACTTCATGATCAACGCGGGTCAGGGGTAGGGGTCGGGGGCCAGAGGGGTGGGCGGGTGAGGAGGGTGGCCAGGTGGGAGTTGTGGGGGGCGAAGTGGGTGGACAGGCGGGCGCGGAGGGCGGGGGTCAGCTGGGAGGGGCCGGAGTCGACGCGACGGGTGTGTCGGATGAACGTCTCGGGGGTGAAGGGAGGCAGGTCGAGGAAACGCAGGATCTCGGCGTACGTGCCGGCCGGATCGGTGTGCAGGTCCTCGGTACGGGCGACGTGGATTCGCTCCCGGGGGATGTGCGCGAACCACCGCTCCAACTGTTCGGCGTAACGGCCACGGGCCGCGTACGAGTGGTTGCGCAGTGCCCGGTGGGCGGCGCGGGTGTCCGGGCCGTCGCGCAGTGCCCGTGCCAGCCGCTCCTCCTCCGCGTCGAGGGCGTCCATGAAGGAGAGCGGCTCCGCGCCGTACGAGCGGGTGTGCAGGTAGTGCGAGTACGCCCGCTGCACCGGATCCCGCAACAGTGCGACGAACCGGGCGTCGGGCAGGTCCGCCGCGATCCGGGCCGGCACACTCGGGTGGAACAGGTAGTACGGGCTCGCCTCGAAGCTGTGCTCCCCCGGCGCGAGCGCCGGGAAGTGGGCCCGGTACCAGCGCAGTCCGCGACCGTGGTGCAGGCTGAAGAATTGCAGTTCCTTGCCGGTGGCGCCGCGTACCGAGGGGTGGGCGGCAAGATAGTGGTAGAGCGACGTGGTGCCGCAGCGCTGGCCGCCGATGACGAGGAAGTCCGGCAGTGGTCCGGACGGTCCGGGTCGGCTGGCTCGTCCCCACGCCCGCGCCGCCCGGACACCGCGCCGCAGCCGGTCCGTCACCAGCCGACGACCAACCCCGGTCACGATTCGCCCCCCGCCCGTTCGGCAGCCCCAGCACGGCCAGAGCCGGAGCCGGGGGCAGGGCCGGAGAGGGCAGGGCCAGGGCCGGAGCCAGGGCCAGGGCCAGAGGCAGGGCCGGAGGCAGAGGCAGGGCCAGAGCCGGCGGCGGGGCCGGAGGGGGCACCGGTAGCGGCGGTTCGGCGGCCGCGGCGGCGGGTTACCGATCGCAACACCATGACGTCCTCCCGACTGAGCCCGAGGGCGAGCACCGCCCCCAGGTAGACCAGCGCGATCACGACCAGGCCGACCGCGAGTTCAGCGGCCCAGCCCGGCACCAGCCAGCGTGCGCCGAACCCGGCGACCAGCGCGAACACCGCCGCGACCAGCCCCTTGAGCATGCCGGCGGTGACCGGTACCGCGTGCACCAGCACCCGTACCTGCCAGACCCGGGCGATGTTCACCGCCGCCAGCGACACCGCCCAGGCGACCGCCGCGCCGAGGATGCCGTACGCCGGGATCAGCCAGAGGTTGAGCAGGATGTTGAGCACCAGCGCGACCAGGTTGTCGACCATGTTGACCGACACCCGGCCGGACATGTTCAGCAGCGTCCCGCACGGGCCGGTCGCCGCGTTGACGAGCTGACCGAGGGCCAGGGCGATGGTCACCGCCGCCCCGCCGACCAGGGCGGACCCGTTGACCAGGTGCAGCAACTGGTCCGGCAGGACCAGCAGCGCCACGAACGCGGGCAGCGAGAGGCGTACCACCCAGCCGGTGGCGACGGCGTAGATCCGGCGTACCTCGTCCATCCGGCCCTGGTGGTAGAGGTGGGCCAGGTACGGGCCGAACGACGCGTTGATCGGCGCGAGCACGAACACCGCCACCGTGACCAGCCGGGTCGCCACGTGGTACGCCCCGATGTCGTCGTTGCCGTAGAACCCGAGCAGGAGCGTGTCGACCCAGATCAGCCCGGTGGAGGAGAGCGACGACACCCAGCTCACGGTGGAGAAGCGGAACAGTTCGGTGGGCCGGTACGCGGGCGCGGCGGCCGGCACCCGGCGCAGCATCCGGACCAGTGCGATCAGCGCGAGCGCGGCCGCGCTCCAGCTCGCCAGCACCAGGGCCCAGAACGCTCCGGTGAGTCCGGCGCCGACGACCAGCGCCCCGACCGTGAGCAGCAGCCGGGCGCCCGGCTCGTAGACCTGCCCGATCAGCGCGTACGGGCGCTGGGTGCGCCAGCCACGGGTGGCGGCCAGCGCCGCCTCGCAGACGGTGGCGGCCGGCAGGGTCAACGCGGCCAGCCGCAGCCCGGTGGTGAGCTGCGGATCGTTGAGCGCCTGCGCCAGCCACGGTGCGCCGAGCGCGAGCCCGACCGCGATCAGGGTGGAGGCCGCCGCCGAGATGGACAGCCCGAGCCGAACGGTGCCCCGGATCGCGGCCGGGTCGTCGTCGGCGAGGTGCACCGCGACGAACCGGGTCAGTCCGGCTCGGAATCCGGAGAGCGAGAGCAGGCCGAGCAGCGACAGCACCGCGTAGACCTGGGCGTACCGGCCGACCTCGCGCAGGCCGAGGACGCGGGCCAGCAGCAACATGATCAGGAACAGGGCCGCCTGGCTCAGCACCGCGCCGGCCAGGTTCAGCACCCCGCCCCGCGCCATCCCGCGTACCTGTTGGTCGCCGGTCTCGGGCGTGGCCGGCTGGTCGGCGGCCTCCGGTGCGGCCCGTTGGTCGCCGGTCCCCGGCTCGGCCCGCTGGTCGCGGGTCTCCGGCACGGCCCGTTGGTCGCCGGTCCCCGGCTCGGTTGGCGGCCGGCCGGTCGACTGCGCGCTCACCCGGCGGTCCGGCGGTGCCGGTCGGTCACGACCGAACCGGGGTCACGCTGTCAACCGGGGTCACGCTGTCGACCCGGGTCACGGTGTCGACCCGGGTCACGGTGTCGAGCGGAGCCGGCAGCGGTCCGTCCGGGACCGCGTCGGCGGCGGCGCCGATGGCCGCCGGGACCGGGGTCGGCCGGGCCGTCGGGCGCAGCGCGGCCCGACCCCGCGACAGCAGTTCGAGTACGCCCACCAGCAGCACCCCGAGCAGCACCCCGGCACCGGCGACCGGCAGCGCGGTACGGATCAGTTCACTCAGCCGGCTCACCGCGTGCACCTGTCCGATGCTGGTCACCTGGGCCGGGTCGGCCGCCTGGGTCTGCGCTCGGGCCGCCTGCAAGCCCTGTCGGGCCTGGGACAGCGCACTGGTCGCCGCGTCCCGCTGGGCGAGCAGCGCCTGGTAGTCGGGGAGCTTCGGCCCCAGCTCGTCGAGCTTCTTCTGCGCGGCGCTGATCGCACTGGCCGCCGCGTCGGCGCCCCGGCCGTTGCCAACCGCCTGCATGGACAGTTGCTGCTGCCGCAGGCTGGTCAGCTCGCTCAGCGTGGCCTGGTAGATCCGGTCCGGCTGGGAGACCTTGTTCAGCTTCTCCCAGTCGCCGATCGCCTTGGTCGCCGCGGTCACGTCCGCGTTGGCCGCCTCGACCTCGCCGGTGGCGATCCCGACCTGGGAGGAGAAGAGGAAGGCCAGGGCGCGGGTGGTGGTCGCGGTCAGCACCGGGGCGACGTTCGCCTTCTTGGTGGCGGCGTACCGCACCTCCAGTTGGCTGCTCGCGCCGACCTGGGTGACGGTCAGCCCGTCGCGCAGCCGCTCCGGTGCCACCCCGGTGTCGGCGGCCACGTCGGCGAGGACGCGGGGTGAGGTGACGGCCGCGCCGAACGCCGCGACGAACTGGTTGGCCGCCTGGGTGCCGCTGTACTGGGTCCCGGCGGCACCGCCGACCAGGGCCGGCGCGGCCACGTACGCGGTGCCGCTGTACTGCTGGGGTGCGAGCAGCACGATGCCGGCCGCCGCGCCGGTGGCGAGCACCGGCACCCCCACGAGTACCCAGAGCCGCCGCCGGGCGACCCGCAGGTAGTCGACGATCTCCACGCTTGTTACCCCAATGCTGTCGTTGCGTGCGACGGGACGGGTGTGCTCCGTGGCTTCGTGCCGGCCGGTTCGGTCGCCGGTCGGCGGGCGATGGCGCTGGCCGCCGCAGCGAAGGCGACGAAGTACCAGAGCGTGACCACGTTGGAAATGACGTTGGAGGCGGCGCTGACCGCCACGAACGCGGTGGCGCAGCCGGCGAAGCCGACCGCCACGCCGCGTTCGAAGCTGCCGGGTGGTGCCCGCCGCAGGGCACCACGGGCGGTGTAGAGGAAGGCGACCAGCATCGTCAGGTACGCCACGAGGCCGAGCAGCCCGGTCTCGACGTACGCCCGGAGGAAGTCGTTGTGCGGCTTCTTCGCCTCGTCGGTCTCGCGCTGGGTCATGTTCGGCCCGATGCCGGTCAACGGGTTGCGGTTGGCCAGCGTGACGATCTCGGTCCAGTAGCCGATCCGCCAGGCCAGGGTGTTGCCGGTCGGGTCGCCACCGACGGCGCGCGCGTCGGCGAGTTGGGCGAACCGGTCCCCGACCGCCGGCACCAGGCTCACCCCGGCGACCGCCACCACGCAGAGCGTGACCAGCATCCGCTTGCTGCGGTGCAGTACGGCCACCACGACCAGTCCGATCGCCGCGCCGAGGATGGCACTGCGGGTGTTGGTCAGCAGCAGGAAGACCAGGGACAACCCGAGCAGCACTCCGAGGACGACCCGCAGCCGGCGACTCAGGAAGCGGTAGACCGCGAACCCGAAGATCACCATGAACATCAGGTACCGGCCGAAGGTGGTCGACTGGCTGAACGTACCGCTGATCCGGGTGAAGCTGCCCTTCACCTCGGCCGGCGGGTTCCCGAGCAGGGACATCAGCACGGTGTAGCCGAGCGCCAGCACCAGCGAGAGGTAGCAGGCCAGCAGCACCCGACGGATCGCCGCGCTGTCCGGCATGAGCTGCTCCAGCACCACGAACATCACCACCACGGTGAGGATGCGCAACGCTTCGAGCAGGCTGTTCGCCGGTACGGCCGCGCCGAGCGCGCTGACCAGGCTGGTGGCGCCGACGAGCAGCATGGCCCAGCCCAGCGGTGAACCCCGCAGCCGGCCCTGCCGGCTGAACTGGGCGGCCAGCCAGAGCCCGGCGGCGAGCAGGAAGAGTACGGCGAGCAGGGTGGACGGGTCGGTGGCCCGGCCCGTCTCCACGGGTGCGGCCTGGCCGGCGCTCGGTCCGGTGAGTTTGAACAGGTCGACGCAGGACCGGATGGCGAGCATCAGCAGGACGTACCCGGCGAACCGGGTCAGGGCGAGCACCGCCACCGCGATCCCGGCGACGGCGGCGATCGGCAGCACCACGCCCCGGCGGTCACCGTCGGCCAGCGCCAGCCCGGCGAGGACGGCGATGATCGCGGCGAGCACCGCGGCGGCACCGACGAGGATCCGGGCGGCCGTACCGCCCCGCCCCGGCTCGGCTGCCCCGGTCGGCACGTCACCGCCGGGTACGCGGGTTCGTGCAGGCGACGTGGCGTACGCCCCGACCAACTGCTGCGTGTGTTGTTCCACCGGTCCCACTGATGCCGAATCGACGTTGCCCCGGCCGCTGCCGGGCGCGGCCATCCCATGTCCTCCCGGCACGAAGATCGGTTCAATCTAGCCCCGGTCGCCGACCGGGCAGAAGGGGCCGTTACGCCGACCGGGGCATCCTCCCCCGGGCCGACCCGAGGCAACCGGCCTGAACAGGGCCGATGCCGCCACGACGATGGACGGACGAGCTTCGGGCGGACGAGCTTCAGGCGGACGAGCTTCGGGCGGCGGAGCTTCGGGCGGCGAGTCGGGCGCGGGCGCGGCGGCCGGGGACCCGGGCCAGGTCGAGGTAGAGCCGCTCCAGCTCGCGCGCGGCGGTGTCCCAGCTGTACATCCCGGTCACCCGGTCGCGCAGCGCCTCGGCGCCGGCCCGCTCGGCGGCCGGGTCGGCGAGCACCGGGGCCAGCGCCCGGAGCAGGTCGTCCTCGTCACCGTCGCGGAACAGCCGCCGCCCCGGAGCGTCGGCCTCCAGCACCTCCACGTGCGGCGCGATGTCGCTGGCCACCACCGGCAGCCCGTACGCGGCCGCTTCGAGCAGGGTCAGCGGCAGGCCTTCCAGCCGGGACGGCTGGACGAAGCCGGCGGCGTTGGCGTACAGCTCGGCGAGGAGGTCGCCGTAGGCGAAGCCGGTGAAGACGATCCGCTCGTCCCCGTCTGCCTCGCGGCGCAGCTGCGCCACGAAGTCGTCGGTGAACGAGGAGCCGCCGACGATCGCCAGCCGCATCGTGGTGCCGCTGCGGCGGAAGGCCCGGATCAGCAGGTCGGCGGCCTTCTCCGGGACCAGCCGGCCGACCAGGATGAGGTAGCCGCCGGGGGTCAGCCCGAACCGGGCGCCGATCTGCCGGGCCGGCAACGGCCGGGCCGGGTTCACCCCGTTCGGTATGTAGCTGGTCGGGCGGCCGAACGTGGTCTCGTAGTGGGCGGCGAGGCCGCGCGAGACGGCGACCCGCCGGTGCGGGACGTACCCGCTCATCCAGTGGGCGCTGCCGAGTACGGCCCGTGCGCCGGCTCCCCACTTGTCCCGCTGGTTGTCCAGCCCGTGCACGGTCAGCACCACCCGCGCCCGGGACAGCCAGCGCGGCAGCGGGGCGACCAGGCCCGGTCCGAGCCCGTGGTAGTGCACGATGTCCGGCCGTTCGACCATCGCCGCCATGGTCGAGGTGGCGGCGTGCACGATCGCGTCGAGGTGCTTGCTGGCGATCGTCCGGACCTGGCGCAGCCGTACGCCCCGGTACCGGTCCAGCGGCATGCTGCCGTAACTCTCCCGGCAGTAGACGGTCACCTCGTGGCCGTAGTCGGCGAGCCGGCTGGCCAGCTCCTCGACGTGCCGCTCGATCCCGCCGTAGGTGGCGGGCATGCCCTTCTGGCCGATCATCGCGATGCGCAGCGGTCGCCAGCCGGCGCCCGGTCCGGCGGGATGCGCGGGAATCTCCCGCCGGACCGGAGCGCCTCGGCCGTGTTGGCCGGGAATGGCGGCTTTGGGGGTTTCGTGGTCTACTTTCTCGGCCTGCAGGTCGGGATGGACCACGACGACTCCCTGCGTGACTAGGTGCTCGCCCGCTGCTCGGGCAGATCAACACCCTGCCACGAACGGGCCGACCAGCCCGCTGAACAGGTGTCGGAAAAGATCAGCTTTAACATTCGTCACATGTCGAAATGTCATCCGGATGACGTCGAGACGCCCGTGGTGTCTCCGGGTCGAACGGTGAACGAACAAATTCCTACAGCTGAAGATGGCGATCCGTGCATCCTCCCGCCTAACCTACCGAGGCTTCTGACCTAAAAGGAGAACTGCATGGGTCGCATCAGCAGGCTGTGGCGTACGGGTATCGCCGTACTGCCCGTGGCCGCGCTCGCCGTCGTCGGGGCGGCGCCACAGGCGCTCGCGGTCGACACTCCCGCGATCGTCGTACAGGACGGGGTGACGCAGCCGGTCTTCGGTTACGCCGACGCCATCCGGGAACGACTTTTCATCGACTCTACTTTCGACAGTGACAACGACGGGCTGCGCGACATCATCGCGTTCGATGTGATGCGCCCCAAGGCCACCGCGAATGGCCTCAAGGTTCCGGTCGTCATGGACGCCAGCCCCTATTACTCGACGGTCTGCCGGGGCAACGAGTCCGAGTGCAAGGCCGACCTGGACGGCGACGGCCTGAACGACAAGTGGCCGCTGTTCTACGACAACTATTTCGTGCCGCGCGGTTACGCGGTGATCCTGCTGGACATGGTGGGCACGAACAACTCGACGGGTTGCCCGACCACCAACGCCAACGAGGACAACCTCAGCGCCAAGCAGGCGATCAACTGGCTGAACGGCCGGGCCACCGCCCGCAACGCCGCCGGCCAGGTCGTCAAGGCGGACTGGCACAACGGCAAGACCGGCATGATCGGCAAGTCGTACGACGGCTCGCTGGCCATGTCGACGGCGGTGACCGGGGTCAAGGGCCTCACCACCATCGTGCCGATCAGCGGTCCGACCGAGTACTACGACTACGTCCGCAGCAACGGGGTCATCACCCGGGGCAACAGCTACGTGGCGTCGCTGGCCAACACGGTCACGAACCCGGAGCGGCGGGACTACTGCAAGCCGACCCGGGACGCGATGGCCGCCGTCGACGGTGACGAGAGCGGTGACTACACCTCCTTCTGGAACGAGCGCAGCTACGTCAAGAAGGTCGACAAGGTCACCGCGAGCGTGCTGCTCTACCACGGCCTGAACGACGACAACGTACGGCCGGACCACTTCAGCAAGTTCTGGTACGCGCTGGCCGAGAACAACGTGCCGCGCAAGCTGTGGCTGTCGCAGGAGGGTCACGTCGACCCGTTCGACTCCCGCCGCGAGGTGTGGGTGAACACCCTGCACCGCTGGTTCGACTTCTGGCTCCAGGGTGTGCAGAACGGCATCATGGAGGAGCCCCGGGTCGACCTGGAGCGTTCCGCCGACGTGTGGGAGACCTACGCCGACTGGCCGGTGCCGGGCAAGACCGACACCGAGATCTTCCTCCAGCCGGGTACCACCGGTGCCGGTGGTCTCGGCCTGGTCCCGACGACGAAGCCGGTCAACGGCGCGTTCACGGACAGCCCGACGCAGAGCCAGAACACGATGATCCTGAACCCGGACGCGGTACAGCCGAACCGGCTGGCGTTCCTGTCCGCTCCGCTCACCGCGCCGCTGCACATCTCCGGTACGCCGGTCGTGCAGCTGCGGGCCTCGGCCAACCAGACCGACACCAACTTCGGTGCGATCCTGGTCGACTACGGCACCGCCGAGCGGGTCAACCACCGGGCCTCGGGCGAGGGCATCATCACGCTGGAGACCCAGGACTGCTGGGGCGAGAGCAGCCCGACCGACGACGGTTGCTACAAGCAGACCCAGAAGCGGGTGGCGACGGCCGACTACGAGCTGGTCACCAAGGGCATCATGGACGCCCAGAACCGGCAGTCGCTGCGGACCGCGGTGCCGCTGGTGCCGGGTCAGGCGTACAACTTCGACTTCCCGCTGCTGCCGGAGGACTACGTCTTCCAGCCGGGTCACCGGATCGGCGTGATCATCGTCGGCAGCTACCCGCAGTACTCCAGCCAGGCCGACCAGAGCCGGGCGAACATCGAGGTCGCGCTGAAGAGCAGCAACATCGTCCTGCCCGTGGTCGGTGGCACCGCCGCCGCGCACGCCGCCGGACTGTAAGACCCCCGGGACGTCTCCCGCGCAGTTGGCGTTCCACGGGAAAACCCGCAGGCCGGCGGCTCCATCAGCCCCGCCGCCGGCCTGCGGCCCGACTACGAGCTGGCGGGCCTTGCCCGCCAGGGGCTGTATCGAAGTTGAGGCCGGGTGGCGGCGTGGCCCAGCCCGGATACAGACTAGGGCTCCTGCATCCGGGATCTGAGCACGTCGAATTCGCACCCCGGCGCGTGCGGATCGAAGCCGTGCTCGATCAGCCAGTGCGACGCCACCAGGCTGCGCAGTGACCACCAGGCGCGGATCACGTCCCGGTCCGCGCCGGCACCGTAGCCGGCAAGCAGGTCGTCGAGGCGTTCCTCGTGCCCGAGCGTCAAGATGGCGAGGTCGAACATGGCGTCGCCGGGGGCGGCCTCGGACCAGTCGATGACGCCGGTGACCTCGTCGCCGTCGACGAACACGTGGGTGATCTGCAGGTCACCGTGGATGAACACCGGTCTCCACGGCCGGAGCGCCCCCTCGGCGATCTCCCGGTTGCGCCGGATCACCTCGGCGGGCAGAACGGCGTTGGCGAGCAGCCACGCGCACTCGCGGTCGAGTTCCGCCGCCACGTCGTCGAGCCTGGGCCCCGGCCACGGCGGCAACGGCGCATCGTGCAGCCGTCGTATGGCGGCACCCGCCGCAGCCCACGCTGCGGGCGACGCGGCCGACGGTTCGCCGAGGATGCCGAGCGCCTTGCCGGGCGCGGCGGCGATCGCGAGCACAGGTGGCTCGCGCCAGAGGATCGCCGGGGTCGGTATCGGCGCCATGGCCATCGCCCGCACCTCGACGTCGGCGTGCGCCGGGTCGCCGTCGACCTTGAGGAACACGTCGCCGACGCGCAGCGTCGCCCGCTGTCTGTGGGCGACGACGACTTCAACCTCTTCCACACCGGCCATCCTGGCGGGGATGGCCGCCGATGTCGCCCGATTTGCGGGCGGCGGGCGAGATCCGCCGGCGGCCGGGACGCCGACCGGCTCGGCGTGGCGCTGGACACCGCCGACGACGACCTGGACCGGGAGCTGGCCCACTCCGGGACCGCGGACCGGTAGACCCCACCAGGACGGACTGGTTTCCGCCGGACGAATCGGGGAAGTACCGGCAACTAGTGTGACCACACCAAGGGGGTACGGCTGATGAGCGACCACTTCGCCACCGACGAGCCCTACGGGGACCTGGAGGTGGTCGCCACCTTCACCGGGCCGATGCCGACCGGGGTGGCCGTCTCGCACACCGGCCGGATCTTCGTCAACTTCCCGAAGTGGGGCGACAAGGTCACCGCCTCCGTCGCCGAGGTACGCGACGGGGACACCCACCCCTATCCGGACATCGCGTGGAACAGCCCGACCGGCGACGACGACCCGGAGGCGTTCGTCTCGGTCCAGTGCGTCGTGGTCGACCCCGCCGACCGGCTCTGGGTGGTCGACACCGGCAGCCCGATGTTGGCCCCCACCCGGTACGGCGGGCCGAAACTCGTCTGCGTCGACCTCACCACCAACAGCGTCACCCAGCAGATCCTGCTGCCCGCCGATGTCGCCCTGCCCACCTCGTACATCAACGACGTCCGGTTCGACCTGCGGCGCGGCGCCGCCGGCACCGCCTTCGTCACCGACTCCAGCGGCAACGGCCCGAACGGCATCATCGTGGTCGACCTGGCCACCGGCGAGGCGTGGCGACGCCTGCACGACCACCCGTCCACCAAGACCGAACCACTCGCCGTGTTCCACCCGCTGGTGGAGGGGCGGGAGTTCCTGATGCGGCCGGCCGACGGTCCGCCCAAGCCACTGACCATGGGGTCGGACGGGATCGCCATCTCCGCCGACGGCAGCCGGCTCTACTACTGCCCGCTGACCTCCCGACGGCTGCACAGCGTCTCGGTGGACGCGCTGCTCGACCGGGGACTCGACGACGCCGAGGTGGCGGCGACGGTCGTCGACGAGGGAGACAAGGGCACCGCCTCCGACGGGTTGGAGAGCGACGACGCCGGACGGATCTACCTGACCGGGTACGAGCAGAACGCGATCCTGCGCCGGCACCCGGACGGGCGGCTGGAGACGGTCGCCCGCGATCCTCGGCTGCTCTGGCCGGACACCATGTCGATCGCCACCGACGGATACCTGTACGTCACCGCCAATCAACTGCACCGCCAACCGACCTACCAGGGCGGGGTGGACCGCCGGCAGAAGCCGTACCTGCTGATGCGGACCCGGATCGACGCGGGCCCGGTGCTGCTGCGGTAACGCCTGTGTGATCATCTCTGGATGCCGGTGGAGAGTGTGCACGACCGGGCCGAACTGGCCGACCTGTTACTGCGTACGCCGGACCTGCGCGCGTACGAGCTGGGTGATCTGGACGAGCGCTTCTGGCCGTACACAACCTGGTACCGGCGGGGCGAGGCGCTGGCGCTGGTCTTCCACGGCGCGGGCCTGCCCATCCTGCTGGCCCTGGACACCCCGGACCGCGCGGTTGCACTGACCGAACTGGTGTCGGACCTGCGGCCGCTGTTGCCGCGCCGGTTCTACGCCCACCTCTCCCCCGGCGTGACGACGGCGCTGGAGCCGGAGTTCACGGCCGACTCGAACGGGCCGCACCTGAAGATGGCACTGACCGACCCGACCCGGCTGGACCGGTGGTCGGGCGCGCAGGACAAAACCGAGGTGGTCGAGCTGACCGTTGCCGACCTGCCCGAACTCTCCGCGTTCTACGAGCTGGCCTACCCGGCACACTCGTTCGTGCCCAAGATGGTCGAGCAGGGCCCGTACGTCGGGGTCCGGCGCGACGGTGATCTGCTGGCGGTGGCCGGCGTGCACGTCTTCTCGCCCCGCTACCGGGTGGCGGCGCTCGGCAACGTGGCCACCCATCCGCAGGCCCGTGGCCGGGGGCTCGCCTCGGTGGCGGTGGCCGCACTGTGCCGCCGACTGCTGGCGGACGTCGACCGGATCGCGTTGAACGTGAAGGCGGACAACGCCGCCGCGATCGCGCTCTACACCCGACTCGGCTTCGGCCCGGTGGCCGAGTACACCGAGCTGACCTTCACCGCCCGGTCATAGCTGGCGCCGGGGTCCGTCCTCCGGTCCGGGCGGAATGCCAGCTTTCGCGGATGACGGATCCGGTCGATGCCGACAACACTGAAGTGTCGTAGCCACAGCGGAGAGTAGGGGATCCCTCGCCGCCAAGGAGCCACGATGCACCGGGTCCGCTCGTACCGCCGTCGCGACGGCACCCGCGTCAGGTCCCACTACCGCCGAGGTCGGGGGCGTCGCTCCACCGTTCGATACCTGAAAGGTGGTGGTGGCAGCCCGTTGGACGGTCGGGCGGGCTGGGTCCTGTTGGCCGCTCTCCCGGCACTGTTCCTGGTGCTGGCCGTCGCGGAGTTCGTCGAGCGGCACCCGGTGTGGTCCGGCCTGATCGTCCTGGCCCTGGTCGCGGTCGGCATCGCCGTACTCCGGTTCTGGCTCCGGGAACGCGCCCGGCAACGGGCGATCGAGGCGGAGTCGGCGCGCTCCATCGCGGCCACCGACGCCATGAGCGGAGAGCAGTTCGAGCAGTGGGTGGCCGCTCTGCTCGCCCGATCCGGGTTCACCCAGGTCCAGGTCTGCGGCCGTACGGGCGACCGGGGCGCGGACATCCTCGCCCGTACGCCGGACGGTCGGCGGGTGGTCGTGCAGTGCAAGCGTCAGGACTGGACCAACCCGGTCGGAAGCGCGGCCATCCAACGCTTCGCCGGCACCTGCCACACGATTCACCAGGGCCAGCTCTGCATGCTCGTCACGAACGGTCGCTTCACGGCGGGAGACGGCGTGGAGCTGGCCCGAGAGCTGAGGATCAGTCTGGTCGGGCGATCCGCACTGGCGGACTGGGCCGCGCACGGCGTCGTACCCCCGGAGATCGCCAACCGGCTCACCCCGCAGATCTGAGAGGGCGGCTCGTTCGGCACTCAGCCGCCTCGTCGCGCACGACACGCTGACCAGCCCCGGCGACACAGCGTGACGCCGCCGGGGAAATTGATGCCTTCGACTCGTACATCATCTTTTGCATTGGTACATCGAAAATGATGTACGAGATTGACACTTCATACGTCCGCCGCAGTGTCCGGGTAGCGTCGACAATGACGGACGGTCACCAGCGCTACGAGGCATCCGTTCGTCAGTGGCGGACCAGGCAGAACGGGTGCCCTGCGGGATCGGCGTAGATGCGCCAGCCCCGCCCGTCCGGTCCGTCGTCCAACACCGTCGCCCCCAGGGCCGACACCTGCTCCTGGGCACCATCCAGGTCCGCGACACGGAAGTCCAGGTGGAACTGCTGGGGCCGGGCCGGATCGGGCCACATCGGTGGCCGGTAGTCCGCCACCCGCTGAAAGGCCAGGACGAGGCCGGACGGCGTGTGCAATGTCGCCCAGTCGTCGTCGACCGCCCACTGCGGATCCGGCCGATTGACCTCGCCACCGAGGAGCGTCCGGTAGAACTCGGCAAGTTCCACCGGACGAGGGCAGTCCAGCACCACACACTGAAGCTCAGCGATCATGGATCAATCCTAGGCGCCGGGCAGGTCGTGGCTCGTTGGCGTTACGTCGGGAATGGTCACCAGAGACTTGTGACTCGCTGATCCAGCTTGGGTACTGTCCGCGTTCGGGTGATGCAGTCGGGAGTACCGTCAGAGGTTGGGCGACCGCACGCGGGAGGCGGAATCTCGTGGACCTGGGAAGCGACCCCGGCATGACGCCGGCCCAGCGCATAAAGCTCTACCGTCAGCGAGCCGGCATCACGCAAGAGGTGGCCGCGCAACTCAAGGGCGTGACGGTCTCCGCCTGGCGCAAGTGGGAGTCCGGTGAGCGGTCGGTCACCTCGTTGGGCGACTGGATCGAGATCGCCCGGATCCTCAAGGTCCGCGATCTCTACCGGCTGACCGGCCTGCCCGTGGGCAGCCTTCCCGATGAACAGGCGGAGCACGAAACCGTCGCTCCCGTGCGTGCCGCGCTGTACGCCTACGCGCCGCAGCTTGACGGGCCACCGGATCTGGACGGGCTACGGCGGACGATCGAGTGGAGTTGGAACGCCTGGTACGACTCGGGGGATCGGTACTCGCGTACGGGTTCGGTGTTGCCCGAGCTGATCACCAAGGCTCGTGCCACCGTTGCCGCAGTCGACGGGGAGCAGCGGCGAGGGGCGCAACGGGCGACCGCCGACCTGATGATGTTGGTGCGGGCGTTCGGCAAGCGCATCGGTGCACTGGATGTGTCGCTACTGGGAGCCGACCGGGCACTGGCAGCAGCCGCCGAGGCGGACGATCCGATCTATCGGGCGGCGGCCGCTTGGCATATGGCGAATGTTCTGTCCGCTGCCGGGCACGCGGAGGAGTCCGGGGTGCTCTGCCGGGACGCTGCCGCTGACCTGGTGAGAATCGATGACCAGAACGAGGAGCGGATCGCCCTGCTCGGTGCGCTGCACCTCATGCTCTCGGTGCAGGAAGCGCGGTTGGGTAGCGACCGCCGGGCCGAGGCGGCGCTCGCCTTCGCGGAGCGGACCGCCGGCACCACCGGCGAGACACTGTGGCACCACCTCTACTTCGGTCCGATCAACGTCGGCGTACACCGGGGAGCGGTCGCACTGGAACTGTCCCGGCCGGCCGAGGTGCTGCGGATCGCCGAACGGGTCGACGTCACCCGCTCGCCCAGCCGGGAGCGCCAGCACTCGCACTACATCCACCTGGCAAGGGGGTACGCGACCCAACGCGACGACCTGGCCGCCGTACACATGCTGGTGCGAGCGGACCAGGCGATTCCGGAGGAGTCACACCTCAACCTGGTCATGCGGGCATTGGTGCGAGAACTCCTCGTACGCGAAACACCGACAATCAGACCCGAACTCCGACCACTGGCCGAGCGGATCTGCGTCGCCTGACTACCCCACAGCGGGGTAGTTCCCCGTTACGTGACCGCCAACGAGTCACCAACACCATACCTTCGGTGATGGACGCGGCGATCGAATGCCATCCCGCATTTGGCTTCTCGATCGTCGCGTTCCTCATTGCGAAGGGAGCACACGATGCGATGGCGTTGGTTCCGGCGAGCTACCGCCGAGCCGGATCCGATCGGGCCGGACCCTCTACCTCGCCACCCAGTTCGTCGACGCCCTCGGTGATCTGAACACCATCGACCCGGCCCTCGGACCACCACCGGACCCACGAGCCCTCTACGAACGCTTCCTCGGCTGGGTACCGGTCAGGCGCACACCGTGAGCAGTCTGACCAAGGTCACCGTCAACCTCACCCCGGCCGCCGAGGCAGCCCTGACCAAACTCGCCGCCGTCCACGCGAACCGCACCGACGCACTCAACTTCGCGCTGCGCCTCGCCGCACTCATCACCGACCTGGCGCCCGAAGGGCACTTCACGATCGTCCAGCCGGACGGATCACTCGATCGCATCCACCCGATCTAGCGTGGCTTCCCGCCCGGTCGTGGCGGCGCGGGCTGTGGCGTTTCACTGCCCCCATAGGGGCCCAAATCCGCCACAGCCCAGCCAGCCACCCGCCTGCCTACCCACGCTGCTGTCAAGATAAGTTGACAACTGCGAGTGCGTCAACTTATCTTGACAGGGTGAACGAGAACCAGGGACTCACCAACGCGGCCGGCGCCGCCGACCCCGCCACCGGCCTGCGGGCCGTCGCCGCGCTCCGGAAGCTGGTTGAGCAACTGGAGGCCCTCCAGGTGCGCAACGCCCGCGCTCACGGTTGGGCCTGGCAGGCGATCGCGGAGGCGTTGGGCGTCACCCGGCAGGCCGTACACCAGAAGCACGCACAGCGGACACGAGACTAGGAGCGCAAGCCATGTTCGAGCGGTTCAGCAAGAACGCGCGCCGTGTCATCACCGACGGCGTCCAGGCCGCCGCCGATGCCGGCGTGGCCAAGGCGGGCCCGCAGCACCTGCTGCTCGGGCTGGCCGCCAACGAGCAGAGCGTCGGAGCCCGTGTGCTGGCCGAATACGGCGTCACCGCGGCCGTGCTGCGCGCCGCCGCGACAGCCAGACCCGGCCGGGCCGGCCTCACCGACGACGAGATCACCGCCCTGCGGGCCCTCGGCATCGACGCCGAGGAGGTGTTCCGCCTGGTCGAGGAGGCGTTCGGGCCGAACACCTGGGACGAACCGGGCCCACCGCAGCCGCCCCGCCGCCGGGGCCACTTCGGCGGACCCGTCGACCAGCAGGCAAAGAAGGTGATCGAACAGGGCCTGCGGGAGGCGGTCGCCCTGCGGCACCGGGAGATCGACTCCGGTCACCTGCTGCTGGCGCTGCTGCGGCACGGCGTACCCGGGCCGATGTCCGAAGTGCTGACCGCGCACGGCGTGACGTACGACGACGCGAAGCGACACGTACTCCTCGCGCAGGCCGGGGTGGCGTAACGCCGCGCAGGGGCTCGCCGGCAATCCGAGGGCCCCTGCGCGGGTGCGTCGACCGGGGACGCTACTTCGAACGAGGAAGCCGGAGGCCGGACATGCCGCCGTCGACGGCGAGCGACGTACCGGTGGTGGCGCCGGAACGCGGGCTCGCCAGGTACGCGACCGCGCCGGCCACCTCGTCGGCCGTGACCAGCCGGCCGGTGGGCTGACGGGCGGCGAGCCGCTCCTTCTCCCCCGCCGGGTCCTCCGCCTTCGCCAGCAGCCGCCCCACCCACGGGGTGTCGACGGTGCCGGGGGCGACGCAGTTGACCCGGATCCCCTCGCTGACCAGGTCGGCGGCCATCGCCAGGGTCAGCGCGTGCACCGCGCCCTTCGACGCCGAGTAGAGCGCCCGCTGCACCAGCCCGGCGGTGGCGGCGATCGACGAGGTGTTGACGATCGCGCCGTGCGAACTGCGGCGCAGGTACGGCAGCGCCGACCGGGTGGTCCGGACGATGCCGATGACGTTGACGTCGAGGACCCGCTGCCACTCGGCGTCGTCGTTCGCCTCGACCGTGCCGACCGCGCTGATCCCGGCGTTGTTGATCAGGATGTCGATCCCGCCGAACGTCTCCGCGACCGCCGCCATGGCCCGGTCCAGCGACTCGGAGTCGGCCACGTCCGCGACCGCCCCGAAGGTCGGTCCGCCCTGCTCGCCGGGGTTCAGGTCGAGTACGCCGACCCGTCCCCCACCGGCGACGAACGCCTCGACGCACGCCTTGCCGATACCCGACCCGCCGCCGGTGACCACCGCTACCAACCCGTCGAACTCGCCCACTTCAACTACCTCTTTCGTACGTCGAGCCGAGCCCGTTCAGGCGAGCTCGGTGAATCCCAGTTCCCGGTGCACTTGCGCCACCGCACCGGTGAAGGCGGCCCGGTCGAGGACCGATCCGGCGTACCGGCCGGCGGCGACCGGTTCGGTGAAGAACCGGGCCGGCAGGATGTCCGCGTCCAACCCGATGCCGAGCCGTTGGTTGATCTCCCGTTGCCGGCGCAGCCGCTCGGCGCCGAGCGCGAGAACGTCCGGCCGGTGCCCGGTGACCGCCGCCACCAGGTCCTCGACCAGGTCCAGGGTGAGCGGTCGGGTCGGAGTGGCGGCGAACGCGCACACCCCGAGGGCGTCGAGGCCACTCCACAGGCGCAGTAGCTGCGCGGTCCGGGTCACGTCCAGCACGTCGCGGGCACGCGGCACGGTCGCCCCGAGCCGGCGCAGCTCCGGGTAGCTGTGCGGCATCCCCTCCACCGGGTCGAAGTCGAGGTCGTGCTCCACGATGTCGTAGCGCGGGCCGATCGGCGCGACCGCGTACCCGAGGCCGAGGTTCGGCTGCACCCGTGGGTCGAACGGCGGCAGCTCCACACCCTTGCTGGTCATCGCCGTGCGCGGGTTCGCCCGCGCGGATCCTTCGCCGAGCGGGTGGCCACCGGCGGCGATCCGTTCGACCACCGCCGGCACCTGCGCCGCCGGCACCCCGGCCGCGGCGAGGGTGCCGCCGAGCGACACCGGGTCCAGCCCGAGTTGCAGGCAGCGGGCGTGCAGCCGCCACGGGTCGGCCAGGCCCAGGTTCGGCCCGAGCATCGCCAGCGCCTCCTGGTGCAGGCCGGCTCCGGCGTACACCTTGATGCAGTCGGTCGGGCAGCCCGGACAGGCCGCGACCCGCTGCGGCGCGGGCGCGGTGCCGACCCCGCCACGGGTACGGGTGTCGGCGAAGTTCGCCACCGGGGCGTAACCGGGTTCGGCGTCCCAGACCCCGAACCCCGGTTCGCCGTGTTGCCAGGCGGTGAGCTGGTTACCGGGCTGGGCGGCGGCGTACCAGTCGGTGAGCCGGCGCAGCGCCTGCGGGGCGGCGACCGGCACCGGACCGGGGCCGGGTACGCAGACCACCGCCTTGACGTTCTTCGCCCCGAGCACCGCCCCCAGTCCGAGGCGGGGCAGCGGATGATCGCGGCAGGTGACGATCGAGGCGTACCGGACGCCGTGCTCACCCGCCGGTCCGATCACCGCCACCGCCGCGTTGTGGCCGTACCGGTCGAGCAGGGCGTCGGTGGCCGGGCCGGTCTCCAGTCCCCAGACCGCCCCGGCCGGTTCCAACCGGGCCCGGCCGGCTTCCACCACCACACAGACCGGTTGCGCGGCCCGGCCGTGCAGGATCACCCCGGTGGCGCCGGCCGAGCGCAGCCCGGCCGCGTACGGTCCCTCGGCCCGGGTTTCGGCGACCGCGCCGGACAGCGGCGAGATGCCGATCGCGGTGCACCGGGCCAGCCCCGGCCCGGACACCCCGGCGACGGTGCCGGCGACCAGCGCCAGCGGTGCGTCGGCCGGCTCGGTCGGACCGTTGACCACATCCCGGAGCACCGCCAGCGCCGCGAGCGGCCCGTCGAACCAGCCCGCCGTCCCGGTGCCGAGCGGCTTGACGAAACCAGCCGCCGTCCCGGTGCCGGGCGGCCCGTCGAGATCGCCCGCCCGGCCGGTGCCGGCCGGTCCGCCGGAGCCGTCCGCCGTCCTGGCGGCCGCCACCGGGCCGGAGCCCGTCGGTGGCGGCCAGCCGGTGGACAGGTTGAGGTGGATCAGGCCCACGCGGGCCCGTCCGGGTAGGCGAACCGGGTCAGGGTCTCCGGCCGCATTTCGCCCGAGAAGCCCGGCCGGCTCGGTGCCCGGTACGCCCCGTCGACGATCACCACCGGGTCGACGAAGTGCTCGTGCAGGTGGTCGACGTACTCGATCACCCGGTTGTCGAGGGAGCCGGAGACGGCCACGTAGTCGAACATGGACAGGTGCTGGACCAGCTCGCAGAGCCCGACCCCACCGGCGTGCGGGCAGACCGGGCGGCCGAACTTCGCCGCCAGCAGCAGGATGGCGATGTTCTCGTTCACCCCGCCGACCCGGCACGAGTCGATCTGCACGAAGTCGACCGCGTCGGCCTGGAGCAGCTGCTTGAACACGATCCGGTTCTGCACGTGCTCACCGGTCGCCACCCGGACCGGTCCCCCGTCCGGCGTGGCGTGAGCCAGCCCGCGCCGGATCGCCGCGTGCCCGAGGATGTCGTCCGGGCTGGTCGGCTCCTCGATCCACCACGGGTCGTACGGGGCCAGCGCACCCATCCAGTCGATCGCCTCGGCCACGTCCCAGCGCTGGTTGGCGTCGACCGCGATCCGGATGTCCGGCCCGACGACCTGCCGGGCCAGGGCGAGCCGGCGTACGTCGTCGTCCCGGTTCCCGCCGACCTTCAGTTTGATCTGCCGGTAGCCGTCGGCGACCGCCTGCTTCGCCAGCCGGGTGAGTTTCGCGTCGTCGTAGCCGAGCCAGCCCGGTGAGGTGGTGTACGCCGGGTAGCCGCCCCGTTCGAGTTCGGCGATCCGCTCGGCCCGGCCGGGCTCGGCGGCCCGAAGGATCTCCAGTGCCTCGTCCGGGGTGAGCGCGTCGGTCAGGTACCGCCAGTCGACCAGGTCGACGATCTGCTCCGGGCGAAGGTCCGCGAGCAGTCGCCAGACCGGCTTGCCGGCGACCCGGCCGGCGAGGTCCCAGGCGGCGTTGACGACGGCGGCGGTCGCCAGGTGGATGACGCCCTTCTCCGGGCCGAGCCAGCGCAGCTGCGAGTCGTGGGTGAGCCGCTTGGCGAACTCGCCCAGGTCGTCGACGGGTTGGCCGACGATGAACGGGACGAGCGCGTCGATCGCGGCCCGGCACACCTCGTTGCCCCGGCCGATGGTGAAGGTGAAGCCGTGGCCGTCGATCCCGCTGTCGGTGTGCAGGATGACGTACGCGGCGGAGTAGTCGGGGTCCGGGTTCATCGCGTCCGAGCCGTCGAGTTCCCGGGAGGTCGGGAACCGGATGTCGTACGTGTCGACCCCGGTGATGATCACGCGGCGTCCTTCACGGCCGAGCGCTGCCGGCCGAGGCCGTCGATCTCGACCTCGACCACGTCACCGGCGGCCAGGTACGGGAACCGCCCGGAGAGCGCGACACCCTCGGGGGTGCCGGTGCTGATCAGGTCGCCCGGGTCGAGCACGGTGTACTGGGACAGGTGCCAGACCAGGTACGCCACGTCGAAGATCATGTCGGCGGTGCGGGAGTCCTGCCGGGGCTCGCCGTTGACCCAGGAGCGCAGCCCGAGCTTCCCCGGATCGCCCACCTCGTCCGGCGTGACCAGGTACGGCCCGAGCGGGTTGAACGTCTCGCAGGACTTGCCCTTGGACCACTGTCCACCCGAGACGGCGAGCTGGAAGTCGCGCTCGGAGACGTCGTTGGCCAGCGCGTACCCGGCGATGTGGGCCAGCGCCTCCTGCGGCGAGGCCAGGTAGCGAGCCGTCTTGCCGATCACCACGGCCAGTTCCACCTCCCAGTCGGTCCTGGTCGAGCCGCGCGGCACGAGCACGTCGTCGTACGGTCCGACGACGGTGTTCGGCGCCTTGTAGAAGACGACCGGGTACTCGGGGTTCGCCGCGCCGGACTCGGCGGCGTGCGCGGCGTAGTTCAGCCCGACGCAGAGCACCACACCCGGTCGGGCGATCGGCGCGCCGATCCGCAGCCCGGTGATGTCGATCTCCGGCAGCCCGGCCACGTCGGTCACCCCGCCCGCCGCCAGGAACGCCCCGTCGATGTCCCCCGTGATGCCGGACAGGTCGTAGTAGCGGCCGTCCGTGTGGGCGACCGGGCGCTCCGCGCCGACCGAACCCACCCGCATGTACTTCATTCGATCTCCAACTTGTAGGTGCTGATCGCCGTGGTGCCGAAGATGTCGGCCGGGCTGCCGCCGAGGATCTCGGTCAGCGCCTGGTGAACCCGGGTGTAGGTGGCGGCCAGTTCGCAGACCGGCCAGTCCGAGCCGAACATGAGCCGGTCCGACCCGAACAGTTCGACCGCGCCGGCCACGAACGGCCGCAGGTCCTCGACCGTCCAACCGGTCGGGTCGGCCTCGGTGACCAGGCCGGAGAGCTTCGCCACCACGTTCGGGTTGGCCGCCACCGGGGCCGTCAGGGTCAGCCACTGCTCCAGCCCGGCGGCACCGGCCACGATCCGGGGCTTGCCGAGGTGGTCGAGGACGAACCGGCTCTCCGGCAGCGCGGCGGCGACCCGGGCCACCGCCGGCAACTGCTCGACCCGTACGACGAGTTCGTTGACCAGGCCGGCGTCGGCGACCGTACGCAGTCCGGCGCGGACGTCGGCCCGGTCGAGGTGATCGTCGGGTTGCCCCTGCACCTGGTCGCGGATGCCGACGAGCAGGTGCCCGCCGGGCCCGGCCCGGTAGCCGGCGAGGGTGGCGGCGAGGTCCGGGTCGGTGAGCGACGCCCAGCCGACCACCCCGGCGATCTCGTCGGTGGCGGCGGCGAGCGCCAGGAACTCGGTGGTCTCGGCGCTGTCGCAGCGGGCCGCCTCGACGAGCACGGTCCGGTCGACGCCGGCCGAGAGCAGGTTGCGCCGCAGGTCCTCGACGCCGTAGTCGCGCCGGATCCGGGTCAGCGCCGGGTCGGCCAGCCAGGCGTAGTCGGCGGTCCAGAGGTGCTGGTGCGCGTCGATGATCACGGCGTCGGCACCTCCTCGGGCAGCAGCCCGGAGTCCTTGAGGTCCCGCCAGAGCTGACCGGGGATCGGGTGGTCGAACATCTGCGCCGCGTCGGCCACCTCGTCGGCCGACCGGGCGCCGAGCACCACGCTGGCGACCGCCGGGTGTCCGAACGGGAACTGGGCGGCAGCGGCCCGCAGCGGCACCCCGTGCCTGGCGCAGACGTCCCGGATGGCCAGGGCCCGGTCCAGCAGCTCGGTCGGGGCGGGCAGGTAGTCGTAGGTGGCGCCCGGTTTCGGGTCGGCGAGCAGGCCTGAGTTGTAGACCCCGCCGGCGATCACCGAGACGCCCCGCTGCGCGCAGAGCGGCAGCAACTCGCCCAGACCGGACTGGTCGAGCAGGGTGTAGCGGCCGGCGAGCAGGACCGCGTCGAGGTGTCCGGTGCGGACGAAGTCGGCGAGCATGTCGGCCTGGTTCATGCCGACCGACACCGCACCGATCCGACCCTCGTCGCGCATCGCGACGAGCGTCGGCAGGGCCCCGGCGACCGCGTCGGCGTAGTGGTCGTCGGGGTCGTGGATGTGCAGCACGTCGGCCCGGTCCAGGCCGAGCCGGTCCAGACTCTCGGCGTACGACCGGCGGGTGCCGTCGGCGCTGAAGTCCCAGGCCGGGGTGGCGTCGACGGGCTCGGCCCAGATCTCGTCGTTGTGGTCACCGGCGGCCGGCTCGCTCCGGTGCCGGCCACCGCCGCGCGGCTGCTCCGGCCCCGGTACCAGGAGTCGACCGACCTTCGTGGAGAGTGCGAACTCGTCGCGGGGCTTGCCGGACAGCACCGCTCCGGCCCGCCGCTCGGAGAGGCCGGCGCCGTAGAGCGGGGCCGTGTCGAAGTACCGGTAGCCCAGTTCCCAGGCCCGTTCCAGGGTGGCGGACGCCTGTTCGGCGCCGACCGCCCGGTAGAGGCCGCCGAGCGGGGCGAGGCCGAGGCCGAGGCGGGTCACCTCGACCCCGGTGGCACCGAGTCGGGTCCGTTCGAATGGGTTCACGCGGCTGGCTCCCCTGCTGCATCGGGCCGGTCCGGGCCGGTGCCCGTCTGCTCCCGGTCCGGTCCAGCGTGGATCATCCGGATGATCGCCTGACTCATCCGGCCGTAGTCGTGGTCGTTGGCGAGTTCACCACGAACGGTGAAATCGTTCATCACCGCTACCCGATCCGCCAGGGTCACGATCTCCGGAAGATCGGAGGAGATCAACAGCAGGGCCATGCCGGCGCCGGCCAGTTCGGCGATCAGCTCGTGGAACGCGGCCTTGGTGCGTACGTCGATGCCGACGGTCGGCTCGTCCACGACCAGGATCTCGCACTGGGCGGCGAGCCACTTGGCGAGACTGACCTTCTGCTGGTTGCCGCCGGAGAGCTGCCCGGCGAGCTGACGCGGGGAGGCGGCCCGGATCCCGAGCCGTTCGGTGTACTCGGCCACCACGGTCCGCTCGGCCGACTCGGTGACCAGTCCGGCGCGGGCGATCCGGCGCCAGATCGTCACCCCGATGTTGCGGGTGATCGGCTGGTCGAGGAAGACCCCCTCCTCCTTGCGGTTCTCGGTGACGTACCCGATCTTGTAGCGGTGCAGCGCCTCGCCGACCGTACGGATGCGCACCGGCCTGCCGTGCACCTCGACCGTGCCGGCGGTGATCCGGTCCAGGCCGAGCAGTGCCTTGGCCAGTTCGCTGCGGCCGGCGCCGACCAGCCCGTACAGGCCGAGGATCTCGCCGGGGCGGACGGCGAGCGAGATGTCCCGGTGTCCACCGGCGGTGCTGACCCGGTCCAGTCGCAGGGCCGGCGGGGTCTGCGGGTCGACGTCGCGCCTGGCGAGCGTGACCGACGCGTACGCCCGGCCCACCATCAGGTCCACCACCTGGTCCTGGGTGTACGACGACAGCGGCTCGGCCTCGGCCACGCTGTGCCCGTCCCGCAGTACGGTGACCGCGTCCGCGACCGCGAAGACCTCTTCGAGTTTGTGGCTGACCAGTACCACGGCCTGTCCGGCGTCCCGGAGCTTCCGGACGATCTTGTAGAGCCGGTCGGCCTCGTCCCCGGTCAGCGAGGCGGTCGGCTCGTCGAGCAGCAGCACCTTGCTGTCCAGGCTGAGCGCCTTGGCGATCTCGACCAGTTGCCCGTGGGCGACCGACAGGTCGGCGACCGGGGTGTCCGGGTCCAGGTCCAGGTCGAGCAGGGCGAGGCAGCGTCGCGCCTCGGCCCGCATCCGGGCCCGGTCCACCACGCCGAAGCGACGCGGCAGGTGGTGCAGCACGATGTTCTCCGCGATGGAGAACGCGGGAATCAGGTTCCGTTCCTGGTGCACCACCCCGATGCCGGCCCGCTGGGCGTCCAGCGGACCGGTGAGCTGGAGTTCCTTGCCGTCGAGCACGATCTTGCCGCCGTCGGGGCGGTACACCCCGGTCAGCAGCTTGACCATGGTGCTCTTGCCGGCGCCGTTCTCCCCCAGCAGCGCGTGCACGCTGCCCGCCGCCAGCCGCAGGGTGGCGCCGTCCAGCGCGCGTACCCCCGGGAACGTCTTGACCAGGCCCTCGGCCGTGAGTATCACGACGACCTCCGCAACAGCTTCTGCCGGACGGTGCCGAGCAGCACCGCACCGAGGACGACCGCGCCGACGATCAGGTCGATCCAGCGCCGGTTGATGTCGAACTGGGCCTGCAACACGTCCACCAACCGGACCAGGAACGCGGCCAGGCAGGTGCCGGCGACGCTGACCGCCCCACCGGTGAGCGCCACCCCGCCGATGATCGGCGCGGCGAAGCTCGGCAGCAGCAGGTCGTCGCCGATGCTGGAGTTGACCGAGCCGGACGAGGCGACCGTGATGACCGCGGCGACCCCGGCGAGCAGCCCGGAGAGGGCGTGCGCGATCACGATCGAGCGGTCGTTGGAGATGCCGGACAGCCGGGCCGAGAACGGGCTGCCGCCGCTGGCGAGCAACTGCCGCCCGGTGACCGTACGGGCGAAGAAGAAGGCGACCAGGCCGGCGACGGCGAGCGCGACCAGGAACACCACCGGCAGCCCGAACAGTGACGCGCGACCGAACTCGCGCAGCCCCGGCGAGTAGCCCTGGTAGGTGTCGGGGCCGTTCACCCCGTACCGGAGACCCTCGATGATGGTCATGGTCGCCAGGGTGACGATGAAGCCGTTGATCCGGGTGAAGACCACCAGCGCGCCGTTGACCATGCCGGCGACCAGGCCGACGGCGAGCGCGACCAGCACCGCCAGCGGCGCCGGCAGACCGGCCTCGACCATCGCCCAGGCGGCGATCATGGCGCAGAAACCGGTCAGCGCGCCGACCGACAGGTTCATCTGGCCGATCGCCAGCACCACCATCTGGGAGAGCCCGATGACGATCGGTACGGCGAGGAACCGGAAGAACGCGCCGAGGGTGCCGGCGGAGAGCAGGTTGCCGCCGGTGGCGATGGCCAGGGCGACGAACCCGACCAGGGCGATCACGGCGAGGGTGAACTCGGGCCGCCGGGCGATCGAGCCCCAGCGTCCGGTCTTCTCTTCGTAGAGCACGGTCATGCCCGCACCCCCCTACGTTCGGCGAGCAAGTGGCGTACCCGGTCCAGCGAGAGCGCGACCAGCAGCACCAGCCCGATGTAGAGCTTGAGCTGGTCGAGCTGGAACTGGAGCAGGTTGAGTCCCTTGTAGATGACCTGGGTGAGGGTGGCGCCGAGGACCGTACCCAGGATGCTGACCGCGCCACCGGCGAGCAGCGTGCCGCCGAGCACCGGGCCGAGGAACGACGGGAGCAGGAACCCCTCGCCGATGTTGGCCGAGAAGGCGCCGTTGTTCGCCGCCAGCAGGAAGCCGGCGAGTCCGGCGAGCAGGCCGGACAGGGCGTGCGCCTGCACCACCCGGTCCTTGACCGGGATGCCCGACAACTCGGCCGCCTTGGCGTTGGCGCCGGTCATCAGGATCTCCCGGCCGAGCCGGCCGTACCGGAACAGCAGTCCGACCGCCAGCGCCGCGACCAGCGCGAACGGTACGACCAGCGGCACGTTCGGGCCGCAGACGTTGCCCGTGCAGTAGTCGGCGAAGGTGTCGTTGCGCAGCGAGGTCATCGCCGCCGGTTGACCGCCGAAGGCGACCCCGTCGGTGAACCGGGTGTAGAGGATCGTGATCAGCCCGATCATGGCGAAGTCGAGCGCCAGGGTGACCACGAACGAGTTCACCCCGGTACGCGAGATGATCAGCCCGGCGAGCGCACCGAGCAGCGTGCCGACGGCCAGTCCGATCACCAGCCCGACCAGCAGCGGTACGCCGAGCCGGTCGTACGCCAGCCCCATCGCGAAGGCGCTCATCGCGGCCATCCGGCCGACCGCCATGTTCATGTGCCCGAGCGAGAGGACCATGAGCTGGGCCAGCCCGACGACGACGTAGACGCTGATGTCGGCCTGGAGCGGCACCAGGGTCAGGGCGGTGTTGAGGAACGCCGGCCGCAGCGTGCTGAAGAGCACGACCAGGGCGATCAGCAGGATGACCAGCCCGAGGCGCGGGTTGGCCCAGAGCGGGATCCCGGGCGGCTTGCGTGGCGCCGGAGGCTCGGCCGCCGACGGCGCCTCCGGTGCGACCGTGGTGGTCTGGTCACTCACTGGACTCTCCGGTTGTCGATCGCGTCGCGGTCCCAGTCGATGCCGAGCCCGACCGTGGTCGGCGGCAACGCGTGCCCGTCGACGACGTCGATCTCGCGCCGGGTGATCGCGCGCAGTTGCGGTATGTGTTCCAGGTAGCCACTGTTGGGCACCGCGCAGCAGAGGCTGACGTGCAGTTCCATCAGGAAGTGCGGGCAGACCGTGACGTTGTACGTCTCGGCCAGGTGGGCGACCTTCAGCCAGGGGGTGATGCCGCCGATCCGGGCCACGTCGACCTGGACGATGCCGGCGGCGCCCCGGTGCAGGTAGTCGCGGAACTGGGCGCCCGAGTACATCGACTCGCCGACCGCGACCGGGATCGAGGTGGCCTGCGCCAGCGCCCGGTGTCCGGAGACGTCGTCGGCGGGCAGCGGTTCCTCGAACCAGTACGGGTCGGACGGCTCCAGCAGCCGGGCCCGCCGGATCGCCTCGGCGGCGGTGAGCGACTGGTTGGCGTCGAGCATCAGGTCGAAGTCGGGGCCGACCTCGGCCCGGACGGCGGCGAGCCGGGCCGCGTCCTCGACCGGCGACCGGCCGATCTTGAGTTTGGCGCCGGGCCAGCCGGCCGCCTTGCTGGCCTTCGCCCCGGCGATCAGCTCGTCGGTGCTCAGGTGCAGCCAGCCACCCTCGGTGTCGTAGAGCGGGATGCGGTCCTTGGCGCCACCGGCGAGCACCCAGAGCGGTTGGCCGGCGTCGCGGCACCGCCAGTCCCAGAGGGCGGTGTCGACGGCGGCCAGGGCGAGCGAGGTGATCGCCCCGACCGTGGTCGCGCGGGTGGCGGCGAAGAGGTCCCGCCACACCGCCTCGACCCGCCGGGGGTCCGCGCCGACCAGTCGGGGCACCAGGTAGTCGCGCAGCAGCGCGAGGACCGCGGTGCCACCGGTGCCGATCGTGTACGCGTAACCGGTGCCGGTCCCACCGTCGTCGGTACGGATCTCGACGAAGATGGTCTCCTGTTTGAGGAACGACTGGACGGCGTCGGTGCGTACGGTCTCGACCTCCAGGTCGACGAGGTACGCCTCGGCGTGGGTGATCGCGGGCAACGAGGCTCCTTCGAGGGGTGGCGAGCGCGCCGGTGACCTGCCGGCGCTCTCGACTACCGGGCCGGCCAGCGGTGACACTGACCGGCCGGGTCGACTACTGGCAGGTCAGGTACTGGCTGTCGAACGCCGTCTTCAGCTCGTCCGTCTTGGCCTGCCGGTCGGTCTCGTAGTTGTCCACGTTGGCCTTCGTCACCACGAAGGATCCGGAGTCGACGACCACGCCGGGGGTGCTGATCGTGCAGCCGCCGGAGAGCTTGGTCAGCGCGTACGCCCCGACGGAGACCTGCCCGACCGGGTTCTGGAGCACGGTGCCGGCGACGGAGCCGTCCCGGATGCCGGCCAGGATGGTCTGGTCGTCGTCGATCGCGATCACCTTGATCGGCAGCTTGGCCTGCTTGACGCCCTCGGCGGCGGCGACCGCCGGGTTGTAGGCGGTGTTGACGATGCCCTGGATCTGGGTGCCCTTGGCGGCGAGCAGGTCGGCGACGGCCTTCTGCGCGCTCTGCAGGTCCTTGTCCACGTCGGTCACGGTCTGGAGCAGCGTGACCTTGCCGCCGGCCTCGTCGACGGCCTTCTGCACGCCGGCCATCCGGCGCTGGGTGTTGGAGTCGACCTTGTTGCCGGTGAGGTGGACCAGGTTGCCCTGGCCGCCGATCGCCTCGATAGCGGCCTGTCCGGCCTTGTACGCGGCCAGTTCGACGTCGGTGGAGAGGCAGAAGTCGGCCTTGTTGACGTCGCCGGCCGGGCAGGAGGCGAGCGAGCCGACCGCGAAGCCCTGACCCTTGAGGTCCTCGAAGGTGGAGTTGATGTTCTCCGGGGCGACCCCGAAGATGCCGAAGGCGTTGTAACCCTGGGCGGCCAGGGCCTTGAGGACGTCGTTCTGCTTGGTCTGGTCCCAGCCGGAGGTCTCGTTGAACGTGACGTCGGCCAGGCCGAGGTCGGTCTTGGCCTTGGCGCCCGCGTCCTTCCACGGCTGGAAGTAGGGGTGGGCTCCGCCCGGGACGAGGGCGAGCTTCACCTGGTCGGCCGCCCGCGTGGTCGCGCCGGCCGCCTCGTTGTCACTTTTCTTGGTGCAACCGGCGGTGGCCAGGGTGCCGAGCACCAGGATGGCAGCCGCGGCGCCGAGCCGAGTCAACGGGCTCCGATTCATGACCGCACCTTTCGCGCATATCGTGGATCCTATAGGATGTATCATGGATGTTTAGTCGATCACACTCGCTCGCGTCAAGGCTTAACCTCGAAGAAACATGCCGTCGTTATCAAGGCGTGTCGGGCCGAGCGCGAAGCCACCCCACAGGAGGAGACGGATGGTCCACCAGCAGCCGGTCCGTCCGCTCCGCCGCTCCACCCTCGGCGAAGACGTGTACGAGACGCTCAAGGTCCTGGTGCTGGAGCACACGCTGACCCCCGGTGACCGGATCAACATCGATGCGCTCGCCCGCGACCTGGCCGTCTCCCCCACCCCGATCCGCGAGGCGCTGGCCCGGCTGGAGGCCGACGGGCTGGTCCGCAAGCGTCCGCTGGTCGGCTACACGGTGAGCCCGCTGCTGACCCGGGCCGAGTTCACCCACATGTTCGAGATGCGCTCACTGCTGGAGACCGCCGCCGCGCGCTACGCCGCCGAGCGGGCCAGCGTTCAACTCCGGGCGGCGATCAGCGCCGAGGCGGCCACCACGGTCGGCACCGACGACGGAGACCCCGAGGGCTGGCACTGGCACGCCGCGTTCACCACCCTCGACGCCCGGTTCCACGAGCTGATCGCCAGCGCCGCCGGCAACCCGCTGCTCTCCGACGGCATCGCCCGACTCCACGCCCACCTGCACCTGCACCGCCGCTACTTCCCGTACGCGGAGACCGGCACCACCGGCGCCGAACACCAGCGGATCGCCGACGCGATCCGGGCCGGCGCACCGGACGCCGCCGAGGCGGCCATGCGCGACCACCTGGACCGGGCCCGGGAACGCCACCTGCCCGCCTTCGAGTAGCCCGTCCGTCGTGGACGTCCGCCAGATGTCCGAACGCGACCCGATCGATCAGCCACGATAGGGCCATCGTCACTGGGCTATCCTCGTCATCTACGAGTTTCATCGCCCGGGCGGGAGACATCGATGGTCAATGCACCGGTGGACCGCACGGAGAAGTCGGCCGGACCGGCGACGCTGGCCCCACTGCCCGCCCGACAGACCCTGACCGAGGACGTCTACCAGGCGATCAAACGGCTCATCATGGACCACCTGATCCCGCCGAGGGGCCGGCTCAGCATCGACCAACTCGCCCGTGACCTGCGGGTCTCCTCCACCCCGATCCGCGAGGCGCTGGTCCGGCTGGAGTCCGAGGGGCTCGCCGAGAAGGAACCGCTGCGCGGCTACTCGGTCAGCCCGATCCTCACCCCGGCCCAGGTGGACGACCTGTTCGAGTTCCGTGGCCTGATCGAACCCTGGGCTGCCGCCCGCGCGGCACTGCGGCGCGACGAGACCGGACTGGCCCGGCTCCGGGCCGAAGTGGACTCGGTCAGCACCCTGCCGGCCGGCGAGAGCTACGCCGACTACCAGGACCTCGCCGGCCACGACGACCGGTTCCACCGGCAGATCGCCGAGCTGGCCGGCAACCACCAACTACTGCGCGCGTTCGCCCGTACGCACTGCCACCTGCACCTGTTCCGCCGCCGCTACACCGCCCCGCTGGGCAGCGCGACCGTGGCCGAACACCGGGACATCGCGGCGGCCGTCGGTGCGGGCGATCCCGACGGTGCGTACGCGGCGATGGAAGCCCACCTGGAACGGGCCCGGCAGCGGCTGACCTGAGCACGGCGACGCCGGGTCGGGAGGCGGCCCGGCCGCGGTCGGCGCGTCCACCCCGGTCCCACGTCCGGGGTGGACGGGACCGGTCAGCTCGACATCACCCGCTCGTGCAGCGCCGTCACCACCGACCGGGCCGAGACGAACGCCCCGTGCTGCCACGCCGTCTCGTGGCTGAGCCAGTCACCGGCGAAGTAGACCCGACCGGCCGGCTGAAGCAGCAGGTTGTATCCGGCGGACCCGCGCGGCGGCGACGTCCAGGCCCCCTCCAGGTAGCGGGTCCGGTCCCAGGCGTGCGAGAACGAGGTGGACAGTTCGCTGCGGTACTTCTCCCCGTGGATCTTCACGCCCTGGGCCACCGCCCGCGCCTCACGCTCCGCCGGAGTGAGCGCGCTGTACGTCCGCGCGTTCGCGCCGGTGTTGTAGTAACCGACGATCAGACCCCGCTTGCCATGGAAGCCGTACGACGGGTACCAGATGTGCGACAGGTCCAGGTCGGTCTCGGTGATGCCGCCGTAGATCCGCTCGTCAATCTCCCACCAGCGGCTGCGGTACTCCAGGCCGATCTTGCCGGAGGCGGTGACCGGGAAGCCGGCCAGCGCGGCCGTCACGTTGGTGCCGAGGTTGTGCGGCACCCGGGCCATCAGGTTCGGCGGCAGCGTACCCACGCAGAAGTCGGCCCTGATCGACCGGGTGTGCCGGCCCTGCCGATAGGTCACCTCGACCTCGTGACCCCGGTTGGTCACGCCGGTGACCTCGGCGCCGAGCGTGATCCGGTGGTGGCCGACCGCCCGGCTGAGCGCACGCGGGATCGCGTCCATGCCGTCGACCGGCTGGAACATCAGCATCGCCTGGTCGTAGCCGAGTTCGAAGGAGAAGTAGCGGCCGACGTTGCTGGCGAACACCTCCGACAGCGGCGGCGGGGCACCGAGCAGGGTCCCGGCGTCGTTACCGGCCCCCGGATAGGCCGCGTAACCGCGCCGGCTGGTCCCGGTGTACGCGAACCCGCTGGTCCGCCCGCCGATCGCACCGAAGCTCTGGAGGAACGACAGCAGGCGGGTCTTGTCCTCGGCGGTGAGCCGGGCGTCCAGCGCCCCCTGGTCGGTCGCCTTGGCCAGCAGTTCGGAGATGTAGCCGTACACGTCGGCCTTGGCGGTGCGGTAGCGCTGGGCCGAGGTCATGCCGGTCGACTCGTTGTAGATCCGGGCGTCGGCGTTGGCGTTGGTGAACACCTCGATCGGCACCCCGAGTTCGCGGCAGTAGTCCAGGGTGACCATCCACTGGGCCAACCGGCCGGGGCCGGCGTTGAAGTAGGTGCCGGAGGAGAACTTCGCCTTCTGGGTGTGGCCGTCGAGATCAGTCTCGACGTCGCCGCCACGGATGGTCAGGTTACGGCCACCGGCAACGCCGCGCGCCTCCAAAATGGTGCAGTCGTACCCGGCCTTGCCCAGCTCGTACGCGGTGGCGAGGCCGGCGATGCCGCCGCCGAGGATGACCACGCGCGCCGCGCCGCGCCCGGTCAGGTGGAAGTCGGACCGCTGCGGTGCCCGGTACGCGGGCGCCGCCGACGCGGCGGTCGGCGCGAGTCCCAGGGCGCCCATGGTGGCGAGCATCGCGCCCGCTCCACCGCTCGCGCCGACCGCGCGCAGAAAGCCGCGCCGGTCCAGGGCAGGTGGTGTGTGGTGGCTCATACGTCCCCCTTGTGAAATCCGTGGGACGCCGAGTCTCTGTTCCAACTGTTACCGGCAAAACGAACTGATGTTGCCGCAACATTTCGTTGATCTTCAATGCCCCCACCCGCAGGCACCGTTGATCATGAAGTTAGCGCGACCCCAGGGGTTCAGGGGTCGCGCTAACTTCATGATCAACCGCTGGGTGGGGTCGGGTCAGCCGGTGACGCGGGCTTCGTCGGGGCCGCCTTGGGCGCGCATCGCGGCGACCAGGTCGGCCCGTGCGCGGGCTACGCGGGAGCGGATGGTGCCGATCGGGCAGTCGCAGACCTCGGCCGCCTCGGCGTAGCTCAGCCCGGCGACCTGGGTGGCGACGAACGCCTCCCGCCGGTCGCGCGGCAGCGTACGGAGCAGCTGGTCGAGGAGGACGCCCTCCTCGAAGCCGCCACCGTGATTGGCCCTGGCGGCGTCGGCCGCCCCCTGCCAGTCGATCAGCTCGGCGCTGCGCGGGCTGCGGACCAGCGCCCGGATGTGGTCGGCCGCGACCCGACGCGCGATCGCCAGCAACCACGTACGCGCCGACGACCGGGCGGCGAACCGGGGCAGCGCCCGCATCGCCCGCAGGTACGTCTCCTGGGTCAGGTCCTCGGCCTCGCCGTAACCGACCAGATGCGTGACGAATCGGTGCACGTCATGCTGGGTGGCCCGGATGAAGGCACCCGCCGCTGTCCGGTCGCCGGCCTTCGCGGCCAACGCCCAGCGGGTGATCTCGTCGTCGTCGGACCCGGTCGCAGGCATGGTGGAAGGTTAACCTGTGCCACCGCGGTTATGGTTGCGGCAGTTCCATGGGAACTCGACGGATCCGGGGACCGACAATATGGGTGTGGGGTGTGAACAGTACCGGGAGACGCTCTCGGCGTGGCTGGACGGCGAGGACGACCCTGCCGAGCGGCACGTCATCGAGGCGCACCTCGGTGAGTGCAACGAATGCCGATCCTGGGTCGACACCGCCGCCTCGGTGACCCGGCTCGCCCGGACCAGCCTGGTCGGCGCGGTTGGCGAGGTCGACGAGCGGCTGCTCGCGGCGGCGCCCGGACCGGGCCGGCTCCGGGTCGCCGTCACGCTGCGGATCCTGCTCGGCGTACTCGGCGGGGTGCAGTTCGTGCTCGGCTCGGCGCAGATCGCCGGCATCGCGGGCACCCAGCACCTGCACGACCTCACCGGCACCACCGTGCCGCCGAACCACCTGTGGCACGAGTCGGCGGCGTGGAACGTGGCGATCGGTGCCGGCTTCGCCTGGATCGCGCTGCGGCGCACCCGGCCGACGGGGATCCTGCCCACGCTCACCGCGTTCGTCGCGGTGCTCACCCTGCTCTCGGCGAACGACATGATCGTCGGGCGGGTCGACGTCAGCCGGATCCTCAGCCACGGTTTCATCCTGGCCGGTTACCTGATCATCCTCGCCCTGACCCGTCCGGCGCTGGACCCCGGCGAGCCACCACAGCGACGCCAGCCCGGCCCGTCCCGCTGGCGGGCCAGCTTCGACGTCGACGAGGTCGCCGCCCCCGTCCCGCCGCTGCGCCTGGTCCGCGCCCACCCCGGCCCGGCCCACGCCCGCCACGACGACCACCGCGCCGCCTGACGGGTCACCCGGCACAAGCACCGCGCCCGGCTGACCGGTCACCCGGCACAAGCACCGCGCCCGGCTGACCGGTCACCCGGCACAAGCACCGCGCCCGGCCGACGGATCACCCGCAACAACCACCGGGCGCCGTGACCGGTTATCCGCCGCAACCAGGTGCCGGCTGACCGATTGCCCGCCACGACCACCGGGCCGGATGGTCGGATGGCGCGCCTATCGGCTACGGCCTGACGCGCGCCTACCGGCTACCGAGACCGGCAGCCACCACAGCCGCTCCCCCGTCGACCGGGCCGGCCCGGATCCGTCGTCCGCCCCGGCGTCGTGGCCGAGGATCCGGGCCTCGGAGACGCGGTCGAAGGTGCGGCGGCGGGCACATCAGGCTCGGCGCCGGCCCGTTGCCCGCCGTGCCGGGGCACGGGTACGTCGGTGCCGCTCACCGGGTACCGTCCGGTCGACGTCGGCGTACCCGGATCAACCCGGCGGCGACGGCGGCGAGGGTGACCGCCCCGGCCGGCCACCACCACAGCGGCGCCGAGCCCCCGGTGGCCGCGACGGGTGCCGTGGCCCGGAGCGGGTCGACGGGTGCCGCCGGCTCCCGGCCGGGCGGCAGCGCGACGCTGAACCGGAACTGGCCCTCGATCGGGTGCCCGTCGGCGGAGATCGCCCGCCACGCCACCCGGTAGTCGCCGGACCGCAGCGGGTGCACCGGCTGACGCATCCGGTGGTCCACCACCCGCACCGGCCCGTCGCCGTAGCCCGCCCGGTCCGCGCCCTCGACCAGAACCGTGCTCAGATCGGCCCGGACGACCTCGTTGAAGGTCAGGGTCACCGCCGGCAGCGCCCCGGTCACGGTCGAGCCGTCGGCCGGGTCGGTGCCGAGCAGCCGGGAGTGCGCCCAGGCCGGTGTGGTGGCGACCGGAAGACCGGCGAGCAGTACGGCCAGCGCAGCCCCAGCCAGCATGGCGACCCGGGCAACGACCCGTCCACCGTGCACCACCACCGACCCCGCTCCCACCGTCGCGTCAGCCCGGTAGGTGGTCGGGCCGGCCTCGCCGGGAGTTCCCCGGCACCGGTGCGGGCCGGGTCACACCTGTGGCCCGTCGCGATCCCGTGCTCTTCGCCGGCCGACGGAACGCGGAGAGCCGGTCAGACCCGGCTCGGTGGAGCCTTGGGAGTCGGTCAGGGGAACTCGACGATGTGCATCGCGGCCTCCTCGGCCGACGCGCCGCCACCGTCGATGCCGACGTCGCTGCCGATCGACTCGCCCTCGATGTCCGGTCCCAGCCCCTGGTCGGGGGCGACCAGCCGGCCCGCGCGCAGGTCGCCGACCTCGTTGGCGTCGAGGAACTCGTCGGCCTCGCGGGAGAGCGCGTCCTCGTCGAGGTCGGTCGGGAGCAGCGGGGTCTCCCACGGTGTCGCCTGCTCCGGGACCTCCTGGGCGATCCGCTGGTCGAGCGACTCGCCGATGCCGGCCTCCTCGGCGGTCACACCGAAGGCGGTCGAGCCCCGGTAGTTCTCCGGCGGGGAGTAGCCCTCGTCGAGGGCGTCGTCGAGCCCCCGATCCTCCAGCGTGTCGTCCGCCGACAGTTGACCCTCGTCGTGAGGGAACCAGACGTCCGTCTCGGCCGATCCGTCAGGGGTGGTCATGTCGTCTCTCCTTGCTGCCCGTTGCCGGCGGATATGCCCGCCGTGGGCCGAGCCTAACCACCGGCCGTACGGACCGCAGCGGCCGCACGGTCGGCGCTCAGCTGCCCCCACCCATGATCGTCACGGTGGTGGTCGCCCCCAGCGCGATCTGGAGTTCGGCCAGTGTGTCCCGCAGTGCCGTACTCGGCCACTCCGGCTCGCCGAACGCGTCCAGCCGACGGCGTACCTCCTCCGGCGGGTGGCCGGGGAAGGCCGAGGCGACCAGTCCGATGTCACAGACCAACGACCAGAGCGCGTGGGTACGCCGGTCGGGCGGGGTGGTGCCGTCCAGGGCGAGCAGCAGCCGGCGGCGGGCGTCGAGTTCCGCGCCCGGCTGACCGGTGCTGGTCGACGGGTAGCGGGTGCTCGGGAACACCCACAGCACCCGTTGCTCCGTACGCGACAGCAGGCCACGCCCGACGAGCCGGTCGAGTACGGCGTCCCGCAGCCCCTCCCGCAGCCGGCCGACCCAGTCCACCGCTGTGCTCTCGGTACGGGCCGAGGAGATCTCGGCCAGTCCCCGGTCGACGACGGCGTCACCGGTCGGGGTCGGATCGAGCACCCGTAGCCGCCCGTCGACCGGGGCCACCCGACCGGCGATCGCCAGTTCGACCAGGACCGCGCCGGCCAACCCGTAGTCCAGCCAGGACGAGTCCGGGGTGGGCGATCCGTCGTCCCCGTAGCCGAGCAGGAGCAGTTCCTCAGCCAGGTTGATGTCCATCTTCCCCATGTTAGGAAGGGCCCGCACCGGCCCCGCGCGGCCGCCGGTAGACGAACGCCGTGGACACGTGCTCGCCGACGACGATGGCGAGGGCGACGGGTACGAAGAACTCCCACGGCTCCGGCAGCCGGGGCCCGAGCAGCCACAGGCCGAGCGCCGCGCAGACGACGCCGGGGATCGCGAACGCGAGACGGGCCCGCAACCGGTGCCCCTGCCGGACCGGACCCACCCCGGCGACGGCGACAGCGGCGAGCATGCCGGCGTCGGGGAACCCGAGGGTGTCCGCCACCACCACGATCAGCACCCCGAACAGGACGCCCACCAGCGACGATCGGGCGGTTTCCGCGAGCGCAGCGCGCAGCGGCCCGTCCGGCAGCCCCGGCCCCCCGTCGTAGACGAGGGCGCCCCTCTTGTCGTAGGCCCAGTGCCGGGGCGGGTCGCCGGCCGGAGCGGGATCGGCTGGCCCGGAGGCGTCTGCGCGCACCCGTCCAGTATGGAGTTGCCACGCCACGGGCGGACGACCCGCTTGCTGCTGACGTCGACCGGCCATCGGGTCGACCGTCCTGGCTTCTCCCGCGCTCAACGACGGAACGGGAACTCCGGTTACGCCGGCTCCGCCCGATCCCGCCGGTCGGCGTTCCGGGCGACGGAGAAAGCGGCGCCGCGCATTCGCATTTTTTCGGATGGACGAATCGCCGGTGGCCCGAGCGGAGGGATCCTCGGCCGGATGGCCCGACAACGGAAAGAGGGCATGTCCCGCAATGGGACATACCCTCTTTACCTGGTGGGCGATGCTGGTATCGAACCAGCGACCTCTTCGGTGTGAACGAAGCGCTCTCCCACTGAGCTAATCGCCCTCAGCGCGCATGACTGTACCTGATCCGGTCGGCACCGCGCATCTTCGGGGTCAGTTGGTGGCGAGGTAGTGCAGCACGGTGGCGACGATGTCGATACCGAGGCTGTACTTCAGCGACAGCCAGACGACCACGCTGACGAAGACCAGGCCGACCGCGCCGATCAGCAGGCGTACCGGCCAGGACTGGCGGGTGGCCCAGCGGGTCCAGCCCTGCACGTTGCGCCGGGTGAAGGTGAGCAGCCGACGGGCCCAGTGGTATTCGACCGCCCAGATGCCCAGGCCGGCGATCACCAGCAGCCAGCCCGGTCCGGGTAGCGGGATGAGGGCCAGGCCGACGAGGACCACGATCGCACCGACCACCGCCACGATGATCTTGAGGGCGATCCGGCCGGTGGGGTTGGCCCGGATGATCTCCAGAGCGGTCTGCACCCGCTGCCGGACACCGGATGGTGCCTGCTCCCGCTCCACCACCAAAGAGTCGCCGTCCGCGGGTCGCGGCTGGCGCTCGTAGGCGACGCGCTCGTCGTCGGGCACGTGGTTCCTCCGCTCCTCGACCACCAGTGTCCCCCCGCGCTCGACCGGCAGCACCGTGGTCGCCGTCACTATGGCCATTGCTCCATTGAGGAGCATTTCATGACCATTTCGCCCCCCAGTGTCGGCCCGGCCCGTCACTCAACAGGACGACTGGACGTTACCGGAGTGAGTCGACGTGTGAACCATCCGACGCCGGGTGGGATCAGAGATGTGGGTAGAACTGGACATCCTACCTAAAATTTCTATTTCGAACGGCGTTCGGGGACCCTCTTCCCACTACTGGGTGAGATCAGCGTATGGCGGAGCGTAACCAGGTTCATCACCTGAGGATGGGAAAAGCGGGGCACGTACGCCCCGCAGCGGTGCCGGGGGGAGAACGTCCATGAGTGTCATCCGACCGACGACAGTCGAGGTCGAGACGTCGTTAAGGCTCGTCGCACCTGATGCCACCGCGCTGCCGGTGCGTGCCAGTCTGCGCTACGACCCAGCCGACCCGTACGCGGTCCATGTCCTGTTTCATGCCGAATCTGCCGGCGGCGAAGCGGTCAGTTGGTCCTTCGCCCGAGAACTACTCGTCACCGGGCTCGACGAGCCCGCCGGAATTGGCGATGTCCGGGTATGGCCGTGGGCCACACCGCGCGGGGACTTCGTCGCGCTCGCCCTTTCTTCACCAGATGGAAATGCCCTGTTTGAGGTGCCTCGCAGCGTTCTAGTCAGGTTCCTTCGGCGGACCTACGTGGTCGTGCCGCGAGGCCGCGAGAGCGAGCACCTCGACGTGGACGCCGCGGTCAACCGGCTCCTCGCCGGTCGCTGAGCAGCGGACGACACGAACAGCGGCGGGGGGGGGGGGGGGGGAGGGGGGGGGGGGGGGTGGGGTGGCTTCTGCAGCGGGGGGGTGTGGGCGCATCCACCCAGGGGGGGGAACACGGCGGGAGGGGGTAGGGGGCAGGGGAC
>NZ_JBVJHT010000006.1:223025-248699 GCF_055586685.1 Micromonospora sp. NPDC049529
GAAACAACACCCTCTTCCCGCCTATCCCCCCCCCCCCCCCCCCCCCCCCCCCCCCCCCCCCCCCCCCCCCCCCCCCCCCCCCCCCCCCCCCCCCCCCCCCCCCCCCCCCCCCGCCCTCGCTTCACCTCAACCGTGCGTGGTGATGCCACCGTCGACCGGGATGACCGCCCCGGTCAGATAGGCGCCGGCCCGCGACGCCAGGTAGATCGCGGCCCCGGCCATGTCGTCGGGCCGGCCGATCCGCCCCAGTGGCACCTGGTGCTCGATCGCCGCGCGGGTATTCGGGTCATCCAACGCGAAAGCCATCATCTTGCTCTCGAACGGACCGGGAGCGATCGCGTTGACCGTGATGTGCTCGGGCGCCAACTGGTGGGCCAGGCTCCGGGTCAGCATGTGCACCGCCGCCTTGGTCGCCGAGTAGGCGTAGACCTCCATCGAGGGCACCCGGATGCCGTCGATCGAGCCGATGTTGATCACACGGGCCGGGTCATCCACCGTCGCCGCACCCCGCAGCGCCGGCAGCAGCGCGGTGGTGAGCGTGAACACCGCCTTGACGTTGACCGCCCAGAGCTTGTCGAACGCGCTCTCCGGGTACGCCTCCAGCGGCGCTCCCCAGGTGGCCCCGGCGTTGTTCACCAGTACGTCCAGCGCGGGCACCCGCTCCGACACCGCCTCGGCCAGCCGCAACGCCCCCGCCGCACTGGAGAGGTCGGCCGGAATCGCCTCACAGCTGCCGAAGTCCGACAGTCGCCGCGCCACCTCGTCGCAGACGTCGGCCCGGCGGGACGAGACGATCACCCGGGCACCGGCCTCGACGAAGCCCCGGGCGATCATCAGCCCGATCCCCCGCGATCCGCCGGTGACCAGCACCGTCTTCCCCTCGACCGCGAACAGTCCCGGCATGCGCACTCTCCCCAGGAATCGCGGTTTGTCACTCTTGTGACATCCATAACTCATCCGATACTGTTCGGTAACTTAGTCGCGGTGCCGCCACCGGGGCAACCCCTCCGGACCCGCCCGTCCCTCGGGTCCGGCCGCGCCCCGGTGGCGCCATCGCACCCCCTGCTCGCCCCGGCCGCGGCCGGACGGGTCAGGGCTGCGGCCGGACGGGTCAGGGCTCCGTGCCGGCCACCCGGACCCCGTCGAGATGCACCGTCACCCGAGGGTTCTCCGCGTAGCCGGGTGCCGCCGGCAGCCAACTGTGGTCGTTCGACTCGGTGAACGCCGCCCAGTCGGCCTTGTTCAGCCGCAGCTTCACCGGCCCGGTACCGGCGCCGACGGCCAACGCCCCGGCCCCCGGCGCGAAGCCCACCTCCAGATACCCGTCCGCCCCGGTACGGGCCACCGCCAGCGCAACCACCCGCCGGGTGACCTTCGCGCAGTCGACCTGCGCCCAGTCGCACCGGACGTCGACCGGTGCCGTACCGCCGTCGCGGGTGAACCAGTAGCGCAGCGTCAGCCGGGACAGGTCCACCGGGACCGTACCCACGTTGTCGAGCAGCAGCACCGGCTTGAGCTGGTTGTCGGCCGGTGCCCAGTCGACGTTCTGGTGCCGTACGGCCAGCCGGGGCAGGACCGCCGGTGGCTTCTCGATCACGAACAGGGTCACCGAGTCGGCCGGGAAGGTGTGGTTGAGGACACCCGAGGGTGCTCCGGCGTACGGCGGCGGGACCAGGATCGGCTCGTCCGGCAGGCGGGTGATCGAGGACGGGTCACTGGCCGCGTACTGGTGGACCTGCGCCTGTCGGGCCTGCCGGCCGCGCAGCGAGACGCTGCTGCGCTGTTCGACCCCGCTCTTGTTGACCACCATCACGGTCAGCGCGCCGTCGGCCGAGCGCTCCGCCCCGTACACCGAGAGGACATCGCGGTCGGCGCTGCCGGCGCGGACCGCGACGTCGCCGAACCGACCACCGGCGCCGTCGTAGTTGCGGTACATCCGGAACGCGTACGCGCCCGGCTGGTCGGCCGACGGCGGCGCCCAGAGGGTGGCCAGGTCGAGCCCCTCCCGGCCGAAGATGCCGAGGATGTCGGCCTGGGTCAGGGCACCGTTGACGTGGTCCAGCGCACCCCAGTTGTACTCGGTGATCGCCGTCTTCGTACCCGGATAGTTCGCCGCCACCAGCTCGCGCATCCGGGGCACCAGCCGCACCTGGGTGTTGATCCAGCTCTCATCCAGGTAGGACGGATCCCAGAGCGCGCGGGTGGAACGCAGCCGCAGGGCGTTGGTGGCCGGGTCCGAGCCGTTGCCGAACGCCACCCCCGACGCCTGCGGGTAGAAGTGCATGTCGAAGTAGTCCAGCACCCGCTGGTCGTGCTCGTCCTCGTACCGCTTCATCTCGCGCAGGTACCAGGTGGTGAACGGCAACCCGTCGCGGGCCGCCCGGTCCGGCGGGTCGGACCAGCACCCGGTACGCCCGCACGTCTCCTGGTCCAGCCCCGAGTAGTCCCACGAACTCCAGCCCCAGCCGACCGGACCGAGGGTGGCCGCGCCCGGATCGGCCGCCTTCACCGCTGCCCCGATCTCGTACGCCCGGTCACGCAGCTCGACCGAGCCGGCACCGAGCGGGTGCACGTCACGGTGGGTGGAATGCCAGATGTCCGGCTCGTTGTCCAGGTTGTAGAACTTCACCCCGCCCTCGGCGGCGGTACCGTACCGGTCGGTCAGGTGCCCGATCCAGTCCCGTACGTACTGCGCGCCGACCGGCACGCTGGTGTCGCGCGGATCGTTGCCGGTGACCGGGGTGCCGTCGGGTCGCAGCCCGTTGCCGCAGTCCGGCCGCCACTCGTCGGTGCGCTGCTGCGCCCCGTACTTCGCCACCGAGAAGCCGCACGAGCCGTCGCGGGCCTTCGGCGCCCAGCCGATCAGCGGCACGGTGAGGATGGTGTCGGCGCCGGTCCGCCGGTCCTGCTCGACGAACCGGTCGGTGGTCGACCCGTCGGGCAGCGCCTCCGGGTTCTCGTTCGCCTCGGCGATGTTCTCGAAGAACCAGTCCGAGGCCCGGTTCGTGGTGTCGTGACGGTAGTGGTAGCGGGTGGTGGCGTTGCCGCCCCAGCGGCGTACCGGAAGATCCAGCTCGGCGGCGAGCGCCTCGTCGGCGAAGTTCATCCCGTAGATGTGCGGGCTGATCGGCTGCCGGTCGGCGGTGAGGTCGATTTCCAGCGCCGGCCCGACCGCGGCCGGCCCGACGGGCGGGGTGCCCGGAACGGGACCGGCCGGTGCCGGCCCGGCGGGTACCAGTGCGGCGGTGGTGGTGACCAGGGTGGCGACGAGCAGACCGGTGACGGCGACCGGTGGGATGGTTCGGTGGCGCATGGGCGGACTCCCGGAGATCCCGGCGCCCGTACGGGCGCGACGGACGGTGGTGGCGGGGCGGGGCAGGCGTGATCGCCGAGGCCGCTCCCGGTGTGCTTCGTCCAGCCCGGACTGCGGTCACGTTACCGACCACCGACCGACACGGTCAACGATCGACGTCGATGGCCCACCGACCCTCTCCGTTTGGCCGCACACGAGGGCGGGTACGCCCCAGCCGGGCGCGGTACGAGCGACTGCTCGGGGCTCCGGGAGGATGGAACGATGACCGACGCGGTAAGCCTGATCCAGCAGGACCACCGGGTCCTGGAGAAACTGCTCCACCAACTGCGGGACCCCGACGTCGACCGGGTCGCGGTGGTGGACGAGGTCACCGCGCGGCTGGCCGCGCACCGGCGGGCCACCGAGCAGGTCTATCCCGTGCTCGCCGGGAAGGACGGCTCGACCGGTCAGGCCGCACAACCGGCCCCCACCATGCCCGATCTCGGCCCGGCCGAGCAACGGCTGGACGTGCTGCGCTCCAGCGACCCGGAGAGCGACACCTTCGAGGAGGCGCTGCGGGAGTTCGGCGACGCGGTCACCCACCACATCCAGGTGGAGGAGACCGAGGTGCTGCCGACGTTCGCGATCGACGACGACCCGACACTGCTCGAACGCGCGGGCGCCACCTTCGACGCCGAGCGGGTCCACGAACTGCGGGTGTACGGCATCGACGACCCGACGCCCGGTCGGTAACCGCCGCCGGTGGCGGGCCTGGCCCGACCCGCCGTACGACAACGGCCGCCGGCCGGGTTCGTCCCGGTCCCATCCGGTCAGCGCAACGGAGTCGATCAGTCACGCCTCGGCGCGCGCAGATGCGCTCTGCCTGAGCTGCCGCTACCGTCAGGCGGATGGTCCGTTTCGGTCAGACTTCCCCCGACACGGCCGGGTCCGCTCCCGCATCGGGATGGGCGGGCATCGGCACCACGACGCTGCGCGAGTTGGCGGTCGATCCCGGCCTGAGACGGCCACTGCTGCTCGACCATCACGTGCTGGTCCTGGTGACCGTCGGGCACGGGACGTACGAGGTCGACTTCCGCACGTACCAGTGCCGGCCCGGCACGCTGATCCTGGTCCGGCCGGGGCAGCTGGTCCGGGCCGACGGCCCGACCGGGCTGGACGCGGTGGTGATCTGCTGGACGGGCGACGCGTTGTCCCGGCTCGCCCCCGACGGCGGCACCGGTCTCCCGTTCGGCGCCGTCCAGTGGCAGCTCGCCGGGGAGGACCAGGACGCGGTGATCAACGAGGTGAGCCAACTCGTGGTCGACTGCCAGCGCCACGGCGGCGGGCCGCTCGCCGCCGACCTGCTCCGCCACCAGCTCGCCGTGCTGCTGCTCCGGCTCGCCCTGCTGTCCCCCGGTCCGGAGTCCGGGAGCGTACCGGCGGCAGCGCCGCCGTCCGCCGTACCGGTACCGGGGCCGCCGACGAACGCGGAGACGACCGAGACCTACCGGCGGCTGCGCCGGGAGATCGAGGAGCACTACCGGACCAGCCGGCGGGTGGAGGACTACGCCGCCCGGTTGAGCTGTTCGGTGCGTACGCTCACCCGCGCCTGCCTGGCGGCGACCGGCCGCAGTGCCAAGCAACTGGTCGACGACCGGGTGGCGTTACAGGCCCGGCGGCTGCTGGCGGCGACCGACGAGCCGATCGCCGACGTCGGGCGCCGGCTCGGCTTTCCCGAGCCGACCAACTTCGGCCGGTTCTTCCAGCGCGAGGTGGGGCAGAGCCCGGGTACGTTCCGAGCCGGTCTGAAGCGGGGCGATCCGCACGCCCGCCCGGACGCGGTGCCGCCGCTCGGCGGCACCGGCCCGTTCGGCGGGACCGGCGCACTCGGCGGCAACGGCAGCTCGCCGGGCGGCGACAGCGCGGACGGTGGCGGCAACGGGGCGGCGGGCGACGGCGAATCGACGGGCGGCAACGGGGCGGCGGGCGGTGGTGGTAACGGGGCGGCGGGTCGGCAGCGGGTGCCGGGGCAGCGTCCGGTCGGGCCGGGTCCGCTGGTCGGGTCGCCGCCGCGGACGTCGGTGTCGCGGTAGCGCGAGCCTGGTGCCTGCCCGATTGCGTCCGCAGGCATGATGGTGTCGTGCAAATCTCAGCGCGCGGCGACTACGCGGTCCGGGCGGCACTGAGTCTCGCCTCGGCGTACCCGTCGCTGATGTCGGCCCAGGCCATCGCCCAACAGCAGGACATGCCACGCAAGTTTCTCGAGGCGGTGCTTGCCGACCTGCGCCGGGCCGGCATCGTCCGGGCGCAACGGGGCGCGGAGGGCGGCTACACGCTGGCCAACCCACCGCGCGAGGTCAGCGTCGGGACGATCCTGCGCGCCGTCGACGGCCCGCTTGCCGGCGTACGGGGGCTGCGCCCCGAGGAGACCCGGTACGACGGCGCCGCCGAGAACCTGCCCCGGCTCTGGGTCGCGGTCCGGGCGGCGGTCCGCGACGTGGTCGACGAGGTGAGCCTGGCCGAACTGGTCAGTGGTCGGATGCCCGCGCACGTACGGAAGCTGACCACCCGGCCGGACGCCTGGCAGCCGCGCTGACCGGGCACCCGGACGGGTCGCACCGAGGCCGCCCCGATCGGGCGGGGGCGGGCCGCCGGTCAGGCCGACAGTCGTACCGCCCGACGGGCCGGTAGGGCGGGCCGGTCGCCGAAGAGCCGGGCCGCGTACGCCAGCGCCACCGCTCTCGGCCGGGCCACGAGGGTGTCCGGGACCAGCAGCGGTGGGTCCACCACCGACGCGCCCAGGGCGGTGAGCCACTCCGCGAGTTGGCGGTGTGTCTCGTGGGTGCCTCGTGGCTCGGGCGCGGTCACCACCGGCACCGCGCCGATCCCGAGCAGGCCGGTGGCGGGTAGGGCCTCACCGAGGAGCTTGAGTACGCCCGCGTAGCCGCCCTGCCGGGTCGGTGTGGCGACCACCAGCAGATTGGCCCGACGGACCAGGTCCACGGCCCGGGTGACCTCCGGGCTGTCGGGGGTGAGCAGGTGCGGGGCCAGCCAGGCGAGGTCGACGGTGACCGGTGCCGGTTGGCCGAGGTGGGCGGCGACCGCGGCACTGACCCGTTCGGCCAGGTCCAGGGTGGATGACTGGGGGCGCGGATCGCCGGACACGGTGACGATCATGGTGTCCTCCTCGGCGCAACTGGGCCGACTCACCCGGAGAGGGGCGGCGGCCGGATTCCACAGCGGATGTGGGAGCGTGGTCGCGCGGACAACGATGGCCGACGACCTGAGCGGAAGCGTCGCCAGCGGTGGCTGCGCGGCACGGGGTTGGAAGCAGCTCGACAGCGGGGGCTGGCGGTGACCTGCCGGACAAAGTGGCCGCAGGGGAAGTGGCCGTGGGAAATGGATTGACGGACTCGGCCCGTCATCGCCTCCCCCCATGCTGCCGCCGCCAGGTGAACCGGTCAACCCCCATCCACCATTCGGGACATTTGATCAGCTACCCGCTCGACCTGCGACATGATGCCCAGAAAAACACCTCAATTCCCATGTGTAATATAGGAGTATATATCGACGTTCCTCGTGGTGAGCAGGCACCCTGCCGGCACCCGAGTGTCCGGTGAGGACCGAAACAGGTTTGCCGGACCGGTGTCGGGGGAACCTTCGATCCATCCCCCGACACCGACATATTCACGAAGGGACCACGGCCATGGGTCTGATGTTCCGCAAGCGCAAGAAGTACGGCCCACTGATCCTGAACTTCACCGAGAACGGCTTTTCCTCGTGGAGCATCAAGATCGGACGCTGGTCGTGGAACTCCAGGGCCCGCGCGCACCGCGTCGACCTGCCCGGACCCCTGTCCTGGAAGCAGGACAAGCGCTGAGCACGAACACCCGGATGCGGGGCCGGCGAACAGCCGGCCCTGCACCGTGTCCGGGGTAGGGAACGGCCAGCTCCGGGTAGGGGAACGGTCAGCCGGCCGGCGACGGTTGCTCCGGCACCGGTGCGACCGCCTCGACCCGTACGTCGCCGCCGAGCCGCCCGGACGAGGGTTCACGGCTGACCAGACCGGCGGCGAGCAGCCCGGTCAACGCGCGGTTGGCATCCTCCGCCCGGTAGACGGTCCGGGTGGCGGTGAACAGGCGCAGCTCGGTGACCGTGGCGGGTCCACCGGCGGTGAGCCGGGCCAGCAGGCGGGACCCGAGCGGGTCCGGGGACGGAGCCGGCGTCACGTCCACCGGCCGCCCCGGATGATGCGGGTCGCGGTAGCGTACGCCACCGCCACTGCCCGCCGCCCAGATCCCGTCCTTGAACGCCTCCAACCGCTTGCCGGACGAGGTGCCGAAGACCACCAGCCGCGTCCCGTGTTCCGGCTCACCCGCCGAATCGGGCCCGTCGACCAGTTCCACCTCGGTCACCAGGTCGAACCCGGCTGCCGGCAACGTCACGCGGTGCTCCGACCCGACACGGGCCCGGTCACCGAGCACCAACAGGACCTCGGTCGGGCGTCCGGCGGCCAGTGCCGCGAACGTCGCCGGGGACGGCGCCGGGCCGTCGGTCGCGTCCAGCACCGCCAGCACCGGGGCACCGGCCGCGCCGGCCGCCTTGAGCACCACCGCCAGCCGGTCCGGGGCACCGGGTACGGCGTACACGCTCACCTCGGCGGGCAGGCCGGTCTGGTCGGCGCCGAGCCCCGGATCGCCCGGTCGGGCGGCGAGCACCACCACCGCCAGCCGGCGTCCCCGCAGCGACTCGGCGAGACCGGTGAAGACCCGCAGCAGCGAGCCGACCGTGCCGGTGTCCAGGCCGTCGTAGGCGTACACGAGGGTCGCCCGGCGGCCCCGGTGCAGGGCACCCGGCGTCCACTCGGCAACCTGGCGAACGACCAGCTCACGGACGAGGGCGGCGATCGGATCGGGAACCATGCTGCGGTTCTACCGTGCCGCCCGGTGCGGTGTCACATCCGTGCCGGCCGAAGCGCCCCGTACCGCCGCTCAGGCCGGTACGGAGATGCCGACGCCGCCGCGCGTCTGGCCGCCGTACCGCTGCTTCTCGCGGTCGAGGTCGAGCCGGCCGATCCGCTTGCGCGCGGCGAGCGCCGCGTCGTCGAGCCGGTCGGCCGGAACCAGCCAGACCACCTCGAACTCCAGCCCGTCGGGGTCGCGGGCGTAGAGGCTCTTGGTGGTGCCGTGGTCGGAGCTGCCGCTGAGCGCGCCGGCCGCGCCCAGCCGGACCGCGGTGGCCTCCAGTTCGTCCAGCGTGTCGACCTCCCAGGCGAGGTGGTACAGCCCGACTGTGCTCCGGCCTGCGGCGGAGGGTCCGGCACCCGCACCCAGCTCGAACAGGCCGAGGTCGTGGTCGTTGGTGGAGCCCGGCGCCTGGAGGAAGGTGGCGCCGGCGAAGTTGTCCGGGGTCATCGCGACCGGCCGGAAGCCGAGCACGTCACGGTAGAAGGCGACGCTGCGGGCGAGGTCGCTGACGAAGAGGACGGCGTGGTTGAGCCGGTGGATAGCCATGCGACCACGGTAACGCGAGATAGTTGAGCGTTCAACCAACACGGCTATGCTCTGCGTCATGACCCGGTGGCTAGATCCCGACGAACAGCGCACCTGGCGGGCCTTCCTCGCCGCGACCAAGGCACTGATGGAGGCCCTCGACCGGGAACTGCAACACGATGCCGGCATGCCGCACGCCTACTACGTCATCCTGGCGCACCTCTCCGAGGCACCCGGACGCCAACTGCGGATGAGCGAACTCGCCGACCTGGCCGGGGCATCGCGCAGCCGGCTCTCGCACGCCGTCGGACGGCTGGAGCAGTTCGGCTGGGTACGGCGCGAGGACTGCCCCACCGACCGGCGCGGGCAGAACGCCGTACTCACCGACGAGGGGTTCGCCGTACTGGCCGCCGCCGCGCCCGGCCACGTCGAGGGCGTACGCCGGCACCTGTTCGATCCGCTCAGCCCAGCACAGATCGACCAACTGCGGCGGATCAGCGAGGCATTGGTCGACCATCTCGACCCGAAACGTCCGGCATCATGACCAAACTGCCCCCCAACGGCCCCTTGTACTGAACGTCGCTGGACCAGCACGATGGGACGTGTCTCCCGGCTTCGGCGATCTCACCCCTCAGGCGCAACAGCTCGTGGCCGCCGGCGATCTGGCCGGCGCGCAGGAACTGCTCGGTGCCGCCCTCAACAGCGCCGATCCCAGCCCCGCGCACGCCTCGCCGGAACTGGCCGAGGCAGCCGGGCTGCAGGCAAGGGTGCTGGTCGCCCTCGGCGAACCGCACTCCGCGCGCGGCTGGGCCGCGTTCGCGTACGCCGCCGCCGACCGGCTCTACGGCCCGGCCGACCAGCGTACGGTCGCCAGCGCGGCCACCCTCGCCGCCGTCCTGCACCGGGTCGGCAGCCATGAACGGGCGGCCCGGCTCTACCGCGACGTGATCATCGAGCTGACCGCGACCGACGGCCCGGAGTCCCTGCGGGTGCTCGCCGCACATGCCGACCTGGCCACGGTGGAGTACGCCCAGGGCGAGTGCCAGCTCGCCCGCAACCGGCTCGAAGACGCCTGGGAACTGCACCGCGAGGTGTACGGCGACGGCCACCTCAGCGGGATCAGGATGCTCGCCCGGCTCGGCTCGATGCAGCGCGACTGCGGGCACTTCGCCGAAGCACACGAGCATCTCGCCCTGGCCCGGGAACTGTGCCGCGAGCACCTGCCCGCCGACCATCCGCTCGCCACCCAGGTGGCGGCCCTCGCCCGAGCGGCGGCGAATCCCGACCACAGCTGCCACGACGGCCAGTCACCCGATCCCGCCGCCTCGGAGGGCACCCGCACCACCGGAGCGACCGACGCCCACCCGCCCTCCACCAGCGCCTATCCGAGCCCGGCGGACACCTATCCGGGCCCGACCGGCACCTCCCCCGTCACCGCCTACCCGGGCCCGGCCGACACCGCCACCGCCTACCCGGGCCCGGCCGACACCGCCACCGGCTATCCGGGACCGGGCGACAGCTCCTCGGTGGACGCGTATCCCCTCCCGGCGGAGAGCGGCGCCACCTACCCGGCCGCCGCCGACACGTACGCCGCCGCGGCCGACGCGTACCCGATTCCAGCTGGCAGCCGGGCCGCGCCGACCGAGCCGCCGCCGCTTCCTCCCCCGCCCCGGATGCCCCCACCCCGCGTGCCGCCGCCCCGGCTACCGGTCGACCACGGTCCGTTCGGCCCCGGCGCGTCCCCGGCCGACGCCGTCTACCCGCCGTCGGACGATCGCCTGCCGGACCGGGACAACCAGTGGTGGCCGCCGGACCGGGCCGAGGCCGACGATGCCGAAGACGTTCACGACGGCCTCGACGACCAGCGGGCCGGCTGGACCTCGACCGGGCGGGCCGGTTGGCGGACCGGCCATCCGGGCGACCCGGACGACGACTCCTGGGCCCGCGAGCCCACCGGAACCGACCGGGCGCACGCACCGGCCGGCGGCGGCTGGGACCACCCGCCGACCGATGGCGGCTGGAACAACGGCCCGGCCGGTGGCGGTTCGTCCCCGCTACCCCCCGGTGTGACGGGCGAGGCCGGCGGCCGGGACCCGGCCCGCGAAGCCGGTGCGGGCAGCGGAAGCGGTTATCTGCCGGAACGCCGGCCGCAGGCGAAGGTCCCGGTCCGGATCTACCAGCCACCGCGCCGGCCACTGCGCCGAAGCCTGCCGGTCATCCTCGCCGGCCTGGTGGTGGTGCTGCTCGGCACGGTCGCCGTGGTCGCCGGGTTCGCGCTGACCAGCGACTCGGACCCGGACCCGACCGGCCCCGCCGAGCCGACGCCGAGCGGCCCGGCCGCGAGCGCCACATCCGGGGCCACCGCACCCACCGCACCGGTCGCCGGACCGCAGGTCTCCCCCGGTGCGCCACCCACCGCCCTGGCGATCCGGGACAGCCGGGACAGCGTGAACCTGAGCTGGATCTACCCGGCCGGCGCCGAGGGACCGGTGGTGGTGTCGGCCGGACGGACCGGCCAGGACCCGCGGGCCATCTACGAGCTGGCACCCGGCGCGACCAGCTTCATCGTCTACTCCCTGAACCGGAACACCGACTACTGCTTCACCGTGGCCGTCGTCTACTCGGTGGACCTGGTCGGGCGGACCAAACCGGTCTGCACCAACCGATCCGGCGCCAGCTGAGCAGCGCCACCGCCGGGCCGGGCAGAACGACGGCGGTGAGCCGGATGACCGGCCGTGGCCCGGCAGCGCACGACGGCGGTCAGTCGGGCGGCCCGGCCACCGCCGGCAGCCGCACCTCGACCCGCAGGCCGGGACCGGGGCCGGGCCCCGGACCACCGCTGCCGGCATGCACGTCGGCCAACCGGACCGTGCCGGCGTGCGCGTCGGCCAGTCGGATCGAGTCCGCGGGCACGTCCGCCAACCGGACCGAGTCGGCATGCACGTCCGCCAACCGGATCGAGTCGGCGTGCGCGTCGGCCAGGTGGATCGTGCCGCCCTGGCGGCGTACCAGTTCACGGACGATGGCCAGGCCCAGGCCGGCGCCGCCGTCGTCGCGGGTACGCGCGTCGTCCAGCCGGGTGAACCGGTCGAACACCCGGTCCCGGTCCGCCACCGGAATGCCCGGACCGTCGTCGGTGACGCTCACCAGGTGCCCGTCCGCACCGTCCCGCCGCTGCGGCAGCACGGCCACCACCACCTCGCCCACCGCGTGCCGTACGGCGTTGTCGAGCAGGTTCGCCAGCACCCGGTCCAGCGCGTCCGGCTCCCCCTGCACCCACACCGGCCCGTCCGGCGGTTCGAAGCGCACCGGCGGCGCCGGGTACCGCTGCACCACACCGCCGACCAGTGCCACGAGGTCGACCGGGCCACTCGACCGACGTGGCCGGGGCGTTGCGTCGTCCGCACGGGCGAGCAGCAGCAGGTCGTCGACGAGCCGGCTCAGCCGCTTGGTGTCGGCGAGCAGGTCGTCGGCGACCGCCGGCCAGTCCGTACGGCCACCGAGGTGCTGCGCCACCTCCAACTGCGTACGCATGTTCGCCAGCGGGCTGCGCAGTTCGTGGGCGGCGTCGGCGACGAAGGCCCGCTGGCGTACCCGGGCCGACTCCAGCCGGTCGAGCATTCCGTTGAGGGTGACCGCCAACCGGTGGATCTCGTCGCGGGACGCCGGAACCGGCAACTGTCCCGGCCGGGCGCCACCGGTGATCTCCTCGGCCCCGGCCCGCAACGCCTCCACCGGACGCAGGGTCGCCCCGATCACCCGCCAGGCGACCACCGCGAGCAGGACCAGCAACAGCGGGAACCCGACCATGAGGATGGTCCGTACCATCTTCACGCTGTGCGCGACGTCGGTCATCGACTTCGCCACCAGTACGGTCTGCGGGTCGTGCGCCGGTCCCGCCGGCACCGCGACCACGCGTACCGGGCCGGTCAGGCCGATCTGCCGGCCCGGAATGTAGACCCCGGACCGACCGTGGGTGCGGGCGAGCTGCTCCGGGTTGAGCATCGGCACCAGGCGATCGGCGTCGATGCTGGCGGCCAGAATCCGTGACCGCTGGTCGATCACCTGCACCCGTACCTCGGCGCCGGCGACCGGAAGCGGGTCCGGCAGGGCATTCTCGGCGGCCAGCATGGCGACCGCGTCGGCGGTCTTGAACGCCTCGGTGTCGACGGTGCGTTGCAGCGTCCAGCCGAGCGCGCCGACCAGCAGCGCCCCACCCACGAACAGCCCGGCGGCCAGGCCCGCGACCCCGATCACCATCAGCCGGGTACGCAGGCTCAACGTCAGGGAGAAGCCCCTGCGGCCGGCAGATCGGCCGGCCCGGACCCGGCCGTCGTTCGACGAGGAGTCGGAGAGGGCCGACCGGCGACGCGGCCCGGTGCGCGGGCTCATGCGGTCAACCGGTAACCGGCGCCCCGCACGGTCTGGAGGCGGTCCCGGCCGATCTTGCGGCGCAGGTAGCCGACGTAGACCTCGACCGCGTTCGGCGCGGTCTCCAGGCTGGCGTCCCAGACGTGGTCCAGCAACTCGGTCTTGGAGACCACCTGACCGGCCCGGCGCAGCAGGTACTCCAGCACGCCGTACTCCCGGGCGGTCAGGTCGATCTCGGCGTCGCCCCGGGTCACCCGCCGTCGGGCCGGGTCGAGGCTGAGGTCCCCGAGGGTCAACACCGCCGGTCGCTGGGGTGCGCCCCGACGCAGCAACGCCCGGAGCCGGGCCAGCAGCACGACGTACGAGAAGGGTTTGGTCAGGTAGTCGTCGGCACCGCAGTCCAGCCCGTCGGCCTGGTCGTACTCGCCGTCCTTGGCCGAGAGCATGAGCACCGGCAACCACTGTTCCTCGGCCCGCAGTTGGCGCACCACCCGGTAACCGGACAGACCCGGCAGCATCACGTCGAGGATCATCGCGTCGTAGCCGCCGTGCCGGGCGAGGTCGAGCCCGGTCAGGCCGTCACCGGCCACGTCGACCGCGAACCCCTCGGCCTGCAGGCCACGCTGGAGCGCCGCGGCGAGCCGCGCCTCGTCCTCCACCACCAGCAACCGCACCCGCCAAGGGTGCCACCGCCAGCGAGCCGGGCCACACCACTTCTCAGCCGGACCACAGCACCGGCAGGGCAACATGAGAGGCAGGAGGTGCTACATGTCAGTTTTCACGAACCGTCCGGCCCTGCGCTGGCTGGTGCCGGTCGCGGCGGCGGCGGTGGTCGTCGGTGGCGGCGCCGCGATCGGCACGCTCAGCGCGAACGCCGAGCCGGCGCTACCGCCGCGTACCGCCGCCCAACTTCTGGTCGACCTGCAAACCGCCCAGGTCGAGGGCTTCTCCGGCACGGTGGTGCAGCGGGCCGACCTGGGTCTGCCCGTCCTGCCGGGCATCGGGGGGTCCGGCAGCTCCGACCTGACCGCGCTCGTCTCGGGTACGCACACCCTGCGGGTCTGGTACGCCGGCCCGGACAAGGCCAGGGTGGCGTTGCTCGGCACCCTCGGGGAGAGCGACGTCATCCGCAACGGTGCCGACGTGTGGACCTGGCGCAGTCAGGGCAACGAGGCCACCCATCACCGTCTGCCCGCCTCGCTGACCGACGGCGAGTCCGGCCCGACCGGCACGTCCGGCCTGACCGGTGAGTCCGGCACGGCCGGGCTGCCGTCGACCCCGCAGGAGGCGGCCGACCTGGCGTTGGCGGCGATCGACCCGAGCACCGAGGTGACGGTGGGCCGGTCGGCGACCATTGCCGGGCGGGACGCGTACGAGTTGGTGTTGCGGCCCCGGGACGCGGCCTCCCTGGTCGGCCAGGTCCGGATCGCCATCGACGCCAAGGAACACCTGCCGCTGCGGTTCGAGCTGTTCGCCACCGGCAGCGAGGAAGCCGCCTTCGAACTGGCCTTCACCCAGGTCGACTTCAACCGGCCCGGCGACAGCCAGTTCACCTTCAACCCGCCGCCGGGCACGAAGGTGACCGAGAGCACCGGTGACCGGGGCACGCGCCAGCCGCACGACAAGGGCGCGGCGGCGGACGGGCCGACAACCGTCGGCACCGGCTGGACCACGGTCGTGGTCGGGCGGGTGCCGGCCGACGTCGCGGCCGGGAAGCTTCCGGCGGCCGAGGGCGGCGCCCAGGCGGGCGGCCCGCTCGGTTCGCCGGATGTGCTGGGCAACCTGCTCGACGCGTTCCCCAAGGTGAGCGGCGACTGGGGCAGCGGGCGCCTGTTCACCACCAAGCTGGTCAACGTCCTGCTGCTGGACGACGGCCGGGTGCTGGCCGGTGCGGTCACCCCGCAACGTCTGTACGAGACGGCCGGCGCGCCGCGCTGACCGCAGTTGTGCTGACCGCAGCCGCGTTCTGACGCGGTCGGACCCGATCCGCCGGTCGGTGTCGCCCCCACGGGCGATGCCGACCGGCGGAACTCGTTCGGGGGCGAACGGGCGGCACGGCGGTGGGCCGGATCGGGAGGGGAACGCCGATCGGGCCGATAATGGTTTCGACGATCGGCCGGACCCACGGCACCGACCGATAGGACCATGGTCGGAGCAGCCGTGGTCGCGCTATGTTCGTCATTTGAACACAAAAAAGAACGGCACAGTAATGCCGTTCTCACAACATCTTAGCTAATGGGGAGAAGGTTTGTCAAGGTACTCCGACACCTCGGATGACCAGCACGCCGACGAGATCGGCCACGAGCAGGATTACGTCTCCCTGCTCTACGGCCGCCTCGACCGGCTGCGCGACCGCGCCGCACAGCGCCTGGCCGGGCAGTTGCGCAGCGTCGGCGGCACGCAGCAGGCCCGCTCCCAACGGGACAGCACGATCGCCATGTACGCCGAGCAGGTCGAGCAGTACGGCGCCGTGGAAGATGGTCTCTGTTTCGGGCGACTCGACGTCGACGAGGGCCCGCCGCGCTACATAGGCCGGATCGGCATCTTCGACGAGGACGGCGAGTACGAGCCACTGCTGATCGACTGGCGGGCTCCGGTCGCGCGTTCGTTCTACCTCGCCACCGCCGCCTCACCGGACGGGGTCCGGCGCCGCCGGCACATCCGTACCCGGTTCCGGAAGGTGACCGGGATCAACGACGAGGTGCTCGACCTCGCCGCGGCCCGCAAAACCGAGCACGAGGGGCTGACCGGTGAAGCCGCCCTGCTGGCCGCCGTCAACGCCAGCCGGACCGGCAGGATGGGCGACATCGTGCAGACCATCCAGGCCGAACAGGACCGGGTGATCCGCGCCGACCTGCCCGGAGTGCTGGTCGTACAGGGTGGACCGGGCACCGGCAAGACCGCGGTGGCGCTGCACCGGGCGGCGTACCTGCTCTACACCCACCGGCAGCAGCTCTCCACCCGGGGCGTGCTGGTGGTCGGCCCCAACGCCACCTTCCTGCGCTACATCTCGCAGGTGCTGCCGACACTGGCCGAGACCGGCGTGCTGTTGCGTACGGTCGGCGAACTCTTCCCCGGCGTCACCGCGACCCGGACCGAACCGGCGGCGGTGGCCGAGATCAAGGGGCGGCCGGTGATGACCGAGTTGCTCGCCGCCGCCATCCGCGACCGCCAGCAGGTGCCCGAGGACGGGATGGACGTGCTGGTCGAACGGGACACCCTGCGGCTGGACCGGCAGACGGTGCTCGCCGCCCGGGAACGCGCCCGCCGGTCCGGCCGCCCGCACAACCTGGCCCAGCCGCTCTTCGACATCGAGATCATCCACGCGCTGGCCCGACAGGTCGCCGAGCGCATCGGCGCCGACCCGCTCGGCGGGGAGAACCTGCTCGAAGAGGCCGACCTCGCCGAGATCCGGCGCGAGTTGCGCGAGGAGTCCGGGGTGCAGGACGCGCTGGCCGAGCTCTGGCCGGTGCTCACCCCGCAGCAACTCCTGTCCGACCTGCTCGGCTCCGCCGAACGGATCACCGCCGCCGGGGCGGCACTGGTCGGTCACGGATTGACCGAGGCCGAACTGGAGCTGCTGCACCGGGACCGGGACGGCGGCTTCACCCCGGCCGACGTACCGCTGCTCGACGAGTGCGCCGAACTGCTCGGCGAGGACGACCGGTCCGCGCGGGCGCTCGCCGACCGGGAGCGCCGGCTACTGATCGAGTACGCCGAGGGCGCGCTGGAGATCGCGCTCGGCTCCCGCTCGATCGACACGGAGGACGAGGCGGAGGGCGGCGAGATCCTCACCGTCACCGACCTGCTCGGCGCGGACGAGTTGGCCGAACGGCAGGAGACCGGCGACCGGCTCACCACCGCCCAACGGGCCGCCGCCGACCGGAAGTGGGCCTTCGGGCACATCATCGTCGACGAGGCACAGGAACTCTCCCCGATGGCCTGGCGACTGCTGATGCGCCGCTGCCCCAGCCGGTCGATGACGGTGGTCGGGGACGTGGCCCAGACGGGCGCGCTCGGCGGCGCCGCGTCGTGGCGGCAGGTGCTGGGGCCGTACGTGGCGGACCGGTGGCGGATCCGGGAACTGAGCGTCAGCTACCGCACGCCGGCCGAGATCATGGCGGTCGCCGGCCGGGTGCTGGCCGAGATCGACCCGACGATGGAGCCGCCCCGGGCGGTACGCAGCACCGGCGTACCGCCGTGGGACGTGCGGGTGGAACCGGACGACCTGGCCACGCGCCTGGTCGAGTGCACGCTCGCCGAGGCCGGTGCGGTCGACGACGGTCGGCTCGGCGTGATCGTGCCCGAGAGCCTCGTCGCCGAACTCGGCCGGGTCGTCACCGACGCGGTCCCCGAGGCGGCCATCGGCGAGCACCCCGAGTTGGAGAGCCGGGTGGTGGTGCTGACCGTGCCGCAGGCCAAGGGGCTGGAGTTCGACTCAGTGCTGGTGGTGGAGCCGGACCGGATCGTGGCCGAGTCACCGCGCGGGTACAGCGACCTCTACGTCGCGCTCACCCGGGCCACCCAGCGGCTCGGCGTACTGCGCACCACCGGGGCGCCGCTGGGCTGATCCGACCCGGCTGGGCTGATCCCATCCGGCTCGGGCGGTCGCGTCACCGGTCGGTGAAGTTGCCGACCTGGCTGGCGTCACTGGACTGGTCGCTGGTGGAGCCACCGGCCGGCGTACCCATCCCACCGGTGGTGGCGTCGCCGGTGGTGGTCGGCGCCACCTTGCCCCTGCCCCGTGGCGGGCCGGTCCGGCGAACACTCGCCGGGCCGGCGGTGCCTCCCGTGGTGGTCACCATGCCCCGTGGTGTCCGGGTCGGTCCGCCATCGCGCCAGACGCCGGTATCGGTATTCGCGTCCGCCGGGTCGTCGACGTCCCGTGTCTGGGCTTCCCGCCGTTCGTCGCCCGGCAGGGTCACCTCGTCCGTCGCGGCTGGTCCGTACTCGCCCCGACCGACCCGATCCTCGGCCCGCCGGGCCGACTGTCGTTTCTCGTCGTCTCCGCGCACGTCACACCACCTCAATGGGAACCATCCGGACCCGCTGCCTGCCCGTGCGGCAGCCGACTAAACGGTTGCCGGCCCGGCCCCGAGCGGGGGCGACCCGATCGGCGCCCGGTCGTTTGCCGGTGGATGGGTCGGGTAGCCAGGTGGTGCCGCCCTCACCTCGGGCCGACTGGACCGTGGCCGAGGGAGCAACCAGTAAGCCTCATCGAATCCTGAGGAGGAAAAGATGAGTACGCAGACTCCGTCCAGGTCGTCACAGCGGCCGATGTCGGACCAGCCCACCATGAACCGACCCATGTCGGATCAACGGAATATGCAGGGTTACGACATGGACATGTCGAACCAGCAGATGCCCGACCAGCGGATGATGGGTAGGCGCGGTGGTGGAAACCCGGGTAGCGAGACCAAGCCCGCGTTCCTGACCACCGAGTTCTACGTCTTCCTGGCTGCCGTCGGTGGCGTGATCGCCGCCTCGGTCATCATCGGGAACGACAACTCGGGCCTCGATGTGTTCCGCGCGGACCGGGCCTGGTTCTTCATCGCCCTGCTGAGCATCGGTTACATGCTCAGTCGTGGTCTCGCGAAGGCCGGTAGCAAGTCACGGTGGCGCGGTGACGACCGTTAACAGTACGGCGTCCGGCATCACCGGAACCGGGTAACCCCTGAGCATCACGGTGCCGCGGTCGTCAGGTTCTCCCTGGCGACCGCGGCACCTTCACGTTTCGTGAACGAACTTCGGGTCACTCCCCGAAGTCGCCGCCGTCGTCGCCGCCGAACGCGTCGTCCAGCATCTCACCGGCGATCATGCCGCCGCCGAAGCCGAGCGCGGCACCGGCGACAGCGCCACCGATCCCGCCGTGCCCACCGTGGTAGCCGTGCGAACCCTGCTTGGCCCGGCTGCCGTAACCGGAGATGGTCTCGTTCAGCCAGCCGTCGACCTGACGGGTCCAGTCGACCGCCTCGGCACCGGCGTGCGGTACGGAGTAACGGCCGAAGCTGTCGTGCCCACCGCTGAACAGGCCGCCGCGCTTGTCACACTCGATGATCACGTCGACGCTGTACTGGTTGGTGACGAAGGTGAGCTCGACCTCGCGTACGACGTGCGAGTACTGCGGGGCGGCGAAGAACTCGATCTCCTGGTAGAACGGGAGCGTCTGCTGCACCCCGCGGATGTGACCGCGTTCCAGGTCGGCGCCCTTGAACCGGAAGCCGAGCTGGTTGAACGCCCCGAGGATCCGCTCGTGCACCGGCAACGGGTGCACCGACACCTGGTCGAGGTCGCCCTTGTCCACCGCGCGGGCGATCGCCAGCTCGGTGCGGAGTCCCATGGTCATGCCGTGCAGGCGCTGACCGTAGACGTCGGTGATCGGGGTTTCCCACGGCACCGGGAGCTGGAACGGGATGCTGAGCTGCTGGCCGGCGGCGAGCTGGAGCGCGCCGGTCACCGGCAGCCGGTGGAACTCCATCGTGCCGGCGTACTCGTTGTCGCCGGACTCCATCTCGACCCGGGTGACCAGGGCCAGGCTGATGTGTTCGATGTTGGCCGCGGCGTCCCCACCGCGGAGGTTGACCTGGCCGTCGAGCACCAGGCCGGGTCGGGTGTTCGGGTTGGACAGCACCGTGTCCACGCTCGGACCGCCGACACCGAGGGCGCCTAACAACTTCTTGAAGACCATGGGCTCTGACACCATCCACCGTGGATCGACGTACGACGTATCACACCGTAGTGGGGCTCCCTGTGAGGTAGCTGAGAGCAGCCGGATCGTCACCTGTGCGTTCCGTAACCTGAAAGTCCGTCATCGAATCCGGCCGGTCGGCGTGGTCAGCCGAGGACGAAGTCGACGGTGGCGGTCTGGCCGACGGTCACCGTGACGGTCTGCGGTGCGGCCCGGCCGGTGATGGTGGAGCCGGCCGGTGGCTGGGCCTGGAACTCGTACCGGCCGGGGGCCAGGGTCCACCGGAAGGTTCCGGCTTCGTCGGTGGTGACGAGCAGTTCCGGGATCGCCCTGGCCGGGTCGTCGAGGGATTTCGGGTGGACCGCCACGCCGGACACGGGTGCGCCGTCGGTGGCGAGGACCCGGCCGGTGACCGTACCCCGGTTGGTGGCCTGGCCGGAGTCGGCCGCCGGGTCGGACGCGGAGATCGGCGAGTCGCCGCCCGGCCCGCCGGCCGAGCCGGGGCCGCCGGCGGGCTGGGCGCAGGCCGAGAGTACGGCGACCGCGAAGAGCGCCGAGACGAGGACGCGAGTACGAGTTGACCGCATTGGTAGCTCCTTAAGATGATCTGGACCATATGACGCGCGAGCGACGCCTGCGGTTCCGTCCCGATCACAGTCGGTGAGCGGCAGCCGGGTGGGCCGGAGGAAAGTCCCCCGGCCCACCCGTTTGATCGGTCAGGCAGCCTTCCAGGCCTGCAGGTTGTTGAACCTCGCCTCGGTGATGCGGGTTCCGTGGTTGTACGTGTTGTGCGGGTACCCGATGTGCGGGAAGCCGTACGCGTGGATCCCCATCGAGCAGTAACCGGTGCACCATGGGCTGCCCGCGGCCCGGTTCTGGTAGATCGGGCTGCCGCTCATGCCGCCGGTGGTGTCGTTGCTGTAGAAGATCTGGTTCGCCTGGCTCACCGCGACCGTCCGGGCCACCGAGTCGCCCCGCCACTGCTGGCCGAACGGCTTCTCACCGGGGTAACCGTTGATCAGGGTGCTGGCACCGGCGAGGCTCGCCGCCTGCCACCAGTAACCGAACCAGCCGGTGGTGTAGCCGATGGTGCAGTTCAGCTTGATCGCGCCGTAGTCGTACGCCTCGTCGCCGCTGACCGTCCAGCCGGTCACCGAGTAGAGCTGCCGGACCGTGCACGACCCGTACGGCGCCAGGGAACCGTTGCGCCCCGGCCAGACGGTGAGCTGGCCGGTGTACCACGAACCACCGCTGCCGCCGGTGTGTACGCAGTGCCCGGCGGTGGCCACGATGTCCGGGCCGTACATCCAGCCGGTGCAGTGCGCCCCGCCGCTCCGCGTGATCATGACGACGGCGCGGGCCGGGAACGACGTGGTCGGGTTGATCTGGATCCGGTTGTCCGGACCGAAAATGGACTCCGTACCGAGCGCGGTGGTCGAGGAGCCGGTGGGTGCGATCACGTTCGTACCCGCCGTCGTGCCCGTGCCGACGTAGCTCGACGTGCCGCCCACGGCGGCCCGGTTCGGCACCGACAGGCGCGAGCCGTCGCTCGCGACCGGCGTGTCGGGTCGGACCGTGGACCGGGCCGCGCCCGCCGGGGCGGTCGCGACGGTCAGGCCGGTCGCCATGATGGTCACGACCACCGTCATCCCGCGCAGCCAGGTTCGACCCAGCCCTTTTCCTGTATTCATTCGGGAACTCCCTTTCCCTCACGTATCCGGGCTCGAATGAGCACGGCGATATTCGGCCCAAACCCTCGGCTCGGCCGGATATTCGAAACTGATAGCGGCCTCGGTCCACCGGCGTTCACCTGCGGGCCAAGCCGGGAGCCGGTCGTCAACCGGTTGCCGGGGCAGACTGCCCAGACAAACTCGACTCGGCACCCCCTCGCGGCGGGCTACCACTCCCACCTGCTGATATCGCTCACTGTAGAGTCACGATTACAGAGAGGGAAGGGAGCTGCGGCGGCTTTATCGGGGTATACCGTGTCAGATCCGCGACAAGGCGTTAAACCCCATCGGTACGGTAGAAGTCGCTCTGCCGTCCGGAATTCGTGGCCGGGTGATCGTTCACGTTCACCCGCCACCGAACCGCCCCGCACCACGCGGAGCACGACTCCCGGACGGACCCGCCGTACGGGTGTGACCACCAGCTTCGCGCGCTCGACCGGCCTGCGGGCGAATGGGACGCGGCCGGGTCCGGGGCGCGGATCCATTCCGCCCGCCCCGGTGCCGATGCAATAAAGGCGACAATGCGCAAGTCAATTATCGGCGAATCCGGTCGGGCCCGGAGACCGCCCGGATCGCGGCCCCGCGACCGGGTCCGGAGATTACCCGGAAGGCATCCCCGCGACCGGCGCCGGAGATTGCGCGGAACCGGCTCGGGCAACCGGGATCGGAGATTACGCGGAACCGGTCCGGGCAACCGGGATCGAAAGCGCCGGATACCGGTGTCGGGGAACGCGTCCGGGCCCGCCGGAAGCACCTCGGGAGGCCCATACGGGAAAGGCCGGTGGCCGGATCCCGAGAAAGGATCCGGCCATCGGTGAGCGAAGTCGGTCGAGCCGGTCGGCCCCGATGCCATGGGAGCCGAGCGGGTCGACCTCGACGGAGTTACCTCCGGTGGATCAACTCGCCGTGCAGCGCAGGGTCGGTACGCCGTTGGTGCCGTTCCACGTACCGACGAAGCCGAAGCTCGTGCCGGCACCGGCGCCCAGGCTGCCGTTGTAGGCCACGTTCCGGGCGGTGACCGCCGACCCGCTGCTGGTGACCGTGGCATTCCAGGACTGGCTGACGGTCTGCCCGTTGCCGAAGGTCCAGTTCACCGTCCAACCGCTGATCGGCGCCGTACCGGCGGTGACGCGTACGTCGCCCTGGAAACCGCCCTGCCACTGGCCGGTGACCGCGTACGTCGCGGTGCAGGTGCGCGTACCGGCGGGCGGCGTGCTCACCGGCGGGGAGGTCGGCGGGGTGGTGGGTGGCCGGGTGGTCGGCGGAGTGGTCGGCGGCCGGGTGGTCGGCGGCGTGGTCGGGTTGCCGCCGTAGACGCTCGCCTCACGGGAGGTCTGCCGGATGCCGTTCGCCCCGTTGAAGATCCGCTGGCCCCAGGAGGTCAGGCTGGCGGCGTCGAAGTTCGTCACCATGTCCAGGTACTCGACCCCGCCGCCGTTGCCGCTCCACGACCAGCCGATGTAGCCGATCCCGTTGGCCTGCGTGTAGGACATGATCGTGTCCTCGTCCGGGTTGCCGTCGGAGTGGTTGTGGCCGAACTCGCCGACCACGATCGGCAGGTTGGCGCTGCGGAACCGGCCGAGATAGTCGGTGATCTCGGCGGCGGTGTCGAAGACGCCGTACATGTGGACGCTGAACACCGTGTTGCGGTCCGGGTCGCTGTCGAACACCGACTGCGCGTTGTCGCGCATGATGAACTGCCAGTCCTGGCCCCAGTGCGGGGCGTCCACCATGATCGTGTGGTCGAAGCCGGCGTTGCGCAGCCGGGTGATCGCGTTGCGGGTGGCCGTCGGCCAGGTGGCGCTGACGGTGGCGTTGTTGCCGAACGGTTCGTTGCCGATGTTGAGGATCACGTAGCGCTCCTGGCCGGCGAGCGCGCTCTGAATGTTGATCCAGTAGCTGACCGCCTGGTCGAGGGTGATCGCCGCGCCCTCCTCGCCGTACCCGGTGGTGTCGTGCACCTCCAGTACACAGATCAGCCGGTTCTGCTTGCAGATGGAGATCACGTTGGACACGTCGGCGGCGGTGTTCTGCGTCCAGCGGGCACCACTGCTCAGCACCACCCGGACGGTGTTCGCGCCGAGCGCCTTGATGCTGGCGAATGAACCGGTTTGGTTGGCGTACCAGGTGTGCGCGTGGCTCACCCCGCGCATCACGAACGGGTTGCCGTTGGCGTCGATCAGCTGCCCCCCGCTCACCGTGAAGCCGGCGGCGGCGTGCGCCGGCTGGATGAAAATGAGTACGGAGACAACGAGGGTGAGCAGCACCGTGACGGCGACGGAGACACGTGTTTTCATGGCCTACCTCAGGAAGAGCCCCGGAACGGGGAGGGGACGTGAGGGTTCGGCAACTGCTGCCCGGCAGCTGCCACCCGGCTTCCTGCGGCGCACGGATCAGAGTAGGGGCATGGATCGATGAACGCAACCGGTTAAGTGGGCCACGAGCGGGCCTCCCGTCGCGGCTCGGCGACGGCGGGAGGCCCGCTCGCGCGGTGTCACCAGGTGGTGGGCTTGCCCGGCGTGTAGACCCAGGTCTGGAAGAACGCGCCCAGCCGCTGGCCGGAGATCCGCTCGGCGAGCCGGACGAAGTCGGGGGTGCCGACCGTGCTGTCGCGGTTCGCCGCGTACCAGGTGCGGAGCAGGGTGAAGAAGGCCCGGTCGCCGATCTTCTCCCGCAGCGCCTGGAGGGTCATCGCGCCCTTGGTGTAGACCGAACCGGCGAACAGGTTGTCCGAGCCCGGGTCACCCGGCGGCGGGTTCCAGATGCCGGAGGTGTCCGGACGGGCGTAGTAGGTGTCGAACCGGCTCGCCGCGGTGGTCCCGCCGGTGTGCTCGGTCCACAGCCACTCGGCGTACGTGGCGAAGCCCTCGTTGAGCCAGATCTCCTGCCAGCGCTCCGGGCTCACGCTGTTGCCGAACCACTGGTGGGCCAGCTCGTGGGCGACCGTACCCTCGGACGGCGGGCCGGAGTAGATCGGCCGGGTCTGCGTCTCCAGGGCGTAGCCGGCGTCCTCGTCGTCGTCGATGATCGCCCCGAACGAGGTGAACGGGTACGGCCCGAACAGCCCGCTGAAGTACGAGATCATCTCCGGCGTACGGGCCAGGTTGGCGGCGGCGTCGGCCGGCAGGTCCCGGTCGACCGCGTCGATGATCGGCAGTCCCCGTGGGCCGGTGCTGCGCCGCAGGTCGTAGTCGCCGACCGAGGCGGTGGAGAGGTAGCTGGCCATCTGGTCGGTCGCCCGCCAGGTGAAGGTGGTCCAGCCGCCCTTGGTCCGCCGGTCGACCAGCTCACCGTTGGCCACCGCCGTCTTGCCCTCCGGGACGGTGATCCGGAAGTCGTAGCTGGCCTTGTCGGTGGGGTGGTCGTTGACCGGGTACCAGGTCGACGCCCCCTCGGGCTCGTTGGCGACGAAGGAGCCGTCCGGGGTGGAGACCCAGCCGTAGAGCGCGCCCTCGTTGTCGGTCGGTTGTCCGGTCGTACCGTCGTAGCGGACCACGACGGTGAAGCGGTCGCCGGAGGAGAGCTCGCGCCGGGGCGAGATCCGCAGCTCCTGGCCGTCCCGGTCGAACCGCGCCGACCGCCCGTCGACGGTGACCGAGCGGACGTCGAACCCGCGCAGGTCGAGGTTGAACCGGCTGAGCCGGTCGGTGGCCCGTGCGCTGATGGTCGCCACTCCGACGAAGGCCCGGGTCGCGGGCTGGTACCGGATTTCGAGTCCATAGTGTCGTACGTCGTATCCGCCGTTGCCGGCGAGCGGGAAGTAGCCGTCCCCGGCCCCGGGGGCGCCGACCCGGCTCTTGCCGGCACTGGCCGGAACCCCGGTGACGGTGAGGGTGAGGGTCGCCGCTGCGACGACCGCCGTGATCCGTCGAATCATGTGCATAGCGCGTCACGCTAGTGCCGGCGCTCGGACCAGGGAAGAGACCCGGCCGAACGGTACGCAGGGTGAACCCCCGCATGGCGCCGGGTGCGCGGGGGGGGGGGGGGGGGGGGGGGGGGGGGGGGGGGGGGGGGGGGAAAGAGCACCACAAACAAAAAGCGGGGGGGCAAGAGGGGGTGGCGGGGGTGGGAGGGAGAGCGAACAGCCAACCCCAAAAAAAA
>NZ_JBVJHT010000006.1:248709-326669 GCF_055586685.1 Micromonospora sp. NPDC049529
TTTGGGGCGGAGGAGAAAAAGGACCAGAGAAGAGGGCGAATAGGGGCCCCACGCCGGGGCGTGGCGGTCCGCCTCGCGGTTTTCCCCCCCCCCCCCCCCCCCCCCCCCCCCCCACGCCATCATCCCCACCACAGGATGTCGCGTCAGCCGGATTCTTAACCGGTTAAGCCAGGTACACTACCCGCCGCACCACAACACAGTCAAGCTCATCACTGTCTCGCCCTCCCCCCACGCGCCACCCTTCTTTCCGTTGATCTAGGGCAAATGGTGGTTGATAGAGATCAACAAGCCACCATTTGCCCTAGATCAACGAGGAGTCCTGTCGCCGGGGCGGGGGTGGGCTCGGCGGGGGGGTCAGGGGGTCGCGGGGTCGGGGTGGGAGCGGTAGAGGTCCCGTAGCAGCGCGATCTCCGCCCCGTGGTGCAGCACCTCACGGTTGATGTGCAGCACGAGCGAGGCGAGCGGGTACTCGGCGAACGGACCCTCGGCCGGGCCGCACGGCCGGGCCAGACCGGCTTCGCCCAACCCGCGTACGCCCTCGGTCCAGCCGTCGTACGCCCGGTCGAGCTGGCCGAGCGCCTCGGCGGCCGTCCCCGCGTACGCGAACGTGTCGTGGTCCGTCGGCGGGCCGCCGAAGTGCGCCGCCGTACGGGCGCCGAGCACGCCCGCGATCACGTGCCCCAGCCGCCAGGCGATGGTGGTGACCGGCGCCGGGCTGGGCTCGGGGTAGGCGAAGTCGAGCAGATGGTCGCCGCTGCCGAACGCCCGCGCCGTACGGCTCTCGCCGCGTGGCCGCACACTCCAGCAGCCGGCGACCGGCTCCCAGAGGTATTCGGCGTCGCCGAGACCGTCGAGCCGGGGCCGGAGCTGGTTTCGCCAGTGCCAGTCGAGCTGGTCCAGCAGTTCGTGGTTCCAGTCGATGTCCATGGAGACGAGATTACGGACCAGGGCGGACATTTCAGATCCCATCGCGTCCTGCCGCGTCATGTTCTGCCCCGTCGCGTCCTCGGGCGTGGCGACGGAAGGCGAACGCGGCGAGGACCTGCCGGGTGGTCACCCGTACCGGGCGGACCACGTCGTCGCGCAGCCACCTACCCGCCGGGACCACACCACCCGACCAGAGCCGACCGACCGCGCGCCCGACCGGGACCACGGTGCGCCCCCACAACCAGCGCATTCCCCGCCCGATCGGACGCAGCAGGAAGCGGTGGACGAAGCGCACCAGGAGCGCGCACAGCCACCAGCCGAACCGCGCCCCCGCCCACAACAGCCGTCCGAGGTGGACCACGGCCCGTCCGAGCGGACGCGACAGGCGGACGAGTTGGTCGACCGCCCAGCGGACGCCGTGCCCGAGCGGGACCACCGTGTGCCGCCACAACCAACGCGCCACCAGCCCGATCGGACGCAGCAGGTACCGGTACCCGGCCCGTACCGTCAGCCCGAGCAGCCACCAGCCGAACCGGGCACCGTCCACCAGCAGCCGGCCGAGCCACAGCGCGGCCGACTGGAGCAGGCGCAGTACGACGACGAGTCGATCCAGCAGCCAGCCGGCGGCCACCGCGAGCATCCGTACGAACGCGCGCGCCGGAGGGGCGAGCAGCCCGTGCAGCCAGCTCAGCAGCGCCAGGACCAGGTAACGGACGACCCAGGCCAGTGGGTTCCAGAGCAGGTAGCGCCCCGCCCAGCGCAGCGGCCGCCAGACCAGGTGTCTGGCCGCCCAGCGCAGCGGCCGCCAGACGAGGTGACGGGCCAGCCAGTCCAGCCCACGGGCCACCCGGACCAGCGGCCACCAGACCAGATGTCGCGCCGCCCAGACCAGTGGCAGCCAGACCAAGTGACGCGCCGCCCAGACCAGTGGCAGCCAGACCAGATGACGCGCCGCCCAGACCAATGGCAGCCAGACCAAGTGACGCGCCGCCCAGACCAGTGGCAGCCAGACCAAGTGACGCGCCGCCCAGACCAGTGGCAGCCAGACCAGATGACGCGCCGCCCAGACCAGTGGGCGCCAGAGGAGCCGGTCGACGGTCCGGCACACGGGACGGAGCAGGTAGCGGAACAGGAACCGGCCGGTCAGCCGGGCGGCTTCCCAGAGCAGACCCAGTGGCACGATCACCAACGCGGCGAGCACCCGTACCGGTAGTTGGATCCACCGGGGCACGTCCGGTTCCAACGGGGGCGCCGATCGGGCCGCCGCGTCCGCCTCCGGGCTGGTCACCCGCTCGACAGTAGTGTCCGGTGGCGAGCGGGTGGTCCACCGACCGGTCCGGTCAGGCCGGCCTCGGGTCCGGGATCTGGCCGGCCCTGGCGATCACATGGTCGATCATGCCGTACGACTTCGCCTGCTCGGCGGTGAACCAACGGTCCCGGTCGGAGTCGGCGGTGATCTCCTCGACCGTACGTCCGGTGTGCCGGGCCAGCAGCTCGTGCGTGGTCCGCTTGACGTGCAGCATGTTCTCCGCCTGGATGGCGATGTCGGCGGCGGTGCCACCGACGCCGCCGGAGAGCTGGTGCATCAGCACCCGTGCGTGCGGCAGCGCGTAGCGCTTGCCGGCGGTGCCGGCACAGAGCAGGAACTGCGCCATCGAACCGGCGAGCCCCATGGCGATCGTGGCGACGTCGTTCGGGACGAACTGCATCGTGTCGTAGACCGCCATGCCGGCGCTGATCGAGCCGCCCGGCGAGTTGATGTAGAGCTTGATGTCCCGCGCCGGATCGGCGGCCGAGAGCAGCAGCATCTGTGCGCTGATCCGGTTCGCCGACGCGTCGTCGACCTCAGTGCCGAGGAAGATGATCCGTTCCTGGAGCAACCGGTCGTAGACCTGGTCGCCGAACGAGACCTGCTCCTCGGCGCGCATCCATACCCTCTGCCCGGTCATAGATCCCGCCTCCTGCCCGGCCGGCGGGCGAGGTGTTCGCCCGGATAACCGACTCGTGCAGCTTCCCGCCGGGGCGGGTGCGCGGGGAACGGTTTCTGCTGTCGGGAGATCTGCCCACAGCGCAAGTGATCTCCGGTGCCCGGCGCACCGACGACGCCGGCCCGGTGGGCAGCGCTCCGGCGCGGGGCGGGACGACCGGACGGGCGGGCTCGATCCGGGACAGGTCGTCGCGTACCTGTTCGAGCAGTTCGGTCAGGTGCAGTCCGAGCGCGCGGCAGATCGCGGCCAGCACCTCGGAGGAGGGTTCCTTGCGGCCCCGCTCGATCTCGGACAGGTAGGGCACCGAGACACCCGCCGTCCGGGCGACGTCGCGCAGCGTCCGCCCCTGCCGCAGTCGGACCCGGCGCAGCACCGAGCCGATCAACCGGCGCAGCAGCGGGGTCGGCGTGCCGCCGGCCGGCGCGCTTCCACTTGGTGCGCTGCCGATCGGTGCGCTGCCGATCGGTGCGCGCCCGATCGTGGCCGCGACGCGAGCGGCCGGGACCCGGACCACCGGGGGCGGGGCCGGGCTGGCGGCGGCGGACGGGACGGTCTGCTCCGGGCCGATCCTCATGCCGCCACTCTAGCCAGCAGGTCGGGTTCCGGGGCGCTCGGCCGGTTGCCCTGTTCGAGGTCGGCGTTGGGGCGTACGACGAGGTAGAGCAGGCCGACCCAGAGCACGGTGAGCAGGATGGCACCCGCGAAGTCGCTCGGGTGGTGCATGCCCCGGTACATCCGGGAGAGCGCCACCCCGAGCGGCATCACCACCGCGGCGACCACCGTCAGCCAGCGCCACCAGCGGTCGGTACGCGGCATCACCAGCACCGCGATCGCCACGTACAGGCACATGGTGGCGGCGATGTGGCCGGACGGGAACGACGCGGTCGGCATCTGGCCGTCCAGGTTCTCGACCGCCGGCCGGGGCCGGTCGACCGCTCGGGCGGTGGTGAGGAAGAGCGCCAGCTCGCCGAACATGGTCAGCACGATGAAGACCACCGGTCGCCAGCGGCGCCAGACGGCGAGCACCAACGGACAGAAGACCAGCGAGACGAGCAGGATCGCGTGCGTGTCCCCGACCTTGCTCCAGCCGTAACTGATCCGGTCGAGGGTGGCCGTCCGGTGCTCCTCGAACCAGCGCGGCACCTCGGTGTCGAGCGTCGCCACGAAGGTGCCGTCGGCGTAGTAGCTGACCAGCATGCCGAAGCCGTACAGGGCGGCGAAGACCAGCACCCAACCGGTCACCAGTTCGGCGGTGCCGGCCCAGGGGTGCGGCAGCATCCGTTCCTCTTCCGGCGCCGGCTCCAGGTCCCGCCGGGCCTCCGGCTCCAGCCCCTCGGTCAACGCCGGCACCCGGCGACCCCGCTCGCGCCGCCAGAGGCGGAAGGCGTACCCGGTGACGACCAGCCAGGCCAGCCCGAGCAGCCAGCCGCCGAGCACGTCGGAGACGAAGTGCACGCCGAGCGCGATCCGGGTCAGCCCGATCGCGAAGACCAGTACGGCGACGAACGCGATCGCCGGTCGCCGCCACCGGGGCCGGATCGCCGGCAGGAAGACCAGCAGCAGGGCCCCGTACGCGACCAGCGAGCCGAGCGCGTGCCCGCTGGGGAAGCTGTTGCCCACACCCGCCGCGACCGGTACGTCGACCACCGGACGCAGGCGCCCGACCAGTGCCTTCAGTGACGGGTCCAGGGCCAGCGCACCGGCACCGGTGACCAGCAGGTAGCCGGCCAACCGGCCCTGGCGACGGATCAGCAGCCCGACCACGGCAACCGTGACCAGCCAGATCATGATCGGCCGGCCGCCCAGGTCGGTGATCGCCCGCAGCACCGTGACCAGCGGGTCGTGGGCGGCGACCAGCCGGTTGAACCAGGCCGCCACCCCGCTGTCGATCCGGTGCAACGGTCCCCACTCGACCCGTACCAGGGTCAGCAGCAGGGCGAATCCCGCCCCGGTGCCGATGATGAAGACGAGACCGGCCAGGCTCCGTTCGGTGAACTGGCCGCCCGGCCGCCGCAGTATGTCCTTGACCGCGCTCACACCCGCACCTCCTCGATGCCTGGCGTGCCGGTACCCGATCAGGACTCGCCGTACACCCGGCGCGGGTGGGACACCGGGTCAGGGCGAGCGCGGCGCCCGTTCGGCCCGGTCGGTAGCCGCGTCGCGATCGGGGGCGGTGTCGCGATCGGGGGCGGTGTCCTGCTCGGACACGGCGTCGTGGTCGGGGGCCGCGTCGTGGTCGGGGGTACGGGCGACCGGCACGGTCGCGTCCGACCGGGGCCGCCAGCGGTCCGGCTCGGCCGGCTCCGGCACCCCGATCCGCAGCGCCTCCAGTTGGGCGCTGAAGGCCAGCCCGCCGAGGAGCGCGATCCCGGTGAGGTTGGCCCAGAGCAGCAGCGCCATCATGCCGGCGAGCGCGCCGTACGTCTCCCCGAAGCCCTCACTGAGCCGGATGTACGCGGCCAGCAGCACGCTCGCCAGCCACCACAGCGCGGTGGCGAGCGCCGCCCCGAACAGCAACCAGGACACGCTCGGTTGGCGGCGGCGCGGGGCGTACCGGAACAGCACCGCCACCGCGAGCACGGTCAGGCCGAGGCTCAACGGCCAGCGGAGCACGTTCCAGATCGTGTGCGCGACCCCGCCCCAGGCGTAGTAGCGCTGCACCGAGTCGCCGAGCGGTCCGCCGCCGACCAGGATGAGGAACCCGGACAGGGCCGGCACGCCGGCACCGACCGCCAGCACCACCGCGCGGGCGTACTTGCGCAGCGCGGGGCGGTCCCGCTCCACCCCGTAGATCCGGTTCGCACCTCGCTCGACCTGCGCCATCGTGCTGGTCAGTGCCACCAGGCCGGTGACCAGACCGAGGAGCAGGGCGAGTTCACCGGCCTCCTCGGTGCGTTCGGTGTCGACCAGCAGCTCCTCGACCATGGCGTCGCTCTGGCCGGGGGTCAACGCGACCACCGTGTCGGCGACCACCCGTCCGCCGTCCTCCACCCCGAGGTCGCTGATCAGACCGGTGAGCGCGATCAGGAACGGGACCACCGCCAGGCAGAGTTGCAGGGCGGTGGCCCGGGAGTGGCTGAAGCCGTCGCCGTACCGGAACCGGATGAACGCGTCGCGCAGCAGGTGCCAGCCGCCGTACCGGCGCAGGGTGTGCCAGGCGTCGTCGGCCGAGAGCTGGTCGTCGGCCATCAACCGGGTTTCGGGGACGATACGGGTGCTACTCACCGCGTACCCGCTCGATCCGGCGCTCCCCCCGCTGACTCACCGTCACGGCGTCCACGGACAGGTCCGGCGCGTCGGCCGGGCGCGGTACGCACAGCCACAGCGCCTGCGGCCGGATGTGCGCCCGCAGTGCCTTCTCGGGTGTGATCAGGTCCCCGTCGAGCTGCCGTGGCTGCCGGCGGTTGCTGGTGATCTGCACCCGGCGGCAGCGGAAGACCTCCATCCGGGGCACCCGCTCGCGCTTGGCCATCACCGCCCAGGCCAGTACGGCCCAGTGCCGGATCGTGCGCGGGGTGAGGATGGCGACGTCGAGGTAACCGTCGTCGGGTTCGGCGTCGGCGAGCAGGCGTACCCCGCCCTGGAGCCGCCCGACGTTGGCGACCAGGACGGTCCGGGCCCGGCGGCGGCGCGGCGGGTCGTCGTCGACCCGGATGACGACCCGCATCGGCCGGTCGCGCAGGTGTCGTACGGCCCCGACCAGGTACGCCGGCCAGCCGATCCGGGCCTTGGTGGTCTCGGAGGTGGCGGCGAGCATCTGGGCGTCGAAGCCCATTCCGGCCATCACGGTGAAGACCTGGTCGCCGACGACGCCGACGTCGAGCAGCCGGCGCCCCCGTTCGATCGCGATCTCGATCCCGCCGGCCACGTCGCCGGAGAGCCCGAGGTTGGCGGCGAGCAGGTTGCCGGTGCCCACCGGCAGCACCGCCATCGCGACGTCGGTGCCGACCAGCGCGTTCACGCAGGACAGGATGGTGCCGTCGCCGCCGCAGACGAAGACGACCTCGACTCCGGCGTCGATCGCCTGCTGGGTCTGTCCCCGGCCGGGGTCGTCGACGGTGGTCTCGTACCAGAGCGGTTCGGGCCAGCCGGCGTCGGCGAGGGCGCGGGTGACCGTGGTGCGCAACTGCCCGACGTCGACCTTGGTGGGGTTCACCACGACCGCGGAGCGTACGCCGCCGTCACTGCTGGTATCGCTTCGCTGGCTCACGCGCGTCAGTGTGCATGACGTCGCCGGAGCGGGCGACCCGGCGAGCCGTGACGTACCCCGCATCGATACGACGTTGCCGAACGGGCCGGCGTGGGTACGCCGGCCCGTTCGTGGTCCTGCCCGCGGGCGTTAGCCGAGGACCAGGCTGAGCCCGTACGCGGAGAGGATCTCCCGGACCGGCTGGAAGTAGGTCGTGCCGCCGGAGGAGCAGTTGCCCGAGCCGCCGGAGGTGACGCCCTGGGCCTGGTTGCCGCTGAGCCACGAGCCGCCCGAGTCACCCGGCTCGGCGCAGGCGTTGGTACGGGTCAGCCCGCCGACCGAACCCTGCGAGTAGCGCACGGTCTGGTTCTTGGCCTGGACGGTGCCGCAGCGCCACCCGGTGGTCGAGCCGGAGCGGCAGATGGAGGCGCCGACGGCGGACTCGGTCGAGCCGCCTACGGCCACCGTGGTGCTGCCGCTGTACCGGTTCACCACACCGCGCGGGACCCAGTTGGAGTTGGTGCGTACCCAGCCGTAGTCGTTGCCCGGGAAGGACGAGGCGGCGATGGTGCCCATGGCGACCCGGTTGGAGCCGGAGACGGCCTGCCCGGCGCTGCCGCAGTGCCCGGCGGTGACGAAGCCGCCGGCCACCGAGAAGCCGATCGAGCAGCGCCCGCTGCCGATGTAGTAGGCGTCGCCGCCGCGTACGTCGTAGTAGGTCTGCGGGACCTCGGCCGAGACGACGACCCGGACCGCGCCGGCCGGTGCGCCGGTGGTGGCGGCGAAGGACTCGGCGGCGGCCGTGTTGCCGGCGGTGGTCTGGACGACCACGGTGTTGCTGGTGACGTCGACGTACCAGCCGGTCACCGACTTCGGTGCGGCGGACCCCTTGGCGTCGAGGGTGTCCTTGATCGCGGTGAGGGACGCCTCGCTGCGGGCGACGACCTTCGGCTGTGCACCGGCGGCGCGTACCCGCTCGGCGGACGCGGCGTCGGTGACCGCGACGACGACCTGGCTGCCGTCGGCGAGCCAGGCGCCAGCGAAGCGGTTGCCGAGGGCGCCGCGCAGCGACTCCTCGGCCTTGGCGGCCCGTTCGTCAGCGGCGAGCCGCGCCTGCACCTGGCCGGCGGTGAGGCCGAGGTCGCGCTGCATCGCGTTGAGGATCTCCACGGAGACGGCGGGGGCCGTCTCGTTGGTGGGCTTGGCCGAGGCCGCCTGCGGGAGCGTGGCCAGCATGCCGGCCGCGAGCAGGATGGCCGCTGCGACAGACGAGGATCTGTGCTGCATTGACGGGTCCCTTCGATTGGGGTTGAGGAACGCCGCGTGCGCTCCGGCCGGATCCCGGTCCAGTGCGGCAGCGCCGTCAGTGCGCCTCACGCTAATCCCAATCGATTGATGCAGATACATATCCTCTATGTCATACCTTGCAGACAGCGGGCCGGCATCCGTCACACCGGAGCCGGGTCGCGCCCGTCCCGGCCGCACCGGAGCCGGCCCGCCCGGCGTACGTTCCGGCCGCCGCGCCGAGGGCGTGGATCACCCGGCGACGGTCCACGCACCCCGCCGAACCCGGTCCGCCGAACCGGACCCGCCACTACTGTCAGTACCGGAGACGAGCGCAATGTGCCAGCCCCGCGCCGGAGTGCCGGCAGCGGGCCCGGAGGTGACGACGATGAGCCTGCCCCCCAACGCACCGGTCGTGGTCGGGGTGGACAACTCGGCACAGAGCATGACCGCCGTCCGGCTGGCCGCCCACGAGGCGGCGGCACACCGCCGTACGTTACGGATAGTGCACGCCTTCAACTGGGTCGCCGACCCGGCGACGCCGCTGGGCGGAGAGCTGCGGGCACCCGCCGACCGACTCCTCGACGAGGCGGCCGGCACCGCCACCGAGGCCGAACCGGAACTACGACTGTCCTGCGCGCTGATCGAGGGACCGGCGCTCACCACCCTGCTGCGCGAGTCGGGCAGCGCCGCGATGCTGGTGCTCGGCGACGGTGGGCTCTCCGGCCAGACCGCCGTACCGATCGAGGCCCTGTCGGTGCAGGTCGCCGCCCGCGCCGGGTGCAGCGTGCTGGTCGTACGCGAGAACTCCCCGCCGCCGGGTCCGGTGCTGGTCGGCATCGACTGCGGAATCGGTACGGAAACCGCCCTCGGCTTCGCCTTCGACGCCGCGTCCTGGCGCGAGACCGAACTCGTCGCACTGCGGATCTGGGAGGCCGACGACCCGTCGGAGGAGCCGGACGCCTCGGTGGCCGAGGAACTCGACGCCGCGTTGGTGCCGTGGCGGCGCAAGTACCCGGACGTACGGGTCGTCCCCCGGGTCCGCAGCGGCGACTCGAAGCAGATCCTGATCGACCAGTCGCGCACGGCCGAGATCGTGGTGGTCAGCATGCGCGGGGAGCAGCCCTCGCGCAGCATGCTCGGCGCGCTCAGCCAGACCCTGCTCTACCACTCCCCCGCCCCGGTGGTCATCGTCCGGACCCCGCACGGGCTGTACGTCCAGGCCTGACGGGCGTACCGCCGCGCAGGGCGCGGGCCGGAACGTCCCCGCTCGGGGGGACAATCCGGCGATCCGCCTGCGGGCGCACCCGTCACCGGGCAGGCTCAGGTCGATGGACACCGCCCTGGACCCGCACGCCACGCTCACCGACGAGGAGCTGCGTCGGCTGAACGCGTACTGGCGGGCGGCGAACTACCTGACCGTGGGCCAGATCTACCTGATGGCAAACCCGCTGCTGCGCGAGCCGCTGACCCCGGACCAGATCAAACCCCGGCTGCTCGGCCACTGGGGCACCAGCCCCGGCCTGAACCTGATCTACGCACACCTGAACCGGACCATCGTCCGCCGCCGACTCCAGATGATCTACGTGACCGGACCCGGACACGGGGGCCCGGCGATCGTGGCCAACACCTGGCTGGAGGGAAGCTACAGCGAGCGTTACCCGTCGGTGGGCCGGGACGAGGCCGGGATGGAACGGCTGTTCCGGCAGTTTTCGTTCCCCGGCGGCATTCCCAGCCACGTCGCCGCCGAGGTGCCGGGCTCGATCCACGAGGGCGGCGAGCTCGGCTACTCGCTGATGCACGGCTACGGCGCCGCGTTCGACAACCCGGACCTGATAGTGGCGTGCGTCGTCGGCGACGGCGAGGCGGAGACCGGGCCGCTGGCCGGCAGCTGGCTGTCGAACGTCTTCCTGAACCCGGCCCGGGACGGGGCCGTACTGCCGATCCTGCACCTCAACGGCTACAAGATCGGCAACCCGTCGATCTTCGACCGGATCCCACAGCAGGACCTCCTCTCCGTGCTGCACGGTTACGGCTACCGGCCGTACGTGGTCGCCGGTGACGAACCGGACCGGGTGCACCGGGAACTCGCCGCCACCCTGGACCGGGCCCTCGACGAGATCGCCGCGATCCAGCGCCGGGCCAGGAGCACCGGCATGGTCGACCGCCCCCGCTGGCCGATGATCGTGCTCCGTACGCCGAAGGGGTGGACCGGGCCGCGCGAGGTCGACGGCCGCCGGGTCGAGGGGACCTTCCGCGCCCACCAGGTCCCGCTCGCCGGGGTACGGGACAACCCGGAGCACCTGGCCCAGTTGGAACGCTGGCTGCGCGGCTACCGCCCCGAGGAGCTGTTCGACGCCACCGGGTCACCCGTACCCGAGGTGTGCGAGCTGGTGCCCGACGGCGACCTGCGGATGAGCGCGAACCCGCGTACCAATGGCGGCCAGGTGTTGCGCGACCTGGTGCTGCCCGACTACCGCGAGTACGGCGTCGCGGTGCCGGAGCCCGGCGCCACCGTCGCCGGGGCGACCACCCCGACCGGCCGCTGGCTGCGCGACGTGATCGTGGCCAACCCGGACCGGTTCCGGCTCTTCGGCCCGGACGAGGTGGCCTCCAACAAGCTGGACGCGGTCTTCGAGGTGACCGACCGGGTCTTCGTCGCCGCCCGGCAGCCCGGCGACGACCACCTCTCCCCCGACGGCCGGGTGATGGAGGTGCTCTCCGAACACCTCTGCCAGGGCTGGCTGGAGGGTTACCTGCTGACCGGCCGGCACGGCGTCTTCACCAGCTACGAGGCGTTCATCCACATCGTCGACTCGATGGTCAACCAGCACGCCAAGTGGCTCAAGACGACCCGCGACATCGCCTGGCGGCAACCCCTGGCCTCGCTCAACTACCTGCTGTCGAGCCACGTCTGGCGGCAGGACCACAACGGCTTCTCGCACCAGGATCCGGGCTTCATCGACCACGTGGTGAACAAGAAGGCCGAGGTGGTCCGGGTCTACCTGCCGCCGGACGCGAACACCCTGCTCTGCACGATGGACCACTGCCTGCGCAGCCGCCACTACATCAACGTGGTGGTCGCCGGCAAACAGCCCGGTCCGAACTGGCTGGCGATGGACGAGGCGGTGCTGCACTGCCGACGCGGGCTCGGGATCTGGGGCTGGGCGAGCACCGACGACGGCGCCGAGCCGGACGTGGTGCTGGCCTGCGCCGGTGACGTACCGACCCTGGAGACGCTGGCCGCCGCCGACCTGCTCCGGCGGCACCTGCCCGACCTGCGGGTACGGGTGGTGAACGTGGTCGACCTGATGCGCCTTCAGTCCGAGGTCGCCCATCCGCACGGGCTGCCCGACGCGCAGTTCGACACGATCTTCACTCGGGACCGGCCGGTGATCTTCGCGTACCACGGGTATCCGGCACTGATCCACCGGTTGACGTACCGCCGGGCCAACCACGACAACCTGCACGTACGCGGCTATCAGGAGGAGGGGACCACCACCACGCCGTTCGACATGGTGATGCTCAACCAGCTCGACCGGTTCCACCTGGTCGTCGACGTGGTCGACCGGGTGCCCGGCCTGGCCGCCCGCGCCGCCCACCTGCGCCAGTCCATGATCGACGCCCGGCAGGAGTGCCGCGAGTACACCCGCCGGTACGGCGAGGACGCACCCCGCGTCGCGCAGTGGCGCTGGGTGGGCGACCGGGGCTGATTCCCGCCGGCCTTGGCCGAACCGGACCCGAGGCCCAACCGGACCGAAGGCCGAAGCTCACCGGAGGCCGGACTTAAGCGGAGGCCGAACTTCAGCGGAGGCCGAACTTCAGCGGAGGCCGAACTTCAGCGGAGGCCGAACTTCAGCGGAGGCCGAACTTCAGCGGAGGAGACGATGGGCGACAGGCCGATCCTGGTCGGCTACGACGGCTCCGAGCCGGCCCGGCTCGCGCTCGCCTGGGCACTGGACGAGGCGACCCGCTCCGGGGCGTCGGTCCGGTTGGCGTACGCCTTCGAGTGGATGACCGCCGGCAGTTGGATCGGGCCCGGCCCCGGACCGGGCACCTGGCCGGACGAGGTCACCCGACAGGCGGTCGGAGACATGGTCGCCGCCGCGGTCGACGAGGCCACCGACTCGCATCCGGGCCTGGACGTACGCGGTGAGGTGCTGGACAGCCCGGCCGCGATCGGGCTGCGGCAGCGGTCCGCCGACGCGGCGCTGGTGGTGCTGGGCAGCCGTGGGCACGGCGGGTTCAGCGGCCTGCTCGCCGGCTCGACCAGCATCTCGGTCAGCACCCACGCCCACTGCCCGGTGGTGGTGGTCCGTCCCCTGACCAACGGTCCTCCCGAGGCCGATGCCGGCGGTGGCAGTGCTGGTGCTGGTGGCGGTACCGGTGCTGGTGGCGGTGGCGACCGGACGCGGATCGTGGTCGGGGTGGACGGCTCGCCGTACGCCCGGGTCGCGCTGGCCTGGGCGGTGGAGCGGGCGTCGCGCCGGGACGTCGCGCTGCACGCGGTCCGGGTCCGGGCGGAGCCGAGGACGCCGTGGCGCCCGGCCGATTCGGGTCCGTCCGACCTCAGCCGGACCGAGCTGGCCGCACTGGACGAGGATCTGGCCGGCTGGCGGGACCGGTACCCGGACCTGCCGATTTCGGCGCAGGTGGTGCCCGGCCATCCGACCGCCGTGCTGGTCGGGGCGAGCCGGCAGGCCCAACTGGTGGTGGTCGGCAGCCGGGGTCGCGGCGGGTTCCGGGGGCTGCTGCTCGGATCGGTGAGCCAACAGCTGCTGCACCACGCCGCGTCCCCGGTCGCGGTCGTCCGCGAACTCCCACCGGACCCAGGCATTTAGTGACCTAGGTCACGTACCTTTCGCTCGCCGCGCCACCGCTCGGCCGTCCGGAGTGCCGCCGCACCAGCCGGACCTGCCGACTCCCGCAGCTCCGGGCCCTCTCGTCGCGCCGGAGTGGACCCGCTGCGTCAACCGCCGACTGTCGGCGGAATCCTGTCGTGTCGGTCACTACTGTTAGCGTCCTCTACATCGTCGGTCGTGGGCGATTTCTGAGTAAATCTGACTGATTCTCCACTACGGAGGGTATTCCTCATGGGCTGGCTATCGGTGGGAGACTCGTACGAGATCTCCCTTGTGGACGGAAGGGTGGCGGCCCGGTCCACCGGCCCGAGGGCCACCGGCCGTCCACTGAAAACCCTGCCGAAGGCGTTGCGCGACGACCCCGAGGTGGACCGGTTACGCCAGCTCGCCCAGTGGCTGGACCGGCACACCGCCGAATGCCTGGCCCGGATCGACGCCTGGGTGGTGTCCTCGCTGCCGGTGCCGACCGGGCTGCTGGCACGGGTCTGGCCGGACCCGGGCTGGCAGGGCGCCCTGCGCGACCTCGTGGTGATCGGCGACGACCCGGCCGAGCCGGGCTTCCTGCGGGACGTCACCGACACCGGTGACCTGCGTGTGGTGAACCTCGACGGGGAGACCGTCCGGCTCTCGCCCGCCAGCGCCACGCTGCCCCATCCGGTCCGCCTGCCGGATCTGACCGACCTGCGCGAGTTCGCCGACGAACTGGACATCACCCAGCGGATCGAGCAGCTGCACCGCAGCACGTGGAGCAAACCCGCCGGTCTGAAGGACCGCGACACCACGATCACCGACTTCCGCGGCACCAAGGTCCCCAACCGGCTGGCCGCCCGGGCCGCGACGCTCGGCTTCCGGGTCTCCGGCTCGCAGGTCACCTGCCGGGTCTGGGAGAACGGCCGCACGGTCGAGGCCGCCATCTGGTTCGAAGAGGACTACTGGGACTCCGAGGCGACCCTGGGCTCCCTGTCCTGGTCGGTGGTTGACGGACCGACGCTGCCGTTGACCGAGGTTGGGCCGATCGGGTGGTCGGAAGGAATGCGGATGGCGACGGCCCTGTCCGGCGCCGTAACCCAAACGGAGAAGAAGGCGTGACCGGGATGACGACCATGTCGGGCGAGCAAACCGCCGAGAGCATGCTGGCCGCCGGCGCGGTACTGCCGGCCGACACCGCCAGGGCCGGCGACCGGGCGGTGCCGCTCACCGCCCGCGCCTACCGGCATCCGGCCCTCGGTGACCGGCTGGTGGTCCGCGTGGTCGACGCCGTACTCGGGGAGGGCGAGGACATCGCCGTCGGGTTCCTTGGCCTGACCACGGCGGCCGATCCGGCCGTCGTCGGGCTGGGCCCGCGCCGCCCGCTGGCGTTCCCGGAGTGGGTGCTGGTCCACCACCCGGCCGACGGCCGGCACGCGTTGGCAGTGGTGCCGGAGTTGCAGAAGCTGGCCAAACAGGCGCGGTCGCGGCCGAAGGCCGCCCTGGACGGGCACCAGGCCGTCGCCGACCGGTTCGCCCGTACCCTGCCGCACTTCCTGCCGACCTTCTTCGAGCAGGCGGCCCGGGTGTTTCTCGCCGCCGGGCAGGACACCTACGCGACACAGTTGTTGAACAAGGCACGCAAGGCCGAGGCGCAGCACGGCCTGCCGGTCGACCTGGACCGGCTGGACGAGGTCTACGTGGAGTTCGCGTCGGCCAAGGTGGTGTCCGCGACCGGACTGGCCGGCTACGCGAAGGAACTCTCCGCCCAGTTGCCGGCCGACGAGGCGCTGGACCGGTTCTGCCGGCTGGCGCTGCGGGCCGCCGCTGCCGGCGTGGTTCCGTCCGTGCAGTCGGCCAACGCGGTGAAGCGGCTGGTCCGGGCCGCCGGCAAGGCCGGTGCCGTCGCCGATCGTGAGGCGGCCTACCTGACCGCACTGCTCCGGTTGCCGGTGGCCGCCGAGGCCCCGGCCGGCTGGTGGAAGGCACACCTGCCGGCGGTGAAGGCGCTGGCTCTGCGCGACCCCGCGATCCGGGGCAGCCTGCTCGACCTGATGCCCGCCGACCGGGACGACCTGGTCACCTGGCTGGAGCTGTTGACCGACACCGGTGCGCTCGCCGGACTGTCCGACCCGGACGTGCCGGCAACGGCCCGGCCGCAGGACGGCTCCGTCGGCTGGCTGCGCCGCTTCGTGGGCCGGGCCGGCTCCGGCCACCACCGCCGCCGGATGCCGGAGCTGTACCCACTGGTCGAGCGGATGGCCGACCGACTGCGCGCCGAACTGGCCGACAGCGGGGAGTCCCTCGTCGCCGACGGCGACCTGGACCTGTGCGACCTGCTGCTCGTCCTCGACGTGCCGGTGGCCGCACCGAAGGACGACCGGCTGGACCTGGCGCACTGGGTCAGCACCGACGGTGGGCGGGATCTGTTGGCCGTGGCCGGCGACGACCGGTTCGTCGGCGCGCTGCGCCGGGGCCTCGACCGGCTCGACGGCCAGCAGGACCCCCAGCGCCGGGTGGCCAGGACGCCGGGTCTCCGGCCGTTGCTGACCGACTGGCTGCGGACCCGGATCCGCGACCGGTTCACCACCGGGCTGCCGTACCTGCGGGAGTCGGTGGAGTGGCTGGGCAAGCTTCCGGTCGAGGCGGTGCGCCTGGTCTCCGGGGAGCTCGGCCTGTCCGGTGAACCAGGTAAGGGCGACGACCTCGGGCAGGCCCTCGGCGTCGACCTCGCCGAGCACGTGGCCCGCAGCCTGCGCGGCGGGATCGTCGAAGAGTTGGGCTGGCCGGAGTGGGAGCTGGCCTGGCAGGAGGTGACCGGCGGCGACCACCGGGTCGAGGTGACCCGGCACGAAGCCTGGCCGTACGTGATCCTGGCCGGGCCGACCACCGTACGCGTGCTCGGCGCGGAGGGCATCGTGCTCCGCCACGACCTGCGCATCCCGGCCGACGACATGTATGGCACGCCCGACTACCACTACGTCGACGGCCAGCTCCTGGTCTACTGGACCTCCCAGTCACACGGCTACGACCCGCGCGGCTACTGGCACTCCTCGCCCGACGAGCCACAGCCGGTCCAGGGCGGCGGGCGGCAGTCGCACGTGGTCACCCTGCCGCTGCCCGGTGGCGGGCGGACCACCGGCGCAGGCGTGCTGCACGTCGGTGACACCGTGGTCCCGGCGCAGCGGCCGGTCATCACCGACGGCACCTCCTACTGGGTCCGCGACCGCAGCTCGGACGACGGCGGCCACGGCTGGCGCGAGTACGACCCGGGCAGCAACACCCACGGCCGGCGCAGCCTGCCCCGGTTCCTGGCCGACCTCCCGGTCGACGGGGGCGACCTCCGGAAGTCGGACAGCTGGCTGCGGCCGGCCCTGTCCGACCGGGCCACCCCGGCTGCCGTACCGGTGAACGGTCTGCTCGGCTGGCGGGTGGTCACCCTGCCGGACGGCTCGGTACGCGGCGAGGACCTGGCCGGTCGTACCGTCACCGTGGCAGCGGGACAGGAGCCGGTCGCGGCACTGGTGCTGCCCGGCGACGACCGGCCTCGGGCCGTACTGAAGGGTTTCGTCCTGGTCGATCCGGACGGGGTGGTGTCGGCCGTGGCCGGGCCGCCATCGAGCCGGGCCTACACCTCCGACGCGGTTCGGCTGCCGGGACAGACGTTCCTCGGCAACATGCTGCCCCGGGACCCGGCCGGCTCCGCCACCCTGCGCCGGATGGACCGGGAGACCGCCGCCGCGCTGTTCAAGGTCGCCCTCGACGAACGCCGGGCCGCCCTGGCGGAGGCGGCCGCGCGGGCCGCGGCCCGATCGGCGACCCGCCCCGGACCGACCGGAGCCCCGCGCGCCACCATCGGCCGTCCGACCGCCGTCGCGGCATCCCTGGTCGGCGCGGCGGCCGGCGGTCCCGGACCGGCCACCGCCGATGGGGACGACCGGGACGCGCTGGTCGAGCTGGTCCGCTCGACGGTGCCGGCGGTCAGCCACGACGCGGTGCTGGCCGGGGTGGTCGGAGTGCTGCGGTTCGCCGCCCTGGTGCGCACCGACCTGGACGCGGTGCTGGAGCGGCTCACCACGTCGCTGGCCGCTCCGGCGGCGCCGCCGCCGGTGGCCACCGCGACCGGACCCACCGACGAACAGCTCGCGACGGCGCTCGACGGACTGCGTGGCTCGACCTACGGGGCGAGCAGCTCGACCCACGTCTTCACCCAGTTCCAGGCGCTCGCCACCCGGCGGGCCGCTACCACCGAGGGCGAACCCGCCGTACGGCTGCACCTCGACGGACCGTCGCTGCCGAAGGCCCTGGACTGGTCACCCCTGCTCGACAATGTCGCGGCCGTCGCCCACCGGGCCGTCGCGGCGGTCACCCCGGACGAACACCGGGAGACGCTGCGTGCCCTGCTCACCGAGATCGACCGGCTCGACCTGGGCGGGGCGGCCGAACCGCCTCGGTGGCGCCGGTTCACGCTGCACCTGCTCGACGGCGATGTGACCAAGCCCGACGGGACGCGCCGGTACCCCGGGCCGGGGATCCTGCCGGTGTCCGGCGGGGCGTTCATCGCCGTGCTCAACTCCAGCGGAACACCCACCGGCTATGCCCTCGGCGCGCTGTACCACGATCCGGCCGGTGTCTTCGCCGTGCCCGAGCCGTACACGGTGGTGTCCTCGGCGTCGCTCGGCGGCGGTCGGCCGGCCGGCTGGCTGGCCGGTTTCCTCGCCGAGTGGGCCGCGCGGGGGCCGCTACCCTGGCGGCCGGAGGCGGCCGAGTCGTTCGCCGAGCTGACCGGCGTCACCCCGACCGCCGCCAAGCTGGTGCTGGCCGGCATGCCGTACCTGGACTCGGCGCACGCCGTGCCGGTCGAGCTGCGCAAGGCGCTCGGGATCAAGCAGGTCGGCGAGGTCAAGCTGGCCTTCGGCATGCTGAACGAGGCCGGTCCGGAGCTCCGGCGGGCCGTGGTCTCGGCGCTGCTGCCGGAAGACCCGACCCGGTTGTGGACCGACGGTCCGGACGTCGCCACCGCCGCGGCGACCTGGACCGCCGCCCTGGGACGCCGGGTGGTGGTGCCCGAGCAACTGCTCGCCGAGGCGGTTCGCACGGTCCGTTGCGACTGGGGTCCCGCGAAGGCGTTGCCGGCGCTGCTCGACCCGGCCCACTCGGTCGAGCTGAGCACCGACCTGGTCTTCCACATCGACGGCGACCGGGCCAAGCAGGTCGACGGCCGGGCAGTGGGCTTCACCGGTGAGGTGCTGCGCTCCTCGGTCACCCTGGCCGCCTGGGTGGCCCACCACACGCCGGCCGGCGACCCGTGCCGGGCCGCGTTGCCGGCCGCGCTGGCCGCGATCCGGAACCGGCTGGCAAACCGCGACCTGCTGCTCGACCTCGACCAGTACATTTCCCTGCCCGAGTTCAGCCAGCTCGCGGGGACCCCGTCGGAGACCGGCCCCGGCTGGGAACGGTACGGCGCCGTCGTGCTGGCCACCTACGACAGCCAGCCGTCCCCGGCGCTGCGGCCGGATCTGCTCGACGCCGACGGGACGGACCCGTACCTGCCCGCGCTGCGGGGCGACGCGGCCAAGCCGTACCCGATGGAGGTTGCGCTGCGCCTGGTCCGCGATTCGCGGTTCGCGGCGCTGCTCGACGATCCGGGCGAGCCGGACGGCGGCGCGGCGGCGCAGGCCGGGACGTGGTGGCCGCAGGATCCGACCCGGTCCGTGCCCGACCTGGTCGCCGAGGTGGCCGGGGAACACCACCTGGGCTCCGACGCGGCGGCGGTGTACCTGATGCTGCTGGCCATGCCGGACCCGACCGACCGCAACACGGCGAGGTGGACCGGTTGGAAGCCGGCTCGGCTGAAGGCGGCTTGCGCCGAGCTGTCCGGCACCGACCTGGTCGTCGCGGCCAGCCGGGCCCGGGCCGGCCGGTCGCTGTTCCTGCCCGGTCCGTGGCTGGAGCGCCGCAGCGGGCAGGCGCCGATCGAGGGCTGGAAGGTGCCCCTGTTCGATCTCGCCCCCGACGGTACGGCCGGGCTCGGCGTGACCGTGCCGTTCGAACCGGTCGCCGAGCTCTACCGGCGGGCCTGGCAACGGGTCCGCGACGGCGACCGGCCTCGGTTCGACAATCTGCCCGTCGGCGGCACCCGCCGCTGACGCCGATCCCGCGCGGCGGTGCGTCCGCGACGACCGACCCGGCCGTCGCGGCACCGTCCCGCCGCCGCCCGTGCCCCAAATGTCCCATCCCAACCATAGAGAGATCGAGGAATCTCGTGACCGTGACGGAACACGTCCGCCCCACCGTGGAGCCGGAGACCGCCGCCCAGGTTCTCTCCGCCGAACAGCGGTACGCCGACGAGCTGGCCTTCCTGGCCGCGTACGACGCCGGGGCCCGGCCACCGGGCTGGGCACTGACCCCGCGTGCCGTGGTCACCTTCGTCCGGGGCAGCGACGGCGAGGCACTGAAGCTGCCCGCCGACCGGCGTACCGGGCCGGACGGCACCGAACTGCCGGCCAGCATGACCATTCCGGCGAAGTTCGTCGGCGAGCGGAGCCTGGTCGAACGGTGCGTGGTCACCCTCGCCGGTGAGCGGGGGCTGCTGCTCGTCGGCGAGCCCGGTACCGCCAAGTCGATGCTGTCCGAACTGCTCGCCGCCGCGATCTGCGGCACCAGCTCGCTGACCGTCCAGGGCACCGCCGGCACCACCGAGGACGCGTTCCGGTACGGCTGGAACTACGCCCTGCTGCTCGCCCAGGGCCCGACCCCGCAGGCGCTGGTCGACTCGCCGGTGCTGACCGGGATGCGTACCGGCCGGGTGGTTCGGATCGAGGAGGTCACCCGCTGCCTGCCCGAGGTCCAGGACGCGTTGGTGTCCATCCTGTCCGACCGGCGGATGAACGTGCCGGAGCTGGTCGGCACCGAGGGTGGGCTGATCCGCGCGGTGCCCGGGTTCGCCGTGATCGCCACCGCGAACCTGCGGGACCGGGGCGTGTCGGAGATGTCCTCGGCACTCAAGCGCCGGTTCAACTTCGAGACCATTCACCCGATCGCCGACGCGGAGACCGAGACCGACCTGGTCCGTCGGCAGGCCGTCGCCGCCGTGCAGCGCGCCGGCGCGGCGTACACGGTGGACGACGCGGTGCTGGAGGCGCTGGTCACCGTGTTCCGCGATCTGCGTTCGGGCCGGTCGGGCGAGAACTGGGACGTGGAACGGCCCGGCACGGTGATGTCGACCGCCGAGGCCGTGCAGGTGGCCGTGTCGCTCGGTCTGGCCGCCGCGTACCTGCCCGGCGGGGACGCGCTCGACCTCGTGCCGGGGCACCTGCTCGGCGTGGTGCGCAAGGACGACGAGAACGACCACGCCCGGCTGCTCGGCTACTGGGACGGCCCGGTACGTCGCCGCGCCGAGGACGGCTCGGCGATGTGGCGCCGGCTCTGGGACCTGCGGGAGAGCCTGCGGTGACGACCCTTTCCAGCACGTCGACCGGTGCGGCTGCCCCGGCCGTCGCACCGCCGAGCGTCGACCCGTCGCCGAACGACCCGCGAGCCGTGATCGACACGCTCGCCGGTTCGGTCCGGCCGTACCTGATCGGGGTGCGGCATCACAGCCCGGCCCTCGCGGCGATGGTTCCGGCACTGCTGGACGCCGCCGGGGCCGAGGTGGTCTGCATCGAACTGCCGGCCGACTTCCAGCGCTGGCTGCCGTACCTGTCCGACCCCGCCGCCCGGGCGCCGCTGGCACTGGTCGGCAGCCACGGCACGGACGGGCCGATGGGCTTCTACCCGTTCACGGACTTCTCGCCGGAACTGGCCGCGATCCGCTGGGCCCGGCAGCGCGGGGTCGAGGTGGTCTGCTGCGACCTGCCGCTGGCCGATCCGGGTTGGAGCGCCGACCCGGGTTGGAACGCGGACGCCACCGAACCGGCCACCGACGTCGACCCGACCACCGGCTCCGCGCCGAGCGGCGACTCCGACCCGACCGACGGCTCCGACCCGACCGCTGGCTCCGATCTGAGTGCCGGCTCCGGGCCGGGCGGCGGGGGCGAACCCGCCCCGGACGCCGGTGAGCCGGTGTCCGGCCCGCGCCGGTCCGGGTACGCCGCCGCGCTCAGCGCCAGCAGCACCGGCCGCGACGGCGACGACCTGTGGGACCGGGTGGTCGAGGTACGTGCCCCGGGCTGCTCGCCCGAGGCGGTCCGCCGGGCGGCACTCGGGGTCGGCTGGGCGATGCGTACCGACAGCGCGAACGGCGATGGCGTACCCGCCCGTGACCTGGCGCGCGAGCGGCACATGCGGCGCGTGCTGGCCGAGGCCGGCTCATCCGGTCGGCGGGTCGCCGCCGTCATCGGCGCGTTCCACGCCCCAGCCCTGCTCGCCGGAGCGTCGACCGACGCCGACGCCGACGGCAACGGCAACGGCCCGGCGCGGGCCACCGGCCCGGTCGACGGCGATCCGGAGTCGACCGCCGAGGTCGCCGCCGCGTCCACTCGGACTGTCGCCGCGTCCACCCTGACCGTTGCCGCCCCGTCCGCTCCGGTCCGGTCTGTCACGACCCGGTCTCGGCCGGCCACCACCGGCGAAGATACCGACCCGGCGGTCACCTCGTTGGTGCCGTACGCGTTCGACCTGCTCGACTCTCGTTCCGGCTACCCGGCCGGGATCCGCGACCCGCGCTGGCAGCAGTCCGTCTTCACCGCCACCGGCGATCCGGAACGGATCCGGGCCGCCGCCGCCCGGGCGGTCACCGACCTGTGCCGGGAACTCCGCTCGGCCGGCCACACCGCCGGTACCGGCGAGGCCAGCGAGACGGTACGGCTGGCCGAGGACCTGGCCCGGCTACGGGACCTGCCCGCCCCCGGCCGCGGCGAGATGCTGGAGGCGGTGACCACCGTGCTCGGCCAGGGTGAACTGCTCGGCCGAGGTCGAGCGCTGGCCACGGCACTGGAGACCGTGCTGGTCGGTGCCGAGCGGGGCCGCATCGCCCCCGGCACCCCCCGGTCCGGGCTCGGGCCTGCGGTCGAGGCGGAACTCACCGCGCTGCGGCTGCCCCATCCGGACAACCCGACGTCCCGCGAGTTCCGGTTGGACCCGCTGCGCACCGAGCTGGACGGGCGGCGGGAGATCCTGCTGCAACGCCTGCGGCTCTGCGGCGTCGGCTACGGCGAGCCGATCGCGGTGACCGGCACAGGCGACGGTGCCGCCCTGACCACCCGGTGGCAACTGGCCTGGACACCGTCCGTGGCGGCCCGACTGGACCTGGTCGGCGTACGCGGGGTGACCTCGGCGCTGGCTGCGGCCGGTACGCTGCGGGAGCGCTTCCGCCGGGAGGCCGCCGACGGTGGCCCCACCGCCGCGCAACTGCTCACCGGGCTACGCGACGCCGCCCGGTGCGACCTACCCGAGCTGGTCACCGACCGGCTCGAACTGGCCGCCGCCGTGCTGCCCGACACCGGCACGCTGCCCGAGTTGCTGGCCGCACTGGACCTGCTGGAGGCGCTGCGCCGGGAACACCTGCCCGGCACCACCCCCGCCGGCCGGGCCCGGGCGGCCGAGCTGGCGGTCGTACTGCTGGACGCGGCGGTCCGCGGACTGCCCGGCCTGGCCGGCAGCGATGCCACGGCCGATGCCGCCGCGCTGGTCGACCTCGCGGTCCGGGCCGGCGAGGATCGGATCGGCCTACGCCTGGACGAGGCCCTCGGTCACCTGGCCCGGACCGGTTCGTCGCTGATCCAGGGCGCCGCCCTGGCCGCCCGGGTGCTGCTCGACCTGACCGATCTGGAAACCCTGGGCACCCGGGTCGCCGGTTGGGTCGACGCGGCGACCGGACCGGATACCCGACGGCACCTGCGCGGGCTGCTGGGTGGTCTGCTCACCGCGGCGCACCCGCTGTTGCAGTCCGCCCCGGTCGCGCTGGACCCGCTGCTGGAGCGGATCGAACGGCTTGCCGACACCGAGTTCCTGGACCGGCTGCCGGCGCTGCGGGGCGGGTTCGACGTGCTCACCCCGGCAGCCCGGGACCGGCTGCTGCGCACCGTCTCCGATCGGCTGGCCGATCGGCTCGACCTGACCCTGCCCGCCTCGCCCGAACTGCTGGCCCGCTGGGCCGCCGCCGACCGGGCCGGCCGGGCCGCTCTGGTCGCCCGCAACATCCCGATCCCGGGTACGCCGACCGGCTCCGTCGATGCCCCCACCGGCACCGACGCCCCCGTCGGCGCCGACACCGGCACCGGGCCGGACCCGGACCCCGCCGGGCTCACCCCTGCGGACCGCTGGCGGCTGCTGCTCGGCCGCCAGTCCGACCGGTTGCCGGACGACGCCCGCCGCTACGCCCGCGCCCTCGACGAGCTGTACGGGGCCGGCCGGGGCGAGGGCGCCGTCGACCTCGGCCAGGCGGCCGGCGGTGGCCAGGAAGCCTCCTTCCCGACCGCCCGCGAATGGGCCGACGAACTTGAGGCGCTGTTCGGCACCCAGGTACGCGAGGAGGTGATCGCCCGGGCAGCCGAGAACGGCCGTACCGACGTGCTCACCGAGCTCGACCCGGCTGCGGTACGCCCCTCGATGGAGCTGCTGACCTCGGTCCTGTCGTTGGCCGGTGGCCTGCCCGAGGGGCACCTGGCCAAGCTGCGGCCACTGGTCCGGCGGCTGGTCGACGAGCTGACCAAGCAGTTGGCGACCCAGCTGCGTCCGGCGTTGACCGGGTTGACCAACCCCCGTCCGTCCCGCCGTCCCGGCGGCCGGATCAACCTCGCCCGGACCCTGCGGGCGAACCTGGCGCACACCCAGCGGCTCGGCGACGGCCGGACGGTGGTGGTGCCGGAACACCCGGTCTTCAACACCCGGGTCCGCAAGGAGGCCGACTGGCGGCTGGTGCTGGTGGTCGACGTGTCCGGCTCGATGGAGGCGTCCGTGGTGTGGTCGGCGTTGACCGCCGCCGTGCTGGCCGGGGTGCCCACCCTGTCCACCCACTTCCTCGCCTTCTCCACCTCGGTGGTCGACCTGACCGACCGGGTCGACGACCCGCTGTCGCTGCTGTTGGAGGTGCGCGTCGGCGGCGGTACGCACATCGCCGCCGGGCTGGCCGCGGCCCGCTCACTGGTGACCGTGCCGAGCCGCACCATCGTCGCGGTGGTCAGCGACTTCGAGGAGGGCTACCCGCTCGCCGGGTTGCTCGGCGAGGTTCGCGCGCTGGCCAGTTCCGGCGTGCACCTGCTCGGCTGCGCCGCGCTGAACGACAGGGGAGTGCCCTGCTACTCGGTACCGGTCGCCGGGCAGCTCGTCGCGGCCGGGATGCCGGTCGCCGCTCTCAGCCCGCTCGAACTCGCCCGCTGGGTGGGCGACCGCGTACGCGGAGGATCACGTTGACGCACCGCACCCCCACGCCCACCCCCGCAGACGTCGACCGGTTGCCGCCGGTGCTGCCGAGGGTCGCCGCCGCGGCGGTGGCGGCCCTGCCACCCCGGCTGCACCGGCGACTGGACGCCACCATCGAACGGCTCGCCAACGTACCGGCTGGCCGGGTCGACGGCGGTGTGTCGATCGACTGTGGCGCCGAGGCCCTGGTCACGCTGACACCCGGACCGACCGGCGCGGTCACCGACCCGATCCAGGCGCGGTGCAGCTGCCTGCTGGCACCCCGCTGCCTGCACCGGACCGCAGTCCTGGTCGCCTGCCCGGTGGCCGATCCGGCCGCCCACCCCGATCCGACGGCCCGCACCGCCGCACCGTCCACCCAGGGCGGCACCGCCACCGGGCGTGGCGGCAGGTCCGGGCGTACCGGAAAGTCGGCTGGCGCGGACGGCGAGCCGGCCGGCCGTACCAGCGGGGGCACGGCGCCGACGAAGGCGCAACGGGCCGCCGCCGGTGCGCTGTGGCGGGCCGCCGGCGCGGTGATCGCGGCCGGCGCGCCGGCTGTCGGCGCGGTGCCCCAGGCCGAGCTGCTGCGGGCCGCGCACAGTGCCCGGCTGGCCGGGCTACCGCGCGCCGAGAGCGCCGCCCTGCGCGCGGTACGTGGCCTGCGCGCCCACCGGGAGCGACAGGCCGGGCACCGGCTGGCCGAGCTGGTCGAGGTGCTGCACGACCTGCTGTACGTGGCCGGCCGGTTGGCCGCCGGTGACCCCGATCCGGCGCTGGTCGGCGTCCTGCGGCGGGCCTACCAGCCGGACGGCACGCTGGAGGTGTACGGCGTCTGCCGGGAACCGGTGATCAGCGCGACCGGGTACGCCGGTGTGGTCACCCACCTGATCGCGGCCGACGGGCGGCAGCTCTCCTTCGGCGACGTGAAGCCGGGTGGCCCGGACCGGGCACGGGACTGCGCCCGGGCGGTCACCGAGATGGGCGCGGTCGCGGTCAACCACGCGGTTCTGGCCCGTGGCGGCCTGCGGATCACCGGCTCCACCGTCTCCCCCGACGGCCGGCTCGGTGCCGGCAAGGGGGTCCGGGCCACCCCGTTGCAGGGCAGCGACTGGTCTGTCGGACCGTTGGCGGAGCTGTTCGCCCGCCCGCTCGCCGAGGTGGTGACCGCGCAACTCGCCGCCGACGACCCGGAGGATCCGGCCCGCGCCGGGACCGCGCTGGTCGGCTGTGACCTGATGGTGGTCGGTGCCGTCGGTGACCAGGTGCTGGCCCGGGAGCTGGCGCCCGGCACCCGAGCCGGGGCGGACCGTGAGCCGGTGCCGGACGGACCGGTGATCCGGCTGGTGCCGGTCAACCCCCACCCGGTGCTCGCCCACGTGTCCAACCTGCGACGGCTCGCCTCCCGGCCGGGCCTGCGGATCCGGGTGGTCGGCCGGCTGGACCCGGCCCGACCGAGCACGTTGCACCCGCTCGCGGTCGCTCCGGTGCCCGGTGCCGTCGCGACGTTGCGGCTGCCGCCGGACTGGCACGGCCGGGCGGACCTCGGCTACGACCAGATCCAGGGCGGCCACCTGCCGCCGCGCGACCTGGCCGCGATGACCGAACCGGTCCTCGCCGTCGGCGTCGACGCGGTGGCGGAGTCGCCGCTGTGGCGGGTCCGCCGGCTGGTGGAACTGGCCGTGTCCGGCGGTCGGCGTGCCGTCGGCGAGGCGGCCCGCAGCGAGGGTGCCGAGCTGGCCGGTCCGCTGCGCCGGGCCGGCTTCACCACCGCCGCGACGGTGGCCGCCGCGCTTGCCCACGAGTCCGACCGGCGTGGCCGGGACGTGTTCGGCCGGCTCGCCGATCCCGACCCGGACCGGTACGCCTGGGCCTGGCTCGCCGTGACCGCCCACCTCGCTGCCACCGAGCGGGAGTTGATCCGGTCCTCCTGGACCGTCCCACCTGTTGGCTGAGACCCCGACCGCACCCCGGCGCCCGTCCGCACCTCGGACGGGCGCCGGGCGGTACCTGCTCGATCCGGCCGAACCGCCGCCACCGGCGGTCACGGGGCGACGCCGCGCAGGCCGGTGATCAGCGCCCGGGGTCCGAGGGCCCGACCGCCGGGCGGAACGTCGTCCAGCACGGTGGCCCCGGCGCCGATCTTCGCGCCCCGCCCGATCACGATCGGCCCGAGTACGGTCGCGCCCGCGCCCACCGTCACCTCGTCGCCGATGATCGGCTCACCGCTGTGGTCGCGCCGCCCGATGGTCACCTGGTGGTACACGTTCACGTCCCGGCCGAGGCAGGCGTCCCGGTGGAACACCAGCCCGTAGGGGTGGAACAGGCGCAGCCCCGGCCCGCAGGTCAGCTCACGCGGCAGGTCGCTGTTCGTGCCGAGCCGGACGACCAGCAGGTTCAACACCTTGTACGGCACGGTCCAGCACCGCCGCGTCACGGTACGCCGAGCGGCGGTCCACTGCCCGAGTCGGAAGACCGCGAGCACGAGCCGGACCAGCGGATCCCGGTTCCGCCGAAAGTCCTGCCGGAGAGTATCGAACATGATGCAGAGCGTAAGACCTGTGGGCGGCAGGCCCCCAGCCGAACGGGCCGGGGTAATCCGTCAGAAATGCGACAAGGCTGTGTCGGTCCGACCGTCTACCCGGCCGGTTCCGGCCGGGGGTACAGCAGGACGTGCAGTCGCACGTACTCCTCGTCGGTGCCGATCGCGGCGCGGTGCTCGGGGTGATCCAGGTAGTGCCGGATCGCACCGGTGAGGAGTGCCGGGGCGACGGCGTACCGGTCGAAGTGGACGGTGACCCGTCGGCGGCGGAACAGGCTCCCCGACCGCCGCCGCACCCGCAGGACGAGCGGGTCGGTGTCCCGGTGTCCCTTGAGCCGACCGGAGGGCACCTCCTCCCACGGCAGCTCGATCCGTCCCAGCGGGCCGGGCAGCGACAGCCCTCCGGGCCGCAACTCCAGGTCACCGCCGCCCCGAATGGAACGAAGGAGCGCGACCATCGTCGCCACCAGACTCACCGCCACGAGCAACATGAACGGAATGCTCGACCAGAGCACCCAGTGGATCTCGCCGATCTCCTTGATCGCGAACACCCAGTACTGGATCAGTCCGACACCGGTGAACAGCTGCGGCGCACTGTGGGTCCGCCACCACACCCGGCCGGGCGCGACCAGGACCGGTGGTCCGCCGGTACGCGGGGCGGCGAAGGCGGTGAACCTCCGGGCGCCGGAGGGGTCGCGGTCATTCATCCACGACCACACCAACTGGACGGTGAGGACCACCGGGAGGAGAACGAATCCGGCCGTTTCGGAGTATTCGCTCCTCAGCAGCCAGAGGCCGGCGACCACCCAGGCCACGAGGATCGCGAAATATCCGATGAGGACGGTGGTCTGTACCCGACGGGACGGTACCGGTGCCGGCGGCTGCATGATCACGATGCAGGCATTCTGCCCGGACTCCGCGCCGTGGGACATCGGCGAAGTGGTTCGTCCTTCAGAGCGCGCGGCGCAACCACTCCTCGACGCCGGCCACGTGCACGGTGGCCCAGGACCGGGCCAGTTCGGGCTGCCGGGCGGCGATCGCGTCGAGAATGGCGGCGTGCTGCTCGCGGGTGCGGGCGACCGCGCTCTCCTGGGTGAGGCCGCGCCAGATCCGGGCCCGGGTGGTGGGGCCGGAGAGGCTGTCGATCAGCGAGCAGAGCACGTCGTTGCCGGCGCCGGCGGCGATCTGCCGGTGGAACTCGAGGTCGTTGGCGACCAGCGCGTCGATGGTCGGTTCACCGCCCAGCCCGTCGAGCAGCGTACGGAGGGTCGCGATGCCCTCCTCGGTCATCCGCTGGGCGGCCATCGCGGCGGCGGCCGGCTCCAGGATCCGGCGTACCTCCAGGAATTGGAGCACGGTGTCGTCGCGGTGGAAGTCGACCACGAAGCTCATCGCGTCGAGCAGCAGACCGGGATCGAGGCTGGTCACGTACGTGCCGTCGCCCTGCCGTACGTCCAGCACCCGGATCACCGACAGCGCCTTCACCGCCTCGCGCAGCGAATTGCGGGACAGTCCCAACCGGTCGGCCAGGTCGGCCTCCTTGGGCAGCCGGTCGCCGGGGCGCAGTTCGCCGGAGACGATCATTTCCTTGATCTTGTGGATCGCTTCGTCGGTGAGCGCCATGCTCGTTCCCCTCCGGCCCGCGCGGACAATCAGCTCACAGGCTCGCAGTGTGGCGCCACCGGAGCCGGCGACCCGCACCGCCCGGCGTGGCGGCGACGCCGGACCAGCGGCGCCGGACCGTCCGGTGCGGTGTGACTCATCCGGCTCTCGGGCACCCAACGGCCGTGATACATCCGATGTCTACCAGCACTTTGAACGCTTTCACAACCACTGTCGGTAAGTAAGCCGACAAACCCCGTGTTCCTCTACCGGACGCCGGCCACCCTCAAGACCACGACATCCGATGGATCGGCAGGTGAACGCCGTCACCGCCCGAACCGACGACCGCCCGCCCCGGCCGGGGGTACTGTGCAGCCATGTCCGGCTCCGCCTCCGCCGCCCTCGACTCCGCCGCCGTCGGGTACGAGGTGATCCGGCACGGACCGGTGGGCAGTGTGGCCGAGGCCGCGGCCGCGCTCGGGATGGCGGTCGCGGACATCGTGAAAACGATCGTGATCCGTCGGGGCGAGGACGACTACGTCTTCGTCCTGGTGCCGGGTGACCGGGTCATCTCCTGGCCCAAGCTGCGCGGGCTGCTGGGCGTCAACCGACTCTCCCTGCCCGACGCGGGCACGGCCAAGGACGCGACAGGGTACGAGCGCGGCACCATCACCCCGTTCGGCTCGACCACCGCCTGGCCGGTCGTCGCGGATGTTCGCGTACGCGGGCGACGGATCACGCTGGGCGCCGGTGAACGGGGCGTCGCCGTCGCACTCGCCGCCGACGAGGCACTCCGGGCGCTCGACGCCACCGTCGCGGACGTGACCGAGCCCGAACCACCCCGATAGCCGGAGCGGTCCGGGCCCGGCCGTTGCGCCGTACTGTCCGGGCACGCCGCGCGGGTCACCCCGCCTGAGTCACGCCGCGCGGGTCACCCCGCCTGGGTCAGGCCGTGCAGGTCACGCCGTAGCACTGGCCGGCCTCGCTGTTGCCGCTGGCCCGGTTCCCGCCGCCGTCGGCGTTGCCGGGGCTGGCGTAGATCCCCCAGCCGCTGTTGTTCCGGGCGATGTTGCGCCGGACCGTGTTGCCGGCGTTGTCGACGACGATGCCGTTGCCGTTGTTGGCGTTCGTGGTGTTCCCGTCGAGTACGTTGCCCGCCGTCCCGGCCGAGCCGGTGACGAAGATGCCGGCGCCGTTGTTCGTGTTCGCGGTGTTGCTCAACAGCCGGTTGGTGGCCGAGTTCTGCAACTCGATGCCGCTGCCCAGTTGGGCGTTGGCGGTGTTGGACTGGAGCGTGTTGCCGTTGGAGGCGATCAGCTCGATCCCGCTGGCGTTGGGCGCGCTGACGTTGAGGTTGTTCGCCCGTACGGTGTTGCGGTGCGCGACGTCGAGCAGGATCCCGGCGTCGCCACTGCCGGAGACCCGGTTGTTGATCACCTGGTTGTCGTGCGAGGTGCCGAGCAGGATGCCGGCGTCACCGCTGCCGTTGACGGTGTTGTTGTCCACGGTGTTCAGGTTGGAGCCGGTCAGGGCGAGCGCCGCGTCCCCGTTGCCGGTGAGGGTATTGGACCGCAGCGTCACCCGTTGCGAGCCGACCACCTCGATCCCCCGGTCGCTGCTCTCGGTCACCTGGTTGGTCTCGATGGTGTTGCTGGCCGAGTTCTCGACGTAGATGCCGTCCCGGTTGTCCCGTACGGTGTTGCCGCGCACGATGTTGCCGGTCGAACCGCCGAGCACGGCGACCCCGCGCTGCGACTGGAACTCCAGCACGTTGCTGATGACCCGGTTGTTGGTGTCGGCGTTGTTCAGTTCGACCCCGGCGACCTCGTTGTACCGGGCGGTGATCGCGGTGACCAGATTGCCGAGCGTGCCGGGATTGAGCTGCACCCCGTGGTCGAACCCGGTGATCGTGCCGTTGCGGATGGTCACCCCGTCGAAGCCGTTGTTGCGTACGCCCACGCCGAGGCCGACACCGTCGATGGTCCTGCCGTTGAGGTTCAGGGTGATGTTGTGGGCCCCGATGACGAGTCCGTCACCGGGGCAGTCGGTCAGGTTCGCGGTGACCGTCGTACTCGTGGTCACCACCGCGCCACAGTTCGGCGCGGCCTGCGCCGGCCCGGCGGATCCGACGAGGACGACCGGGATCGCGACCAGCCCGCCGAGCACCACGCCCAGCGCCCGCCGGAGTGCGCGAATTTCTGCCATGATGAACCGCCTCCAGGTATTTCTGCCGGAACACCTCGCCCGCAACGCCCGCGTCGCGGCGACGTGAATAGCTGGAAATCTATGGAGTGCAGCAATTTGAAGTCAATGTGACCCCGATGAGAACTGTCTTATCCGGGCGGCACGCATATTCCGGTGTTTGGCCACAGAATAGGGTCTTCGACAGATTCGAGCGTTATAAAAGCGCCTTCACAAACGGCGGGCGGGTCGCGACCCGGTGCCGCGACCCGCCCGCCGTGTCCGGCCGTACCGTCAGTGCTCCACCCAACCGTGCCGCTGGGCGAGCCCGGTGAGACCCTGCCGTAGCTGGACAATCTGCGCCCCGGTCAGCGTGGGTACGGCGTCGAGCAGCAGCTCGGTCACCTCGTGCCGGAAACCGGCCGGGGTGAGTACGTCGCACATACCGTCGTCGTCGGAACGCTCCACCGCCGCGACGTCACCGGAGGACACACCGTTGCCGGCCGGTGTCGCCGTGCGTTCCGTTCGGAGAATGCGGACCGCGAGGGCCTTCATACCCCGGTCGCTTTCCACCGCGTCGAACTCCACCGGCACTCCCGGAACGAACGCGTATTTCCCGTCACCCAACACGTTCGCGTGCACGAAGACGTCTTCACCGCCGCCGTCCGGCGTGATGAACCCGTATCCACGGGCCTCGTCGAACCGGATGAACCTACCTCTGACCACCGCGCCCAACCTCGTCTCGATCCGTCACCAACAACTCCGCGAAAGCACAAACCACACGAACATCATAGGGTCAGCGCCGAATATCGGAGTGTCGCCGTACTGATAGGGGTTGGTGTTAGCGGGCTGCGGCGACCGGCGCGCTTTCGCGTACCGCTATCCCTCGGCCGCCGGGACGACGGCCCGCCGGTCCGGCGCGGACGGGGCGCTGTCGTCCGCGTCCTCGGCGGCGAGCCTGCGGATTCCGCGGTCGGCGACGAGCAGGGGGATGATGCCGAAGACGCCGAACGAGATGTCGATGAGCTGCCACCACCAGGGAATGCCCCGGACCGGCCCGGCGATCAGCGCCGTCGGCACGATCGCCACGCAGGCGATCATGCCGAAGTGGACGACCCAGATGTTGCGCACCGGGTCGCGGTACGGCCCCCAGAACGCGATCGCGATGACCAGGTGTGCGAAGGCCAGCCAGTCCGTCCCGTACGCGAGGAACGGGTACTCGTCGTTGGTGGCGACGATGCCCCGGTGCACGTGGTCGATCCAGTCCACCAGCACCGGCAGGTGTTCGGGGGCCGGTGACCAGTCGGCGTGCAGCAGCCGCACCAGCAGGCGGCTCTCGGCTTCGAGGGGGAACGCGGTGACTCCACTGACGACCAGGCCGATGACGAACAGCACCAGCCAGACACGTACGCGGGTAAGGGTGCTCACGAACCAAGATCGTATCGAGCCGGACCCCGGCCCGACCTCGCCGAGTTACCACCCCCACACAAGATTCACAACCCCTCCCCAACTTTTGTCGGCGAGGGGCGAGCCTTCTGCTCGGATCGACGGAAGTTAGTTGGTCTTGGGTCTATCTTTCGTGTTGCCTACGGATTAAGGTTCTGTTTCAACCGCAGCGTCTCCCGAACCCCCTGCGTGGGGGACACAAAAACGTTTCAGCGGCGCATCGGCGGCGCCACTGTCCCATTGCCACTCCCGCCCGTCGCGCGGCCCCGGCCGCGAGGAAGGTAGCGAGACATGGACGAGACAGTCTCCAGCCGCCCGCGAACACTCACTCGGCTGACGAAGCTCGGCTGAGCCCACGATCCCCCGCCGGATGACGGCGGTGGCGGGACCGGTGCAGCACGGCCGGCCCGGACAGCAGGAAGCGCGGATCGTCGTGTCGGCGCACGCGACCACCCGGTAGCGGACAGCATCCGGCGTCACCGGTCGGCAACGGTGACGGGTCCTGCGAGATTGCGCACCATCCAGACGGATGCGGCAGCACACCTCTTCGTGGCAACCGAACCACCGCACCGGACCCGTGCGCGTCCGGTGTCGACGGGTGCTGCCGCAGGCCCGCTCCACACCCCCGGAGGAACATATGACAAGACCCCTGCGCCGGTGGCTTGCCGCCGTGGCCGGCGCCACCATCGTGCTGCCCGCCCTGGTCGCCGTACCGGCCTCGGCCGCGCCCGATCCGGGCACCGCCGAGGAACGGCTGGTCACCGAGGAGAACGGCCCGGCAGCTCTGCGCTCCGAGGTCCGCGCCCCGGACGACTACCGGGTACTCGTCTTCACCAAGACCGCCGGTACGCGTCGCGCCTCCATCCCGGACGGTGTGCGTACGATCCAGGCGCTCGCCGGGGCGAACGGATTCACCGCCACGATCACCCAGGACGGGGCGGCGTTCACGCCCGAGAACCTGGCGGACTACCGCGCGGTGGTCTTCCTCAACACCACCGGCAACGTGCTCAACCCGACCCAGGAGGCGGCGTTCGAGTCGTACGTCAAGGCCGGCGGCGGTTACGTCGGTGTGCACGCCGCCGCGGAGACCGAGCCGGACTGGGCGTTCTACCAGAACCTGGTCGGCGCGAAGGCCTCCGGTGTCGCCAGCACCGAGGCCGGCGTGGTCGAGGTCGCCGACCGGGTCCACCCGGCCACCGAGGCGACGCCGCAGACGCTGACCCTGACCGAGGAGTGGTACAACTTCACCGCCAACGTCCGGGGTACGTCGCACGTGCTCGCCACCGCTCAGGAGAAGAGCTTCGCCGGCGGCACGATGGGCTTCGACCACCCGGTCAGCTGGTGCAAGGACTACCAGGGCGGCCGTTCGTTCTACACCGGGCTCGGCCACTCGATCGAGACGTACCGGGTCGGTGGCTTCAAGAAGCACCTGCTCGGCGGCATCCAGTGGGCGGCCGGCGTGGTCGAGGGCGACTGCGGCGCGACCGTACTCGGCAACTACGAGAAGGTCACCCTCAACGACGAGCCGGGCGAGCCGATGTCGCTGTCGGTCCTGCCCGACGGGCGGGTGCTGCACAACACCCGTGGCGGTGAGATCCGGCTCTACGACCCGGCCACCGGCGCCAGCCCGGTGATCACCACCATTCCGGTGTACCAGCACGACGAGGACGGGTTGCAGACGATCACGATCGCGCCCGACTTCGCCACCAGCAAGTGGGTCTACATCTACTACTCGCCGCCGCTGAACACCCCGCTGGACAACCCGGCCACCCCCGGTGTCAACGAGGGTGACGCACCGGCGACCAGCACCGACCCGACGGTCTGGAACGCCTTCAAGGGCTACAACCAGCTCTCCCGGGTGAAGTTCGTCGACGGGCCGACCCCCCGGCTGGACATGTCGACCGAGCAGCAGATCATCCGGGTCGACACCGACCGGGGCATCTGCTGCCACGTGGCCGGCAAGGTGAAGTTCGACGGCAAGGGCCTGCTCTACCTGATCACCGGTGACGACACCAACGCCAGCGGCTCGGACGGCTTCGTCCCGATCAACGAGTCCCCCACCCAGGGGCCGGGCTACGACGCCCAGCGCTCCTCGGCCAACACCAACGACCTGCGCGGCAAGGTGCTGCGGCTCAAGGTCAAGGAGAACGGCACGTACACCGTCCCGGCCGGCAACCTCTTCCCGGAGGCCACCGACCACGACAACAGGACCCGTCCGGAGATCTTCCTGATGGGGCTGCGCAACCCGTTCCGGTTCGACGTCGACGCCAACGGCTTCGTGTACGTCGGTGACTACTCGCCGGACTCGCGTACCTCCAGCCCGACCCGGGGTCCGGAGGGCGTCGGCCGGTGGTTCGCCACCAACAAGGCGGCCAACTACGGCTGGCCGTACTGCTACTCGCCGAGCCTGCCGTACATCGACTACGACTTCGTGACCCGTACCTCCGGGGAGCCGTTCAACTGCGGCGCGCCGGTGAACAACTCGCCCCGCAACACCGGCCGTACGGTCCTGCCGGCGGTGGAGCAGCCGCAGTTCTGGTACACCTACGAGGCCCGGACCACCTGCGCCGGGGGTTACCTGCAAACCCCGCCGGTTGCCTGCGACTTCCAGTGGCCGGTGATCGGCACCGGTGGCGTCGGCCCGCACGGCGGACCGATCTACAAGTACGACTCCGAGAGCACCTCGGAGACGAAGTTCCCGGAGTACTACGACAACAGCGTGGTCTTCGGGGAGTTCACCCGGGACAAGCTGTTCATGATGCGGACCAACGGCAGCGGGAAGCTGACCGGGGTGGAGCAGTTCCTGCCGGGTGTCGTCTTCGACAACCCGATGGAGATGGAGTTCGGCCCGGACGGCAACCTCTACGTGCTGGAGTACGGCGACGGCTTCTTCCGGGCCAACCCGGACGCCCAACTGTCCATGATCCGGTACGTGAAGGGCACCCGTTCCCCGATCGCCGCCCTGTCGGCGAACCCGACCTCGGGCCAGGCTCCGCTGCCGGTGCGCTTCTCCAGCGCCGGTTCGTCCGACCCGGACCCGGGTGAGTCGATCTCCTTCGCCTGGGACTTCGACAGCAACGGCACGGTCGACTCGGCCGACCCGAACCCGACCTACACCTACACCGCCAACGGGGTCTACAACGCCAAGTTGACGGTGACCGACTCCAGCGGCAAGACGGCGGTGCTGACCAGGGAGATCGTCGTCGGCAACACCGCTCCGACGGTCACCGTGACGGTGCCGGCCGGCGGCACGTTCTTCAACTGGGGCGACACGGTCCCGTTCACGGTCAACGTCACCGACCCGGAGGACGGGGCGGTCGACTGTAGCCGGGTCACGGTCTCGTTCGTGCTCGGGCACGACACCCACGGCCACGGCGAGACCGAGACCAGTGGCTGCACCGGCACCCTGCCCACCCCGGCCGACGGTGCCGACCACGCCGGTGGTTACCTCTACGGCGGGATCAGCGCCATCTACACCGACCTCGGCGGCAACGGTCAGCCGGCGCTCACCACGGTTGGTCAGGCCATCATCCAGCTGCCCCGGCAGCAGGCCGAGCACGCCCAGATCCAGTCGGGTGTGACGATCGCCGCCAGCACCGACACCGGCGGTGGTTCCCAGGTCGGCGGCATCGACGCCGGTGACCACATCGCGTTCGAGCCGATCAACTTCGCCGGGGTGAGCACGGTGACGTTGCGCTACTCGGGCGGCTCCACCGCCACGGTCGGCCAACCGCGCGCCAACGTGGAACTCCGGGTCGGTTCGCCGACCGGCACGGTGGTCGCCACCGCCACCCTGAACGCCACCAGCGGCAACGGCGCGTACGCGAGCCAGGCGGTTCCGGTGACCCATCCGGCCGGACCGCAGCGCCTCTACCTGGTGTTCACGCCGGTGACCGGTGGGCCCACCACCGGTCTGGTGAACCTGAACTGGGTCGAGTTCGGCGCCACCACGCCGTAACCCGTACCCGTCGTTCGCGCACCTGATGAGTTTGGGTGGCTGTCCACATGGACAGCCACCCAAACGCGTCCCGCCGGGTTTCCCGCTCCGGGCAGGAAGGCGGGTCAGGCGTACTGCGGGGTGTCGACCCTGGTGGCGGCGACGGCGTTGCCGGCGAAGTCGTTGTCCTGGAAGTCGGCCGAGCCGTGGGTGCCGTCGCCGGTGACCCAGAGCCCGTGCGTCTGCGACCGGTGCTGCTGGGAGTCCCAGACCCGGTTGTGCCGCAGGGTCAGGTCGCTGGTGGCGACGGCCAGGGTGATGCCGGGGCGGGTCGCGGGTGTGTCCGGCAGCCGGTAGGCGGCGCCGGCCGGTGGCGTACCCCCGGCCCAGGCGGTGGTGGCACCGGGCCGGACCGGTGCGAGCAGCAGTTCCGTGGCGGTGTTGGTGGCGACCACCGCGGTCCAGTTGCCGACCGTGACCTGCTTACCCCGGTGCCCGTCGGGCAGCCAGTCGGCGCCATCGTCGCAGACGGCGGTACGGGTGTAGCTGACCCGCTCCCCCGAGCCGCTGGTCGCGCCGGCCTGCCGTCGACCGTTGTCCCGGATGCGGTTGTTCACGAGCACGCCGTCGATCAGCCCGGCCTCGATCCGTACGCCGTCGAGGCCGTTCTCCCAGATCTCGTTGCCGTCGAGGACCACCTCGTGGGCCGGGATCGAGTCCCTGGCCAGGTTGTGCTCGCGGTAGCCGTAGCGGCCGTTTCGGCTGATCCGGTTGCCGCGCACGATGTAGCGGCCGGGGGTGTTGCCGATGCTCAGGCCGTCGGAGATGTTCGCGTCGATGATGCAGTCGGCGACGATCCCGCCCCGGCCGGCGACGCCGCAGGTGCCCTGGGCCGAGACGTCGAAGCCGGCCTCGTGGTTACCGATCATGGTGCAGCCGTTGACGACCAGGCCGTCGGCGCCCCAGTCGGAGATGCCGAACCGGTTGTCCTCGGTGTGGCAGGCGGTGATGCGGATGCCGCGCGGCGGCAGCCAGGTCGGCTGTTGCAGTTCGAGGAAGATCCCGTTGGTGCCGTTGCCGACGGCGGTGCAGGTGCTGACGGTCAGCCGTTCGCTCGACCCCCAGCCGCCGATGCCGATGCCGATGCCGGCGCCGCCCATCTGCTGCCCGGTGTCGAGTCGGCCGCAGCGCATCGCGACCACCCCCTCGATCACGGTGTCCTGGAGGAAGTCGCAGCCGAGGCCGGTCGCGGCGGTGTCGTGGATGAACAGGTCGCGGAACCGGCCGCGCATGACGTACTGGAGGCCGAGTCCCTTGGCGAGGTAGTCGTAGCGGGCCAGTTTGACGCCGGACCCGTCGATCTCGAAGCGGGCGAAGGTGCAGTCGGCGATGTGGTTGTCCCGCGCCGCCCCGTGCTGCACGGTGGTGAAGTAGGCCAGCGGGACGGGGTCGACCCGGTTCCCCTCGTTGCTGAGGACGAACTTGGTGGCGCCCATTCCGTCGCCGACCAGGGAGACGCCGCTGCGCCAGACGGTGCCGGCGTCGCGGATCGAGTAGACACCCGGCGGGCAGTGGATCACCCTGGCCCGCCCGTCGGCCGCGTACGCCGTACCGAGCCGGTCGACCAGCGCCTGTAACGCCGGTTGGTCGTTGGTGATGCCGTCGCCCATCAAGCCATGATCACGGGCGTTGTAGACCGAACCATCGGGCAGCGACACGTCCGTCCCCCTCCGTACCCGGAGATCGGTCGATTCCCGCTTTCGGCCGGAGTTAACGTGCGCCGGTCAGCGGGCGGCGACGGCCGGACTCTGTGCGCCGGGGCGCGGGTGGCCGGGATGGAACGCGGGTACGGCCCGACGGACCGGCTCGACGATCTTCGCCGGCAGGCCGAGCAGGTCGGCGATGGCCGAGACCGCCCGTACGCCGGCCCGTCCGTCGCCGAACGGGGACGAGTGCTCGGCGGTGGAGCGTACGTTCAGTTCCCGGGTCGCGGCGGCGACGATGCGCTCCGGGTCGGTGCCGACCAGCGTGCCGAAGCCGGAGTCGAGGATCTCCGGGCGTTCGGTGCTGTCCCGGGTGACCAGGACCGGTACGCCGAGCGTGCCGGCCTCCTCCTGGAGGCCGCCGGAGTCGGTGACGACCAGGTCCGCCACGCTGAGCAGCCCGATCATCTCCGGGTACGCCAGCGGCGGCGTCAGCCGGATGCCCGGCGTACGGCCGAGTTGGGCGGTGATCTCGGCGCCGAGCGTCGGGTTCGGATGGGTGACCATGACCAGTTGGACGTCCGGGAAGCGGCGGGTGAGGAACCGCAGCCCGGCGCAGACACCGAAGACGCCGCCACCCCAGTTCTCCCTGCGGTGCAGGGTGGCCACGACCACCCGCCGGGTCGGGTCGAGCCATTCCGGTGGTCGGGCGAGCCCGTGGTCGAGCAGGTGGTGCAGGGCGTCGACCACGGTGTTGCCGGTGACGACTATCCGGTCGTCCGGGATTCCCTCGTCGAGCAGGTACCGGCGCGCGGTCGGGGTCGGCGCCAGGTGGAGCGAGGCGAGTCGGGCCAGCATGGCCCGGTTCGCCTCCTCCGGAAAGGGCCGGTCGAGGTCGTGCGTGCGCAGACCGGCCTCCAGGTGCACCACGGGAATGCGGTGCCAGAAGGCGACCAGTCCACCGACCAACGCGGTCAGGGTGTCGCCCTGGACCACGACGGCGGCGGGACGGTGCTCCGCGAGCACCGCGTCGGTCGCCGTGATCAGCGCGGCGGCGATTTCGGCCAGCGACCCCGCCTGCCGTACGGGCTCCAGCGTCACCCCGGCCGACAGGCCGAAGGACGCCAGTGCCTCCGCGACGCGGCCAGGATGCTCCCCGGTGTCCACCACCGTTGCCGTGCAGCGGGCATCGCGCCGCAGCTGACGTACCAGCGGGGCGGTTTTCACCCCCTCCGGGCGGGTGCCGATCAGGATCATGACCTCGGGCAGGGCCGTACCGCTACCGCGCATGTCGATGCTCACCCCTCTCCGGTTGGGCCGTGGCGCCGACAGGGTCGGGACGCCGATGTGTCACGCTAACCAGCTAAAGGGACGTATGTCGCATAAATCGCTAAACGCCGATAACGGGCTTTGGTGAGCACATATCACTTCCGCCGGGTCCCGACCCGGCCGGCGACGCGACTCCGACCAGGGGCTATGTGATGCCGAGGTCGCGGGCGAGCAGGGCGGCCTGGACCCGGTCGGCGACCCCCCGTTTGGTGAGCACCGCCGAGACCTGGTTGCGGATCGTCTTCTCGCTCAGCCCGAACCTGCGGGCGATCCGGGCGTTGCCCTCACCGGACAGTCCGGTCGCGCACCACCGTCCCCAGGTTCCGGCGCGCACTCGTCTGCGCCCGCGTTCCGTCCGTCTCCGCATGACAGGTCCCCTCCCCGCGCGGGCCATCTGCCCTCGTCCGTGGGGCCAATCTGTCGACCGGATCGTCCCGACCGGCAGTACCGGGTGTCCCGGTCGGACGGGCGGAACGCCCCGCCGTCACCCGCCGCCGGTCGGGGCGGGAGCGGAGCCGCCGGTCGGGGCGGGACGCCGGAGCTACCTGCCGCCGGTCGGGGCGGGGCCGAGGTCGCCGGTCGGGGCGGGGCCGAGGCCGGTGACCGCGACCGGGACGAGGTAGTCGTACACGGCTCGGGCGAGTTGGCGTACCGTCTCGGCGCCGGTGGCCTCCGGGCCGGAGGTGACGAACGCGACCGCGACCTGCGAATGCGGGATCAGCAGGTAGCCGACGTCATGCGAGGCGTCCGGCAACTCGCCGGTCTTGTGCGCGACCGGTACGCCCGGCGGCAACGCGGCCGGGATCTTCGTGTTGATCGTCTGCTCCAGCATGAACGAGATCATCAGCGCCCGGGAGACGGGCGAGAGGAGATTGCCGTCCCAGACCGCGCCGAGCAGGGACACCACGTCGTCGGCGGTGATCCAGTTCTCCTCGCCCCGCGCCGCCGCGGCGGTGTCGAGCATCCTGCGGTTCAGCGCGGTCTGCTTCAGCAGCATCGTGTCGATCAGGGCGTTCACCCGGACGAACCCGTTGAGGTGGTTGATCAGCACGTTCGCCGCGGTGTTGTCGCTGTAGACGATCATGTAGCGGGCAAGCCGGTACAACGTCACCACCTGTGGAAACGTCTCGTGCTGCAACTCACCGGTACCGCCGACCACGTCCTCGGGGCGGACCAGCACCCCGTCGGACAACGACTGCGAGCCGCAGTCGACCTCACGCAGCAACTCGGCGAGGATCCACAGCTTGATGACACTGGCCGCCTTGGGGCGGAAGGTGCCGTTCACCTCGACCTGCTGGTCGCCGTACCGGCCGGACAGGTCGCGTACGGCGACTCCGGTCGGGTTGGGCGAGGCGGCGACGATCTCGCGCAGCCGCTCGGTCAGCGGCAACAGCCGCGCGCCCCGCTCGCGGTCGACCGGCGGCTGCGGATTGGTCACCACCTCGCCGGTCAGCACCACGGGCGCCAGGTCGGGGCGGTGGATCTCGACCGTGCCCCGCGTCCGCCCGCGCAACGGCACCCGGTACGCGTACGTGACGCTGCCGACCGTCACCCGCCCGGTGGCGACCCCGTCGGTCAGCACCATCGCCCGGTCCAGCACCCGACCCGAGTCACCGTCGCAGCCCCGGTACCGGACGATGCGCTCGGCCGCGTCGACGGCGAAGATGGCGTTCTCGGTGGCGAGCCAGGCCAACTCGGCCCTCGGCGGCGTCGGGTCGACGTGCGCGTCCCGACCGTCGGCAGGCCCGTTGTCGGGGCGCCCGGCGTGCGCGGGTGCCGGCATCCCGACGACCACCACCAGGGTGGTCACGGTGAGCACCGCCAGCCGACCGCAGAGCAGGCCGACGAGCGTGGTGATCGGGGTACGTCGTCGGTTGCGGCCGGTCCGCGTTCGGTTCTGGTTCACCGGGGCAACGTAGCCAGCCGTACGGGCTGCCGGGGCGGCTCGGCGGGCACATCACCCGACCGTGCGCACGCCCCCGGCGGGTACCGCCGCCGGAGCCGGGCGGCCAGCAATTCGGGGCAGTCCGAATGGTGTCGACGAGGTTGGCCGGGGCCCGACCGGCGCGGTCAGACTCGACGTGTCGACGGCCACCGGAGGAGGCTGGAGTGTCCGACCCGACCCCTGGCGTCATCGCCATCACCGGAGTGATGGCGGCCGGCAGGTCGACCGTGGCGCAACGCCTGGCCGAACGGCTTCCCCGCGCGGCCCACGTACACGGCGACGTGTTCCGGCGCATGGTGGTCTCGAACCGGGAGGAACCAACAACGGAACCGACCACGGAGGCGACCGCGCAGCTCTGGTTGCGCTACCGGCTCGCCGCCACCGTCGCCGACACGTACGCCGAGGCCGGCTTCACCGCCGTGGTGCAGGACGTCGTCCTCGGTCCCGAACTGGCCGAGTACGTCGACCTGCTGACCACCCGACCCCGGCACCTGGTCGTCCTCGCTCCGGGGCGGGACCGGTCCCTGCGTCGGGACACCCCGCGCATCGGCCTGTGGCTGGACACCTCCGCACAGACCCTGGACGAGACCGTCGAGGAAATCCTCGCCAAGCTTCCCGACGCCCGCCTGCCGGACTAGAACGCCCGCCTGCCGGGGCGAGCCGGTCTGGTGGGCACTGTGGATCGGAGTGTCCGTCCATGCGAAGTCGGGACGATGAAATCGCGGTGAACGCGCCCCGCAGCGGGGCGCCAGCGGGGCTTTCCGACGAGAGCAACCTCGGAGTTGTAGTCACGGAATGTGAGCGTCAAGGATGATCACATTCAATGACGAGGGGCCGGCAACCTCGGTGCCCACCTGCCACCAGGAGCGCACCGTGACATCCCAGTCCGACCCACCGGTCCAGGCCCCCGTGCCCGACCCTGCGGCGCTACGCCGCGTCCAACGCCGCGTCGTCGCCTCGATCCTGCTGGTGCAGGCGCTGTTCGCACCGCTCTTCGCGATGACCGGCCCGCTGATCGCGCTCATCGCCGACCGGATGACCGGGACACCGAGTGCCGCCGGCCTCGCGCAGGCCGTCATCTTCTGCGGCGGGGTGCTGTTCAGCCTGCCGCTGGCCGGTCTCTCGGCCAGGTGGGGCCGCCGCGCCGGAATCGCCACCGGTTACCTGACCGGGGCGGGCGGCGCCGTACTGGTCGTGGTCAGCGCCTCGGTGCCGAGCTACCCGCTGCTGCTCGTCGGCGCGCTGGGCGTCGGCGCGGCGCTCTCGGCCGGATTCCAGGCCCGATTCGCCGTGACCGACCTCGCCGACGCCGACCGGATCGGCCGGTCGATGAGCATCCTGTCCTGGAGCGCGGTCACCGGGTCCGTGATCGGTCCGCCGCTGGCCGGTGGGGTCGAGCGGATCGCCTCCGGACGGCTCGCGGAGTTCACCGCACCGTTCGCGGCGGTGGCCGTGGGTCTGGTCGTCGCCGGTCTGCTGGTGCTGGTGACCCTGCGGCCCGACCCGCTGCTGGTGGCCCGCTCACTCGGCCGCGCGCAGGTACGCGAGCGCCGCAACACCCGCGCCGGGCTGAGGACGAGCCTGCGCGATCCGCTGATCCGGCAGGGGATCGTGGTCGTCGTCATCGTCCACACGGCGATGATCTCGCTGATGAACATGGCCCCGATCCACCTCAGCCACGGCGCGGCCACGCTCACCGCGATCGGCCTGGTGATCGGCGTCCACTCGGCGGCGATGTACCTGCCAGGTCCGCTGGTGGGTTACCTGTCCGACCGGTTCGGGCCGTACCGGGTGCTGGTGGCGAGCCTCGGCGTGATGGCGGCGGCCGCGGTGGTGCTCGCCGTGTCGCCGGCGGATGACATCGTCCTGGTCGGCATCGGGCTGGTGCTGCTCGGCCTCGGTTGGTCGGCCGGATACCTGACCGGTTCCGTCCTGATCACCTCCGCCACGCGGGGCCGGCTCCGGACGATGGCGCAGGGCGCCTCGGACTTCTTCCTCCAACTTGCCGCGGGGCTGGGCGCACTGCTCGCCGGGGTGACCGCCGCCGCCCTGGGGTACGGCGGACTGGCGGTCGTCTGGCTCGCGGTGATCGTCGCGTTGCTGATCGGGATCCTGGCGCGACGCCCGGTGGTGCCCGCCGACGAACCACCCGAGGCCGCCGCTCCCCCGGCCCGGTCACCCGTCGACGGAATGTGCACGGCCGACCGGTGAAGGTGCGGTCAGGGTAGGGATCTCGCGCGTAGGTGCGCCCGTTCGCCCTGGCGGCCGAAGAGGCTGAGCACCTCGACGGGGGCGGAGTCGGCACCGGCGAACCAGTGCGGCACGCGGGTGTCGAACTCGGCCGCCTCGCCGGGGGTGAGCACGAGATCCTGGTCCCCGAGGAGCAACCGGAGCCGCCCGCTGAGGACGTAGATCCATTCGTAGCCCTCGTGGGTCTTCAGGTCGGGCACCGCCGCCTGCCGCGACGGCGGAATGATCATTTTGTACGCCTGGAGCCCGCCCGCGCGCCGGCTCAACGGCACCATGGTCATACCGTTGAAGGTGACCGGGCGCAGGTGCACCCGAGGATCCCCGGTCGGCGGGGCGCCAACCAGCTCGTCGATCGGCACCCCGTATGCCCGGGCCAGGGGCAGGAGCAGTTCCAGGGTGGGTCGGCGCTGGCCGGACTCCAGCCGGGACAGGGTGGAGACCGAGATGCCGGTCGACTCGGAGAGGCCGACCAGCGTGATCTCCCGTTGACGGCGCAGCGCACGCAGCCGGGGCCCGACCGCGGTGAGCACGCTCTCCAGGTTCTCGTCCATCGACCCACTTTGCCACAACGGCAAGAATGTTTGCCATTCTGTCCGGAGCCGCCGCAGAGTGGCCGCGGAGGTGGTCACCATGACCAATGAACCGGCAGAAGAATCGACCGGTGGCTACGACGTCGCGGTGATCGGCGGCGGTGCCGCCGGCCTGAGCGCGGCGGTGGTGCTCGGCCGGGCCCGCCGCTCGGTGATCGTCATCGACGCGGGATCACCCCGCAACGCCCCCGCCGCCGGGGTGCACGGCTTCCTGGCCCACGACGGCATCAGCCCCGAGGAACTGCGCGAAACCGGGCGCAAGGAGGTCGCCCAGTACGGCGGTGTCCTGCGTCCCGGCGAGGCCACCGGCGCCCGCCGTACGGACGACGGCTTCGAGGTCACCCTCGCCGACGGTGAGCTGGTCACCGCACGACGGCTGCTCGTCACCACCGGGCTGGTCGACGAGCTGCCCGACCTGCCGGGCGTACAGCAGCGCTGGGGGCGGGACGTCCTGCACTGCCCGTACTGCCACGGGTGGGAGGTACGGGACCAGCCGATCGGCATCCTCGCCACCGGAGCATGGGCCGTACACCAGGCACTGCTGTTCCGGCAGTGGACAACCGACCTCGTCCTGTTCACCCACACCGCCCCGGACCCGACCCCGGAGCAGGCCGAGCAGCTCGCCGCGCGGGGCATCCGGGTGGTTCCCGGCCCCGTGGACTCCCTCGACGTGGTCGACGACCGGCTCACCGGCGTACGCCTGGCCGACGGCACCGTCGTCGCCCGCCGGGCGGTGGTGGTCGGGCCCCGGTTCGTCGCCGCGTCGCGGGTGCTGGTGGCCCTGGGGCTGCGACCCACCCCGGACCCGCGCGGTGTCGGCGAGTACGTCGACGGCGACGCCACCGGGCTGACCGAGGTGCCGGGAGTCTGGGTCGCCGGCAACGTCACCGACATCACCGCGCAGGTGGTGATGTCGGCCGCCGGTGGGGTCACCGCCGCAGCGGCGATCAACGCCGACCTGATCAGCGAGGAGACCGAGCTTGCCGTCGCCGCGTACCGGCGGACGCGGGCGGCCCGGCCCGAGCACGCCCACCGGGGCGGGAACCACCGGCATTCGACGGACACCGAGCTGTTCACCCGCGAGTTCTGGGACGAACGCTACGGGTCCGCCGACCGGATCTGGAGCGGCAACCCGAATCCCCACCTCGTCACCACCGCCACCGACCTGGTGCCGGCGCAGGCGTTGGACGTCGGCAGCGGCGAGGGGGGCGACGTGATCTGGCTGGCCGGTCGGGGCTGGCGGGTCACCGGGGTCGACATCTCCGGGGTGGCGCTGCGCCGGGCCGCCGACCGGGCCGCCGAGGTCGGTCCCGAGATCACCGCTCGGATCGACTGGCAGGAGGCCGACCTGTTCTCCTGGGCGCCCGAGCCGGCCCGCTACGACCTGGTGTCGGCCCAGTTCGTGCACCTGCCCCGGACCGTGCTCGAAGCGTTGCACCGCCGGCTGGCGGCGGCCGTACGCCCCGGCGGGACCCTGCTCGTCGTCGGCCATCACCCGTCGGACCTGGACACCTCGATCGGTCGCCCCGACCTGCTCGATCTCATGTTCACCGCCGAGCAGGTCGCGGCGGTCCTCGACCCGGCGGAGTGGGAGATCGTGGCCAGCGCGCCGGAGCGGGAGGCCGTCGACCCCGAGGGACGGACGATCACCGTCCGGGACGCGGTCCTGCGGGCGGTCCGCCACCGCTGACGGCGACAGGGAGTCGGACCGGGGCCGGTCGCCTCCCGGTCGACCGTGGGGGTGACGACGGGTGCCAGACTTGCGCGATGTTGCGTGTCGGGATCCTCGTAGCGGCACTGGTCGGGATCACGGGCCCGCTCCCACTGACCGGAACCGCGATCCCGCCGGCCCCCGCCTTCGCACCGACACCGGCGGTGGCGGCCGCGACGAAGGGCACCGAGGTCTGCGTCATCGCCGACGAGCGGCTGATCGAGATCTCCGGCATGGTCGCCACCGACGACGGGTACGTCGTGGTCAACGACAGTGCCGACCTGGAGAACCGCCGCCGGGTCTTCTTCCTCGACCGGTCGTGCAGGGTGACCCGGACCCTGTCCTACCCGAGCCGCCCCCGCGACACCGAGGACGTGGCGGTCGCCCGCGACGGCACGATCTGGATCGCCGACATCGGCGACAACGACCGCGAGCGGTCGAACATCGCGCTCTGGAAACTGACCAGGGGTGGGAAGTCACCGGTGCTGCACCGACTCTCGTACCCGGACGGCGCGCACGACGCCGAGGCGCTGCTGCTCGCCGGTGACGGCACGCCGATCGTGGTGACCAAGGACCCCGGCACACCCCGGCTGTACGCACCCGACGGGCCGCTGCGGGCCGGTGCGACCGTACCGATGCGCCGGGTCGGGGAGGTGGACCTGCCCCGTACCCGGACCGACAATCCGTGGTCCGCGTTCGGCCGGCTCATGGTCACCGGGGGTGCCACCGCACCGGACGGCAGCCGGGTGGTCCTGCGTACCTACGCCGACGCGATCGAGTACGACGTCACCGACGGGGACGTGGTCGCTGCGCTCACCCGGGGCGTACCCCGGATCACGCCGCTGCCCGACGAGCCCCAGGGCGAGTCGATCACGTACAGCCGGGACGGCCGGGTGTTGCTGACCGTCTCCGAAACCGCCGACCAGGCACCCGGCACCCGACCGGCGATCCTGAGCTACACCCCGGCGGCCGGATCCGCCCCCGCACCGGCCGCCACCCCGACCTCCGCAGCCGCACCGGCGGCACCGGGCAGCTCCGCGAACGCGGCCCCGGCGAGCCCCCGCGCGCAACAGCCGTCGGACGGGCCGGACGGCGCCTTCGTCGCCCGACTGCTCGGCGGACTCGGCCTGGCCATGGTGGCACTCGCGGTCGTCGGCGTGCTCGGCGTGCTCGCCTTCCGCCGGTGACCGGTAATCCCACCCGCCGGCTCAGTACGTGCCGCCACCGCCGGAGTCACCCGACGACGCCTCACTGAACGCCTGGGAGTCGATTCCGCCCTGTCCCTTGCCACGGAGGCTGCCACGGGTGCGTCGGCGACGGTCGGCCGCGCTCCCTCGAATCGCCCGACGTGCCGCCCGCATCACCTGGTCGGGCCCAGCAGCCCGGTTACGGCTACGCACCCGGGTCACGACCGACCCGATGACCACGCCCAGGAGCACCAACAGACCGACAACGACCGCGATAGCGCCACCCATCGGCCCAGCGTATGAGCGAGGGTCAACGCGCCGCCCCCGCTGTGGTGCCAGGCGTCGGCGGGCCGCGGCGTGGGTAGTAGCGCCGTACAGGTGCGCATCGAGGAGGCGACGAAGGTGACCCGTACGTTGGTCCGGGGTGGTCGGGCGGCCGTTGGGCTGCTCACCGCCGCGATGCTGGTCTCCGGTTGTGTCTGGCACGACGGCCGCTGGTCCGACGACACCCCGGGAAACGGGCCGCACCCGGCGGTGTCGGGTGAGCCGGGCCGGTCGGTGGAGCACGTCGCCAGCGGGCCCCGTGACGACCGCCGGGAGGCGACGCTCGACCTGCTCAACGGCTCCGACGCAGTCCGGGTCAGCACCGCCGGACTTGGCGACGACCTCTACCGGATCTCCACACCCGAGGACGCGAAGGTCGCGCCGTCGGTGCACGTCGACGGGAACACCGTGCTGGCCGGACTGGCGGGCACCGGCCGGGGCGGACCGGCGATCGTCAGCATCGTGCTGAGCGACGCGGTCCGCTGGCGGATCCGGCTCGGCGGCGGTGCCGCGACGGAGACCGTCGACCTGACCGGCGGGCAGGTCGCGGAGGTCGAGTTCAGTGCCGGCACGAACCGCGCCGAGCTGACCCTGCCACCGGCGAGCGGCACGGTCCGGGTGGTGATGGGCGGCGGGGCGAGCCAGTTCCTGGTCCACCTGGCCGGCACCGCGCCGGTACGGGTCCGCGCGGGCGGCGGCGCGGGCAGCGTCACCGTGGACGGCGTCAGCCGCTCCGGGGTGGCCGGCGGCACCGTGATCACACCGCCGGCCTGGGCAAACACCACCGACCGGTACGACATCGACGCCACCGCCGGTGTCTCCACCCTCACCGTCGACCGGCGGTAGCGACGCGGCCGGTTCCCGCGACCGGCGCGACGTGGGTCACCCCGCGAGGTGACCCCAACGGTCGGCCAGCTCCCGCCACGTCCCCTGGGCCACCGCCGTGCCGTCGATCAGCACCACCACATGGTCGGCCTGCGCCAACGCGGCCCGCTTCGAGGTCGAACCGACCACGGTCACCCCGTGCCCACGCAACGCCCGCCACAGCTCCAGCTCGGTGGTGACGTCGAGGGCCGAGGAGACGTCGTCGGCGATCAGCAACTCCGTACGCGGTGCCAGGGCGCGGGCCAGGGCGAGCCGCTGCAACTGCCCACCGGACAACCGCGTTCCCTTGTGCCCGATCAGCAGCCCGAGACCACCCCCGGCCGCCGCCAGATCGTGTTCCAGCTGCGCGGTCGAGACCGCGTCGGCGGCGTTCACCTCGTGCCCGAGCCGGATGTTGTCGGCGACGGTGCCGGAGAGCACCCGGGGCAGCTGGGCGACGTACCCGACCTGGTTCGGGCGCAGGAACAGCTCCGGCTCGGTCACCGGCTGCCCGTTCCAGCGCAGCGCCCCGGTGTGGTGGACGATCCCGGCCAGGGCCCGCAGCAGCGACGACTTGCCCGCGCCGACCGGGCCGACGACCAGCACCAACTGTCCGGTCTCGACGGTCAGGTCGACGTCGTGCACGCCGACCGTCCCGTCCTCGTGCACGGCGCTGAACCCGACCAGGTCCAGCCGGCGCAGCGGATGCCGGGCAGCCGCCTCCGGCGCCGGTGCGGTCCCCTCGGAGAGGTCCACCCCGGGCACCGTGGCCGAGTACGCCCCGACCCCGGTCATCGCCACCGTACGCCGGGTCCAGACCCGCGCCGACGGCAGTTGCGAGACCAGGGAGGCGGTGGTCCAGGCGAACCAGCGCACCGCGCTCAGGGTCGAGACCGCCACCAGGGTCGCGCTCGACGACAGTGAGCCGTTGAGGTAGAGCACCCAGGCGGCGATCGGCAGCAGGCCACCGATCATCGACGGGGTCGACCGGGCCCACACCTGGGTCGAGATCTCCCGCCGTTGCCGGTCGCTGCGGACGATGTCGAGTCGGGCCAGGTGGTCCAGGACCGCTCGGGTGGCGCCGGCCAGTTTGACCGTACGGGCCGCCGACAGTGACGACACCAGCGCGGTCGCGAAGGCGGCCCGTGCCGCCACCGTCTTGCGCGCCGAACGCTCCAGCAGTGGCCCGAACAGGGCCGCCGCCAGCCCGGAGATCAGGATCGTGCCGCCGAAGAAGAGCGCCGGCACCCACGTCCCCGACACCAGGGTCATCGAGATCAGCAGGACGAAGCAGGCCGCCTGGTCGAGCAGGTTGTCGGCGAGCATCACCACCCGTTCGGTGTCGCCGCCCTGGGCGACGACCTCGGCCGGGGTGTGCGCGCTGACCCGGCGCGCCCCGGTCTGGCCGTGCACCAGCCGGAGGCTGATCCGCAGCATCTGCCGGACCCACCACTCCGGGAACCACATCGAGGTGGCGTACGACATCGGCACGATGACCAGCAGTGCGGTGACGATCCCGACCGCCGGCCAGAACGGGTCGCCCACCCCGTCGACCAGTCCGACCCAGAGCCACGGCAGCAGCGCGCCGTCGAGCCCGAGCAGCACCATGAACAGGAACAACCCGAGCGCGGTGAGCCCGAACCGGGGGTCGTTGCCGGCCAGCCGGAAGATCTCCCGCAGCGTACGGGCGCGGGCCGGTTCGGGCAGTGGCGGCGGCTCGGCCTTGGACCGTACGGCGACCCGCCCCGATGTGACCTCGGGCCCAACGCCCACGGCCGTGGCCGGTTCGGTGCGCAGCCGGGTGTCACCGTCGGGTACGGCCAGCGCCACCCCGCCACCGGCAGTCCCGCCACCGGCTCCGATACCGGCTCCGATACCGAGCCGGCGCAGCGGGTCCGGCTCGGCGGGCACGGTGTCCTGCGTGGCGGTGTCCTGGGTGCTGGCGAGCAGCCGGGCGAAGCGCTCCGACTCCCGCAGCGGTCCGGCCTCGACCACCTCGCCGTCGGCGAGCACCACCACCTCGTCGCACCGCTGCACCGACGACAGCCGGTGCGCGATGACGATCCCGATCCGGTCGCGCAGCAGCCGTTCGGTGGCCGACTGCACCCGTGCCTCGGTGACCGGGTCCATCCGCGCGGTGGCCTCGTCGAGGATCACCACGTGCGGGTCCCGGACCAGGATCCGGGCGAACGCGACCAGCTGTTCCTGTCCGGCCGAGAGCACGTGCCCGCCCTCGCCGAGCCGGGTCTCGATCCCGTCGGGCAGACCGGACACCCAGGCGTCGAGGCCGAGTTCGTGCATGGCCCTGGCGGCCGAGGCGTGCAGGTCGGGGTCGAACAGGGCGACGTTCTCGGCGAGGGTGCCGGCCAGGATCTCGGTCCGCTGCGGGACCACGCCGATCCACTGGCGCAGTCCCTCCAGGTCCAGCTCGCACAGGTCGGTGCCGCCGAGGAAGACGGTGCCGGGCGGCACGTCGACGGCGCGGGTGAGCACCTTGGCCAGGGTCGACTTGCCGGAGCCGGTCCGGCCGATCAGGGCGTACGAGTGGCCTCGGGCGAAGGTGAGTCGTACGCCGCGCAGGGCCAGCCGGCGCCCGCCGTCGGACTCGGTCGTGCCGTAGCCGAAGGTGAGGTCGCGGATTTCCAGGTCGCCGTCGACCGGTGCGGCGCCGCCGGTCGGCTCCTGCGGCGAGTCGCGCAGCAACTGGACCCGGCCCCAGGCGCCGAGGGCGTACTGCAACTCGGGCACCATCCGGCTGACGTGCTCGGCGGTGGCGCCGAAGGCGAGCGCGAGCAGCCAGACGGCGGTCAGCCGGGCCCCGTCGACCCGGTCGGTGGCCAGGGCCCAGACGCCGCCGAGGACAACCGCCGCGATGCCGGCGCGGGTGACGCCGACGGCGATCGTGGCGACCGAGGCGGAGAGCCGCCACACCACCCGTCCCCGGGCCAGCACCCTGCTTGCCCGCTGGGCGTAGGTCCGCAGCACGTACGGCCGGGCCAGGCTGGTACGGATGTCGTCCTGCCCGTGGATCGACTCCTCCATCACGGCGGCCAGGTCCGACCAGGCTTCCTCCTCGCCCATCCGGGCAGGTCCGATCCGCTGGGTCGGTTTGCTCAGGCCGACCGCCAGCACCACGGCGAGCAGCAGCATGGCGACGCCGGCCGGCCACCAGACGCCGACCGCGACCGCTATCGACAGCACCCCGACGGCCAGCATCTGCGCGATCCGGATGCCGCTGCCGCGCAGTTCGGCGGCGACCTGGTAGACGTCGCCGTCGATCCGGTCGAGCAGTTCCCCGACCGGTGTGGTCTCCAGCCTCGGCAGGTCCTGGCCGAGGGCGACCCGGCAGAGCCGGCGGCGCACGTCGGCGGCCCAGTCGGCGGTCAGCCCGGCGGCGACCAGGCCCAGCAGCAGGTCGCTGACGACGGCGACGACCAGCGACATGGCGAGTACGGCGAACAGCGGGGTCGAGCGGTTCAGCAGCACCGGCCCGGCCAGCGCCGAGGCGGCGGCCTGTCCGGCGGCACCGAGCACGATGAGGCAGGCCACGGCCGCGACCCGGCGCGGTGAGGTGGCCCACAGATCGCGGAGCAGGCGCATCGAATAGCTCCCGGACGTCGTGGGCGGAGCCTCCAGCCTGGCCGGAAATCCGGGATCACTCAACGCAATTACCGCGTTGGGTCAGGAGAAGATGTACCCGGCGTCAGGAGACGATGTTCACCGCACGGGCGATGATCAGGGCTATCACCAGCAGCGACACCGCCGACTGGAGCATCATCGCCGCCTTCGCCCAGCGGCTGAGCGGCAGCGTGTCGGTCGGGCTGAACGCGGTGGAGTTGGTGAACGCCAGGTACAGGTAGTCGAGGAAGACCGGCCGCCAGTCGTGCGGCGCCAGGTCCGTGGCGGTCATCTGCGGAAAGAGCAGGTCCGGGTACGGACGTCGTACGTTGGCCCGCGCCGCCGGCCCGCCCCGGTCGAGTTCCCAGTACCAGAGCGCGAAGACGATCACGTTGGTCAGCCAGATGGCCGCCCCGCTGAGCAGGACCGTGCCGGGCTCCTCGGGCGCGCCGCCGACCAGCAGCAGGACGATCAGCCGCCCGGCGGACCAGATCACGGCGATCGTGGCCACCGCGACGAGGGCGAGTTCGGCCACGCGTACGGCGGCCGACTCGCGGTTCATCCGGAACGGGTTCACCACCAGCAGGACGATCAGCAGTGTTCCCTCGACGGCCGGGAGCAGCCATCTCGGGCTGAACGCGAGTTGGGGCGGGGTGACCAGTTGCAGCACGATCGCGACGGCGATCACCAGGGTCACCGGCCAGCGGTGCTCGCCCGGATGGCGCCGCCGCCAGGCCGGTACGGGGTGGTGTTGCGTCCCGTCCGGCTCCGCCTGCCCGCTCATCCTGGCATTGTCACCCGCCACCGTCGCCGGTCCGCCGATACCGGGGCGGGAGGACGGCCGTCACTGCTGCTCGGGGGTGAGCCGGACCCGGCGCAGCAGTTGGGCGTTGAGCGCGACCACGATGGTGGACGCGGACATCAGTACCGCGCCGATCGCCGGGCTGAGGGTCAGTCCGGCGAAGGAGAGCACCCCGGCGGCGAGCGGGATCGCGACGATGTTGTAGCCGGCGGCCCAGCCCAGGTTCTGCATCATCTTGCGGTAGGACGCCTTCGACAGTCGGATCACCCCGGTCACGCCGCGCGGGTCGGACGAGGCGAGGACCACCCCGGCGGACTCGATCGCCACGTCGGTGCCGGCCCCGATCGCGATCCCGACGTCGGCGCGGGCCAGCGCCGGGGCGTCGTTCACCCCGTCCCCGACCATCGCCACCCGCAGCCCACGGGCCTGGAGGTCGGCCACCGCCCGGTCCTTGTCGGCGGGCAGGACCTCGGCGAAGACCTCGTCCACACCGGGTCGGAAGCCGAGGTCGGCGGCGACCGCCTCGGCGACCGGCCGGGCATCACCGGTGATCATGACAATTTTCGGTACGCCCAGCCGGCGCAACTGTTCGATCGCCTGCCGCGCCTCGGGGCGGATCTCGTCGGCCAGCCCGAGCGCGCCCACTGCCTCGGCCGACCCGTCCCCGATCCGTACCAGGTGCAGCACGGCGGCACCCCGCCTCGACCAGCCGTCGGTGGTGGCGGCGAGTTCGTCCGGCACCCGTACGTCGAGTTCGCGCAGCAGGGCGGGGCCGCCGACGGCGTACTCGTGGCCGTCGACGGTGGCTCGTACGCCGCGCCCGGTCAGGGACCGGAAGTCGGTCGCGGTGGCCGTGGTGCCGCGTTCGGTGGCGGCGGCGACGATCGCCCTGGCGAGCGGGTGTTCACTGTCGGCCTCGACCGCCCCGGCGAGCCGGAGCACCTCGTCCTCGGTGTGGCCGGGGGCGACGGCGAGCCCGCTGAGCGCGTGCGCTCCCCTGGTCAGGGTGCCGGTCTTGTCGAACAGGACCGCCTGCACGGTACGCATCCGCTCCAGTGCCAGCCGGTCCTTGACCAGGATTCCGGCCCTTGCCGACACGGCCGTGGAGAGCGCGATCACCAGCGGGATCGCCAACCCGAGAGCGTGCGGGCAGGCGATCACGAGCACCGTGACGGTGCGTACGACGGCTTGGTCGAGGTCGCCGAAGGCGGTCCAGGCGGCGAAGGTCAGTACGGCGGCGGAGAGGGCGACGTAGAACAGCAGCGCGGCGAACCGGTCGGCGAGCACCTGGGCCCGTCCGCTCGACGCCTGCGCCTGGGCGACCAGTCGTTGGATGCCGGCCAGGGCGGTGTCGTCGCCGACGGCGGAGATCCGTACCCGGATCGCGGAGTCGGTGGCGACGGTGCCGGCCACGACCCGGTCGCCGGGTTCCCGGCGGACCGGCCGGGACTCTCCGGTGATCATGGATTCGTCGAGTTCGGCCCGGCCGTCGACGATCTGCCCGTCCGCCGGTACGCGGGCACCGGAGCGCACCAGCACCCGGTCACCGACCCGCAGGTGCGGCACTGGTACGCGCTCGGTCCGGCCGTCGTCGGTGATCCGCTCGGCGTCGTCGGGCAGCAGCGCGGCGAGCGCGCTCAGGGCTCCCCGGGCCTGGCCGATGGCCTTCATCTCCTGCCAGTGGCCGAGCAGCATGATCGTGACCAGGGCGGCGAGTTCCCACCAGAAGTCGAGGTCGAACGCACCGGCGCTGGTGGCGAGCGAGGCGACGTACGCGACGGTGATGGCCATCGAGATCAGCAGCATCATGCCCGGCGCGCGGTCGCGGAGCTCGGCGAGACCGCCTACGAGGAACGGCCAGCCGCCGTAGAAGAAGACGACCGAGCCGAGCACCGGGCCGACCCAGGACATGCCGGGGAAGTCGAGCGAGTAGCCGAACCAGTCCATGACCATGTGGCTGGTCACGACGATCGGTACGGTGAGCGCCAGGCTCAACCAGAACTTGCGCCGGAACACCTCCGGATCGTGTCCGGCGTGCTTGTCGTGTCCGTGATGCGACTCGATGTCCGATTGACCTGGCTCGACTGCCATGTCGGCTCGCAATCCCCGCACCTCCTGGCCAGCACCCTCCGAGATATACCCCCCAGAGGTATCCGGAGTGAGACCGTAACATACCCCCTGGGGGTTAGCTACAGTTGACGGATGACCACTCCAGTCCCTCCCCCGACCCGGGGCTACACCGCCAGCAAGGACCAGCTCCTCTCCCGGCTGCGACGCGTCGAGGGGCAGGTTCGGGGCGTCGAGAAGATGGTCGAGGACGACCGGTACTGCATCGACGTCCTGACCCAGATCTCCGCCGTCCAGGCCGCCCTCGACAAGGTTGCCCTCGGCCTGCTCGACGGCCACGCCCGGCACTGCATGCACGAGGGTGCCGCCGAGGGCCGCGCCGACGAGATGGCGACCGAGATGATGGCCGCCGTCGGCCGGCTGATGAAACGCGGCTGAGCCCCCGGGGTCGTCAGACGGTGATGACGACCTTCGCGCGGGCGTGCTCCACCTCCAGGTGGCGAATGGCCTCGGCGGTCTCGTCGAGCGGATAGGTCCGGTCGATGGCCGGGACGACCCTTCCGGCCTCGACGAGTTCCCGGAGCGCGACCAGGTTCTCCCGGTCGGGGGTCGCGGTGGGGATGAGGAGCCGGTGCTGGACGAATCGGGACAGTAGCTGCGCCCGGATGAACAGGCTCATCGGACCGACCAGACTGCCGCCCCGGGACACTCCGCCGCCGGAGAGCACGAGCGTTCCGGTGGGGGTCAGCACCCGCCGGAAGTCGGTCAGCGACCGGTTGCCGACGAGATCGAGGACGACGTCGTACCGTTGCCCGCTCGTGGCGAAGTCGTCGCGGGTGTAGTCGACGACGTGATCGGCACCGAGGGTCCTGATCAGCTCGACGTTCCTGGTGCTACAGACGCCCGTCACCCCGGCGCCGAACGCCCTGGCGAGCTGTACGGCGAACGTACCGACGCCCCCCGACGCCCCGTTGACCAGCACGCGCTGTCCGGGCCGCAGACCCGCCGCGCGCAGGCAGACCAGGGCGGTGTTGCCGGCCAGCGGCACGGCGGCGGCCTGCGCGAAGGTCAGGTTGGCCGGTTTCCGTTCCACCAGGTCGTCGCGTACGCACGCGTACTCGGCGAACGCGCCGTCGGCCAGGCCGAGATCGCCGTACACCTCGTCGCCGGGGCGGAACCGGGTCACCGCCGCGCCCACCGCTTCCACCCGGCCGGCGAAGTCCCGGCCCCGGATCCTCGCCCTGGGCCGGGCGAGCCCGAACATGGCCGGACTCATCAGCCGCGCCAGGTACGGGTCACCGCGCATGATGTGCCAGTCGTAGGCGTTGACCGCCGCCGCGCGTACCCGGACCAGCACCTCGTTGTCGGCGGCGACCGGCCGGTCGACCTCCCGCAGTCGCAGGGTGTCGGGCGAGCCGTACCGGTCCTGGACGATCGCTCTCATCAGTTCCCCCTCGTGCGCCTTTGACGTGGGACGGGCCGGTCGTGTCGCCCGTCGTCCGTCTACAGCGTGCCGATGGCGGTGGTCTCCCACCTCGGCTCGCGGGCGGCGGCGCCCCTGCTCCCGTGGTGGTACGGCCGTGCCCGGCATACTCCCGGCGGAGTAGTCCGGTCGCCTCGTTCGGGTGGCGACGACCGGGGTACCGCTCGCCTACAGTGCCTGCATGGCCCCGTCCGAGCCCCGCTCGCCGTCGCGGTCCGCGCCCGGTCTGGCACTGCTGACCGCGTTGGTCCAGGCCGTGGGCACGGCCACAGTGGTACGCGGGCCGGCGGCCGCCGTGGGCATCGTCGGATACACGCTGCTCGTCCTCGGTGGACTCGCACTGGCCGACCGGCACCGGTTCCCCCGACGCAACCTCGTCATCGTGGCCGTGGCGACCATGGTGTACCTCGTCCTGGGCCATCCACCGCACCTGGCGTTCATCGCGCCGACGATCGCCGCGTCGGCCGCCATCGCCGCCGGGCACCGCTGGCTGGTCTGGACGGTCGCCGCCGCCGGGTACGTGGGGTGGCTCGGAATCGGAATCGGGACCGAAAACGGCATCGGGAGCGGCACGATCTCGACCGGCCGGGCGCTGACCGGGGCGGCGGTCGTCGTCGGCCTCGGCCTGCTCACCGAGCTGGTCACCCCGGCGGTGCGGCTGGTCCAGCAGGCGGCGCGGGAGCAGCGGCGGCTGGACGAGGAACGGCAGCGCCGGCAGGCCAGTGAGGAGCGGCTGCGGATCGCCGCCGAGCTGCACGACGTACTCGGGCACCACCTGTCGCTGATCAACATCCGGGCCGGTGTCGCCCTGCACCTGATGGCCCGCGAGCCCGACCAGGCCCGGATCGCGCTCGACACCATCCAGCGCACCAGCGCCGAGGCGCTGCGCGAGGTCCAGTCGGTGCTGCACACGCTCTACCCGACCGGCGCGACCGCGCCGCGCGCCCCGGCGCCCGGACTCGACCGGCTCGACGGGCTGACCGTCGACGCCGGTCTACCGGTCCGGACCGTGGTCGACGGTGAACCGCGACCGCTGCCGACGGCCGTGGACCGGGCCGCGTACCGGGTGGTCCAGGAGGCCCTGACCAATGTGCGGAGGCACGCCGGTCCGGGCGCGGTCGCCACCATCACCATCACGTACCGGCCGGAGGCACTGGTGGTCCGGATCGACGACGACGGCGGCACGGGTGAGTCGACCGAGGCGCCGCCCGGCAACGGGATCACCGGCATGCGTGAGCGGGCGGCGGCGCTCGGCGGTGTGTTGACCGCGGGACCCGTACCAGGCGGCTGGCGGGTGCAGGCCCACCTGCCCCTCGACCCGGCTTCCGCGCCGTGATCCGGGTGGTCGTCGCCGACGACCAGGCGCTCGTCCGGGCCGGTTTCCGCGCACTGCTCGACGCCGAGCCGGACATCGAGGTGGTCGGCGAGGCGAGCGATGGCGCGCACGCGGTCCGGCTGGCCCGGCAGGTACGGCCCGATCTGGTGCTGATGGACATCCGGATGCCCGGCGTCGACGGGCTGACCGCGACCCGGCAGATCGTCGGCGACCCGGTGCTCGCCGGGGTCCGGATTGTCGTCCTCACCACGTTCGACCTGGACGAGTACGTCGGTGAGGCGCTGCGGGCGGGCGCGGCCGGGTTCCTGGTGAAGAGCACCGAGCCGGCCGAACTCATCCGGGGCGTTCGGGTGGTCGCCGCCGGTGACGGTCTGCTCTCGCCGAGCGTCACCCGCCGGGTGATCGAACAGTTCGCGGCCCGGACCGCCAGCCCCGCTCCGCCCCGGAGGCTGGCCGAGCTGACCGACCGGGAACGCGAGGTGGTGGCGTTGGTCGGCACCGGCCTGTCCAACGACGAGATCGCCGCCCGGCTGGTGGTGAGCCCGGCCACCGCCAAGACGCACGTGTCCCGGGCGATGGTCAAGCTCGGCGCACGCGACCGCGCGCAGCTCGTCATCTTCGCCTACGAGGCCGGACTGGTCCGCCCCAACTGGTTGCGCTGAGACCGGCTCGTCCGGCCCGCTGCTGGCGGCCCGGTGTTAACGTGCGTTGATGCTCCAGTCGCTGCGGCATCTGGCCGGACGGGTGTGGTGGTACCCCCACGACGAGGATCCGGAGAATGTCCGGGGCGGTGTGGCGATCGTGGCCGACGACGCGGGCAGCATCCTGGTCGACGCCGGTAACGGGCCGTCGGCGGCACACCGGATCCGGGCCGCGATCGAGGCCGCCGGGCTGCCGGCCGTACGGCAACTGGTCTACACCCACCACCACTGGGACCATGTCTGGGGTGCCTGCGCATGGCCGGAGGTCGAGGTGATCGGTCACCGGGCCGGTGCGCGGATCCTGGCCGAGGAGGCCCTGCGCCCGTGGAGTCACCGGTACCTGCGCGCGCAGGTGGAGGCGAACCGCCGGCTCGGTCCCAGCTTCCGGGCCCGCGCCTGGGCGATGCCGGACTGGACGAGCTTCAGTGTCATCCCGCCGCACACCGAGTTCGACGACACCCTCACCCTGCCTTCCGGGGTGGAGCTGCGCCACGTCGGGGGGCGGCACGCCGTGGATTCGACGGTGGTGGCGGTGCCGGACTCGGGCGTACTCCTGCTCGGCGACTGTTTCTATCCGCCCCCGTTTCACCTGCGACAACCCGGAGACGGCCACGACGTGGGCCTGGTCCGCCGGCTGCTCGACGAGCGCGTCTCCGGCCGCTTCGACTGGTACGTCGACAGCCACGACCACCCGCACACGGCCGAACAGGCGCGGGAGTTGCTGGCCGCCGCCGAGGGCTGACGGCGGTCCCGGCGCGGCTGGTGGTCATCGCCTCCAGAACAGGAGGTGGGTGACTCCGCTGGGGCTGGGCACCGTGTCGAGGTGGAAGCGGTCGAGCAGCTCGGTGTGGCTCTCCCACAGCCGCTCGCCTCGACCGAAGTCGACCGGCGCGACGGCGACGTGCATCGTGTCGACCAGGTCGGCCTCGATGAACTCCCGGATGGTGGCGACTCCGCCACCGAGGCGTACGTCCCGACCGTCGGCGGCCTGCTTCGCGCGGGTCAGCGCCTCGGCCGGGCTCGCGTCGAGGAAGTGGAAGGTGGTGTCGGCCAGGCGCAGGGACGGGCGTTCGTGATGGGTGAGCACGAAGACCGGCGTGTGGAAGGGCGGGTTGTCCCCCCACCATCCCTGCCACTCGTGGTTCTCCCAGGGGCCGCGCTGGGGGCCGAACTTGTTACGACCCATGATCTCCGCACCGATGTTGTGGTCGTAGTCGCGGGTCAGGTAGTCGTCCAGGCCGCGACCGCCGCCGGGTTCCGTCCGGTACACGAAGCTGGCGGTGGCGGCCCGCCAGGCGAACAGGGGGCCGGGGTCGGCGTGACCGAAGGGCCGCTCCAGGCTCTGCCCCTCACCGGTGCCGAACCCGTCACGTGACACGCAGAAGCTCTGCACCCTCAACAGCTGTTGCACGTCTCCCCCTCGGGGCCTGATCAGCACTTCCGCCCGAACCTACAGCGCGCGGTACGGTACTAGCCTGGCGGCATGCCGCAGACGACCGGGTATCCAGGGCAGTTGTACGACACCATCGGCGCCACCTACACCGTGACGCGGCGCACCGAGCCTCGGATCGCCGCAAGGGTCTGGGCCGCGCTCGGCGACGCGCGGACGGTGTTGAACGTCGGGGCCGGCACCGGCTCCTACGAGCCCTCCGACCGGCGCCTCGTCGCGGTGGAACCGTCGGCGCTCATGCGGGCACAACGTCCTGCGGGTGCGGCGCCGTGCGTGGCGGCCACCGCGGAGAGCCTTCCGTTCGAGGACCAGTCGTTCGACGCCGCGATGGCCTTCGCCACCATCCATCACTGGCCGGATCCGATCGCGGGTCTGCGCGAGATGCGGCGCGTGGCCCGCCGGGTGGTCGTCTTCACCCACGACACCAGCGACGCCGGTTGGCGTCATCGATTCTGGCTCACCCGCGACTACCTGCCCGAGGTCGCCGACCTTCTCGTCGACCGGCCGACGGTGACCGAGTTGGCCGACGCGATCGGGGCCCGGATCGAGCCGGTGCCGATCCCGTGGGACTGCGTCGACGGTTTCTTCGAGGCGTACTGGCGTCGGCCGGAGGCGTACCTGGACGACGGTGTCCGTCGGGGGCTGTCGGTGTGGGCCAGGGTCGGGCCGGAGGCCGAGCAGCGGGCGGTGCGCGGCCTCCGGGACGATCTCGCCTCGGGCCGGTGGGCCGAGCGCAACCGCGACCTCGTCGCCCTCGACACGGCAGAGCTCGGCCTGCGCCTGCTCGTCACCTGAGCCTCCGCCGCCCGGCCACCTTGCCGGCTGCGGACCCCGACGACGGTCACGGTCGCTCTCGGCACGAGGTTGCACTGTACCTACTGGTATGTACGGTACACTGGCGCCATGGACTCGCGACAACTCCTGGTCGAGACGATGAGCGAGCTCATGTGGGAGCGCGGCTACGCCGACACGAGCCCGCGTGACGTGCGCGAACGGTCCGGTGTCGGCCAGGGCAGCATGTACCACCACTTCCCGACCAAGCGGGACCTGGCGGTCGCCGCCCTCGAACGCAACGTCGCCGACCTGCTGCCGGCCACCTCCGAGCTCGACGGTCCGGGCGACCCGATGGCGCGGATCGAGGCGTACCTGATGCGTTCCCGCGACGCCCTCAAGGGTTGCAAGGTCGGCCGGATGACCCAGGACCCACAGGTCCGCGAGGACCCGGTGCTGCTCGCCCCGGTGGCCCGCGCGTTCGCCCAGGTTCACCTCGGTTGGGTGAGGGTGCTGCGCGAGGCCGTCGACGCGGGCGAGCTGCGCGGCGACCTCGACCCGGAGCGCCTCGCCCACACCCTGATGGCCGTCCTCCAGGGCGGCTACGTGCTCGCGATCGCGCAGCAGGACCCCGGCCCGTTCGACGACGCCCGCACCGGCGCCCTCGACCTGCTCCGGGCGGCGGCACCGGCCGCACCGAGCGACAAGAACGAGAAGAGGAAGAGAACGTCATGACGGTACGCGTAGGCATCAACGGGTTCGGACGGATCGGGCGCAACTACCTGCGCGCCGCCCTGGCGAACAACGCCGACGTCGAGGTGGTCGCGGTCAACGACCTCACCGACGCCCGTACGCTGGCCACCCTGCTCGAATGGGACTCGGTTTCCGGCCACCTCGACGGCGTCGCCTTCGACGGTGACGCGATCGTCGTCGCGGGCAGGCGCACCAGGGTCTTCGCGCAGTCCGACCCGGCCACCATCCCCTGGGGTGAGGTCGGCGCCGACGTCGTCATCGAGTCCACCGGACACTTCACGGACGGCGTCGCGGCGGCGGCCCATCTCAAGGGCGGCGCGCGGAAGGTCATCATCTCGGCGCCGGCCAAGGGCGACGTCCCCACGTTCGTCCTCGGGGTGAACGACGACACGCTCGACCCGGACGGCCACGACGTCTTCTCCAACGGCTCGTGCACCACGAACTCGCTGGCACCGCTGGCGAAGGTGCTCAACGACTCGTTCGGCATCGAGTCGGGACTGATGACGACGGTCCACGCCTACACGGGCGACCAGCGGCTCCACGACGCCCCGCACTCCGACCTGCGCCGGGCCCGCGCGGCAGCCGTCTCGACCATCCCGACCTCCTCGGGCGCGGCGAAGGCGATCGGCAAGGTCATCCCCGAGCTCGACGGGCGTCTCACCGGCGCCGCACTGCGCGTCCCCGTCGCGGCGGGCTCGATCACCGACCTCACCGTGGTCCTCCGGCACCGTGCCGGCGTCGAGGACGTCAACGCGGCGTTCCGCGAGGCGGCCGGCTCCCAGCGGCTGCGCCACTATTTGCAGTATTCCGAGGCGCCGCTGGTCTCGGCGGACATCGTCGGCAACCCCTACTCGTCGATCTTCGACGCGCCGCTGACGCAGGCCGTCGGCAACCAGGTCAAGGTGCTCGGCTGGTACGACAACGAGTGGGGATTCTCCAACCGCCTCGTCGAGTTCTCCGAGCGGATCGGCGCAGCCGGCTGACGCCCACTGCCCGCCTCAGGCCGTGACCTGGAGGCGCTCGGCCAGGCCTCGGAGTTCCGTGCCACCGGCATGCCGGTTCGAGCGGTCAAGCAGGGCGCGGGTGGTCTCGCGGGCCAGGGCCGAGGTGTGTACGTGCTGGGGCGCCAGCCGTTCGGCGGTGAGCAGGGCGCGGATCGCCGCGCGGTCCCGACCACGCAGCCGGGTCAGGGCCCGCGCGGTGTCGGCGTAGTAGAACACCTGCCGGAAACCGGCCGGGATCACCGCCGGGTCCGTGGCGCGGGCGATCTCCACGGCCCAGCCCGGGTCGCCGCCGTCCGCCTCGATGCCGATCCGCCAGATGGCGACGTTGGTCGGACCGAAGTACAGGCCCTTCGTGGAGGTCTCGCCGGTGCGTCCGGCCAGCCCGGCGGCCTCGGCCAGCCAGGCCCGGCTCTCGTCCGGGCGTCCGCAGCCACGGCTGGCCATCCCGCAGACCAGCAGTAGTGAGCCGAACACCTCGGAGCCGCCCGCCTGGTTCAGGTGTCCGCGCAGTTCGTCGACCGCGCGCTCGGCCAGGGTGAGTCCCCGCTGGTAGGAGCCGCAGCCGGCGGCCGCGCAGGCACGCGCGTAGGCGGAATACGCCCGTAGCACCGGGTCGTCGCCGGCCTCGGCCGCGTCCCGGCAGCGCTCGGCGCCCAGCCACGCGTCCGCCGGGCGGCCGAGGTTGCGCAGCACCGACGAGGCCATGAACGTGACGTCGCAGAGCAACCGCACCGCGACCGCGCGGTCCGGACCGGCGATCTGCGTGTGTAGGTCACGGAGCAGTTTCGGCATGAGGCGGGCGGCGCCGGCATAGTCACACGCCTGCCGCAGCGTGTCGACCAAGGTGACCGTACGCGCCAGCTCGGTGACCGGGGACGAAGACCGGGCCCCCGGTTCGGACAGGTCGATGTCGACCAGGGCCTGCCGGATGGCGTGCACGTCCGCGTGCGCGGCCACCACGTCTCGATCGGCCGCCGGCACCGGCACCCCGGTCAGCTCGGCCGGCGCGCAATCCAACGCCGCCGCGATCTCGGCCAGCGTGAACCGGTTGTCGGCAGCCTGCCTGCCCCTCTCGATCCGGCTCCAGGTGGCGTGCGAGATCCCGGCGCGGCTGGCGGCGTACCGGATGCTCCAACCGCGAAGCAGGCGGCGCGCCCGGATGCGCTCCCCGATGCCGGGGTCACCGCTCGGTCGTGGCGTCATGGCCGGACGGTATCCCGCTCACCCGCCGGTCGCGGTACATGCCCGTACCACCGCCGGGCTGATCCGGGGCTCTGTCGATACCGCATTCTCGCCGCCTACATCGCCTCCGGAACATCACCACGGAGGCGGCGAGCGGATCCGTTGCGAAGATGCCGAGGAGCGGATGCCTACGCTGCCGCTGTGGACGTAGACGATTTCTGGACCTTCATCGAGCTCTCTCACCAAGCCGGACCCAAGCCCGGCGACCGCGAGAAATTCCTAGCTCACCGGCTCAGCCGGATCTCCCGCTCCCACCTGCTCGACTTCGTCCAGCACCTGTCCGCGACCCGGGAACCGGCCAACACATACCGCCTTTGGCGAGCCGCGGACATCCTCATGGAGGGCGGCTGCAGCACCGACGGATTTCACTACTTCCAGATGTGGCTTGTCGGGCTCGGCCGCACAGCGTACGAGCGAGCGGTCGCCGACCCCGACAGCCTCGCCACGGTTCCGGCCGTACAGCGCCTGGCGTTGCTTCCACGTCCCTGGGGGGACGACGACTACCCCGCGTGGGAGTCCCTGGAATACGTGGCCCGCGAGGTCGGCGACCAGCGAGCGGACATCGACGGAGACGTCCGCGATGTCGTGGCCGAGGAGCGCGGCGTAACGCTACGCATGGATCCCAATCCTGACGACCTCGACTGGGCCCGACTTAACACCGAAGCGGTGGCCCTGCGACACCCCCGCCTATGGGCACTGTTCAACGAGCACGGCATCGCATAGGTGCCCTAAACGTGTCCGCTTTTGTCGAGACGTGGATGGCATGGACGACGAGGTTTCAGCGGTTTGTTTCGATGACCGGTCCGGCCCGGCGGGCCACGGTGGTTGGAAGGACTGATCGTCCGCATGGCGTGGATGCGACCTCTGTACGATCTGCGGATGCCCGACGCGCCTGACCGTGGGTGTCACTGCCTGCTCTGTGAAAGCGACGTCACGCCGCAGCGTGGGTTGCAGCCGGCCGAACATGCCTGGCCGGAGCGCGAGCGACGCAACGCCGGGCTGGTGCGTGAGTACGGTTGGGGCGTCACCGGTGTCCTCGGAGTGACCACGGGCGACTGGGCCTACTCGATCGGCCTCTGGCACAGTTACGGCAGCGTCGAAGTGTGCCTGCTTGGCATCCCACAGCAGCGGGCCATGACGATCGTCAACACGGTCGGCGGCTTAATCCGTGACGGACAACCGCTGTCCCCGGAGCGTCGGCTGGGCGGTGTAATCGAAGGGCACGAACTCGCGCTTGCTCCGGTTCATAGCAGTTGGCATGAACGACTGTTCGGCGCGGCCATCGACTTCTACCAGCGACCCCCATTCCCGGTCGTGCAGCTGCTCTGGCCGGACAAGGCAGGCCGTTACCCACACTCAAGCGCATCGTGGACGGCGGACGACCGGTCAACGGTGTTATTCACGATCATGATGGCAGTTGGCAGTTCCTCGACGGCGACCCGACCGAGCAGCCGGAGGTGACAACCGCGCACCTCGCCCACCTCGTGGCTCATCACGAGGTCACACAGTTTTTGGATCTGCCGTCGGGCTGGCACGCCTGGCGGCAGGCTGACGGCAGTTGGCTGCGCTCAGCCGTCGAGCCGTGATGGTGCTGTGAGGCATCGAAATTCAACGAAGGTACCGGTTCCCACGACACGCACCGCTGTGAATCTCGGCAAGTGGGACGCTGTCGAATACGAAAGGCTCCTTCGCGAGACAAACGTAAACGCCACGGCGGTATGGTATTTGACATGCGAGCTTTCCCGTAGCGCGAACCTCGTAATCGAGGCGGTTCGAGGAGAGCTCGATCCACTGTACCGCCTCGACCAAGGCATGGTGCTGACTCGTGATGGGGACGGAATTCTGGTCGACCTGATTCGCCTCGACGAATATCAAAACTGGAATTGGGAGGCTCCACCCCTGGTTCCTTCACTGCCGAAAATCCGGGAGGTTGTAGTTGCGGCGACCGAGCCGAACGACACCCGGGTCCAACACGTAAATCCGCGAACCCTGAGCTTCAAAATTAGTGTTCAATCCAACGAGACCCCCTTACTTACATGCCGCCGTCCGGGTGCACAGGAGACACCGATCGTTCGTGGCAGGATCAAGGCGTGACAGACCCAGCTCGCGAGCTCGCCGATCTCCGCGCTTGGCTAACTGTGGCGCTTCGGCTGGCGCAGCGGGAACCCGGTCCCGATGGCCTCACGATTCTCGCAGTGCCGTCCGACCGTGAGTTGATCGATGAGGTCAAAAGGCTGCGGCGGCTGGCCGATCAAGCGATCCCAGCGACAACGCCCGCCGAGTGACGTCCGCTTCGGCCGCCAACAGCTGTCCCTGGTCATGACGTACGTACGCTGTCGCTCGGCCAATGGCTTGCCGAGCCTGCCGCTACGTCGCGGCGGTCGGGTAACCGATCGCCGCGATGTCCTTCCGCAGGTCGGCGACGGTGAGTCGAGGGTTCAGGGTCTGTATCACGGTGTCGGTGAGCGGGCGGTGGTCGACGACATGCTCGACTGCCGCCCGATCTGCCGCGAGCGTGCGCGCCCGCGCCGGAGTGTCCGTCACCCTCGGTAGTTCTCGGTGCTAGTACGGCCAGATGAAAGGACGTCCGGTCGTGCCGAGAACCGGGGCATCCGGTCATGTTCGGCAAGCTGTGGACATGTCGGCGCTACTGTGCGTTCCACAGACCGGGGTCGTCGTCGTGGTTTCTGGCGCCCTTGCGCGTGGGTCAAGCAGGCGGAGCAGCCCTGCGACGTTCGGCGGGCGCGCAACTCGCCATGGCACCGCAGTCGGCAACTGATCGTCCGGTACCGCGCCCATCACGGCAGCGAGCGTGCACCACCGGCGACGAGTTCACTTCGTGTTCGGGCCGGCTCTGCGCGGTGCTTCCGGTGCGGTGTCCGGGCCCCGTTCTGTCGCCGGGATCACATAACTGGAATATATCGTTCCAGTTGCTACGCTGTCTCAGTGGACAGCACCGACCCCGCCGTGTCCGATCGACCGCTGCGGCGTGACGCGCAGGTCAATCGACAGCGCATCATCGAGGCCGCTCGTGACGTGTTCGCGGCGCGCGGGCTGTCCGCGACCTACGACGACGTGGCACAGCAGGCCGGCCTCGGCGTCGGCACCGTCCACCGCCGCTTCCCGGCCAAGGAGCTGCTGCTGGAAGCCGCCCTCGAGGAGCGCCTGGAGCAGCACGCCACGGCGATCGAGGCGGCACTGGACGCGCCGACCGGCTGGGACGGGTTCGTCTGCTTCCTGCGACGCGCCGCCGAGTTGCACGCCGCCGACCAGGGTGTACGCGATATCGAGCTCGGCGCCGACTTCGACGCGCGCTACCTCGCCCGGATCCGCGACCGGATCATGCCGGTCATCGGGCGACTGGTCGACCGCGCCCATGCCGAGGGATCATTGCGGCGCGACGTCACCGCAGAGGACGTACCCCTGCTCCTGACGATGATCAGCGAGGTCGCCCTGCACAGTCGCGAGGTGAGCCCCGGGGCCTGGACACGCTACTTGCAGATCGTGATCGACGGCATGCGGAACGTGCCCGGCACGGGCGATCTCGGAACGCCGATGAACCGAGCCGACGTCGGCGCGCTCCTGCGGCAGTGGCTGCCCGGCATCCCGCGTCGCGGCTAGAGCCAATCCGCGACGCGACTGCGGGCTCCGAGCGTTGGGCACTGCTCAATTATTCCTTCTTCCCGGAGTTGATATGCGCGCCTATGAATTCACCGGCTTCGGCGGGCCGGAGGTGCTCCGCCTCGGAGCCCGCGACGAGCCGGTCCCGGGCCCGCACGAGGTGGTTGTGGACGTCCGCGCGATCGGCCTGAACCCCATCGACATCCTGCAGCGGTCCGGCACGTTCCGGTTCGCCAATCCGACGCGGTTTCCCGTCGTGCCGGGCAATGAGTTCTCCGGTGTGGTGTCGGCGGTCGGCGCGGAAGTGACCTCCCTGTCCGTCGGCGACGCCGTCTTCGCCCGTACGGACAAGGCACGACTCGGAGCGCTCGCGGAGCGGGTCGCCATCGAGGAGAGGCTGGTGGCACCCATGCCTCGCAGCCTCGACTTCGTCACTGCCGCGGCGGTCCCGCTCGCCGGCACGACCGCCCTGCAGGCGATCCGCGACGTGCTGGACGTCCGACCGAAGGACCGCCTGCTGATCACCGGCGGCTCCAGCATGGTCGGCATGTTCGCCATCCAACTCGCCGCGCGCGCCGGCGGGCACGTGGTGGCGACAGCCTCGTTCAGCAGCGAGTCACTGCTGCGTGGGTTGGGCGCCGACGAGGTCATCGACTATCGCACGCAGGCGATCGACACCGGTTCCCGGGTTTTCGACAAGGTCTTCGACCTGGTCGGCGGGGCACCGGCCGCCGCACTCTCCAGTGCCGTCGCACCCGGTGGTCGCCTGGTCACCGTCTCGGCGACACCCACACCGGGATCCGTCCGCCACGACTACACCATGGCCGTGTGGCGGGCCGTGCTGTTCGAGACGGCTCTCCGGCTCGCCACCCTCGGCCCGCGACGCCATGCCCGCAGGGGCGGCTACACGTACCGGTTCCTCTCCATGCGCCCGAGCGGCGACGACCTGCGCGAGCTTGGCTCGCTGATCGACGACGGCGCACTGCGCGTGAAGATCGACAGCACCTACGACTTCACCCAGGCGGACGAAGCCCTCGCCCGCGTCGAGACGCGCCGGGCGAAGGGCAAGGTGGTCCTCGTGCTGCCCTAACTTGACTCTGCCGGGGATCTTGGTCGCCGCTCGCGTTAGCTGACCGCGCGCCAGGACATCAGGCGCCGGCCCAGCTCCGGATCAAGCTCAGGGGCTCGTCGGCGACGTACTTGGCCTCCGGTCCGTGGGCGAGGACGCCGGCGATCTCCGTGGTTTCGCGCTTGATCCGGTAGACGAGGCTACCGCCCCGGACGATCGCCGGCGTACCACGGAGAACCGTGGCTTGAGAACCCCTAGGGTTGCGCGGCGTGCAGTGTCGGAACCCGGTCCTTCCACGCCTGGGCAACCTCGTGCGGCAGATTAGTGGTCTCGATGCCGTCGTGGCGGCGTTCGATGTCCGCCCAGATCTGCCCGACGAGCCTGCTCACCAAGCCTCGGAACGTGCTGTAGCCCAGCGCTGGGCGTCGTTCGTCGAGGTATCGGATCAACAGGTCGCCGACCGTGATCGCACCAGTCGCCACCCGCGCCCCGCCGACGCCGAGCACCACCAGGTCACGGATACGCGTGTTCCTGAGGTGGTGGCGATTCACCAGCTGCGCTGTCGTCCACTGCCCGGTCCGCAGAGCCGCGCGCAGTGACGTCTTTTGCGGAAGGATGTCGAAATCGACGAGCATCTGCCCCGCGGCATGCGCGCCGCTGGCGCAACGTTCCCGCGCGCGTTTCACGGCCTGCTGCTGGAAGTCCAGCATGTCGCCGGTCGTGGTGTCGTGCAGGTCGCCGCCGAGGTGGATCATCAGTGCGGTGAGTATGTTCAGCGCCGCTCTGATCTGCTGGGCGTTGACCTGCCCCTTCTGAGTGGTCACTGCCGGTCCGCGACTCCGGGCGCTGTGTCGCAAACCCCTCCTTGGCCTTGCTGCCAAGGCGCTCGATCCGCGTGGGATCGATCGTCTCCGGCTCAGCCGAGTGTTCAGCTTCAGGGGCCGTATCCAAGCCGGTTTCCGAATCGTCGTCGACCAGGACCTCGCGATCGTCATCGCTCAGGGGACGAGACTAGGTGGGAAAGGCCGTCCAGCGTGGCATCGGTGCGCGCGGTGCCGAGGATCTCCGCGCCGAGCGGACGCAGACTGTGCAGTACCGAACCGCCGAGGCGCCGGGTGCTGATCAGGCCCGCGTTGCGCAGTACGCTCGCGTGCCGACTGGCCGAGGCGATCGACACCCCGACCCGTTGCGCCAGTTCGGTGGTGGTGCAGCCCGCGTCGACCGCCTCCAGCACGGCCGCCCTGGTCGGCCCGAGCAGGGCGACCAGCGGCGCGTCGGGTGAACAGGCCGGCCCAGTCGCCGTTGCCCCCAACGGACCGAGCCGATCCGCCACCGGATACACCAGCACGGGTGGCAGGTCGGGTTCGCGCAGCAGGGTCGGTTGCTCCCAGCAGAAGAACGACGGGATCAGGCTCAGTCCCCGCCCGTCGAGGTGGACGTCCCGGGTGACCCGGAAACCGTGCACCTCCAGCACGGGTGGCCGCCACCGCAGGTCGGGATGGAGCGAACGGATCATTCCCTCGATGCCGGTCGTGGCCAGCACCCGGGTCCGGGCGAGCCGCTCGGCGTCGGTCGCGGCCTGGATCCGGCTCGCGTACGGGGCCACCGCGACGCGGTGGTAGTCGCGTACCGTCGTGGCGAGCAGGCGCAGGCTCTCGCGCTCACCGTCGGCCAGCGACCGGGTCCAACTCGACAGCGGGCGGTACGCGGCGAGTTGGCGCAGGTCGCTGCGGAGCCGCTGCCGAGGGGTGGCGAGCAGCGCCTCGATGCCGGCGTCCAGCCCGTCGGCACCGGCCGTCGGGGTGAGAAAGTCCGGCGAGTACCCGTACGGCGGGGCCAGTTCGAGCAGCGGTCGCAGGGTCGGGGACAGCCGTCGCCGTACCGTGTTCCGCCACCGCTGAAAGATCGGCCCGCCGGTCCGGGCCTGCAACAGGTGCAGGCTGAGCAGCGTCTCCCACATCGGGTCCGGACCGCCCGCCAGCCGGAGACGGACCAGGTCGCGATCGGTGAAATGTATCCGGATCATCTCGGGCCTCCCCCTGACCGTCGCTCATCAGCCTGGTCCGGGCCGACGATCCTCCGCAAGCCGATCGACCGCCGTCTTCGGTCGGGGATACGACGCCTCGGCCTCGTGGGCGTGGCTCGGGTCTGCCGACCACCCGCGACGGACCGGCCACCCGTGCCACGGACCGCTCGCTCGTGACCGGACCGCTCACTCGCGACGGCCACGAGAGGCCCCGCTCGGTCACGACGGCCACGACAGGACCACTCGGGAGCGACGGGACCGCTCGTGAGCGACGGGACCGCCGTCGACCGTGGGCTTTGCGGCTCCGTCGAAAGGCGTCGCCCCAAGGGGCGAGGTGGGGCGAGCCTGGAAGCGGACACGAGCCGGCGGCGGGACAGCCGCCACCGTCCGGTCCGCGGATGAATCGCATTCGCGACGACACTTCCAGAGAGGTACGAAGAGATGCGCATGCAAACCCAGGCGGCGAGCCGCTCGACGACGCTGCCGAAGAGCGGCCTACGGCTGCTGATCCTCGCGTTCGTCCTGGTCGCCGGTGTGCTGAGCGCCGGTCCCGCCTCGGCGACGCCGTCACAGGGTGCAGCGGTGGGCACTCTGGTCACCTGCTCCGGCAACTCCTGCAACTACCAGGACCCGCAGGCGACCGGCTGTTCGGCCGGTGCCGCCAACTTCGACGAGTGGACATACATGGGGTACCGGGTCGAGCACCGGTATTCGCCGACGTGCCGGGCGGTGTGGGTACGCGCCACGTACGTCTCGGGCAACGTGGCGTCCTTCGGCGCCCATCTGGAGACCAGGCTGACCGCGGGCAACGTCCGCCAGTACGTGACCTGGCGCGGCAACAGCGGCTGGTCGCGGATGTACTCGTCCGCCTACTACAGCCGGGCGGTCGCGGTCACCAGCAGCGGTACCCACTACGGCCCCTGGCTCTAGCCGACCGGCCCGCCGGCAGATACGGTGGCCACCGCGTGGTCGTCCGGTCCGACGACCGGCGAGCGCGCGGTGGCCGCACCGTCGGTCGGTGCTCCTGTGGCGCGGTGCGCGATCCCGACACCGGCGAACCCGGCCAGCGTCGGCTATGCGACGTCCGGCCGGATCATCAGCGGTGACAGCGGGTGCAATGCCAGACTGGGGCTGTTCAGGGGTACGGTGTTCCATCTCGCGACCGCTGTCCCCGCGTCGGCGTCGACCACCAGCCGCACCCGGTGCGGGGTGGTGAGGACGCAGAGGGACAGGGCGGCCGAGCGGTGCGCTTTCCCGCCATGCGCCGTGGCCGACCTCGACCGAGCGCGACAACCGCGCGGGACGACAGGCCCGAGGCAGCCGGTGTCGGGCGCGGCAGGAGGGTGCGCTGAGGCGGCATCCAGGCACCGTAACAACACCGCCGACCGGGTTACGAGGCATTATCTCGTGTCGATGCCCGAGGCGTCGACCCCGGTCGTCAGCCGGCCACGACCGTCGACCTGTCGCCGTTCGTGCAGGCAGACGACGAGCCGATACGCTCGGTGTTCGGCGTCCCGACGTGCCTGCATCCAGGACTGTCGATGTCGAGATGTGTACCTGGCGGCGGGACGCTCGGAAGTGCCGTTGACAGCGATCCGATCAACATTCGCTCGGTGAGCACAATGCGCCATCTCCATAGCAGTATTGCCCTAACTCCTCGGATCGAGTCGATTGCTGCTGCTCAGGAACGGATGTCGCCATGTCTCACTCCCGGTTCGCTCAGTTTGGCGGTGGTGCCACATCGAACGAGACGGTCATCGTGGTGGGCGCGGGCATCGTCGGCGCCTCGGTGGCGTATCACGCTGCCCGGGCCGGAGCCGTCGTGACCCTCGTCGACGCCGGGCGGCCGGGCGGCGGCGTGACGGCGGACTCGTTCGCCTGGATCGGAGCGTCCGGCGTACGCACCGGTCCGGCCGCCGCGCTGCGGGCGACCGCGACGCAGGAGTACCGCCGGCTCGAAGCCGAACTCCCGGGACTCCCGGTGAACTGGTCCGGCTCCCTGTCCTGGGGCGCGACGGACACCGTGCCGGAGGCGGGGCCCGGGCAGGAGATCGTGGACGCGGCCACCGTGGCGACGATCGAGCCCACCCTGCGGCAGCCCCCGGAGTGGGCCGTCTGGGCACCCGGTGACGGCTCCGTCGACCCGGTGGGCGTGACCGAGCGGCTGGTCACGGGTGCCCGCGCCCACGGCGCCCGGGTCCATCCGGACACCCCGGTCACCGCGGTCCGCCGGGACCCCACGGGTCGGATCGCCGGGGTCGAGACGACCGCAGGACCCCTCTCCGGTACGACCGTGGTGCTCGCGGCAGGGGTGGCCACGGCCGAGCTGGGCGCACCGCTCGGCATACGCGTCCCGGTCGAACCGTCGCCAGCGACGCTCCTCCGGCTCCGCGCTCCGGCCGGCCTGGTCCGCACCGTGGTCAACACCCCGGACTTCGACCTCCGGCAGGTCGCCGCGGACCAGCTACTCGCCGCCGCGGACTCGCCCGAACGGACCCTCGCCGCCGTCCGGTCCACCTTCCGCGGCACCGCGAACGTCGAACTGCTCAGCACCAGGGTCGGCGTACGCCCCATGCCGGTCGACGGCGAGCCGATTGTCGGCCCTGTCATCGAGGTGCCCGGCCTCTACGTGGCGGTGCTGCACTCCGCTGTCACGCTCGCCCCGGCGGTGGGCCGCCTGGTCGCACGGGAACTGGTCGACGGCGCCGCCGAGCCGCTGCTGGCAGGCTGCCGTCTCGACCGCTTCTGAACGGGGCTGACAGGGGTGTATCCCACTGGCTCACCGACGGAGGCGCCGAGCCCTGCGCCATCCGGGTCAGGAGCGAGGGCCCAGCAGCCTTCCGGATCTGCTGCGCACCGCGCGCGTACCTCGGTTCTGCCCTGACCGATCGTAGTCAGACTGCGTAAGCCATCGGGACGATAAGGACCGCCCGCGCGGGCGGGCGGCCCTTATCGCTCACGACGATGCTCGCTGGCGAAGAGCGGGTTCCGGGGTACCCGAACGTTTCCGATCAGGGCCGCTGCGAGCCTGAGGCGGCGCACCAGCGAGCCTTGCAACGGGCCAACCAACCGTGCCGCGGTGGGCGTGGGTCACCCACCGGCCGGTGGACGTAGCCGCCCTTCGGGCCGACGCCGTCAACCGCTGTCAGTACCGGGTGGAGCTGGCCGCCAGCAGGGGTGAGACGGAGGTGCGGACGCCGTCGACGGTCGCGCCGGCGAAGGCGAGCATCGGTGCCAGCAACTGGTTGTTCGCCGCCGGGAAGTTGAGCGTCGGCTCCGACACCTTGTTCAACGCGGCCATCTGCGCCGGGCTGAGCTGTACGTCCAGCGAGGCGAGGTTGGCCCGGAACTGATCCACCCGGCGCGCGCCGATCAGCGTCGAGGTGACCCCCGGCCGCTGGCGTACCCAGGCGAGTGCGGCTGCCGCAGGAGTGACGCCGACCTCCTGAGCGACCTCCTCCAGCACGTCGATGACGTCGTAGTGTGCTTCAGTCGGCCCGCCGACCAGACCGCTACGCAGGGTGTCGATAGGGCCGGGGCGGCGGCGCGAGTACTTTCCCGACAAGAAGCCGCTCTTCAGCGGGCTCCACGGCATGACGCCGAGACCATGCTCCTGCGCCATCGGAATGAGTTCACCCTCGCTGGTGCGCTCCAGCAGCGAGTATTCGACCTGCAAACCGATCGCTGGCGCCCAGCCGTGCAACCGCGTCGTCATCTGTGCCTCGGCGGCTTTCCAGGCAGGCAGGTCGGAGAAGCCGACGTAGCGGATCTTTCCGGCCGTGACGAGGTCGTCGAGGGTACGCAGAGTCTCCTCGATCGGCGCTGTGCGGTCCCAGTTGTGCAGCCAGTAGATGTCGATGTAGTCCATCCGCAGCCGGCGCAGCGAGTTCTCCAGGGCGGCCACGATCGACTTTCGTCCGGCGCCGCCGCCGTTCGGGTCGCCCTCGAAGAGGTTGGCGAAGAATTTGGTACCGATGACCACCCGGTCGCGCAGTCCGGCGCGGCCGGCGAACCAGTCGCCGATGATCTTCTCCGAGTGCCCGTTGGTGTAGATGTTCGCGGTGTCGATGAAGTTGCCACCGCGATCCAGGTACTCGGCGAGGATCGCCTCGGACTCCTCAACCGATGCACCCCAGCCATGATCCTCGCCGAACGTCATGGCACCTAGGGTCAATGGGCTCACCCGCAGGCCCGACCGGCCGAGGCTGATGTACGAATCCAGAGACATGCTCTGCTAGCCCTTCTGATCTGGTTTTTCCTGTCCTCTCCATTACACCCGCTGCCGGTGGGAGCCGGTAGGCGAATACCTCCGCCGTCTTGCCTAATCCTGCCACTCATGCAAGTGTGAGTGCTGATATGAGCCATCTCGACGAACTCCGGACCCTCATCGCCCGACACGCCACCGGCCGCTACCGGGAGACCCGGCTATCCGGAGTGGTGGTGATGGAGTCGCACGCCCCGACCGAGCCCCTGACCGCGGTGGCGCGGCCGTCCTTCGCCATCGTCGCCCAGGGCACGAAGCGCACGGTCCTCGCCGAGGAGATCTTCGACTACGGCCCGGGGCAGTATGCAGTGATCTCCCTCGCCCTCCCCGTCACCGGCCACATCCTGCGGGCCAGCCAGGACCGGCCGTTCCTCGGCATGGGGCTGGCCCTGGACCCGGCCGCAATCGCGGCCCTGTTGCTGGAGGCCCCGACCGACGTACGCACCGACGCCTCCGGCGTCGCGGTCAGCGACGCCACCGACGACCTGCTGGACCCGGTCGTACGGCTACTCCGCCTACTCGACCGCCCGGAGGACATCCCGGTGCTGGCCACGCCCATCAAGCGGGAGATCTTCTGGCGCCTGGTCAACGGCGCACAGGGCGCCACCATCCGCCAGATTGGTCTCGCTGACAGCCGCCTCTCCCGCATCGCCCGAGCCATCCGACACATCCGTACCGGGTATGCCGAGCCACTGCACATCGAAGGACTGGCGAAGACCGCGGGGATGAGCGTCACTTCGTTCTACCGCCACTTCCGCGCCGTGACGACGATGAGCCCATTGCAGTTCCAGAAGCAGATCCGGCTACAGGAGGCGCGCACCCGCCTGATCGCGGACTCACGCGACGTCGCGGCGGTGGGCCGTATGGTCGGCTACGACAGCCCCACCCAGTTCAGTCGGGAATACCGTCGCCTGTTCGGCACACCGCCCGGCCGGGACGCCGCCCGTCTGCAGGCCCTACCGCCCATGGACCCCACCATGGTCTGAGCGAGACCATGTTCCGCACGACCGGCCGGTGGCAGATCCGAAGGATTTCACGAGGTTGCCCGGATGCAGCGTGACGGAGACTGCGCGCCGGTCCGCGAGACGGAGCCGTTGCTCCGACGTGGTCCCACAATGGAACTCGACGGCCGACGGCCAGTGGGAAACTCGCCGACGTCATCGAGCCGAGCTCCGTGCTCCCCGTAACGGCTCGCCAGAAGCGGTGAAGATCGCAGCAAAATCGCGATCCGCGTGGCCGGTCCCGATTCCTGCGAGAACGTACTCCAACTCGGTCGCGGCCAACGTCAGCCTGCCGACAGCCAGGACCGTCTCGTCGGAAAGTAGCTGCACCGGCCAACCGTAGCGGGCTCGGTCCCTTCGAGCTTGGGCACATGCCGCCGATTGCGCGCTGCCGGCTTCGAGGCACCCGTCACCATCGGTGACCGTCAGCGGTAGTACGTCGAAGTGTGAGGACGTCCGGTCATGCCGAGTCGGGTGCGTTCGAGGCCGGCAAGGCATGGAGGGAGGCCGCGTCACTGCATAGCGGTGGCCGAGGGATGATCGAATGATTCGGGGCAGCGGAAGATATACAGCGAGTAGCCACGCCCGATCTGCACGCCGACGGTGTCCGGGGACGCGGTCGGGTTCTCCTCGGACGGGCGCCAGCTGCAATGCGTACCGTTCCAGTCGCCCGAGTCCACCGTGAAAATCAAGGTCATCGCGGTGCCGCAGGCAGCACAATCCATCGGGTACGGATCGGTCAGCGACCAGTTCGCGTACCCGCCGACCTTCCATCCCGGCGCCAGCGACAGGTCGGTCTGGTAGTGGGGACGGCTGTCTTCGTCTTCGTCGTTATCCCACTCCGCGAGCCGCTCGCGCAGGTCATCGGGGAGCAGGCCGGCGTATTGGTACTCGCGAACCTGCTCGGGGTGCACCACGCACGGAACCGGCAGGTACATGTCGCTGATCACCAGCGGCTCGGGAGGCGCTTCGAGCAGCGGGCCGACAGTCGAACTGTCGCGCCAGTAGAGGAAGACGCGGGGGCTGTAGTGCCGGTCCGTGTGGTCCACCGGGCACCACAGCACCTGGAGCAGGTCGGTGCCGTCCGGACCGGCGTAGTCCGGGATATCCCGCCGGTACAGCTGCGCGACCGGGACCAACGGCATCGGGTCCTCGATCAGGTCGTCCAGGTCCAGAGCGTCGGCCGCATCGAGCTCGGCCCGCTCCTGCGCGGTCAGGAAATCCCCGCCCGGCAGCGGCTCCCGGGCTTCCGCATTCGCGAGGATCTCCCGCCCGCGTCGCACAGCGGCCGGCGTGGTCAGGTTGTACGGCTCGTGCGCCCCGGCATCGTCGCAGACCGGCCACATCTCGTCGGCCGGCCACAGCAGCGGTCCGCCGACCGAACTGTCCGCAACGGTCGGAGCGCCGGGCCGGGGATGCAGGCGGGTAGCGGTGGTGGAATGTTCCCGCAGTTCGGGGAAGAGCGCGGTGATGTCCAGGGGACGCGGAGGTGTGGTGCGGACCATAGCAGTGGATCTTAAGACCCACGTACTGGTCCTGGGCTCTTCGCAGCGCCGGGCAGCTCGGCGGCCATCGGGTTCTTCCGGGGCGGGGCGGCGACGTAGGCCGGGTGGGTCCGGTGCAGCGCCCGGAACGACGGGTAGCAGAGCATGATCAGCCGGGTGGTGATCCAGGCCCGCCAGTAGCGGGCGCTGCCGGCCCGCCGCGAGTGGCTGGCGTAGCAGGCTTCGATCATCGTCAGGTACGCCCAGAAGTCGCCCGGGCGGTTACGGAAGCGGCGCGCGGAGGTGGTTGCCCGGAGCCCGGCGCCGAAGACCACACGATGGCCGGCCCGGTGCAGGTGGATACCGAGGTCGAGGTCCTCGTGGTAGCGGCGGTCGTCGCAGAGGTCGGCGCGGACGGCGTGCCAGTCCCGGGCACGGATCGCCATGTTCGCGCCGAAGAGCCAGTCGAGCCGATGCCGGCTCGGCAGCGCCCAGGCCCGGCGCAGCATCAGGTCCACCGTGTTGAGGGCCGCCGGCAGGCGAATGTCGTAGTAGGTCACCGGCCCGGTCGCCGCCGCGACGGTGTCGTCGGCGAAGACCCGGCGGACCTCTTCGACCCAGTACGGCGGCAGCCGGGTGTCCGCGTCGATCCGGCCGATGACGTCACCGGTGGCCGCCATCAGACCCCGGTCGCGGGCGGGCAGCACGCCCAGCCGCGATTCGGTCAGCAGTACGATCCGATCGGCGTACTCGGCCAGGCGGGCTCGGGTGGCGTCCGTGGAGGCGTTGTCCACCACGATGATCTCGTCGGCCGGTGTCGTCTGCCGGAGGACCGCTTCGAGACACGGGCCGATGGAATCCTCCTCGTTGTGCACCGGCACGACGATCGAGACTCTCGGTGTCCGGGCCGGAACCGCCGCCGCATTCTCGGATGGGTGAGCCGCACCGGTCACGTTCCGCTCCCGTCCTCGAAGGTTGGCGGTGTGCTGGGCAACCGCAGCGTTGGCACCACCGCCGATCGCGGGGGGGGGGGGGGGGGGGGGGGGTGAGGGGGGGGGGGGGGGGGGAACAAAAATTGGTGGGAGAGAGTCCGTCTT